>WANQ01000044.1 GCA_015521735.1 Pyrodictiaceae archaeon | reverse complement strand
TGGTTGGGTTTGGTTCTCTATTCTGTGAGGGGTTTGGCCCTCCCTGAGCTCGTTCTTCTCCTTAGAGCTCATCTCCCAGGGAGGGATGGATTAGAGCTCTAAGCGTTGGGCTCAAAGGGGAAGAGATATCATAGCCCAACAAGAGACTACGGGTGGGTTGGGTTTGGCCCACCGAGTATATTATTAGGTGTTCTGATGGGTATATTTTGTGTAGGGGTTTAATGTGGGGTTTGGTTCTCCTTAAGTTATTGTTTTGAGCTATATTACTCTTATTTTGTCCTGTATTGGGTATTATTGGTATTTCCTGTATTGTTTTTGTTGTAAGTTTCTTATTGTTATTTGTTGTTTAAACCATTCTATGACGTCTCTGTACTGTTCTGGTATTTTGTCTGGTTTTTCTCCTTTCTTTATCTTTACTAGTGCTTTGTAGAGTTGTTGCTTTGGACTACTTAGTATGTTTATTGTTTTTTCTAAGTAGTATTCGTTGTCTCTTACTATTAATGTGTAGTGTTCTCCGTCGAGGAGTGCTATCATTGCTATTTTCCATGCGGAGTAGTGTTTTGTAGGACTATATTTTGATGCTTTTACCTCTATGTAGTATTTTTGCCCATTCCTTGTAGCTACTATGTCGTGGGTTGGGGATGTAACAAGTTTTATGTCCTGAAAACCTAGTTGTTTAAGTATTTTCATAGCTCGGTACTCCATTGCATAGCCTATTATGATGCCCCTGGCTTTCCTTAAAGCATATCTTAACTCATCTTCATCAACTTCAATGTCTAGTTCACTAAATGGTTTACTCAATTTTCATCTCACATTATCGTAACTGTCTTAAACCCTATTATTTACTAGTCCATAAGTAATATTGCCTCGTGAACCCTAATTCATGGATTCCCTACATTTCTTTTGTATAAAGCTCAACTCCTCCTTATGGTTCTACTGTTACGTCTCCACATGTTATTGTAATAGTATTGTCTTCCAGGTCAACTATTAACGGTATTTTAATTGGTAGTGTTCTATTGTTACTACATTTCTCTAATACCTTTGTTAGTGTAGGTGTTTTCAATCCTATGTGCTTAGAGCTAAGACTCCATGCTCTACTTAGTAGTTCCTTCACGGTATTGCTAGTTGTTTTACACTTCATTCTCTCGGTTCTCACTGTGTTGAATAATTGTTTTAGTTCTCTATCCTTGTTTTCTAGGACTATTGTTGCTTCTAAATCATATGTTGGGAACATTGTTATTGGCTTGCCTTCTCCTACTAATGCTCTTGCTAGATGTCGTAGAGCGTGGTGTATGTGGTCTAGTGCTTCCTCACTGTATCCTAGATATAGTTTCTCGAGAGCTAGTGCTAGTGCTACCATTGTTGAATGTTTCTCTACTTTTACGGTATACTCTGTTGTTTTCTGGGGTATACTGTGTAGAATAGATGCTAGTATCCCGTCGTCATGGTATACTATGCTAGCCTTATATATGTGGAGGAGTAGTGGGTGTAGTTTACGGGCCATCTCGTATAGTGTTCTTGGAGAATAATATGATATTGAGAGCTTTACCTCGTAGCCTTTAAAGGATATGTAGTCTTCGTGGTAGTCTTCTCTATCCATTACTACTAGTATGTCTACATCACTTCTACAAGGTATGAAGTCTACACCACGTGCTATAGAGCCAAATAGTACGAGAGCTCTAGCACCCTTTGATACAATGTTGCTAACAACACCTCTAAGAGCTGTAAGGAGCTCGTATGTCTCCAAACCTTAACCCTGTGTAAGGGTTGTAGAATGCATTGTATATGGTGTGGTCTTAGTATTTGTATACTTTTACTCCCTTCTGCTTAGCGTATTCTTCTACTTCTCTACTTATTAGTGCTCCAGCTAGTATTACTACAATATTCTTACTTCCATAGTGTTTTCTTACAACATCTACTTTGGCTAGGAGTTTTCCTACATCTTCATGCCTGGGTTTAAACTTAACTTCAGCAACGTAGACAGACTTATCTGTTACTACTAGGTAGTCTATTTCCTCATCATCTAAGTAAACGCTATGTCTCCTTGATACTAGTTTCTCTCCTTTAAGCGTAATTTCTTCTCTAATATCATCCCATAAGAACTTACGATAAAATGACTCACTAAGTGCTTTAAGCTTTAATTCAATACGTAGCAATTTCTTACTCATATCATCAACTTTTCCACTATGCTCTAAGCTCTTCATCCATAGTTTATTGAATCGCTCTCTTAGTCTACGTAGTTCCTCTAGTATCTCTCTTAGTCCTATAAGGCCTGCTAACGTGTATCTAAACTCTTCGTCTCTTTTCAGTAGCTCTATTACTTGCTTTTTTTAGCTCAGCTGTATTCATAGTCAATGCTAGCTACCTTGTCTTGTATTGGAGTCTCCTTTCTAGTATTTATATGGTTTACGTGTTGGAGAAGTACTTAGTGGACGTGTTCTGCATTAATTGTTTTATTGGTGTTGCCTGTTTTATAGGAGTAGGGTTTGCATGGGTGTACTAGTTGGCTAGGATTATTGTTACGGCTAGTGGTGGTGGTCATACTGGTTATGCTGTTGCTATTGCTCAGAGGCTTTACGGTAAAGCAGAGTTGTTGTTTATTATTCCACGTGGTGATAAGTGGACTAGGAGTAAGGTTGAACGTTATGGTAGAGTTGTAGAGGTTTCTAAGCCTCGTGGACCACGTGATTCTCTAGGTAAACTTCTCCTACGCATGCCTGGAGCCTTCTTTGAGAGTATTAGTAGTGTTCCAGGAGACTATGAGGTGTTTATTAGTACGGGCAGTAATCATAGTGTTCCACCAGCTATTATAGCTAGGCTTAAGGGGTTGAAGGTGTATAATCTTGAAAGCTCAGTTAGGTTTACTAGGCCTAGTCTTAGTGCTAGGTGGCTTAGACCATTTAGTCATGTAACGGTTCTTCAATGGGAGGAACAGCTTAAACTACACCCTAACGGTGTAGTCTATGGGCCATTCTATGAGCTACCAGAGTATGAGCCAGTGGATAAGGGCTATATATTAGTTACTGGTGGAACCTATGGCCACAAACTATTATTTGACACTATATCAGAGCTTGAACTAGAAAACATAGTATTACAGACAGGGAGAGTAGACCCAGAACCATATAGGAGGAAGCATCCCGAATGGACTATCTTTAGATTTGACCCAGATTTTGGTAAGTGGCTTGCAGGTGCAAGTGTAGTAGTAAGTCATCTTGGTAAGACCGTTATAGATGCAGCTTTAACGTATCGTAAACCAGTAGTAATAGTCCCAAACCCTGAGTGGACCTTAACAGCTGGTTGGGAGGATGCTAGAATACTTGCAGGAAAGCTTAACGCGGTAGTTGTTGAGGATATAAAGCCTAGGACATTATTAGAGGCGATAGAGGAGGCTAGGAAGAGGAAGCCACCAACATATCCCGACGGTGCGAAAAAGCTTGTAGAAGAGCTTTTACAGCTAGTATAGCCTAGTAGTAGATTCTAGTTAATCCTATGGTCTTTAGACCTGCTTTAACTAAGCCTCTAAACCAAGATGATAAAATAAACATTAAGGCTAGATATAGTATTGCAGCTATAATGATGTGAGGTAACAGTAATGTAATAGCTACCCAGAAACTATGCGTAGTTATCGATGATGCGCCAGATAACTTGTAGTATAATGATATTGTAAGAGCCGATATAAGTGTTGAGAGGACTTCACGTACTGGTATTTGGTGTGGGATCACTTTCATAGCTGTTACATAAAAGTATGGTAGTATTATGATGAATGGTATTGATAGGGATAAAGCTATTACTACTGCTTCAAGTAAGTAGTTATTCCATGCAAAACCTCTAACTAATACAAATGATAGGATATAAGCAAATAGGATTGCTAGTACTTGAATTAGTAGTGTCTTAAAAAGATATGAGGACAAAAGCTTTCTATGAGAAGCAATCCCTTTCTCATCAACATGTTCTACTCCACGTATAACCGTAGCATATATACTGGTTAAGCCATAAACTAATGCGTAAACTGATACTAATGGGATTATTACATGGGCATCAACGTATACGGGGTTGTATACTAGTGCTATAACTTTTGACAATGAAAAGAATGTTGCTAAGAGGAATCCGGACATAACAATGTATATTTTAAGCATTTCCTCAACATCAAGTCCACGAGGTTTTCTTAGAACCCTAGCATATAGTATAGGTGCTATTACATCAGACATTCTCATTAATGGTACATGTGATGAGAAACCTATGTTGAGGTAGGCTACAGGTATTTCACTAGCAGTTATCCATGAAGTATATGCTCTTACACCTGTTCGTAGAAATGCAAGTATCATGTTTAGTAATGGTATGTAAAATGCTTTGAACCATTCAGCTACTATTTTAGATGAAAATATTGTTCTCTTGAAACTATATACTCCATTAAGATAGAGCATTACATAAGAATACGCTATACTTATTGCTAATGATATTTCAAGTGATAGAATTGCTCCAAGTAATCCTAGGTTCATGGCAACTACGAGTATGTAAGCTAATATTATTCTAAGACTCTCATAAATGAAACTACTATAACCTATTAGTTCTGGTTTAGAAATACCTGCTACCATGCTATTATAAACATTGAGTATAGTTAACATGAGTAGGGGAGTACTGTATAGTATGTACTCAAAACCCCATCCAAGTATTAGTTCTTCAACATATCCTAGTACTATGAACACTATTGTAGCGGGTATAATATATAATACACTTAGAGTTAAGCCTATGTTAGCTGACTCCTTTAGCCCCCTACTATAGTATCTTTGTACCCAGAAACCCCATAGGCGAACAATTGATGAGGTAATCATTGTTAATGATAGTATTATTCCCCATAAACCGAACTCTTCAATGGAAAGCTTCCTAGATATTATTACTAGAAAACCTATCGCTATGAGGATGCGGTATAGGAGAGAGATATAGTTTATTATTGAAGCATATCTAAGTCTTATCCTATCCAATTAGCTCAGCCCAAGTTTAATGCCCATGGATGGTTTTTAGATGCATACTCGACTAGTATTTGGGGTAGCCGTCCAAATTTTTTCTCATCGTATGGTGGGAGTGTTTCAATGAGTTTTCTTAAAAGTATTTTACCTGCTTCATTTATGTCGTCGACATTATATTTCTTTTTTGCTATTATTTTAGCGAACTCCTCAAAAGTACCTCCTTTCCTAACATATTCGTCTGCTTCTCTTCTATAAAACTTCCATACATGTTTAACGAATAGTCTTGACGGTAGTCTTACACCTGCTAAGTGTATTCCTAATATCTTGTTAACGAATTTAGCTTTATACATGTATAATGGTGCAATTAAGCTATCATATGCGCCCACCCACTTATACTTTAGTTTCGATGACCACGTAAATAGCCAGTGTTCTACATGGTATGGTTTATATGGGAAATTGGGTGGATTACATAGATGACGTAGGTCTCCACACAACCTCAACATAATCCAATAGTATAGATAGTATCTTCGTGGATTAGAGTTCTCAATTAGCTCTCTAACATTATCTATAAGCTTAGGCCATGCTATGAAATCAGCATCCCAGTGTAGTATCCACTTATACTTTGACTCTCTTAACACTATACTTCTAGCCTTAACTAAGTCTCCTGGAGGAATACGGTAAATCCTTATTGGCAAACCATGTTCATCTCTTAATCTCTCAACTATTCGTGGTGTATCATCAGATGATGAATCAACTACAATGTACTCATCTACTAAATCCTTAATGGATAAAAGTGATGGTTCAACCCATTCCATCTCATTATAAGTACATACCATTGCTGTTATACCATTTTCTCTACCTTCCTTTAAGGCATTTATAATACCTAGCCTATAACTAATCTCAGATAATGTATTACGTAATATGAATACACCCCTACGGCCAAGGACTTTACGTACGAGCATACGTGGATGCAAACACAATTCACCACTTAATCTTAGTATCTTTAGCACTCTACTCTTAGCGCTTATGTCTAAGATTAAAAATATTAATATCAGATTGGAGGAGTAAGGGGTTTCAAGGTACTTGATAGTTGAAGTCTTTTAGCAACCCTATACGCACCAATGTATTTCCTATACTTAATTTTCTTCCCGTTAACTTTTATTAAGGGCTTACCGTCCATATCGGGATCCAATGGTAGTGATAAGTAGGCTAATATTGTTGGTGCAATATCATAGTTTAATGGTTTGTCTCGCCTACTTAATTCTACATCAAGCATTCCTAGGTTTATTGCAATAAATCCTGTAGTTGAGTGTACGTACCATTTTCCTTTATCAACTACATTTCTATAGAATACGCGGGTTGTTACATTATAGCCTTCTCTAGGTATTAGTACTATGTCTGGTGCTCTAGAAGTATATGGTCCCCAGAAATATTCTTGGCCGTAACCTAGCCATTGAAACATGTATTTGTATTTAAGAAGCGTCTTGATAATGTATTCTTTTAGTTGTTTACGTTCACGTTCTGGTAGTAATGGGTTAACGTATAGGTTGTATGATATAGTCATGAATGCTTTACTATTAGCATAGTCAATGGGGTTTGTAGCATGGTCGAAACCTTTTATATCCATAGCATTGAATAGGACTTGAGCAGTATACTTTAATCTATGTATTAGTCTACTAGGCATTATTTTTACTAGCTTCAATAGCATTCTCGACTTAAGATTAAGCATACTAGTATCTATCTTTAGTAAACCCATTTTCTCTAATAACACGTTGATATTTAAAGATTCTTTAGCAACCATAAACCCGTGGTCAGAGCATAGAATTAGTAAGGTATTTTCTGGTAAGTTCTGATATATTGTCTTTACCGCTTTATCTACTAAATAGAATATTTTAGTTACTTTACGGCTAATATCCTTACCCTCAATAAGTTCTCCAAAGATTTTATGGAAAACCCAGTCAGTTTCAGATATTACTGTATAGAATAAACTCCATTTACGGTTATTAAAATAGTATTCTATGAGGCTTACTCGTTCTTCTAAGCTATTTGATATAGCTTCAAAGTACTCCTCTAAACTATAATACCTCTTAATTCTCTCATGCGTGAAGAATCTTTTTACTATCCTCATCTCCTCTCTAGGCCAAGTCTTAAGCTCTGGAATAGTCCAATCAGATACCACGATCATATTGTTTTTCCTAATAAATGGAGGATAAGTCATTGGCACATTGATTACAATTGAAGACATGTTTTCCATGGATACAATCTCATTTATAGTAGGTCGTTCAAGCATACTACGTGTAGTAATATTGAAGCTACCATCAGGATTTAGTTTTAGGAAATCAAATATTCCATGTTTTCCAGGATTAGTTCCAGTCGATATGCTGGTCCAACTGGAAAGAGTATAAGGTAACTTTACTTTTAGCTCATTAACCCATAGCTTAGACCATATATGTTTAGTAAAAGGTAGTACACCAAGCTCAAATAACTTATTGAAGGATTCTAGAGGAATACCGTCAAGTCCTAGTATTACTGCATGGTTTTTAGCCACTTTTAACTCCCATACTATTGTGGGTAAACATGATAGTTAATAACCTAACATGATGTTGTATCCTAGCGTTATGTTTCCCATACTAACAAGTTAATTAAGATTTACTATGAATGAGTTAGATTAATAACCATATACACGCATAACATGATACAGTATTTGGAAACGTAGGAGATAGTAATGGAGCTTAGAAGGCTATTACTCTTAATCAAGGTACTTAGTGTACATGATATATTTGGATTACTGAAATACATAGTATTCAATAAGGAATACTCTGTGAAGATTTATGGGAAAAATATAGTATTGTATCCAATGGGGAATATACTAGATAGACTCAGATTTAGCATTGGGAAGTCAATTGAAGCAGTAATCGCTAAGTACGTAGAAGAAGAACGAGTAGATAGAGCTGCACAGTTACTGGGATTAGATAGTGCTTGGTTTGAAGACAATAGTGTATGTGCTAAGATAGGTAATATGAAATTATATGCACCTAGGGAGTATGCACTACGCTTACTGTATACGTTACGTGAGGTGTTTATTAAGAAAATTTATGGAGAACCCAAAGGTATGCAGGTTATAGACGTTGGAGCTTGGATAGGTGATACATCAATATACTTTGCACTTCAGAACAAATTAGTAATTGGATTGGAGCCAGTAGAAAGATTCTTTACGTATTTTAAAAGAAATACAAAGGTAAATGGTTTAGAAACTAAGATTATCCCTTTAAATGCTGCCTACTCTCTAAGCAATAGCTATGTTAAAATAATTGAGAATGGCCTACGAAGCCATATACATCCTAAAGGTAATATGGTTAAAGCAGTAAACCTTCAAAGCATAATAGAGGAGTACGGCTTAGATAACGTATTTCTTAAAGTTGACTGTGAGGGATGCGAATACGAATTGATTAAGGAAATACCATTAATTAAAAACTATGTATCAAAGATAGCAGTAGAAGTACACAAGGATATGGGTGATAGTAGTAGCTTTATAGAAGAATTAAGGAATAATGGCTTCCGTATTCAAAAGGTACTGGAAAACCCTAAGGTAATTGTTTTACGCGGTACTAGGTCTCAATTAGAGTAGTAGAACTAGGAGAGCTTATTAATGAAGTCTTCTTATACTCCTCATTTTTACTGCAATATTCCATTTCGAATAATAGCTGTATTTCCTAGCATTACTAGGATAGTATCCATCAGTATCAGCTGGTATAGGTAATTTAAGTAATGTTAATGTTAAGGGTACTATATCCCAAGTATTCCAAGAATTTTTCCACCAAACCTCATCTATATGGTCTCCGCCAAGTCCTAATAGTCCTACTGGGTGATGATTAGTATCATAGTTTATGTAGGGTTTATCAGATTTTGTATAAATACAATAGGGTTCTTTAGGTATTAGTACGTAATCTGGTGCTTCTGATATTCTATACCCCCAATATACTTCTCTACCCACTAATATGGATTGTATACCAGGTATTTTCTCAAGTACACTTAATACTTCTTCCTCATAATTAGGGGCAACATATATTATTCCTGCATCAGGCATTATGGCTTTAGCTTGACTATATGGTATTATGTGAGTAGTAGCTTCTATACTTATAGTTTTTGCTTTTCTAGTGAGTCTACTTACTAAGCTTAATGCTATTCTCTTTACTTTCTCATGTTTTCGTAAGAACTTGATTATCCAAGAAGGTATTTCTATGTTACTAAATCTTACCGTTAATACTTCCTGAAAGGTTTTTTCAGCTAACCCGTATTTCTTTAAGAAGTATGGTATGTTTACTAGTTCATTACATACAGTAAATCCGTGATCGGATACAATTATTACGTCGTCAACAATATTATAGGTTCTTCTTAGAAAATCGTCAATGGCCGTATATACTCTTAACTCTTTACCTGCTCTCTTACCACTAACTAGATTTGGATTGAAGTGCATTATCCAGTCAGGTTCACTAAATACTACAAATAGTAGATTCCAGTCTATAGTATTCATTAACTCGACTACGCCTTCAGCAAAAGTGTATGCTCTATCAACTATCATGCTTATGGAACTCTCAGATCTAGATTTCAATACATGTCCTTCAAGTCCCTTGGTAAAGTAGTGTTTAAACTTGGGTTCTAGATCTATAGGATGTATTCTTAGTTCTGGAGCCATCCAGTCATTTATAATAATGCATTCCTTACACAATGTTTCCCAAGGTGGATACGTTAATGGGAGGTTAACTATTATGCTTTTCAGCTTAAACATAGCAAGCATTTCATGAATTCGAGGATAACCTATATCGTATGGTCTCATTAGGTAAAATCTAAATCCATTCCTGTCTTTAATTATTCTATGGAAGCCATATACTCCATGTTTACCTGGATTAACACCTGTAGCAATACTTGTCCATGCTGGTGGCGTCATTGGTGGTAGAGTAGAATGCATGTATCCTTTCTTAATCTTACCACTACTAAGTAGGTGTTTTAGATAGGGCATACTACCCCATTCTATTACCTTGTCTATTATATTCCATGAGGCCCCGTCTATTCCTAATACTAGTATTCTCCTATTAGTCTTCAAGACACTAATCCTCGAAACACTATTTTTCATAGAACTTCATTATTAGGTCTTTTACTTCTACTGCATTTACTTCTCCCTTGAACCCCTTATCTAGTGTTCCTTCTGGATCATATACTGCTAATACGCCGTGCCAGTCGTGTACTGCGTCGTCGGGTCCTCGATCGTTTTCGGGTAGGTAGTTTGTTGGCCATCCTAGTGTTCCAGCACTACGCCAGTATAGGTTGTCGAAGTATACTATTAGGTCTGGTGAATCACCGTTTACTTCTGGGTATAGTTCTTCTGGTTTGTATACTCTTGTCTCCCATTTCTCCCCATTTGGTCCTTTAATGTTTTCTAGTTCTCGTGCTAGTTGGTCTCTGATTGACTCGTAGTCTCTTGGGTCTACTGTTCCATGTGGTTCCCTGCCTTTTAGGTTTATGAATATTCTTGCATAGTATCCACCCCACCCCCATGCTATTGTCTTTGACCAGTCTACGTCTAGTTCCTTTAACTCTACTCCTGGTTTCCTTGGCTCTTTCCTTATCTTGAGGTATCCTTGCTGTATTAGCCACTGGTTTACTGTGAATGCTCCTTTCATTCTCTTTGCTCCATGATCTGATACTATGACTAATACTGTATCCTTGGGCATTTTTTCTAGGAGTTGTTTTAGCTCGTTGTCTACTAGCTTATAGTATTCTCTTATTACGTTCTCGTACTTGTTTCCAGGCTCATACTTATGGTGTTCTGGGTCCATGAACCCCCAGAAAGCGTGTTGTACACGGTCTACTCCTATTTCTACGAACATGAAGAAATCCCACTTCTTGTTCTCAGCAAGGTATCTTAGTACCTTGAAGTGCTGTTTAGTCATCTCCCATAGTTCTCTCTTAACACGGTCGCGGTCCTCAGAGCGGAATACTACATCGAATATGTAGGCTCCTACAAGCCTTTCTACTTCTTTCTTAAGCATTGGTGGCCAAGTATAGTTTGATTCTGGTCCTGGTGTTATGAAGTCTGTTATAAGGTAGCCTTTAATGGGTTTAGGCGGGTATGTTGGTGGTACTCCTACAACTATACTCCTATACCCTTTTTCTCCAAGGATATCCCATATTGCTGGATGCTTTATGAACCTAGAATTAGCTATATAGTACTCATTGTATGCTCCTGGTTTACGGTGGCGGAAACCGTATAAGCCTAATTCTCCTGGAGTCTTACCAGTCATCATTGATATCCATGCAGGTATAGTTATTGGCGGATGAGTACTCTTCATGAGATACCTAGTTGAATCCTCTATTATAGGGCCTAGAACCTCTAACTCCCCCTTAAACTCATCGTATAATAGTCTTGGAGGTGCTGCATCAAGACCTATTACTAGAACCCTACGCGGCATACCATGTTGACCTCGCTAGGGTAGCCTAAGCATTCTGAGAGGTAAAAACTATTATCCTTGACGAAACATAGGTATTTAGCCCCGTATATCTGTATTGTTCTCCAATACCCTTATTTAGCTCAAATAACCTTATATCTCTCGGGTATACCTCGTGAACACTGTACTGGTTCAGGCAAGGCTTCCACGTAGGTTAGTGGAAAAACTAGATGAACTTGTAGAGCTAGGATTATTTTCTTCTAGAAGTGAGGTTGTAGCAGAAGCTGTTAGAAGGCTAATATTAGAGTATGGTAGGGTTGTAGAGGAGGATGTAGTCTTCATAGAGAAATACCTTAGTGGAGAAAAACCTACACCAACCACTAGTAGTGTAGCCGAGGAAGTAGACTTAGAAGAGGCTATGAGGAAAGTTAGGGAATTCTTTGGTAGTGATAGAGTGGAAGATGCTATAGCCTATATTAGAGGTAGAAGACATTGATAGTTATTGATACAGATGTATTAGCAGTATACTACATTTACAAGTGGGATAAACGTTACCCCATAGCTAAGAGAGTTCTAGAGGAAGATCTAGGTTTTAGTAAAGCTACAACCATAGTTAACGTCCTAGAGTTATCGGGTATAATGGCCTTAGCCCAAAACAATGCTAAGGCCCGTAAGCTCTTCCGCGAACTACATAGTAGGCTAAGAATACTTTATTGGAGGAGCTGGCCTAGCCAGTCCTTATGGGTTGCTACACTACTTAAACTACTCCAACGTAAACTTAGCTTAGGCGATGCACTAGTGGCATGGATAGTAGATGAATATGCTGGTGAAATAGACTACTTGGTTACATGGAATACAAAACACTTTAAAGGCAAGGTACCAGTAGAAGTTATTGAACCTAAAACGTTATTGGAAGAGCTAAAATGATGGCTTTATCTCCTTGGCTATTCTCCTAGCCTCTTCTCTTGCCTGAGCAAGTTTCTCCTGATGTTCTCTTAGGAATTCTTCTAGTAGTTTAGCTGCTTCCCGTTTACATTGGCCACATAGTCTTAAGCCACTACGGCATTCATCGTATATTCTCTTCAACTCCTTATCATCCTTGACTAAGTGGTAAGCGAATAATTCGAAGACAACGCATTTCTCGGGTTCACCTCCAAGTCTACGTTGTTCTTCTGCTGTTGCTCTACCACCAGTTAGGGCTCTAAACACCTTCTTCTTAGCCTCCTCTATATCGTCTGTTAGGAATATTGCTGATTCAGGCCTACTACTACTCATCTTACCTCCATCGAGTCCTGTCATAAACCTATGATATGTTGACGATGGCTGCTTGAGTTCTATCTCACTTGAGAATCTCTCAACAAGATCTCTTGCAAGCCTTAGATGTGGGTCCTGATCTGCTCCTACAGGTACTAGTACTGCTTCATAGCCTCCCATAGATGGGTGTGTTAGGAATGTTACATCAGCTACCTGGGTTAAAGCAGCCATTATCTTAGCTGGCTCAATACTACCATAAATTGCTTCTAACTCGTTAAACGTAACCTTACGTGAAAACAATTGTATAAGCCTATAGTATTCTGGCCTCTGATTTGTCTGGAAATAGAATACTGTTTTCTCTGAGTCAAGTCCTAGAGCTATAGCATTTGCAATGTACTCCTCAACGCCTATTCTAATTACTTCACTTCTAGGAATCCTACGAACAGCATATGCTTCAGCATCAGCAATAAGCATGTACACGTCTATTCCAAGTCTCTGATAGTATACTAGTTGTTCAACAACCATTTTATGGCCTATATGGAATCTACCACTAGGCATAAACCCTGTAAGAACAGCAACTCTCCTACCACTACGGTAGAGCTTCCAGAACTTATCAAAGTCTCGGTGACCAAATATTATTCCACGGGTCATGTACATGTGGGGCTTATCTATTAAGTGTAGAACCTCTCTAAACGGCTTTATACCAAAATACTGGAACAACTTCTCATATTCACGTATAACAGTACTACCCCAAGGATCAATCCTTAACTCCACAAAGACAAACCACCCTCCAAGACTAGGCTAAACCTATAGCTTACGGGAAACAACATTAACTAGATAAGGAATTAAAAATTTACTACTATAATGCCATAACCACTTATCATTAACAGTAAAATACGCTAAGCCTTAGGAAGCAATACTCCACCCCAAAACAGTTAAGCAAAAAGTTACCTTCTCCTAAACCTAGTAACCACCATAGCTAATAGGGCTAACACGGCCATCAACACTGCCAACAATACCACACCTACACTAGCTTCCAACACCATATTATTGGCTTGACTACTAGTATTAATCACACTCGTTGAGAAGATGCCATGTAGAGTTCTAGGAGCACTAGTACTACTAGAAGTACTGCTCACCGTTACGGTCGTAGCAAACATGCTTTTAGTACCGTTAACCTCTTCAGCTAAGCTACTAGTAATGGTCTGTGAAGTAGTTGAGCTACGATTAACTGTAACCTGAGTACTGGTACTAGACGGTACTGTTACTGTGTAACTAGTTGCCTTACAATTGGAAGTTGGAGTACAAGCACAGCTACCACCTTGACCTAGAGTAGGCGTTGAATAAGTAGTATTACTGGTACTCGTCAACCCTCTTACAAATTCCTTAAGCTGTACTGCTAGATCAGTAAGATTACTACAAGCCAGTATCACTGGTTTACCAGCAATATAGGATGCAGCTATAAACGCCTTCTCCCAAGTATACTCGTAGGCTTCACCAACAGTATAAACTGGTAAGAGAATAAAGTAATTACTAGTATTAACATCACTCCTACCCAACACCCTACGTAAAAGCATTCGCCCCCAACTAGACAACAACTTGTAAAGCTTACTCGACTCACTAAAACTATTAGCAAGCGTAGCATTAGTTACAATATCAAGTAAACGCCTACTAACATTATCCCAATAATACTTCTCATACAAGGTACTAGTAATATTCAAAGCCTCACCTAAAGCATCAATAGAGAACCCTAAATAAGACATATACTTCTCGTAAGGACCCATAATACTAATACCACCATACCTATCAACAAGAAGCCTAGCAACACCACAATTCTTAACCAAGTAATCAACTAGTCTACCATCATCACGGTGAACTACAACATCACTATATCCAACAATAATCGGCAACATAGCAAATACATAGATATCTATAGGAGAACGCGATATTGGATTTATCAGCACTCCTCCTCTTGGCTCTACGTATATGTAGAAGAATGGACCTACTATAAGAGTAGTATTACCATATACATACTCAATAGTGCTATCATTTACCTCAATAGAAACGTTAGCAGTATTTAATTGACTTAAAAGCCTCAAATACCTAGAATACTCAGTCTTATTCAGCATCTCCCAAGGACTCCACTTACCAGTAGCTAAGTAGTGTTTAAGTCCCTTCACAGTTAAGTGAAGAATACATTTAAACCCTTTATTGATCCTCACGTATTCTGTTAAGTTAAAGTTAGGACTATTAACAATACTACTACTAAGTAGCTTGTACTTTACTAAACATCTATCTGAGGATACCAATAAGTGTGCTGGATCATTAACAGTTGCCTTGATTATAAGTATAGAGCCATTACTTAACCTGAAGACAAGAGGTATCGTAGGTAAGGGAGGCTCTAATTTCACCAAGTTAATTGTTTTAACATTTCCAGTTGACACATGATTAGGAAATACCCTTACTAGCGATAAAATGGATTTATTAAACACCTTGCTAAGCACATCATCATAGTACCATTCTAGTATGGCATAAGCTATGGCTCTACTAATTACATTGCCACCTAATTTGTGGTAAACTTCATAAAAGTTTCTAAGGTGAATATCTATCCATAAATGATTATTGGGATCCTCCCAGCTCATATCCACTGAGCAATACCCGGAAATATTTAATTGGTTATATAAGCATCTTCCTGTGATCCCAAGACGGTAGTTTAAGTATTCCAGTGGCTTTACGTATGTGTAACCCCAATATCCTAGTGAATATAGTTTCCAGAAGAGTATATCCTTTCCAACCAAGGTTTTTGAATATATGATCTTATCTATGGTTTCATTCTTTGCATCCATTTTAATAAATACTGCAACATGATGTGTTGGTGCTGTAAAATACTTATAAGGTTCGCGAGCTAGCTCACACTCGCATATACACTTCTTTTCCGGAGATTCTCCTTTCAATTTCTTTATGTGGATACTAATATTTAGCTTATCAAGTATGCGATATATTATGTCCATCATCATTGACTTCATTTCATCACTTGACGTAATCCTTCTTTCAACTAAGTACCTAATGGTTTCTATTGATGCATCTCTATTGCCAACATCATGTGCTAAAGCAGTAACACCTTGCAATACCGTGGTCAAAACCATTATGAGTAGTATTAGCACTAATACCATATCATACTTCACGGTAAGCGCTTCCTCCATAAAGTAATTCAAGTTGTAGGACTAGATATACATTTACGTTCTTATCTGATAACATTGAAAAGATATAGAAAATGTGGGGGTATTGTGTGAGTGTATGCTTGATGTTCTATGTTTTGCGGTTATATTCGTTTCTTTCATGCATACTTTATAGCGTTTACTTTTAAGTCCTTAGTAGCCCAATACTTCTTGGAGAGTATATTATCTATTCTTTAACTTAACTAGCATGATTATAACAAGTGAAGCTACTGCCAATATTATAATTATAGTAACATAGGTTATAGTGTATTCTGGCTCTTTGCTTATGTTAGTATTGAGACTAGAAGTATTTCTAAATGTATAGGATTTTGTAGCAGTCATAGTGCTTGTTGACGCATTGAACTTGGTCTTAGAGGATTGTATAATTGACGTATACGTGGAACTACTTATAGTAGCCATACTGGTATTCTCAGCAGTAGTAGTATGGAGATTGGGGGAACATGAAGTGCTATGTATACTTTGACTCATGGGGGTCGAAGTATTATTGCTTGTAATCCCTTCTACAATCTCCTTGAACTCTAATGCAAGCTCAGTAAGATTAACACATGCAACAACTATTGGTTGCTCAGCAATATAGGATGCGGTTACAAAGGCCTTCCACCAAGGATAGTCCATTGCCTCACCAATAGTATAGGTGGGAAGGAGTACTATGTACTCAGTAGCGTTAAATCTCTTCTCACCCAGCATTTTCCCTACAAGTATACGACTCCAAGTAGATAGTAGTGTGTAGAGTTTCCAAGCCTCATTGAAACTATTAGCTAACGTAGCATTGGTTATGACGTCAAGTAGGCGTCTACTAGTATTATCCCAGTAGTACTTCTTGTACAAAGACATGGTGATATTCAGAGCTTCTTCAAGAGCGTCAATAGAGAAGCCAATATACTGTGAAAATCTTTCGCTTGGCTCAACAATACTGATATCACCATACTTTTCAGCAAGAAGCCTTGCAATCCTACAATTCCTAACTAAGTACTCCTTAAGTTCTTCAACACTATAGTGTATCCTAACATCACGGTAGCCAACAATAATAGGTAGGGAGGCGTGTACATTGAAGTCTGCGATACCCCCTAGAAATCCTTCAAATCTAACATAGATGTAGAAGAATGGGCCAACGATAAGGGAGTCATTACCATAGACATACCTAGAAACATTAGTATTCAATGAAATATTGGTCTTATTTAGCTGTTTCAATAATTCCAAGTACCTATGGTATTCGGTCTCGTTAAATACTTTCCAAGGATCCCAATTACCTGTAGCAATGTAGTAGGTTAAACCTCTTCTAGTTAAATGAAGTAGGCACTTAAACTCTCTCCTATTCTCTAAGACCTTGGTTAAATTCTTAGTAGAATTAATACTGGCTATTCTATACTCAATTAAACACAAATTCTTAGGAATAAACATGGCGTGAGCAGGCTCACTCATACGAATCCTAAGTATCAATAAAGAGCCATTACTTAGCCTAGACACAATAGTTGTCTTAGGAAGAGGAGGCTCTAGGTTAACTAGGTCCAAGCTAGCATTAGATGGTATATGGCTAGGAAACATTCTTACACGTGAAAGAATTGTTTTATCAAATACTTTTCTAAGAACATTCTCATAGTACCATTCCAGTACAGCATTAGCAATAGCATTAGATATATCTCTAGGAGCGATTCTACCATTCCTAAATACTTCAATAAAGTTCCATAAACTTATACTTACATCGTATGTATCAGGATCATAATAAAATGCCCATACATTGTACTGTCCGGAAACATTTAATTGATTATACAAATATCTTCCTCTAATTGAAACAAAGTAATTTAGCCATCTAAGTGGTTTTAGATAAGTAATACCAACGTATCCTATAGAATACAATTTCCAGAATCTAACATCCTTTCCTACTATTGTGTGCTCATATATTAACTTATCTATTGTCTCGTTCTCGACCCCTAGATAACCAAACGCTATAACATGACCTACGGGAGCTATGTAGTACTTGTAGGGTCTTAGACATTTTTCTAAACACATGTTCTTTTTGGCTTCTTCTGGCTTACTTTCATCTTCTATTCTCTCCGTGAGTATGCTTACATTTAATCCTTCAAGAATGGCTTTCACGATATCATTAGTTAGTGATTTCACCTCAGTGAACGTAGTAGGTCTTTTCATAACCGAGTATCTCATACTTACTAATGATTTATTCTTAGCTGTGATATTATCATAACTATAAGCTACTATTAATGATAAAAGGATTGTCAATACCAACACTATGCCTATTATATTATGATATTTTATCATGAATACTACTTTCTCCATAGGGTCACCCTTAATGGTTTACCATGTTGCAATACATGTTTTATAACAATATTCTCGGTGCTCTATGTCTAAGATAATGTTTGCCTCTCTTATATTTCCCATAATATATGCTTATAGAACTGAGATAAGTATTATTAGTAATTTCCAATGACAAATACATGGTAATTGCTTTTAATAAGCTTTATCTCATTAATTAGTTTCTATTCCTCAATGTTTAAGGGTGATGGCGGAAATATAGGTTTTATTTCTATTTATTTTATGAGAGTGGTTTATGTTTTGGTTATTTGATTGTGTTTCTTATTGCTTCTATCATGTCTTGTAGTGCTTGGTTTAGTTGTTCGCAGTTTGTTGTTATTGCTGCTACTTCCTTTTTTCCTCCTACTTCATAGTCTCTTAGTGATAGTAGTGTTATAGTTGTTGATAGGTCGTGTTTCCAGCTACGGGCGTATACGTGGCATGGGCCTTCTCCTAGGTGTTTGTATGCTACGACTACTATTTTGTCGGGGTGTTTTAGTGCTAGTTTTCTTGTGATTGCTGATGCTATGTAGTATTTTGACTCGATTGTGTATACTAGTATTTTGTTGTCTACTGTTTTGATTGGTTGTGTTTGGACTAGTTTTTCGATTTCTTTGTCTACTAGTTTCTTTTTTCTTAGCCATTCTTGGTCTTTTAGTGCTTCTTCTAGTGATTCTCCGTAGGCTGCTAGTTTGTCTACTGCTCTTGTTATTCCCTCGTAGTCTCCTATTCGGTAGTTTGAGTCTATCATTTCGGCTAGTTCTATTATTTTGTTCCAGTTCCACTTTCTGTTTCTTAGTGTTTGCTCTATTGTGTCCCATATTGGTGTTTCTTCTGCTTTTACTCCACGGTCTCCTGCTATTCCTATGAGTACTCTTAGGTTTACGTCTATTCTTAGTAGTTCTTGGAGAACCCATGTTGTTGATGGGTAGAGTTCTCCTGGTAGTCCACGTGCAACTGGGTTATGGTATAGTGGTTTTTCGGGTAGTTGGTTTAAGTGGTGGTCTATGACCATTACTGGTGCTGATGCTTCGTATTCTAGTTGTTCTAGATCCCATGGCTTTAGAGCGTAGTCTAGTACTATTACTAGGTGTGGTGTGAAGTCCTTTATTTTTGATAAGGGTATTGCGTCAATGTTGTAGTATCCTATTGTGGGTACTATTAGTTGTGTTTCTATGCCGTAGGATAGTAGTGTTTCTTTGAGTAGGCTTGCAGATGCTATTCCATCGCTATCCCAGTGGAAGACTATGCTTATTCTAGGATATGATCTAAGCATATCAGTGAATTCTTCTACAAGTAGCTTCCTTACACTTATAACGGCTAAGGCTCAGCCCCTCCCCTGTTTTACTCTACGAATGGTTTATCGAATGATAGTATTGCTTCAGCTACTTCTGGGCGCATCATGTATTCTGGTGGCTTCTCTCCCTTCAACAGCATTTCTCTTATCTTTGTCCCACTTATTCTCAATCTATGCTCACTGCTATGTGGGCATATTTTTGCGTTAACCATTCCCCCACACTTTTTGCAGTAGAATGCTTCTCTTATGAACATTGGCGTTATACCTAGGTCAGGGAACTCGTTGAATATTTCCCATGCTTCGTATGGGCCGTAGTAGTTTCCTACTCCTGCATGGTCTCTACCCACTATGAAGTGTGTGCACCCAAAGTTCTTGCGTACAATAGCGTGGTGTATGGCTTCACGGGGGCCAGCATACCTCATAGCTGTTCTAAGAACTGCTAAGACTACTACGTCTTTAGGATAATAGTGTTTTATCAATGCCTCATAGGCTGCAAGGATTACCTCGTCGCGGAAATCACCTTTCTTCTTCCACCCTACTAGCGGGTGAACGAATAAGCCGTCAACGAATGTTAGTGCAGCCTTCTGAACATACTCGTGTCCACGGTGTGGAGCGTTTCTTGTCTGGAAACCTACTATAGTTTTCCAGCCTTTCTCACGGAACAGTACCCTAGTCTCTTCAGGCCATAGCAGATATTTCTCAAATGATGGTGATGGTACATGGCCTATTAGGTCTATTGGCCCACCTATCAATAGTTCTTTCATCTGCATAGTCTTAGCTACTCCTGGGTGACCAGTATCAGTTGTCTTAAAAACCTGTTTTGCATGCTCCTTTTTATCCCATCCGTAGATTTCTTCAACCTTCATTATGGCTAGGGGTTCACCATTATACACTAATACTATGTCGTCACCTTCTCTAACCCCTGCTATCTCCTCCGGATCAACATCTAGTACTATAGGTATAGTCCATGGCACATCATTACTAAGCCTCATATCATAGAGAACGTGAACATAGTCCTCTTGTACAAGGAATCCTTCAAGAGGACTGAAGACCCCGTGAGCGATGTTCTCCACATCAACTGCTAGGTCATAATTCAACTCTATCCTTGGTAGCTCCTTAGCTTCTTCACGTAATGCTTCAAGACGTTTACCAGTTACAACTCTTTTAACAAGTCTACCCCCATGAGGCCTAGAGACCATACATTACACCTCCACTACTTAGAGATATCCTAACTTCTTCAACTTTTCAATAATCCTCTTCTTATCCTCCTCACTAAACACTTCAGAATACTTAGCCTCTTCATGAGCAGCTACTATCTCTCTTAACACATAGGTAACATACTGTGATACACTGGTAAACCCGGTATCCTTTATCAACTCCTTTATACGGTTATACAACGTAATAGGTATCGAAACAGTAGTATACTTACCTTTAGACTTACCCCTTTCACCCATAACCTAAGAACCTCCGATAAAACCATTTAATTAAACTTAATTAAATACCTTACCTTACCATCATCAAGAAAAGAGCGAAACATTTCATAGTATGTACAGAAAACTACGATAGTACTATAAATTTAAATTTGTACTCTTATGATATATTAGGAGGAACAAAACATAAAGACTTGGAGGAGGTTATCCATTATTACAGTTGCTTCTATTTGTAAAGAAACCCGTTGGAAGGATTTAAGTGATTTACACAAGAACATAAGAGAAGAACTTGAAAAAGACATATTAAATTACGCTGCAAGCGGAAAATGTAATGGAGAAAGCTGCCTTACACCATTAATCGTAGCTCCCTATGGTTCTGGTAAAACACAGCTACTACGTTATCTGTGTAACTGGTCATGGAGAAATGGAATCCCAGCAATATATGTTGAACTAGCACAGATAGTAGAGTACTTAAAACAACGAGTAGGAAGGATACATGAAAGCAAATTACCGCAAATGCTTGAACAATTCTTTGACAATAAAATTAATAGTATAGCTATACAAGCAGAAGCAGACGAGAACATTATTAAAATAATTAATAATTACAAAGAACAAGGCATTAGAGGGGTTCTATTAATAGATGAAATAGAAGAAGCATATGATAACTTTAAAAAACTAGTAGAATATTTTACAACACCTTTCAGAGGACTCTTTGACAAAGTACTGGATGGTACGCTTAAATTCTTCCCTATACTAGCTTTCGGCCCCTCTTCGGCACTAATGGAGACCTCAGGTCTAGCTGCGGGATGGAGAACAAAGACAATTAGCATACCAATGATTACTTCTGGAAGAATAGAAGATTTCCTCGTAGACCTTGATATAGACTATCCCTACAAGTCATTAATAGCTAACATGCTATGGTGGGCTAGTAAGGGAAGAATAGGTTGGGCATATAATCTAGTAATCAATGAAGTGGCCTCGTCCGTGGTAGGAATACTTAAAGTACTTAGGAAAGATAAAAAGTTTATCAAGAAAATACTTATCCCATTCAATAGTAGAGCACACCAGACATTAAGAAAGACAATAGTAGCCGACATACCCTTGTTTAATGAGCACGCATACAGAGAGCACTACAATCAAATACCATTACCGATTGAAAAGGATCTATTCAAGTTACTTACCGTCTTAGTAGGACCTATACCTAAGAAAGAGCTAGAGAAAATAGTAGAAGGCTTAGACCGAGTATGTGGAGTAAAGCTGGAGAAAATAGTGTACTCAACTAATGCTATTTCCAAGGAGTACTTAGTGGAAAAGATTACTGAAATAGCTAGGGGACTCGTAAGACAACTGTATAGCACTTATAGCGAGCAAAGACAAGATGAAATAGTTGAGGATATTAGAAATATTATTGATATGGTTTTAGAATCGTGGTCATATAACGACATAATATTATTACCAAGAACCAATGGCTCATATGATATAAGCCCATTAGAAAAATTAAGAGATGTTGCAATAAATGTGGCATTAGAGATGTATAAGAATGAGGCAATCGAGATATTGGATAAGATAAGCATTAGTAGTATAGTAGATAATATAATACGTGGTAAGGATCCGGAAGCCTTAATTCCACTTGATGAGGAATACTTTGCAATACACCCATCAGTACTAATAGATATATACCCTCCAATAGCAGTTAAACCCTACATAGCATGTAGTAAAGGGTTTAAAGGAGATTTAGCAAGCTATATGATAGGCTATGTTACTAGAAGAGGAAGTATGGAACAAGAATACATCAACATAGTTAGACAAGCCCTAGAATATATGGCAGAGTACTTCCAGAACAAAGAGCTACTAAAGAACGTCAAGATATACTTCATACCCAGCATGGACTTAGTAAGAGAGGAAACAGTTAGGAGAATAATACTAAGAGACCTTGTAAGCTGTGATACTAGAACAATAGCAATAATACCAATAGCAACATCTGCGTCCAAGCTTGAAAGCCTGAAAGAAGAATTAGCTCGTGAATTAGAACACTATGAAAAATTAGGACTAGTATTCATAGCTGATACGCCACCTAAACTCTCAATGTTCTTAACAGGGTTCCTCTACTCAATTATGAATTGTCCCGGACAACTCAATGAGACTCTTAGATCAAACAAGATTGATAGATACATCTTCCGTCAATATGTACGCAGCTTTGAAAGTCTCATAGTAGAGAATACCAGTAAGTGGTACAATGTAATCAGAGCTATCAGGGACTTAGAAACCGAGCTATTTACAAACAACAGGAGACTAGATGAGCTAAGCATGAAATTAGTCAGCGAACGAGGACGTACTATAGGTAGCGAACAAGCTAAATATGGATGGCTTATATCACTAGCAGACGAAGACATAATAAACTTGCTATTCAAGTACCTCGACACACTGATAAAGATTAGAAATCTCTTAAGCGATGTTTTACAAGAATTACTTAGCTTAAAAAATGGTAATGTAGATTCTGAGCTAATAGAACGTATAGAAAAGTCTGTATTTAAGGACATAAGACTGTTAACGCAACAACAAGCAAAGAGGTACCTTGAAGATTCTATTGAATTAGCTAGACTATTAGAAGAGCTAATTAACAAGTACGATATGTTAAAGTATATCGTAAATGTAGTAGATGATGTAGTTAGAAGCGAACTAGAATATGCTACACTGGGAAACCTATGTAGTAACATTGGAGACCTTGCTAAGGATATAGTTAAATCATTGAGGTGTATTACTGAGAAAATATCATCACGAATCATAAGTGAACCAACATTATATATCCTTGTAGCACGTATACTAAGTAGGATAATTAACGAGAAATGCAATTCGAGGATATTATCATTCAATGTGAGAGAAAAAGTTAGCCAACTCTCAGAGATTGAACAATTGTTAAGAGAGGTTTCAAGAAGTATAAATGAACTAGAAGGCAATATAGCAAAACTTAAGTTGAAAAAACCCATACTTATAGATAAACTTGTAGAGTTAGGCAAAGATCTTAATAGTTTAGTAAACCTGCTAGAGGGATTGAGAACCGAGATTGGTGATAACATTATCAAAATGCTTGATAAATTGCAACCATATAGTAGTATACTATACGTAGAATTTGTTATCGACTATATAATACAAAAGTTTATAGAAAACATACTCGGTAAAAGAGGATCAGCTGAATTACTAAATGAAATAAATGAGCTTAAGAGCCTTATTGAAAATATAAACGGATCACTCATTGAGATAGATAATGATGTAAGCAAACTTACTCCGGAAATACTGCTGTATGTAGAGAAATTAGAAGGTGAAGACATAGTAGAAGAACTAAGAAAAGACATAAACAACATATTTTTCACTACAAGTAACTTAGAAGAGCTTAGTAGCAAACTAAAAGAATACGTCGAGCAAAGACTTATAGATAAATTGATTGATAGTATTAAGGAAATGAAAAGAGAAATCGAAGAAGCTCACAAAATACGTGAGAACCTTAATAGCATAATAAGTCTTGTGGATAAAATTTTAGAAGAATAGAACTTAAACTGGGTGTCATGAAATGCATGAATATGTATTTAGAGAAAGAGAAGAGACATCTAGATATGGACTTGAAAAATTAGTATCGAGAATCCAGAAACGTTTAGATAATCTTAAAAGAAAGTTAGAGGACTTAAAACATCACGTAAAGATATTGTATGGGATATTAGAAGAGATAAGCAATCTGCCTAAAGAGCTAAGACCACAGATTAATCCATCAACTTACAAGTCAATACAAGATCTACTTAAGGACAACACCTACATAAGAGAACCTGATAAGACCATAGAGTACTTGAAGAAGATATATAGTACTATTGTGAATAATACACTATCTAAGCTATTTATACCTAAAGCTCATCAATGTGATACTGATGCAACATCATTCCATAGAGAAATTATGAGAACTATTAATACCGCTAGAAAACATCATCGCGGGTTCTTAGCCCTTAGAGATATACTGGATAAAGTCATAGAAGATCCCTGCGAAGTGTACTCTCTACTCTATTTCATAGATGAACTATATGAAATCGATGAGAACATAAGTAAAGTATCATCTGACATACAATTATTCTTCCAATGTAGGATGGACAAACATTTCATCAGTGTAATAAAGGAATACCTTCTAACGAGCCAGAATATACAAGAGCTTATCAAGAAGTCTAAGGTTTTAAAAGACGTTTCGCACGAGCTAGAAGGCCTTAGACAGTATAAAAACTACAGTAATATTCTATCTTATGTGAATTCCGTGTCGGGTTACTCATTTAATACTCCACTCACAGAAATACTTCACAAGAAAATACAATTCAAACTAAATAGCTTGAGGGAATATATAGAGTCATCACGTGAAAGAGCATGTAGCGATAATATTGAACCAATTAGTCTTGAAAAAATATTAACATCAATACACAGCAATATAAAGGATACACTAAATAGAATAAATAAGCTCTTAGAACGCTATCGGAATAACGTTATAAAGTTTCTCAAAAAGATGAAAGCAACTAGAAGTATTGAGAAAGGGCTTGAATTAAAGCTAAGCTCATTAGCAGAACTAACACACTTATACAAGATACTGACAGAAGTCGATACAGTTATAGAGGAAGAATTGAAAAAACTACCGCGAGAAGAAAAGGAAGTACTAAGCAAGATATTGGAGATATTAGCTGAGAAAGACACTGATGAACTTCACCTCGAAACAATAATTAAGAATATAGATCAAGACCACGATAAACTTAGAGCGTTAACTAGTATATGTGAAAAAGGAATACTTGAGTGCATAGTGAGGGCGTAAGAATATGAATACACCTTCTATGCAGCCCTCAGATCTACTCATAGATATCTTCAGCGACATAATAGACATTATGACAAAGATTATAGGAACATGTAATAAAGACGGAATGTTCTTAGCAAGGTATTTGGCGGACGCAATACTATCTTACATTGAGGAACGAGAACAAGAACTGGTATTAAGCATGAGATACGATGAATGGATACACATTGAATCTAAAGCCAGAGATGATATTATAGATAAAATAGTTGAATATGTAAACAAATTTGCTATGGCGTGCAGAGGTGAATCTTTAGACGAAACCATACGTGAAAATATCAAGAACGTTATTAGACAAAATAATATAATTGAACGTGTACTGTGTTATTTCTACAGATATGGCATCTATGGTGATGGAATAAGCAGATATATTTTGATAAAGAATGTACCACTAGACCGCTGCGAGGAAACCTTATCTAATAATAATGATATAGAAGTTAGGAGCCGTTTCATAGAAATAGCTAGAAATCTTTATATGGTTAAACAAAGATTTCCTGATAGATCTTCATTTGAAGCTAAACCATTAGTTGACAGAGTCTTCGCCTACGTAGAACCGAGAAATCTCCCATTAGGCAAGATTCATCCACTAATAGGGCTTGATAGGATAAAGAATTACGTAGAAGACTTGTATATAATGTATAATAAAGTGAAACTTAATCGTGAATGTAGCCCACAAGAATTACAGGTACTAGATAACGTACTTAGAGAGTTCTTTAACCGAATACATAGGTTATGGGAAGAACCATTACTATTCTATGATTACCAGGTAAGAGGAGTAGAGAAGCTAGTTAAAAGCATGATTGAGGCTCTAAGAGAAGGTAAAATAGCAATAAATATCATTGAAGCACCAACTGGTGCAGGTAAAACAGAAGTCTTCGTGTTGGCACTACTAATTCTAGCATTCATTAGAAGACTAGCACTATATTACGCTGGAAAAGAATACTATACACCTGCAGCCATAATAGTATACCCTAGATTAGCATTAGCATCCAACCAGATAGATAGGCTATTAAAGTACTTATATGAAATAAACAACATAATATCGTCATATCCGGCATTTAGAAGTAGAGATAGAAAACCAATAATAACGTTGTCAATGAATTACACGGAAGTTAGATTCAAGAGAGAGTATGAGAACGCTATACTTAAGTATATGAGAGAGGTACAAAGAAGAGGAAAAATAGATAGACTTGCACATAGAACCGAGTACGGAATCAAGGTATACATAGGCATAGGCTTTGAAAACGGGAAATTCTATATAGAGCTAAAGTACTTCAAATGTCCTAATGGCGCGTATCCAAGAATAATATATGATCCGAGTACAAATAGATTGATAACAGATAAAGTCTATTGTAGGGATATTGAACTAGACTACCTGCGCATAACAAAGGATGACGTAAAGGATAAGCCCGGTGATATACACGTAACATTATTCGAGACGCTTAGACAAAATCTATGGTCTAAAAGTTGGAATAGATTGTTCGGCATACCAGGTTTTGATGGTCCCTTAGTATTTGTCTTAGACGAAATACACACATATGTTGGTATACGTGGAGCACGATATGCTTATGTACTTAGGAGAGTTCTATCAAGGATAAGACATCAAGTATGTGATAGACAGAAGGGATTCGTAATTGTGGGTGTGAGTGCTACAATACCTAACCCAGAGGAATTCCTTCAAGATCTATTAATGGAAAAGGTGGACAAAACCGAAGAAGTATTCATTAGAATAGACGAAAAAGAAACTATCCCTATGGGCAATGAATATTTCTTCATAGTAGTACCTACAATGAAGTACACTGTTAACCCCTTAACAGTTAGCATTCAAACAATAATGACACTATTCTATAACCTGCCACCATTTCTTGGTAGAAATAGAGAATACAATAAGAAAGCATTAGTATTCATTGATAACTTAGACGTAGTAGCTAGGACTAAGCATGACCTCCAAGACGCAGTCGAAAGAAATAGAATACAAGGTCATTGTACTCAAACACCTTATGGTCTACAAGACCTTAGAAATCCATTTAATCCATGCTTCAATATAACAAACCTTGATTACAGAGATAACATACCTAACGATCCCTTACAATTCAACTTAGGCGAAGTACATAGGTATAGTTCCTGGAAAGACGGAGAACTGTGGTGGCCCTACGCTACAGAATATTATAGCTTGAGACAAAGATTCACAAAAGTAATAGAATACACGAGTAAAAGAAGAGAAAAGATAGAAGAAGGACACCTGATAGTAACTACTAGCACACTTGAAGTAGGAATAGACTATAAGGACGTTGTGTTAATATATCAGCATGGTGTACCGCCAAATATTTCAGCACTAATACAGAGAGCAGGAAGAGCAGGGAGAAGAATATTTAGAAATCCGTTGATTAGAACCGCTGTAGCAATACAATTATCACCAGATATACCAATGCAAGCATCTTATTTTGAAATCTTTACAAGAGTAAAGTCTCTGAGAGAAGCCTTGAAATATGATAGGCTATATGTAGCTACACATAACGAATATGTAGTAAAACAAACATTATTAGAGACAGTAATAGATTACCTAGTCTATAAAAGCATAGATAGATGTACACCAGATAGAACATTTGAAAGTTTCTCAACAACAATCTTTGACATAGTTGATTTTGAGTGCAATAAATTACCTTCATTAGTTAAGCAAGCACTGAATAGGTTTAGAGATGAGCTATATGAATACCTTTCACAAGTTTTCCCTTATCATAGAAATAAGATATTGGATTATCTAAATGATATACTTATCGACATCGAAGATGAATGTAAATACATAATTGAGGGGTAAAGGCTCATGACTGCAAGACCAAGAAGTAGAAGAATGTTTCTTGTCACAATTTTGCGGGAACGTGAATGGAAAATACTTAAAAAGTATCTACCTCCAACACTATTTATTGAAACAAATTTACCTTCAACTAAAATTTATGACCCAACATCAAGAGAAATAATCAATGAGGATGCCCCATTAGCATTAGCGGTGTATCTCCCCGGTAAACCTTTATTCCGCGTAGGCGGCTCCACTGGTGCATTAATTCCTATAAAGAGATTTGCCAGCAGCCAAACATACTATGCAATAGTAACAGGAAGATGGCATAACATAAATATAGATTATTACATTACAAAGAGATTACGCCCACC
>WANQ01000043.1 GCA_015521735.1 Pyrodictiaceae archaeon | reverse complement strand
CTATAGAATTGAAGCATTCACCGTAGTAGCAGAACCTGGTAATGTAACCATGTATGAAGACATAAGCCCTATTAACAATGAAACCACGAATGTAAGTGTTGTCGTTGATGTAGTGAAAAAGTACGTTGAGGAGCTAGGATACAAGTATCTAAAGCTAATAGACCTATTAAACAATACTACAACAAAAACACTAGTAGCCATAACACTAGTTACAAAGAACACGTCAATAAATAGTTTGGAAAGCATACTTGGAACATTCGATGAAGAATTAATAGAAAAGAACATTCAAGCCTTAAGCATAAACTTAAGGAACTACACTATTATTAGTTATAGTGGCCCATATAGAGTTGATGTATTGAACATAAACTCTAGTGCTAGCACATACAACTTCACAATACCAATAATACCAGTACCTCCAAACCTACCAGTAATAGAAATTACAGAACAACGAAACGTCACTTCAGGGTACATGACAGTAGTTCTCCCCTACCCAACAGTATATCACTGGTGGTTTAGAGTATACATTAAAGGCCTATTATTCGGCGTACCAGTATATGAAGTCAACGTTTATGGTACTATTGCGAGAAGAGCACCAGCATTAGCGTTGAGAAGATTAGGTATAAGGCAAGGAGAAATTATAGGTGCTAATGGAGGAGCTAGTTGTAGAATACTTAACCCAAGAATAGCAATATATACTATAAAGTGTCTAGGTACTGATGTAGATAAAATGATATTCCCTACTGAATGGTATAGTACTTATGGAGCAGGACTTGTAGGTATTGTTGAAGGAACTGGTACTATAGGAGTTTATGCGCCTTTAGGGTGGTGGGAGGTACCAGTAGCAATATTTGTTAAGGGTGGTAGAGGTATACTAAGATACGATGGTTATGCTTCAGTAGAGTATATAGGCTAATACATGTTTTTACACTTAATCTAGGCTAACTTGTCTTTAAAGTAGTGTTAGTAGTTCTCTTAAGTTCTCGACTATAATTATGCCTAGGGTTTCAAGGTCTTCTATTAAGTTATCTGTTGAGGATATTTGAGGGTTAAAGTCTTTTCTTGCGACTAGTATGCCTTGAACTCCTAGTTTATAGGCTATGCACATGTCGAGTACTTTATCTGCTATGAAGACTACTTGGGAAGGCCTTAGATTATGCTTGTTCATTACTAGTTTTAGTTGTGTTTCTCTAAATCCTGCTTCATCTCTAGTTACTAGCGTTAATGGTATACTAGCTATCCCCATTAGCTCTAATGCTTTTTGAGCTACCCTGCGTGACTGCATTGTGACTAAGTGTATGGGGTACTTCTTAGATAATTCTACTAGTACTCTAGGTGAGTCGTCTAGTACTCTAATCTTGTTAATTGCTTTTAACTCGTATTTTTCTATTACTGAGTTAATGCTCCTATACAGTGGTGTACCATATAGTTTACGTAGAATGGGGAGTATTCCAGATAACTTATATCCTAATAGATCTTCTAGTTCACTTAACACTTTACTCCATTCTACTGGTATTTGCATAATTGTTCCATCCATATCAAATACTAGGTGTACTCTACTCATCCTTCTACACCCTGTACTATCTTGTATCCTCTATTAACTAATACCGTTTTAGCTAAGACTATTAATAAGTGGTTAGTGGATAAGTCTTTACACTACTTAGAGAGTCTATACCTTTATATCCTGATGCGTAGACAGGTATACTGGGTAGTAGGTCTTGGCTCAACGTTCTTCACGTATACCAGGATTCTATAAGCTACCAATAGAGGAGAGGTTAAAGATAGTTAAGGAGTGGGCTAATCTTAGTGATGAAGAAGTAGAGTTGTTGAGAAGGTTTGGTAATCTTGATCCTAAGATAGCTGATGCTATGATAGAAAACGTTATAGGGGGTATGACGTATCCATTCGCGATTGCAACGAATTTTAGAATTAATGGTAGAGACTACCTTGTACCCATGGTTATAGAGGAGAGTAGTGTTGTTGCAGCAGCTAGTAATGCTGCTAAAATGCTACGTGGAGGAGACGGGATTATAGCTAAAGCTGGACCACAGTACATGATAGGCCAAATACATTTGGTTAAAGTAGATTCACCTCACTATAAGGCTTTCAAGATTCTTGAAAAGAAAAACGAGATAATAGACCATGCTAACCAGCAAGACCCTGTTCTAGTAAAGCTAGGTGGTGGTGCAAGAGATGTAGAGGTAAGAGTAGTAGAGACAAGACGTGGGCCAGCAATAGTAGTTCACCTAATAGTTGATGTACTAGACGCTATGGGTGCTAACGCAGTCAACACTATGGCTGAAGCAGTAGCACCAATACTAGAGAAAATTACTGGTGGCGAAGCAAGGCTAAGAATAATATCAAACTACGCAGTCTACCGACTAGTAAGAGCATGGGCTAAAGCACCTCCAGAAGCAGTTGGGGGTAGAGAGGTAGTAGAGAAAATAGTTGATGCAAGCGCATTAGCTGAAGCTGATCCCTTTAGAGCAGTAACACATAACAAGGGGATAATGAATGGTATAATAGCTGTAGCACTAGCAACAGCCCAAGACCATAGAGCAATAGAAGCAGGAATACACGCCTACGCTTCAAGAACGGGTACGTATAAGCCATTAAGCATATGGGATATGGATAGTGAAGGCAATCTTGTAGGAACTCTAGAAATACCATTACAGATAGGAATAGTTGGTGGAGCAGTAAAAGTACACCCAATAGCAAGAATAGCATTAAAGATACTAGGAGTAAAGAAGGCAAGCGAGCTAGCAGAAATAATGGCGGCTGTAGGACTAGCACAAAACCTAGCAGCACTAAGAGCACTAGTAACTGAGGGAATACAGAGAGGACACATGAAGCTTCACGCAAAGAATCTAGCAATAATGGCAGGTGCAACAGGAGAACTAATAGACAAGGTAGCAGAACAAATGGTTAGAGAAGGAAGAATAAGATTCGACTACGCTAAAGAATTAGTAGAAAAATACAAGAAGCAAACACAATAAGGAATATCACCTCTACTACATCTATTTTACTCTTGTGATCACTATTTTTCAAGATCTAGAATATACCTAGCAATGTATGTTGCGTGATCACCTATACGTTCAACATGTCTCGCAATAACGATCTTAATGGCATAGTACTTTGGCACTGCCTCCATAGATTTAAGTTTCTTCAAGTAACCCACATAGAGGTTATCAAGCTTGTTATCCATGTCTAGGACCCTCTTAGCATTGTTCACGTTATTTTCAATAAAGCTTTGAGTAGCTAATTTAACCATCGATTTAGCCCATTCTAGTCCTTCACGGAGATCTTTGAATAGTTCTGAGCTGAGGCTATCTATTATACTATCTATTCTACTTATCTCTTTACAATATCTACTGATTCTGTAAACATCGTAGCATACACTTATGTATGCTTCAATGAATCTTAGCTCTCTTCCTAGAGGCTGGAATTTAGCTATGAATAATAGTGCTTTGGTGAATGCATCGCGTCTGAGAATATCTACTGCACTAACTAATCTCTCTATACTATTCCTGAAAATACTTCGTGTAGCTTCATCTTTTTCCTCAAACAGCTTTATTGTGTAGTCTAAGATTTCCTCTACTATACTGTACATGTCATGTAGTATTCTGATTAGTCTCCTTGTCTCTTCTTCAATATACTCGTTCAACTCATATTTCACCTCTAAGGAACTTTTCTGTAAGCTTGCTTCTTGGTCTAATAAGTATCTGACTAGAAGGTCCCCATTCAATTAGTTTGCCCATGTAGAGGAATGCTATGTAATCGGATATACGTGCTGCTTGATGTGGAGAGTGAGTTACCATGACTATGGTCATTTCATTCTTTAGTGATGTTAGGGTTTCCTCTATTTTACGTGTGTTAACTGGGTCTATGTTAGCTGTAGGTTCATCGAGTAGTAGGAGTTTAGGTTTAATAGCTAGTGCTCGAGCAAGGCATAGTCTTTGTCTTTGACCACCACTTAGTTTTGATGGAGGCTCGCGTAGTCTATCCTTAACTTCATCCCATAACATGGCTTTCCTTAGAGCCCATTCAACTATCTTATCTAGCTCATCCTTGTTCCTAGCTACACCGTTAAGTTTCGCACCTAGTGCGACATTATCGTATATACTTAGATGTGGAAATGGATTAGGTGTCTGGAATACCATTCCTATTTGTTTACGCAGGATATAGGGGTCAACATTGTATATATTCATACCAAATACGTACACTTTACCTTCGACTTTAGCGTAGGGTATTAGGTCTATTAACCTATTAATTACTCTTAAAAGGGTACTCTTACCTGAACCACTTGGACCCATTATCGTGAAGATAGAGTTTCTAGGGATCTTAAGATCAATACACTCGAGTATCTTCTTTCCCTTAATGTAAACACTCAAACACTTGATATCAACGATGTACTTCATAGTTCCACCTTCTTTACAAGGAGTCTTAATGTAGCGAATACTCCAAGGTATATTAGGAGAAGGATTAATGCAGCACCCCAGGCAACTTCATGGTATATATTGTAGGGTGTTTGAGCAAATTCGTATATGAGTAATGGTATAGCGTCAATAGGTTTATCAAGTCCTTGGAAGTATGAATGCCTACTACCACCAATAGTGAATAGTAGGGGAGCTGTTTCACCACTGGCTTTAGCTAAACCTATGAGGATGCCAGCAACTATACCTCTACGAGCAATACCCATAAATATGTGGAAGAGCGCTTTAGGCTTAGTTAAACCTAACCCATAAGCCGCTTCACGGTAAATCCAGGGAATAGAGGCTAAAGCATTCTCAATGTGAGTGTACATGTATGGAAGAGAGACAAGTGCCAATGCTATAGCACCAGCTATAGCTGAGAATCTACCCATGGGTAAAACCATTATGGTGTAGACGAGTACGCCTATGAGTATAGTTGGTATCTCAATGAATGAGCGAGTAAGTATGCCTACGAACTTAGCTATTATACTATTAGGATACTCCACTGCTAAGACTGCTGTAAAGAACGCTAATGGTAACCCTATAATGATTGTTATCGTCATTAATAGAATTGTGCCTAATAGAGAAGGGCCTATACCACCTACATTAGTTGAGAGTGGTGAAGGTGGCGGCTCGTAGAGGAAACTTATACCAGCCTTTAATACTGTACTTCCTCCATGGACAAGTATTGATGTAATTATATAGAATAGTGGCATGAGCGCTATAAGTGATATTACTATGACAAGATACTTGAAGAACCTATCCATGATTATTCTACGATCAAGTCTCTTCAAGGCTTTTTCTCCACCTCACTAAGATATATAAGCCTATGGAGTTCAAGGTCAAGCCTATTATCAATAATATGAATCCTGCACCATACAACGCGTATGTCATGTAATGGTAGAATCCTGCGTTACCGAACTGGTTAGCTATGAGAGAAGATATAGTATATCCTGGCTCAAATAGACACATTGATAATGAGAAGCTGTTACCAATGGTCATGGAGACAGCTATGGTTTCACCTGCTACTCTACCAAATCCTAGTAGAACTGCTGCTAGTATAGCTGGCTTTATCATAGTTAACATTATCTTGACGTACTCATACTTAGTAGTACCTATACCTAAAGCTGCTTCACGATAACTCAGTGGTATGGCCTCATATGCTTCTCTTATAACGCTGGTTATGAACGGTGTAACCATTATGGCTAGTATCACACTAGCTGTGAACATAGTTGAAGGTGTAGTAGGCTTACATGAGAATATGGGTATAAACCAAAAGTAATTATTCAGGGGCACCATAACGTAGTCTTTTAGTAATGGTGCAAATATGAAGGCCCCCCATAAACCATACAGTACAGTAGGTAATCCTGCCATAACCTCTATCAGGTTTACAATAAGGATCTTGAAACGATGAGGTACATACTCGTTCACGAATACTGTCAACGCTATAGAAGCTGGAAGCGCGAGTATTAATGCTATTAAGGAGGTATAGAAGGTTCCCACTATCGGCGATAATATACCATAGTATTCTATTCTAGAATTAGTCTCTGATGGTCTCCAAATATTCGAGGTTATAAATCCTAAGCCTTCACGTATGAATATTGGTAGAGAATTCTCTACAAGAATCTTAAGTAAAAGAATAAAGATTGACAGAACTATACCTGCAAATGGAAGTAGTGCGTAGAAAAATAGTTTATCGCTTCTAGGAATAGATGTCATTACTTGGACTCCCTATCTAGCCTTCAATTAATTCTACTGCTTTCAATCCTATACTCTTAATTTCCTCTGGTACAGCTACATAGCCTTCAATTATGTACTTGGATCCCTTAGTGTATATCCATTCGATAAACCTCTTTAATGCTTCAGCCTTAGCCTTATCCTCATAGGTCTTCCACACGAATATATGTGAGAATGCTGTTAACGGATACGAGTTCTTTCCAGGTGCATATACTATTGCATCTAGTTCCTTGCAGAAATCACCATCGGGCGAGATAGGTATAAGCTTTGTCTTTAATGCATGTTTTGCTGCTGATTGTATGGTCTCGGTGGATGGTAGCACAAATACTCCTTCTCTATTCCTTATCGCTGCTATAGTTAGATTGTTTTTTAACGCATATGCAAGTTCCACGTATCCTATAGAGTACTTTGTGTTAATGACATTGGCTGTAACACCCGGATTACCTTTACCGCCTACACCTCTACCCACTTTATCTACGGGCCAATCAATGGTCTTCCCTACTAGTTCAATAGGCCATATTTCAGGTGCTGCTTTATGTAGAAATGTTGTGAATATTTGTGTAGTGCCACTTGCATCTGAGCGATGAACTACTATGATTTCCTCATGAGGTAACTTATCAGCTAATCCAGGGTTAAGCTCCTTTATACGAGGATCATCCCAGTACTCTATCTCGCCTTTATATATTAGTGCTAGGACTTCACCACTAAGATTCAAGTGTACACTCTTCGGTATCTCGGGTACATTGTATACTATTACAACTGCTCCAAGTATAACTGGTAACTGTAATACCTTACCCTTGTATTCTAACCATTTCTCATGACTAAGAGGAGGATCGCTTCCACAAAAGTCTGTTAGACCCTTAAAGAACTGTTCTTGACCAGCACCACTACCTACGCCTTGGTACTCTATTACGATATTGCCATACTCTTTCATGAATTCCTGAACCCATGCTTCAAGTTGTGGTTGAAGAAATGTTGCACCAGACCCTCTTAGATGGACCATCTTATTCAAGCTCTCTACGCTACCCCCCTGCACTAAGCCTAGACCATAGATTATCAAGACCGTTGCAACTACTACGAATACAATTATAGCGGCTCCCAGTACTTTGTTACGGATCACCCTCTATTACCTCGTGTCCCCCTTATCGCTATGATCTATATAATCCTTACCTACAGAGCATGTATTGAATATAGAAATGTTAAATAGGTATATAGGTATATATAGCTGGCATACAGACTATATACTGACAATCCAATGAGTGTAGGTCAAGGTGTTTAGCATGGGCAACGTTATTAGGAGAAAAGTACAGGTAACTGGTGGCTCAACATTCATAATATCCTTACCCAAGGAGTGGGCAAGGAATGTAGGGTTAACACAAGGTTCAGAAGTCTTAATCGATATCCTACCAGACTATACGCTTAGGATAATACCACCATATACTAGGCTAGAAACAAGCATAAAGGTCAAGGAGGTCGAGGTTAACCCGGACAATATTAATACCGCTATAATAGAGATTCTATCAGCTTATCTTGCTGGATACAATGTGATCAAGGTAAGGTACAAGGACGTAGACATCAACGCTGTACGTGGGATCATAGATTCTGCTAAAAGTAAGGCTATAGGACTTGAAGTACTTGAGGAGAGGGCTAACGAGCTAACATTATATTCCGTTATAAATACCTCGTCGCTTACGATGTCTGAAGCGTTAGAGAAAATGATGAATACTACTAGGTCTATGCTAGAGGATGTGGAAAGAACCCTGATACGATATGATGAGGGGATACTTAAGAGTATCATTGAGAGAGACGATGTAGTTGACAAGCTCTTCTTATTAATCATGAGACAGCTAAACCAGCTACTATTAGGTGAGCTAAGTCCTTCACAGCTAGGTTTAACAGCTTTACCAGAAGCCTTATACGTAGTCATATCTGTAAAGAGTATTGAAAGAATAGCTGACCACGCTGTCCTTATATCTAAAAATATGCTGAAAGCAGCTAAGAGGATAATAATAACAGATCAAATAGTGAACTTATTTAGTAAAACGAGAGAAACATACGTAAACGCTATTAGAGGGTTTAGAAACATGGATAAACGCTATGTAAACAAAGTTCTAGTATTAGTCAAAGAGCTGAAGAGATCCGAGGAACATGTAAGACAAAACATTATCAATCTTACAGGATTCCCTGAAATGCATTTAATACTCGATAGTATAAGGAGGATTAGAGCATATAGTCTTGATATTGTTGAGTCAACAATTAACATAATGACTATAAGAGAACTTGTGAGGCCCAAGAGGAATAATATTTAGAATCTGCTATAATATCTAGGAGTGTATTAATGAGGACAACTATGCATTGTAAGGATGGCGGTCTTGAAGATCACTGATAGCAGGACAACTCTAGAATTACTGGGTTATAGCATAGTATGTGAGACTGAGCCAGCTGTGGAGCCCGATAGAGTAAATGTTAGCTTCACAGATATAATACCAGAATTCAAGAATATAGGAAGTATAGATATAGCGTCCAGTAAGCTGTATACCCACCAATATAGAGCTTACAAAGAATTATTAGAAGGCAAGAACATTATCTTACGTTCTGGTACTGGCTCTGGTAAAACGGAAGCGTGGATAATATACTTTCTGAAAAAAGCTCGAAGTGATAGTGACTTCAATGCAATAGCAGTTTATCCAACACTAGCATTATCAAATGACCAGGTTAGGAGAATAACAGCTTACGCAGATGCTGTTGGAGTAAAAGTGCTCCAACTAGATGCACCTAGAAGAGACAAGTATATGAAAGAATACGGTTTACCATGGCTTCGCAGAAGAATAATAGAGTCACAGCTAATCATAACTAACCCAGCATTCCTACTACACGAGGTTAAAAAATACATAGTAAAACCCTCAACTAGTCTACTTGAACCAGTACTACGTAGGCTAAACCTAATAGTAATAGACGAACTAGACTTCTACGGACCACGTAGCCTAGCATTACTCATGGCCATGATAGATATAGTCTCATACCTATCAGAAACAAAACCCCAAGTAGTAATACTAACAGCTACTCTAGCAAACCCAAGAGACCTAGGCGAATTCCTAAAAGAGAAAACGGGTAGAGACTACGTAGTAATTGATGGTAAACCATTCCACGTAGAAAACCACTTAGTAATAGTACTAGGTAAAAAGCTAGAAGACATATGGAGTAAAATAAAGGATCTCTACAGCGAATTACAGGGCCGTAGAGATGTTGATGAAGACGTGTTGAATGCTTTAAGAGACTTCAACGAGTTTAAGAAGAACCCCTATAGAGTCCTATCATACCTAGAAGCACTAGGATACAATGTACCAAGACTAGGACTAGACTATGCTGAAATCATATCAAAGTACCTAGACGACGATGGCGTAACAATAGTTTTTACTAGAAGCATAGCTAGAGCAGAAGAAGTAGCTAAACGAGTTAGGAATGTAAATCCCCACTACAGTGATAGAATAGCAGTACACCACCACCTAGTTTCTAAGGAGCAAAGAGAAGTAATAGAAGAACAAGCTAGATCCGGGAAAGTAAAAGTGATAGTTAGTCCTAGAACACTAACACAGGGAATAGATATAGGGTTAGTTGTAAGAATAGTACACCTTGGCTTACCAGAGGATGTTAGAGAATTCATACAGAGGGAGGGTAGGAAGGGTAGGAGAAAACACATACCGTTCACGGAGACAATAATAATACCTGGTAGTAGATGGGATTGGGAACTCTTATCCAAGGGAATAGAAGCACTACGTAAATGGCTTAGCCTACCCCTAGAGAAAACAATATTCAATAAAGACAACATGTACATAAAACTATTTACAGGAATAGCCAAGACGATCTCACCATACATTACCGGAGAACTAGATAAAGGAGAAGAAGAAGTATTGAAGAAAGTAGGAGTATTGAAGAAGGATGGAGTTAATAAAAAGAAGCTGAAATGGATATGGGATAGACTAGGATTCTACGAATTCGCACCACCCTACGGTATAAAACGATACATTGAGTCAAAAGATAGAGTAAAACCTCTCGAACCAATAGGACACTGCGACCTAGTAGAAAGATTCCAAATAGGATGCATAGACTATTCAAGTGATTCAATGGTGATAAGACACCGCATAGTAGGTAAGAGAAGAACAGTTGTAGCAGTCTACGAGAAACCCTTATGGGAGATAAAGTTCTGGGAAGACGATGCACTAGGAGAAGCCTACGAAGAATACATAGAAGTTAAGAGACGATGGGGTGAAGAACCAAGCCTAGTTAAAGACCTAGCAACTGGTAAGATAATGACACACGTACACTGCGTAGTCTATCCACCAAGAAATGGTTTTGGCCAATTAATAAAAGTACCTAACCGCGTAGTATGGATAGTGTCTTCAGAAAAACCTAAAATAGTAAGCATTGGGGGAAGACACGTTGTAACAAGAGATAAGAAAACCATATACGTCCCATCAACTGTTAACGGCGAATACCGTGACTACACTTACGGATACATATACGAAGTAGACGAAACACTAGATACATCACTACTAAGACTAGGACTAGCCTACATAATGATAGTATTGAGAAGACTCTACGGTATAGGTTTTGAAACAATAATGTATGGTGTAGAAAAAGTTGGTGATAAAAAGTTCTTTGAACTACATGAACCAGAAGCATGCAATCTAATAAACACACTAGACTGGTATGATGTAAAGAGAAAAGTATTATCATATACTCCAGACGACCTAGACCTAATACTACTTAACCAAGTAGATGAACTAGCCTATGCAGACTTCCTATCATTAAACATAGACTGGGGTATAGTAAAGGAGTATGCGGCTAAAGCAATAGACTACATATTAAGGGATAGAGAAGTACAAGTAGAACTACTCGACAAATTAACTAGTATACCTAAACCTAGTAGAGCACTCAAAATAGCCGTCGTAGACGCAATAATAGAGGAAATTGATAGAGGAGACGTTTTCTCCCTACCAAGACTACTAGTAGCATTAACAGTATTTGATGGAGAAGAAAACTACACATATGTGGATCTAATACTTGCTGCTCCAGGAATAAAACCTCCAGAAGAGCTTAGAAGAATAGAGAATATAGTTGACGAACTACTATACTATGAGGACTACAAGATAATCGTGCCATCAAAAAACATGGCCTACAGCCTTAGGAAAGCAAGGTTAAGGAAGCTCCCAACAATAATAGAGGAATCCTCAATAGAACTGTCAAATACTATTAAGGGGACATGGCTTGAATCAACACCAAACGATAGAATAATAGATGCTACAGTAAAAATATTCAATTACCCTAAGCCTCCACGTATAGAGGAAATACATAAAATAGTATCTAAGATCAAGGATAAAGGCTATAGTAAGTTAATGGAAACAGAGGTTGAAGCATTAAGAAAATACATTGAAGTAAGCTCTAGAGCAAACTACGTGAAATACCTACTAGCAACCAGTTCTAAGAACTAATAGTACACACACATATACACTGTTCCACCAGGCAAAGGAATAAATACCACTTACTAGGCCATCTAACTCATAGTAGGAGATGCTAGGCTATGGTTCTAGTAGATCGCTACGGTAGACCTGTAACACACTTAAGAATAAGTGTAACACTGAGATGTAACCATGAATGCATATTCTGTCACCGTGAAGGAATATTCACTAATCCTATAGTAGAACTAGAGCCTTGGGAATGGGGTTTCGTAGCAAAAGTAGGAGTAAAGCTAGGTATAGTGAACTACAAGTTAACTGGAGGCGAACCACTGGTACGAGGAGACATACATGAAATAGTAGAAGAAATACATAATGCTGGAGGAAAAGTATCCATGGTTACAAACGGGTCACTACTAAAATACTACGCAGATAAACTAGCAAATGCAGGACTAGAACAAGTAAACATAAGCTTACACTCACTAAACCCCTACACATTCTATGAAATAACAAGAGGTAGACTAGAAAAAGTAATTGAAGGAATAAAATCCGCAAAACAAGCAGGAATTAAGGTAAAGATAGACTACCTCGTACTATCACTTAACTCAAAAGAGTACAAGGACATAATAGGCTTTGCCGAAAAACATGGACTAGACCTAAACATAATAGAACTAATACCTCTAGGACTAGTAGGAGAAGAATACTGGAAACTACACTACCCGCTAAAAGAAATAGAAGAATACTTAGAAAAACATAGCATTAAGAAATACTATAGAGAATTCCAGTTCAGGCCAACATACGTAATGCCTACGGGAATAAAGGTGTCAATAGTAAAAGGCTATGGTAACCCACTACTATGTGCACGATGCACAAGGCTTAGGGCAACACCTGATGGTAAACTTAAAACATGTATATACGTTAACAGAACAGTAGACATGAGGCCAGCAATAATTAATAGAGACGAGAAACAGTTAGAAGAAAAGTTCAGGGAAGCAGTAAGGCTGAGAGAACCATATTTTAAATTCAAAGACCTAGGCGTGTATAAGAGAATCTGGTCTACTAAAACCTTAGAGGAAGTAAGTCTTGTCGATGATTGATATAACTGGGAAAGAGGTAGTGTATAGGGAAGCAGTAGCAGAGGGCGTTATAAGGCTAAGAAAAGAAACAATAGATAAAATAGTTAAAGGAGAAGTAGAGAAGGGGGACGTCTTCACAGTATCGAGGATAGCTGCAATAAATGCAGTAAAAAACACGTGGAACATATTACCGCTATGCCATAATATACCAATAACCCATGTACAAGTAGACTACAAGGTAATTGATAGTGAGAGAATAAAAGTAACGGTAAAGGTGAAAACAACAGCTAAGACAGGAGTAGAAATGGAAGCACTAGTAGGAGTAACAGTAGCCTTACTCAACATATGGGACATGGTTAAGAAGTATGAAAAAGACCCTCAAGGACAATACCCTCATACAAGGATAGAGTATATAAAAGTAGTATCAAAAACAAAGAAACCATTAACCAACAACTAAGCCTAACCCCTCATAGCCCACCACACAACAAAGCATCCCAGTTATACCCTATCCTTAGACTTCACCCCTTAGAGCACTGTATGGACAAATCCTTACCAATACACTCTGTGTATTACTTTTACAATGTTTTATAAGCTAGGTTAGCCTAAACTAGTATACTAGGGGCCCTGGAGTAGCGGGCCCAGATACCAGAAATGGGATGATCTGGGCTACCGCTGTGACGGGGCCCTTTTTCCGCAATCCCAGCAGGTGATTACAAGTCCCATACAGCTTTCTAACAAGGGGGTTTAACCCTTACCACCATACACGGGACACCATAGTTGATTTTCTCTGTCTATAGCTTTATCGTTTCAATGCAATGCTATTTAGCTTATATACCTTAGAGAATAGCTAAATACGTAAGGGTGTAGGCTTGCCTAAAAGGTATGGATTGCTTACAGAAAACCAGTTAAGGGTATTGAAGCTGAGGGCAAGGGGTTTAACTTTAAGAGAAGTAGCTAGGAAGCTAAATGTGTCTCATCAAGCAATAGCATTTGCTGAGAAAAGTGCTATGGAGAAGATAAGGTTGGCTAAGGAAACACTAGTAGCATATAGGCTTGCAACAGCTCCACTAAAAATCATAGTAAAGCCTGATACTAAACTAGTAGATATACCAAGGATAATAATAGAGGAATCTGATAAGAAGAAGATAAAAGTTAAAGGAGACTTTACACTCATATTCAAGCTAATACGTTTCAAAGCAAGAAAATGCGTAGAAGGGAATAAGGTGAAGGAGCCAGTAATAATATTGGTTGAACACAATGGGGAAATAGATGTATACCCGTACAAAGACGTAGAACAACTTTACAAGCAAATACAAGAACTATAGCCTAACAAGCCATAAAGAATACAGGTAATGCAAAAACATGTGCTACTCCATCTATAGTAGAAGACTATAGTAGGAAGCATAGCTCATAACAGCATACTCTTCCATCTTCTTACCAGCATGGTTCCTTAGAGAATACTTGCTATGGTATCTTATCGACAATTCTTATGTTGTGTAATGGTGGTAGGTGGTATACTTTTACTTCTTCTCCCTCCTTTACCAAGGTCTTACCTGGCGGTATTATGGTGAATCCATCTGCTAATGCTATTGGCTTAACATAGTATGAGTCTATGTCGGAGAGTATTTTCGCATAGCCATTACTTAGTTCTACATACCTTACTCTCTGGAATCCTGGGTATTTCTCTATCCTAGTAGTCTCCTTGTTCTTAGCCTTAGTGTATGGTAATTTTATGTAGGCTCCTATACCTCTAAGATAGTTCACTAATGGTATCAGGATGAATACTAGCCCCGTAAGTGTTGACTGAGGTAGTCCGGGTAAGTTTACAATCACCTTATCTCTTACTCTTAGCCCACTTGTAGCTCTACCTGGTTGAACCATCAATCCTCTGAAATATGATGTAGCTCCTAGTTTTTCTACAAGAGTAGTCCACGTATAGTCTCTTGGCCCCATAGATACTCCTCCAATAGTTACAACAATGTCAGCCTCCTCTAAGTCCTGAGATATTGTTTCAGCTATGACGCCTGGGTTATCAGGTAATATGCTTGTTTTCTCAACTACTCCACCATAATACTCTAATACTCCTTTAACCATGTAGGCTGAAGAATTAGGTATCATGGTTGTAGATGGAGGTACTACATCCTCTACTAGCTCATCCCCTACACCATATACCATGATAACTGGTTTACGGTAGACCTTAACTGAAGGTATTCCTAAGTCTATTAGTAGCTTTTGTAGTGCTGGAGTAACCACTGTACCTCTACGCGCTATGATCTCTCCTCTGCTAACGTCTCCTCCTCTAGGTGTTACATTGTATCCCTTCCCTACATTAGCGTAAACGTATACATAGCCCTCCTCAACTCTAACTGATTCCACGGGAATAACTGCGTCTGCTCCCTCTGGAATAGGATAACCTGTTTCAACGTATACTGCTTCACCCCTACCAATCCTATAGTTATGTGCATTCCTAGAATCAACACCTTCAACCACTTTAAGTTTAACCGGGTTAACACTACTAGCACTCCTAACATCTTCAACACGTACAGCAAAGCCGTCAACATGTGATAGGTTAGTCCAAGGCCTATCTATGGGGGAGTAAACGTCTTCTGCAAGCACCATGCCATGAGACTTCCTAACATCCACCTCCATTATACTAGGCTTTAACCCGTTAACAAGTATTTCAAGAGCTCTACGAGGCTCAACGTACTTGTAAAGCCTCCTAGATAAATCATACAACTAGGTTCACCTAAACAGTATCCCTAACACATTAACTTTAACAAGCATTCCAGGGTTCTTATCTTATACTGACGCTTTATCCCAGAATTCGAGTAACATAAACATATTTAGTTCAACATCCGACTATACTATGCGGCAGTAGTATACTAGCCTACTAGCCAGTCATAGACACTAAGTGCTTAGCTGTATAGGGGGATTTCATGGATAAGAATAGGCTAATAGAGCTACTTGAGTCAATAGGTATTAAAGGCTATGAGGCTAAGGCCTACCTAGCCCTAATAGAGGTTGGTGAAGCATCAGCACCCGAAATAGCTTCTAGAGCAGGTATTCCACAGCCAAGAGTATACGAGATACTAGATACACTGCTTAGGAAGGGGCTTGTAGAAGTAAAGATAGGTAGACCTAGAACATACAAGGCTTTACCACCTAACGTAGCATTAGAACTCTACATCAAGAAATACGTTGACGACATATATAGTAGAGCTGCTAGACTACTAGAAGAGTTAACAAGGCTATACTCTCTAGGAGGAGTACGTGAACGTGAACCACTAATATGGATAAACTATAGCATTGACTCAGGCTTAGAGAAGGCTAGAAGAATACTAATGGATATGAGATACGATGGATTCCTCTCAGCTGATAAAGTTATGCTAGATAAACTATACATACCAATAGCAGAAAAACTATCCAAAAACACTAAGTCGATTATAGGCTTAGTTGCAATAGGTAGTGATGTAGAAGAATACGTTACTAAGAGGTTCTCAGCACTAAATAGGCTAGAACTAAGACTACTTCCCACTGGTATTGTTAGGATGGTTGAAGTAGACCTAGCAGACGTAATGGTTGTTGGAGAAAACTATACAATGCATTCACGTGAATGGGAGCTAATACTAATAGTAAACGAAGTATTCTACTTCGGCTACTGGAGACTAGCTAAACCAGTAAAAGAAGTAGAAGTTAAACCTGGAGAAGAATATACTCTTACACACCAATGGCTAGCAATGGATATAGCATCTAGAGCACTAAAACAAGACCTAAACATCAAGGCACGCATAAAAGGATACGAAACAAGAACCCGTAGACCAATAGTAGTTGAAGGCTACGTTAAAGAAGTCATAAGAGTTCCAGAAGACCATATAAGAACAATAGTCATCGAGAAAAGTAGTGGAGAAAAAATTAGGATTGGAGGACTTGGTGCTACCCTAGAAGATGTTGAAGCTAGAATGATTGAGTTCAAAATAGAGTAGAGAAAGCTTAAACAACCATACTATACAGTATGTTGAAAACCATTGAAGCAGCAACACTAAGCAACAAGTACTTATACAACCTATATAGTAGTCCCATGGAAACACTTTGATGTATAAATCAAGCATAAATGAGTAAGAGAAATAAGATGGCTTAAAATACAGAAACATACTATTCACTATAATACCTTGATGTTAGATTAGTAATAGATGATACTATGGGCATTGTTATGGTTAAAGCCATTATTATGTATCTTATCCAATAGCCTATAACAAAAATAGTTATTAGAGAAAAATTGTTATAGAGAGCTATCTCTAACCTAGCTGCTGGACTCAAGAGATCTAATCAATATTTCTAACATTAGCCTCGTTTTTGCAAGTTCAGTTGAAATCTCTTTACCTAGTCTAAGCCTTATACAGACTTTCCCGGTTTCGTCAACTAATTGCTTTAGCTGTAACATTAGCTTTATTGCTTCACTAGTATTATTGTTCTTTAACTGAACCTTAACCTGCTCTATGAGCTTAAGCATCTCTTCTAGTCTAACCTTAACCTCACTAGCATTAACGTGATGTTTCCTTTCAATCTTTTTAACCATCTTAGCTAAGTCTTCTACCTTCTCTTTCATGTCCTCAATGCTTTCTAGTATTCTCTTCATCTTCTTTGTCTTAGCTTCTTCTGATATCTCCTTAGCCTTCTCAACGACTTTTTCTAGATAGTCCGGTATGTTATCTAATGACTCCTTTATTCTTGCTAATAGCGTTAGTATTGGCATAAACATAGGTTTACCGCCTAGCTTATCCTTTAACTCATCTACTAGCTCAGTAACACTGCTTACAAGTTCCTCAATTCTCTCTCTAGCGTCCTCTACTAGTGTTTCATTACCTGTTTGTGAAGCATTAACTAGTTCCCCTATAGCGGTTTTAAGGTCACCTAGCTTTAAGGTAATGTCTTCTACTATTTGCTTAGCATCCTCGGGTAGTATTCTCATATGCTCACTCATCTGTTGGAGAGCTCTCATTAACCCATCTACTAGTCCTATAAGGCCTTTAACATAGGGTTCTATTTCTACTACCTTCCTATAGTGCTCCTCGTGGTACTCTACTTCATCTTTAACAACACGTACTTCCCTCATAGTAAATATGAATACCCTAGCAAGTACTTCAGGCGAAATTGTTACATTTAACTGTTCAGCCGTCATGTTCTTTAACTGCTCTAATACTTCTTGTAGCCTAGCAATAGCCTTCTTCAACTGTTCAGCAGCAGCTGTAAGATTCTTCTCCATTAACTCTTCTACCTTTTCCTCTAACATGTCTATTACTTTCTCTATCCTCTCTATAGCCTTCTCTATCCTCTCATGAACCTCCTCCTTAACCTTCTCAGAGACTACATAGTTTATTATCTCCTTAACCTCTGATACCATATCCTCGACTTCATCAACAAGTTCTTCTGCAAGACTAATATTACTCTCATTTAACGCCTTAACAGCTTCTTCAAGCTTAGCTCTTGCTTCTTCAAGAGTCTTTCGTAGTTCTTCAGCTAAAGTAGCATTTATCTTCTCAACTTTTACTGTTAAGTTTAACAGTACACTTATGGTATTGTTTAGTACCCTTATCTTAACCCTCAACTCTATTATATCTTCGCGTTCTCTTGTAACATTTACTACACGCTCACCATACTCCTTGGCAGCCTCTTTTACCAGTTCAGCTATTTCCCTAAGTAACTTTATTGCAAGACTCCTTGCCTCATCTATTTTTCCTTCCTCAACAAGACTTGTCACATTAGCTATTGTATTGTTTATTTCCTCTAGCTTCTCCCAGACATCAGCATCAGATGGCACATTCCACCTAGTAAATAGTGCTTGTGCTCTCTCAACAGCATTTCTCAGGACCATTACTAGTGCATCAACACCCTTATTAGTTGGAGTAATAGTTGTCTGTGCAACTGCTAGAGTGTTAGCTAGTGGTGCTACAATACCAAGTACGGTAACTAATAGTATTAGTAATGCATACATACGTAGATACATCACCTTTAACCCCACCCGCGTGCTCTCGGTGAAATTCTTTATTGTTCGTTCTTATTTAAAATACAGGCTTATGGACAGGTAATAGCGTTAAGGAACTGTTCCTTCAGCCCTGGAACGGAACACTCTCCTTAGGTTCTCCTAGGCTTACATACGGTAATGGAGACTACTAGTGCTGTAAACGTGAATAATAGTAGTATTGGGAACACGTTGACATAACCTCCTATGATCTCAGCTACTCTGCCAAGAGTTAATGGGCCTATAAGATTTCCTAAATCAAAACCCATAGCATAGAACCCTGTAGCTATTCCACGATTCCTTGGCGGTATATTGTTTAGTGCAAGATACTGTGTTGCTGGTATAAGGGGGCTAAACCCTAAGCCCAATAGTATTGCTGAAACATAAGACAGTGGCGGGTAAGTATAGTAGATTAATAATACTATGGAGAGAGTCATCGACGATAGCCCGAAAAGCATTGGTATAAGTGGGCCATATCGATCACTTAAAGTACCTCCAATAAGCTTAGCTGGTATACCTACAGCATTAAACAACGTCATATACAAGCTAAAGGATGTAGCAGGTAGACCAGCCTCCAAGTATACTGGTTGAAGAAAGCTCGAAATAGTAGCGTAGACAGCAGAATACATAACCGTAACAACTATCGCTGTTATAAGAGTCTTATAGGACAAGACAATCCTAGCATTATCAATAAATAAACGTAAACTTAACCCACCACCACCAACCTCTACATGCTTTCTCAAAGGTATAACTGGTAGTATAGTTGAAGTAAAAACCAACGATATCACAGTAAACGATGCATAGTAGCCGTACAAGTCAACTAGGTAACCAGATATAAGTGGTCCAACCATAAAACCTACACTTATAACACCACTACGAATACCAAGAACTCTACCCAGAGTCCTAGGAGTAGAAAGTATTGATGCAGAAGAAATAGATGCAGGAATATAAATAGCTGACGCAACCCCCTGCAAAGCCCTACCAAGAGCCAATAATAGAAGAGTAGACGACGAACCAATAATATAAGCACCCAACCCGGCAACAGCAGGGCCCAAAACCATCATCAAGAAACGGTACCCAGAATCACTAATATATCCCGAAATAGTCCTCAATAGAATAGAGGTCAAAAACAAAGTACTCCAAATCAACCCCACCTGAAAAGGACTACCACCAAGATAAGCAGTATACCTAGCTATAATAGACTCATTCATACCCACAGCTATAAAATACAACAACACATTAACATACAACAAAATTAATGGAAGCCTAAACAGCTCCCTAAACCCCATACCACCTAGCCAATAACGCTGACAACCCAGTAGTACTTAAGGATTAAGGAAATCAGTCTCGGGTTCCCTCCTCATCGCAAACACAATAATAGCTCAGTAGCGGGCCTTAACATCACCATACTAGAAAATCAACTACCAGAACTAAAATAGTTACCCTTAAAAGAAACCCAGCCCTACTTCACACACCACACACTATAACCAATACCACGCTAAACCAGAACACAATCAGAACCAGATACTACACCATACTATGTACAGCGTAAAAACATATATGCGTGGTTAAAATAATTATTATTGGAAGCATTAAATACAGAGGGATTTGGTGCTTTGTGTACATTATGTTCCCTCTGTATTTAATGCTTCCAATAATAATAATTACTATAATTGCGTTAGTAGCAAGCTTATCTCTAAATAATATTCTTGCTACAGCTTCAGGACTTAATGAGTTAAGCTTAAATGTGCTTTCTCAATCAGAGTGTACTAAGCTTCTAATAATGCATCCAGTAAACATAGATGATCGTTCAATAGAGGTAGTACTCGACTATACTTTTTGTCCAAATAACTTGTCACTTTATTACTGGGTACTACTTAATTGTGAGTTAAAGATGGCATTAGTAGGAAATGCGACTCTTTGTCCTCCTGGAGCTGAATGCCTTATCGTATTAAAACCAAGCTACGTATATGTATGTCCTTATTTTCCTCCAAGCCCCTTAGAGACTGCTACACTATGTGTTAAGCCTTGGGGTCCTATAGATGAGGATGATAGGTTAGAAGTACTAATAGAAACTGGTAGCATTGTCAATGTTGAGAAAGAGAATTATGAGGCAACATTAAAGTACTGGGCTAACATAAGCTCAGTAAAACTACACGCGTTAACCACAATAGTACACGAACCACAGTCCATGGAGACAGACTTAGAGCCAGCCATAATAGTACTACCGAACAAGTCTAAAAGACCAGAAATAACCCTGGGAGAACAATACGACATAGTATTATTCTCTGGCCATGGAGGCGACCTCCTAATAGTATACAGTGAACCAAGCAGCGAGCAAAGCGTAAACCCTCTACTAAAGAGAATAATACCTAACGCCACAATACAAACACCAAAATACTGGGGTACAAGTAGCGTAAGACTATACTACGTAAACCCCTTAGGGTTTGAGGAGTCAACGTATTGGGGATACGGAGATACAGAATGGGTTATCCTAAATGCATGCAACTCACTAAACCTAAGCGACGCACTAAAAATAACAGGAATACAAACACTAAGCCAACTACTAGAGATAATAGGGCATAGAGTATTCATGGGTACAATAGAATACGATATAGGTAAAAGACTATTCGACGTACCCCACCCAGCCAACATGTACTTACACGGAATACTAGGATGGACAACAACATGCGACTGGCCACTATGCGGAGACGTACCCACAAAATTCCTACAACAACTAGCAAACAACATAACAATAGGAAAAGCATGGCTCAGCTCTCTACAAAGAGCTTTAGACGAATTAGAACCTTCAGAAAAAAGAAGTAGGATAGGCAAAGTATATGGTCTCGGTATAATCTCCCTAAACGTATCTACATTAACGGAAAACAGGTACACTACGTATGATTACAGTGATGAAGAGATATCTCTCGCATACCGTGATCCTGCATGGATATACTATGACGCATGTAAAGAAGGCTCCAAAATCAGAATTACAATATATTTTAAGACAATAAACTGTTCAATTAATGTGACTTATGTACGTATTCCTCGTCCACCTAGATATTATCCTATTATTCAAGTTAGTTGTGAACCCCCACAAATTGCATCTTCCTCTATCATATATTATAAGGAGGCTACATAGGGGTGATATTATATGCATTCAGACAGTAAAAGTCACATAAATTACATAGGTGTGTATACTACCGTTCTCTTAGTACTACTAATAGTAAATGTAGTTGGTGTTACGTGTATAGCGTACAAATCTGAAAATGCTAATAGACGAGAGGATACTATACCTCGTGAGGTCCTTGTCTTTAGAGGGTACATAAAGTATAGGGATCTAGTAGAACTAGCTAATGCTATTCGTAGTATCGTATTTGAGACTTTGAATGTAACTGAGTACTCAGTGAAGAAAGTTAAGGTACGCGTACTCGAAGAGGACATGGATTCTCTAGTGATGGAGCTAAGTCATAACTATCGTGTATTTAGGTATGTGAATTGGACAGCATTAGAGGATGATATACCATTGGTAAGGGATGATAGGTTTAAAAAGCTGCTTAGGATGGGCTTTTTCTGGGGTTATTTTGTTTCAGTAAACGATGTTATTACATGGAATATTTCAGTACACTACACTGAAGTTGGAGTATACAATTACAGCTATGGTAATACCTCATTGTATAACAAGGTTTACTCCTTAAGCATTAGTCCTGTATTATTATTTAATTTCTGGATAACCATGGATATAAGAGGATACAAAGCTGTATCAAAGCATGTAAGTGATTATGAAATAGCTCGGAGAATAGCTGATAGAATATTCTCGTGGTATACTGAGAGATTAGTTAAACTGGGTTTGAATAAGTCAATACATAATAAAATAGTTCTCCCACATAAAGCACCCTATAAACTTGATTTAGTGAATCTTACTCCTCCGTTACCTAAAATTTATTTACTACTCACTTCAAGTAATGGTACAAAATATCTATTAGAGATAAAAATTAGTAATCCTATTCTTGACGCTATGGCTGGGAGAGTAGGTGGTCGTTGCCTCATAGTATTGGTTAATAATAGTTCGTGTTTACTACATATACGTAAGGAGGGAATACGATACTATCTAGCAACTGGTAAATGGGATCCAACAAAAGTATTCTATGAGAATGAATACAAACACTATTTAAAACTAATACGCGATATAAATATCACGGAGGTATATTTACCTAGGGAGGTCATAAAGAATTCCTATGAACCATATGTTCAGATACGTACACCTCAAGTAATATTCTTCAGTGATGTGAATATAGATAGGTCTTTAGAAGTAATACACGTAAACCTATTACTACCCATTACTATTGTAGGAGTATACGAATTTAATATTCCGAAGAACATAGATGTCAGCACACTCTTTAACTACATTAATAATACGTGCCCCTTAATTAACAAGTATGTTGACTCTCTCGTTGATGTTTTTGGCGAGTTTCCTCCTCCAGCATTTGTATATGCTACCTTCTATAATATTAGTACAGTAGAAGAGTTTTGGCGACTCATAGACGAACTTAACCGTACCTATACTGATAATCTTAGTAGACAACTGTTAAGTTACGTCTTAAAGATTATATTATTCAACGAGAATCTTGTTGAAGCCAAGAGGACTTATTTATTCCTTGCATTATGGGGTAAAAGTATTTTGAGAAGAATTTTAGGAGATAGTAAAAGGCTATCTGAATACTATATAGCTGTGCCTGAATACGGTATGGGTAATGGTTGGAGCGGTGGCTCCATAATATATGTTGGTAGTCCTCATCTCATTTCATGTGTTAACTATACTAGGCTTATGAGAGAGTTTTGGAGCTTTATTGAAGGTGTCGATGAGAAAGCATTGATTAAGCCTTTACCCATGCTACAGAATATGGGCAGTAGAGACCGTGAAATATCTTCTACTACGTCTATTGCTACTATACACTCCGCCCATGAGGAGAATGCCACAATCACTCTGATGCCGAAAATTACTACCATTACGAGTATTACGGGTATTACTACAAATACCTCCGGAAAAACCGTTATGAAGACTAGCATTTTGACTTTAAACTCTACTAATGCTTCTACTACATATATGCCTAACATAAGTAGCATGAGTACAAGTATTAGCGGTAATGTTGCCATGTATAGTAAGGCATTATCTGCTATGAACATTACTGGTACTGCTAGTTCTACTAGTATTACTGATACGTCATCTAGTACTTATGTGGCTATAGCTATCATGATACTAATAGGCGTAATATTGTTCGCCATTAGATATTTTAGGAGAAGGTAATGACATTAAAACGATATTAATTAGCTTTTTTTCTCCCGTTTAAACTATATTTTATCATGGAGACTTACGTAAGAGGTGATTATTTATGTGCTTAAAGAAGCTCGTTAGATGTTGTAGTTTTATTGTTCTCTTATTGATTTTAGTGTCAATGCTGCATGTGGTTGTAGCATCTACGTATAGTTACAAGCAGGTGAGTGGAGGACAAATTATTGCACCTAATGTTCCCGATATGGTTTTAGTTGCGAGAGGGTACATAAAAGGTGGAGACTTGGTGAGACTAGCCGATGTTATTCGAGACGCTGTTTTTGGCTCGCTAAATATATCTATGTATTCGGGTAAGCCTAGGATACGTGTGATAAGAGCAGATTGGGATAGAAGTGATCTACTAGAGTCTATGAGCCATAACTTTTATGTATTCAAGTACGTGAACTGGACAGCACTAAAAGGCATTATACCATTAGTAAATGATAGTAGATTTGAAGAACTATTGGGCATGGGGTACTTCTGGGTTGGAGGATTCTTTACGTCTATAGACGATGTTGTTAGATGGAATACATCGCAACGATATGTGGAACGGGGGAGATACAATTACACGTATAATGGTGTCTCACTACGTAATAGAGCCTATGAAATCTTCATTAACCCAGTACTACCTGATGTCTTCTGGATATTGATAAGCATAGATGGCTATAGAAATATATCCAAATATGTTGATGACTATGAACTAGCTCAAGCAATAGCTGACAAGATATATTCATGGTATATTGGAGAACTAGCTAAACTAGGCTTAAACAAGTCAGTTAGGAAGATAGTTATCCCGAATGGCAAGCCCTACGAGCTAGACCTAGTAAACCTTACCCCACCTCTACCTGACACATACTTGCTTATTACACTAAGTAATGGCAGTAAGTATTTATTAGAAATAAAAGGCACCAAGCTAGTACAAGTAATTAAAGGTTATGGATCCAAGTGGGTGATGAAGAAGCCTCACTGCCTCATAGTATTAGTTAATAATGGTTCTTGCCTACTCCACATACGTATTAGCGGTATAGAATATTATTTAGCGACAGGAGTGTGGGATCCTTCCAAGGTATTCTACAGGGATGAATACGAGCGTTATCTAAAACTAATAAGCAATCTAGGTACGGTTAAAGCAAAATTGCCTAGGGATTTAAAAAGAGACCTATACTATCCATACGCAATGATAAGATCAGTAGAAAACCTACTCTTCTTTGTAGATGTAGATATAGATAGAGAATTAGAAACCATACACATAAACTTATTCCTACCACTTACAGTTGTAAGCATAGCGAGACTTAATATCCCAAGAAGTTTAGATATAAATGCATTATTTAACTATCTTAACACCTCGTGCCCCATTGTTAGTGAATACCTGTATGGCACACCTCTTAACGCATCTGGTTTCCTCTATATTCCCTACAATATTGATGTATTGAAGGAGTTCTGGCATCTTGTTGATGAGCTTAATCGTACTTATACTGATAATCTTAGTAGAAAATTATTAAGCTATGTCTTAAAAATCATGTTAAATAATGAGAAACTTGATAAAGTAAGACAAACACATAAGGTCATTATTTCTCTTGGTGAAAGCATTTTGAGGAAGATGTTGGGTAGGGAGTCTGACAACATATATTACGTATTCATTCCAGAATATTATGTCAGTATTCGTGGAGGTGAGGCCCTACTAGTCTACATTCACGGCTTACACCTATCAACATGTATTGTTTATTCTAGGGTTGAGTCGGAGTTTTGGGAGTTCATTAATAGCGTCAATCCTAGGGCTCTTATTAAGCCTTTATCTGAGCTTGAGAAAAAGATGAGCGATGTTAATCGTGGTATTGAGTCTATGGAGGCTACTAGTCTGCCTTCACCTTATCATGGTAAGGGTGCTGTTTTAACTATTACCTTACCTCCTAGAACTGCGTCGACGTCAAGTACTATCAGTACTACTAGTCTAGCTACGAGTACAGTGAATGTTACTGAGGAGACTACTGCGTCTAGGGTAAATTACACTAACTACACCATTAGTAGAATTATGGAGAGTAAGACGTTGTCAACTACTATTAGTTCGGCTACCAGTATTGTCAATACTGTAAGCATCATTAATATAAGCTCTAATTTAACCATTAGTCCAACTTCTACTAAGACTCTAAGCATCTCAGCTAATAGAGTTGAGCTACTTGACACGCGTTTAGTATTATTAATACTAGTAACCTTAGTGTTATTGACTATAATAGTTCTTAAACGTTATAGAGGATAGATTTTGCTCAACTCTTTTAGACTAAAGTTTTAGCTTCTTGGTAGGGGATTCACGTAAACTAGTAGTGGTCTATCTAGCATGTATCTAGTTCTATTATTGTTCTCAAAGTGTTATGGGGATAATTCTTCTTTCCTCTTGTCCTCCTTTCCTCCTTTAATGTTTTCTTGGTTGTTGTTTGCGTCTTTCATTAGGTGTTTTAAGGGTTTAGCTTGTTATTAGTGGTTGTTGAAGGTAGTGTTGTAGGGGTGTTTGTTGTGGGTAGGGTTAGAGTGAGGATGGTGCCTGGTGGGGATGTTGTTGAGGTTGATGTTGGCGGTGTTGTTAGTGTTAGGGAGTTGTTGAGGAGGCTTGGTTTGAGTGTTCAAGGGTATGTTGTTGTTAGGGGTGGGGAGGTTCTTACTGAGGAGGATGTTGTTTCACCTGGTGATGAGTTAGAGGTGTATCGTGTTGCATCAGGGGGTTAAGTGTAGTATTTGTGGTGAGAAAGCGGTAGCGATAATACGTTATGCTAGGCTTAGGTTGTGTAAGAGGCATTTTCTTGAGTTTGTTGAGAGGAAGGTTGAGAGGGCTATTAGGAGGTATGGGCTTGTAGGTAGGGGTGATAGGGTTGTTGTTGCGGTATCTGGTGGTAAGGATAGTTCTACTCTAGCAAGTATACTGGCTAAGCTTTCGGGTAAGCTGGGGTACAAGCTTTACCTCTTGTACATTGACTTGGGTATACCTGTTTACTCTAAAGCTAATAGGGAGAAGGTAGTAGAGTTGTCTAAGACTATTGGCAAGCCACTCATAGTTGTTGACGTGAAAGAGGTGTTGGGGTTAACGGTACCCGAGCTAGCTTTTAAGGTACGTAGACCTGTATGTAGTGTTTGTGGTGTGGTTAAGAGGTATATTATGAATGCTGTTGCAGTAGAGTTGAAGGCATCTGCTCTAGCTATGGGGCATAACCTAGATGATCTAGTTGCTTATGTTCTAAAGGAATTCTTTAACCAAAACCTAGAGCAGATATCAAAGCTTGGTCCTAGGACTGGGAGTGTAGAGGGCTTAGCTGTAGGTAGGATTAGGCCGTTATACGAGGTTTATGAGAGGGAGAGTCTACTCTACGTACTATTATCTAGGACACCCTTCCTTCCGGACGAGTGTCCTCATGTACGTAGGGGTACTATGGAGTTTAAGATTAAGGAGCTCCTAGACTCTCTTGAGGAGTCTTTTCCAGGGATAAAGTTTGGGCTTATGAGGAGGCTTGCAAAGAATCTTGAATCTTATCCTAAGCCTAGCCAAAAGCTGTCTAGGTGTAAGGCATGTGGTTTAATAGCTAGTGGTGAGCTATGTAGTTTTTGCAAGATAACTAAGCAGGCGTTAGGAGAACCTATGGGGGCTAGGGTTAGAGAGTATATTCGTAGAAAAATACTTGAGCTAGGATTAGATTAGAGGTTTCCTAGCACCATACTTGTTGTAGTGTACTAGTTCTTCTAATGGTCTTCTAGGCTTAGGCTTAGGTGATTCATCAGGGTATCCGAGAGCTATTATGGCTACTGGTATTTTCTCTTCGGGTATGCTTAGTATCTCTTGTATTTCCTTGATGTTTCTTAAAGTTTGTATCCATACACCACCTAAGCCTACAGCATGTAAAGCTAATAATATGTACATGACAGCATTAGCACCGTCAACAAGGTATGATGTAGGTGACCTAGTCTTATCGCTAACAACAACTATAGCCATAGGCGCGTTCTCCAGAGGCCTAGCACCCACATGTATTCTCGCTAACTTCTCCTTGACGTTGGGGTCATCTACTATTATGAACTCCCATGGCTGACTATTCTTAGCACTAGGAGCAAATCTCGCTACATCCAATACCTTTAATACTAGGTCTAGTGGAGGCTTCTCAGACTTAAACCTACGAATACTTCTCCTAGACTTAAGGAAATCTAAGAGTTCCTCAACAGAGCATGTCAAGGCTTCTACACCATTCACATACTGTTTAGTAGTGTTATTTAGGCTCGTAATTAAAGAAAATACCGGAAAATAATTACGTGGGAACCTCCTAGATTTGAAAGAGCAAGGTATTTTCAGCCTGGGGCCTCCATGTTAACTAGGAGGGTTTCGCTTCCCTTGAGTACTGCGGGATTATTTGATGAGTTAAGGGATGTATATGATTCATGGTATAAGGAGAACTGGTTATTAGCTGAAATGGAGGTTTCAACAGTAGCAAGACTACTACGTAAAAGACCAGTACTAGAAGTAGGTGTTGGCTCAGGATTCTTTGCTAAAAGACTTGAGGTAGAGAACGGTGTTGACCCTAGTATAGGTATGTTGGAGCTAGCTTTGAAGAGAGGTATTGAGGTTGTACAAGGTATTGGAGAGAAATTACCCTATAGGAACTCTTCTTTCAATACAATACTGCTAATTGTAACCCTATGCTTTGTAGACGATGTAGACGAGGTTTTAAGAGAGTCTCATAGAGTGTTGAGAAATGGAGGTGATGTTATATCATGTATTATTCCTCGTGAAAGCCCTTGGGGGCAATACTACTTATTGTTAGCTAGAGAAGGACACCCCTTCTACTCACGTGCAAGGTTTCTCTCAGTAAATGAACTAGTAGATAGGCTTAGGAAGGCTAGGTTTAGGGTAGATAAAATGCTTGGAGTACTAAGCTTTGGACCCCTTGATAAGCCTAGGTGGGAGGAGCCGTCAGAAGATATTAGAGGTAAAGGCTTTGTATGTATAAGGGCAGTGAAAGAGTAGAAGTCGTAAACGCTGTTGAGGGTCTCCTAGAGAGGCTTAGGTTAAGTAAAACCATATTGTTTAAACACAATAATAGGTTAAGCTATGAAACTAGAGGGTATAGGTTCTGGGTTAGGTTTAAGGGCTCTAAGACTGTGGTAGAGTATATGAAGGAGTTGACGGTGGATGATGTAGGCTTATGGTATGAGCACATATATCTAGGTAGTATTATGGCTGGTAAGTATACTAAACCATTGATTCTCCTAGCATCGCTTCTAGCAACTATACTGGTAATCCTCCTAGGCATTGACTATGCATTCATAGCAGTTCTAGTCGTAGGATTAGTGATGATACTAGACTACGCCTTGTACATATATCGTAGTGTAAGGCTTACCAAGGCCCATAGAGTACTCTTAGAGGAGGATGAAGGGTATAGGGAGAGGTATAATAGCCTAGTTAAAGAGCTAGTAAGCGTTGTAGTAGGCTCACATAGTAGTTTACGTACAATAGTATTTCTTGGAAGAGTGTGGTTTATTAAACGTAGTGGAAACCATATATTGTTGTCGAAGGAGCCTATCTAGGAGATAATAGCTTAAAGCTATGGATGTTGGGGTGTGCTTGGTCTGAGTAGACGTGTAATAATATCATTGCCTATACACCCGGTAATGCTTGTATTCTACATGATAACAGTGCTTCCCTTAATACTAGTTGCACAAATAGTTGTTGTAAAAGCCTTCACGCTCCTAGGATTCAGTCCTGCTGTAGGGGTAATGTTATCGTTTACAATGTTTTATCTAAGTCTTGCTTTAAGCCCAGTAAACATAGTGTTAAAGGAGATTGGGACAAAGATATACAGTGTTAGATATGAAGCAGAATACGTCTACTTCTATGGAATACCTGTTCCAGTAATAAGTAAGCGTTTAGTTGAGAACAAGATACTGGTAACTCTTAATGTTGGTGGAGCACTTATACCATTAGCTATTAGTTTACTTATGGCCTATGGTATATTAGTGAATGAGCCTGCTATTATACCTAGACTACTACTAGCGTTAACTACAACATCTATTATAGTATACTTTGCAGCAAAACCTATACCGGGCATTGGGATAGCAGTACCAATGTTTCTACCTCCAACAGTAGCAGTAACAACAACCATGTTACTCCTAGGTACTTCACCAATAATACTACCAGCATCCTATATCTCAGGTACACTTGGAAGCCTTATTGGTGCTGATATACTAAGATTGATGACCGATAAAGAGAAATTCGTTAACATGCTGGGTCCATCAATTGTAAGTATTGGTGGAGCAGGTACTTTTGATGGCATATACTTGTCTGGTCTTATAGCACTAGTACTAGCATTCATATTCGTCTAATAACATTTAGGTATTTGTCAAGGATTCTCTTAGTAAAACCCCATACAATGTACCTGTTCTTAACAATGTAGGCGTTAACGACTATGCCTTTGAATGAGTGGAATAATCTTACGGGACCGATAATATCGTTTATGGGAGCCCAGAATACTTCTTCAACTTCATTCCATGAAGGATTTATCTCGGGGTTTACGATCTTTAGCTTAGATACAACAACTCCTATTTTAAGCCAGGGTATGATCAATGTATGTTCTACTCCTAGAACACCTACAACATCTAGGTACTGACGTTTAATTCCAACTTCTTCCTCAGTTTCACGTAACGCGGCTTCAATATAGTCTTCGCCGAGTTCAAGGCCTCCTCCAGGAAATCCTACATCGCCGCTCCATGGATCAAATGGGTTAATTCTACGCTTAATGAACAATAACTCGCGTTTACCGCTAATGTCGCGTAACACTATGTTTACTGCAGCGTATCTTCTATTGTCTACTCTACTCAATTCTCTACTAACCTAGGAGGCTGAGATAAGTAGTAGTGATTGCCGCCCGACGGAACCTCTCCTCATCCCACCCCGTGGCTACGGGGAACGGTTGGAGAGGCGAGGGCCAGTTTAGGATATAATATCTGGTACCGTATAACCCTTATGCTGGTGTATACTTGGCTTGAAGAAGGTTAACGTAGTATTCTATTGCCCTAGCTGTGGGTTTAGGAGTAGGGGTAGTGAATATTATTGGCGTTGCCCTAAGTGTGGTTCGCCTTTGGAGGTAGAGTATGCTAGTGAATGGAAGCCTAGTGGAGTAGGGTTGAAGAGATATGCAAGTAGTCTACCATTAACTCCGCCTAAAAGTCTTGGTGAAGGAAGTACACCACTCATAGAACTAGATTACCGTGGAGTAACCGTTAAGTTTAAGCTAGAGTACCTTAACCCTACTGGAAGCTTTAAGGATCGTGGATCTAGTTTAGCTATAGGATTAGCCTATCTACTAGGCTATCGTAGAGTAGTAGAGGATACCTCAGGGAATACTGGTATATCTGTTACAGCCTATGCTAGCCTCTACAATATGGAGTCTATAATAGTAATGCCACAATATGCTCCTAAGGGGAAGAAAGCTCTAGTAAAAGCACTTGGAGGAAAAATCATAGAGACACCTACACGTGGAGATGCAGCAGTTAAAGTACTAGAACTAGCTAGAGACAACGCGAACTACTATGTAGCACACACTTATAGCCCCTTATACGTTGAAGCTACTAAGACGATAGCTTATGAAGCATGGGAGCAAGGATTCAATGGAGACATAGTTATAGCTCCAGTAGGTTCTGGTGGACTATTCCTTGGACTTCACAAAGGCTTTAAAGACTTATTGAAATGGGGTTTAAGGAATAGAAGACATGTAATGATAGCTGTTGAGGGCTCATCAACTATTAGATTATACCCTAGGCTATATGGAGGTAAACCCAATATCACTGGTGAGTCAAAGCTAGCTGATGGAATAATGGTTCCAAAACCACCAAGACTTAACGAAATAGTCGAGGCTTTGAAAGAGACTAGGGGAAAGGTAGTAGTTGTAAGCGATAAGGAAATAGTTGAGGCGTTAAAAGAGCTATACATGTATGGCTTAATAGTAGAGCCAACATCAGCTACAGTTTTAGCAGCACTAAAGAAGCTAATAGAATCTGGTAACATAGCAAGAGGTAATGAAGTACTCGCACCATTAACTGGCTCAGGGTTGAAGATGATAGATTTAATTGAAAAGATCTTGTAAAGAACATATTTAGCTACAAGTCCCTCAGACTATATAAGCTAATTCCTTTTACAAATAAGTGTATTACTCTTAGTGTTAGATGATATTCCCACCTGTAGCTTATCGGGGCAAAATATATCCCCAGGCAATGGTTATAGATTTAGGATAGGGCTATGAGGAAGAGGTGAGCTATCCGAACCCTTCCCTTGAGGTGATGAGTTTAGAGGATGGCTCCGAGCCTCAATACTTGTTGTACACTTAACCCACTCATAGGGTAACTCTATTTAACCCTCTACGTATTAGACGGGACAGCTAGGAGGTAATGGTAGGAAGTATGGGTATACGTAGAAGAGACATGTGGAAATACGCTATACTACTCTCTACGGGAGTAGTCTTAGAAGCTGCAGGGTATCCTAAGCCAGGTAATGTACATAGGCTACGTGACCTAAGTGATACGAGGTTTGAGGACTTTCTTGTAACGGGACTTGTATTTGTACCGTATCTTTACCGTGGAATACTTAGAGGCTATAAGGGTCTTAGGGGAAGAAGAATAGTCTATGGAGACCTAATATACGGTATAGTTGATACTTCACTAAAACTACATGGAGGAGGTAATACTTGTCTAGGTTCTAGCCTACTACTAGTACCCTTAGCTGTAAGCTTAGGTAACCTGCTTAGGAGTGGAGATAACTTTACACTAGAAGAACTAACCATAGCTGCTAGCATGGACATTAACACCTACTCTACACCATACGATGCAGTGTACTTCTATAGAGCTATACGTAGAGTTAGGCCATCATATATTAGGAGTAGTGATTACACGGGAGAATATCCTAATGTCTGGGATAAAGAGTTTACACGTAAACTTGTAGAAAAGAATCTAAGACTATGGGATATACTAGTATATAGTTCCGAGAGAGATATTGTTGCAAAAGAAATAGTTGAAGGATACGTTAAGTCTAAGAAGATGGTAAACTATCTTGAAGAGAGCTTGCTCTCTGGAATGGACTGGAATGAAGCAGTTGTAAGAGCACTACTCATACTCCTATCATACGATATAGACACGCTAATCCAGAGAAAACATGGAGCAGACATAGCTAGAAAAGTATCAGAGCAGGCAAGAGAAGCACTAAAGCTTAAGGGAGAGAAATTCTGGAAGCATGTAAGAAACCTAGACAAGGAATGGTCTGATAAAGGCTATAATCCTGGATCTACAGCTGACCTCATAGTATCATCTATAAGCTTATATGCTGTAAAACACGGTAAATCACTCTTTAGACTAAATAAGATCTAGGTCTAGTAGTGGTCAGCCCTGGCCACTTCGATCATTCACCTTGGTCATCTAAAGGGTGTGTCTACATCATCCCACTAACCAGGTTATATTAGGAGAGCTATAGCTTTACCTCTTAATCTCACGCTCTTAGTTGGCACCTTACTTCAAGTCAATGGCTCTAGGACCTGTGCTACAATAACAGTGTTAACTCTAGGTTAGTTCGCAACATTTATTCTAGTTAAAAGTGCTTTGCCCTATATGGGAGAGGAGGTAACGTGGTGACTAGTAATGGTTGAGTGGATGTTACTGGTAAGGTATAGTGAAATAGCATTGAAGGGCCGGGCTAGTAGGAGGAGAATGGAGAGATTACTAGTAGAGAATATTAGGGATGCTCTTGCGAGTAATGGTGTTAAAGGTAAACGTGTTTGGGCTAGGGATGCAAGAGTATGGGTTTGCTGTTTTAGAGATGAGGTTGAAGCATTCAGGGTAGCTGAGCATGTTGCAAGGGTTATGGGGGTTGTTAGTGTTTCACCAGTAGTAGAGCAAGTATTCCATGACTTAAACCACCTAGTAGAGCTTGGAAGAGAGTTCTTTAAGGAGAGGGTTAAGGGTAAGGTGTTTGCTGTAAGAGCACATCGTGTAGGAGAACACGATTTTACGAGTAAAGACGTAGAGAAACTACTAGGTGAAGCATTGTTAAAGGAGGGTGCTCGTGGAGTAAACCTTGAGAACCCTGAATACGAGGCATTTGTTGAAATACGCTGGGGGCAAGTATACTTCTACGATAAGATTGTGAGAGGGCCTGGAGGCTTACCAGTTGGTAGTGAAGGCGTAGTTCTATCACTGTTCTCGGGAGGCATAGACTCACCTGTAGCTTCATGGATGATGCTTAAGCGTGGATGCATTGTACACTTATTGTTCTTTAACATTGGCGGTAAACCACACCTAGAGGGAGCACTAAGAGTAGCTAAGGTGTTAGCTGACAAGTGGATGTATGGGTATAAGCCTAAACTCTACGTAATAGATGTTAGACCCATAGTCCAGTTGATATCGGATAGAGTACCAGAACATTATAGGATAATAGTGCTTCGTAGAGCAATGATGAGGCTAGCTGAGAAGTTAGCATTAAGGATAGGTGCTGAAGCACTCGTTACTGGTGAAAGCCTAGGTCAAGTTGCTTCACAAACACTTAGGAATCTTAGGGTAATAGATGATGCTACGTCAATACTAGTGCTAAGACCACTAATAGGTTTTGACAAGCAAGAGATAGTGAATAAGGCTATAGAGATAGGTACTTATGAGGAATCTAAGAAGCTACAAGAATACTGTGCTCTAGGGGTCTCCAAGCCTACAACTAGAGCTAAACTAGACGAGGCAAGAAAGTTTGAGGAGGAATCCGGTATATTAGACCTCATAGATAAGCTAGTAGAGTTAGCAGAAGAAATTGATCTTAGAAGCACTAAGCTTTCTTCTCAAACAATGCATAGAAGAAACCAGTTACTCCATGCCTGTGAGGCCAAGCCCTCATAGTACCAGGAATAAAGCCTTCACTATAAGGTCCTTTCACTGGTACTAGTCTTAGTTCAGGATACTGGCTTAACACCCACTTAACGTTTCCTTCGTTTTCCTCAAATAACAGACTACATGTAGTGTAGAGTAGTCTACCACCAGGCTTCAATAACTTTACAGAAGCCTTAAGCAATCTACGTTGAAGGTCTATTATGTCACGTAGCTTATCCTCTATGAGCCTCCAGCGTAGTTCAGGGTTCTTGGGCAGTGTACCAGTACTACTACATGGAGGATCAAGGAGTACTCTATCAGCTATCTCTTCACCCAGTATTTCTGGTGCCTTAGTAGCATCCTCAACATAGATCTTTACTATCCTATGAGTACCTGTTCTCCTCAACAACTCTCTCATCCTCTTAACTCTCTGAGAGTCAACATCAAATGCGTACACCAGTCCTTCACCCTTCATCAACTCTACGATATGTGAGGTCTTTCCTCCTGGTGCAGCACACATGTCAACTACAGTCATACCAGGCTTAGGGTCTAAAACAATAGATGCATAGGCAGCAGGTTCATCTTGTATAACTATTCTCCCAGTACGGAATAGTCTAGATTTATCGAAGTTGTATGGTCCATTGAATCTAATGACTACTGGAACTCTACTACTAACCTCAGCATTTACGCCTTCACGTCTTAGCTCTTCTAATACCTCTTTTACACTAGCTTTCAATGTATTTACCCTAATACTTATTGGTAATGGCTGGTTAAGCGACTTGAACAACTCTATAGCTTCACTCTCACCTAACAACTCCTTCATACGGTTAATGAACCAAGCAGGTAGTAGGTACTTAAACTCCAGCTCCTCAACCTTGTTTCGCGGTTTAAGTTCTACTCCATTATTAATCCACTCATCAACTAGTCTCCAATAATACATTCCAACGAATGGATGCGTTTTAGCTGATAGATAATCAGCTACACCCCATTTCAAGTGCTTTAACGTTGTATTGGTTAGATCATGGTATACTAGTAGGTCTAAGGCTACTCTAAGCCCTGCTCTAAGCCAAGGATCAAGTACTAGTGGGTTAACTCCTACCCTCCTTTCAATAATTTTATCTAAAATACCCATCTTCTTCATCACATCATAGAATATAGCAGTCAATAACCTATCAAGCCCAGTACCAATAATACCATACTCCTCAAAAACCCTTCTCTTAGCATCTTGGCTAGGCTTAACCTCCTCTGCAAGCCTTACAGCGTCAACAAGTATCCTCAAATCACGTGTACTTAGCCTAAGCTTACTACCCACTCCACGTACCCCATAGTATAGGATATAATACATATATGTACGGCTAAATAAGCTAATAAGACTAAGCATTTCATTAAACTAAAAGCACTTCTAATCGTAATTCTTAGTTTCAAGTACATGTACCCACATAATCTTAATTACACTATTACCAGCATTAGGGGGCAGGTAAACCAATTAATGGCTCTATGAATAGTTGATAATACTAGTAAGAGAATTTATGGCTTGATTTACGTACTTGTGAATAAACTGGAATAATTAGGGATTGGTTGTTGAACTAGCGGAAGCTTATTTAAGTAGCATACGGGTTAGGAAGAAGAACATTAATGCTACTATGGTTAACACTACTGCTAATAGTAAAGTGATTAAGCCTAAGCCGTGTGTGCCAGCACCGAAACATATTGGTACAAAGAATACGAGAATACATCCGCCAACACCAATACTAGTATTGCTTGGAGTAGACTTAAGCCCTGAGAAAACAGTAAACACAGTAGACAATACAATCAACATGAACCCTATGAATATTATGATAAAGCCTAGCATAACTAGCTTGAATGAACTATCTCTTCTATAGTAGGGTGGCCTATACGTCATTTTCTTCACCTTAAGCTAGCTGACTGGGTTATTATGAATAAGAATATGGTTAACAGCATTAATACTATTGCTAAGATCATTAACATCTTGGTTACCTTAATGCTTGTCCCAAATACTATTGGTATAGGGCCAATAACTACTACACCTCCACCTTCAACTCTACTGCTTCCCTTAATAATACCTAGCAATATAATTAACATTCCCACGAATACTAGGATGAATCCCAGTACTATAAATACGCCTAGTTGATCCATAATCTTTACCTTAACCTAAGTATTATAATAGCCTTGCTAAGCCTATAAAGGTGATCTTAATAGCTTTCCAGCAACTTGTCAAGTAATATTATTTGACACCAAACTACATAGGCTTAAATACTAGTAATATTAGCTAGTTAGACTGTGAGAAACTATGCGTAATAGCGTTATAGCTTTAGCTATAGCGTTCTCATTGATCATAGGAATAGTTATAGGCTACTCATTACACGTTAATGTCGAAGAAGAAGAAAGACGGGTAACTATAACATTGTTTGCTGGTGCTGCAGCCGAGAAGGCTTGGGAGGAGATTATAAGGAAATTTGAAGAGGAGACGGGTATTAGGGTAGTAGCCTATTATGGTGGTTCTGGTAGTGTTTTATCAGCATTGAAGATTACTAAAAGTGGTGATCTTTTTGCTCCAGGATCACCAGACTATATGGTTAAGGCTATAAGGGATGGAATAGTCTATACTGATACAATTAGAATAGTAGCATACATGGTTCCAGCAATAATAGTGCCTAAGGATAATCCTAAGAACATTACTAGTTTGAAAGATCTAGCTAAACCTGGCGTTAGGGTAGGAATAGCTGATCCTAAGACTGTATGTGTTGGTGAGTACGCTGTAGACTTGCTTAAGTACAATGGACTATATGATAAGGTTAAGAAGAACATAGTAGTTTATGCTAGTAGTTGTTCTAAGACAGCAATGCTTGCTGCTACTGGAGCTGTTGATGCTATTATTGGCTGGCATGTATTTCATTACTGGTATCCGAATAAGACCGATATTATATGGCTTAAGCCGGAGCAAATACCAAAGATATCCTATATACCAATAGCTGTAACAAAGTATGGTAAGCATGTTGAAGAAGCTAAGAAGTTCATAGACTTTGTAGTAAATTCTGAGTACGCTAAGGAAGTATTTAGAAAGTATCACTACTTTGCTACAATAGATGAGGCTAAGAGGTATGCTCCTTATGCTAAGGTGCCTGAACTACCAGAAAGCTGACTTAGTATTCCTCTTAACACCAGTATTGTTTTCAGCTCTTCTATTATACATTATAGTTTCAATTATACATTGGGGTGGGCTAGCATCATTATCCAGTATTATTTCGTCAAATGAGGTTTTCTTCTCGGTAAAGTTAAGCCTACTTACATCATTTACTTCTACTACACTAGCACTAGCTACAAGCATCCCCATAGCCTATGCTCTATCTAGGTATAGGTTTAAGGGTAAGAGTATTCTCGAGTCAATACTACTCTTACCCTTTGCAATGCCTCCAGTAGCTCTTGGAGCAGTTCTCCTCATATTCTTCACCAATACATGGTTGGGTAAAATACTCGACAACTTGGTTGGAATAGTCTTTGAGGTACCAGGACTAATAGTTGCACAATATGTAGTCATACTACCTATGATGATAAGGGTTCTTAAGTCGGCATTCGACTTAGTAGACGTTAAATACGAGTTCGTAGCTAGAACACTAGGCTATAGTAGAGTTTCAACACTATATCTCGTCCTACTACCTATGGCTAAGAGTGGTGTTGCATCAGCATATATACTTGGCTTTACCCGAGCACTAGGAGAATTTGGTGCGTCAGTAACACTTGCTGGTGCAACACGGTTTAAGACTGAAACCCTACCTATAGCAATATACCTTACACTTAGCTCAGGTGAGGTAAGGTTAACCGTAGCTCTAATAACGTTGCTGGTAATGGTTTCCTTTGCGATATTATTCGTAATGAACATTGTAGATAAGCATGGGAGGCTAAGACTGGTGTAGTAGTAATGCTTATAGTAGAGAGACTAGTTAAACGGTATGATGGTGTAGAGGTTTTAAGGAATGTAGAGTTTAGTGTAGGTAAGTCTGAGATAGCAGTATTAGTAGGACCTAATGGTTCGGGTAAGACTACTCTATTAAACATAGTAGCTGGGCTAGAAGTTGCTGATGAAGGATTAGTGGCAATTAATGGTGACATAGTATTTGAAAAGCATAGAGGAGTGTTGAAGAAGTATGTTCCACCGGAAAAGCGTAGAGTAGGCTATGTCCCCCAAGACTACGCCTTATTTCCACACCTAACAGTCTACGATAACATAGCTTTTGGGTTAAGGAGGCTAAAGCTTAGTAGAGCAGATGTTGACGCTAGGGTTAAGGAACTAGTAGATGTACTTGGGCTTAAAGGACTTGAAAACAAGTATCCACATCAACTAAGTGGTGGACAAAAACAAAAAGTAGCTTTAGCTAGAGCTCTAGCTCCATGGCCTAAACTAGTCCTACTCGACGAGCCGTTAAGTGCAATAGATCCTGGAGTCAAGGATACACTTAGAGTAGAGTTAAAGTACATGCTACGTAAACTAGGTGTTACAGCACTAATCGTAACACATGACCTAAACGATGCATGGACTCTATCCGATAAAATCCTAGTCCTAATGAAGGGGGCTATTAAGGCACAAGGTACACCTACAACCATATTCAACGCTATAAGTGATGTCGATGTAGCAGAGTTTCTAGGATTAAACATAGTTGAAGGCATAGTAGACAAGGATCTAGGAGACAACATTATAGTAGATTTAGGAGAAGCTAAGCTACTGGTAACCAAGAGTAATAATAGAACATACAGTAAAGGAGCAAAAGTTAAACTAGTATTCAGGCCAGACGACATAGTAATCACTCATTGCAGTAAAGACCTAAGAACCATAGCATGCAGAATCAAAAACTATAGGATTACAAAGTGTAGTGTAAAACTAACACTAAGTATTGGAGGCAATGACATGGTTGTTGAGGTAGGTAGAGGCTACATAAACGAGCTATATGGTGAAGCAGTTAACAGTGGAATAATCTGCATAAAAATAACCAACCCCCACATCATAGACTGATAGGCTAAGTACACTTAACGAATATCTGCATTCTATTCTACATCTCTACAATACATTATTGCTAAGAATAATTAGGCTTGTAGTCAAAGGAGGGTGTTAACTAGGCTCCACACTACCTTTATCTTTGTGTAGTTTAATGGTTTAACTCGGTGTATGCTTTTGGCTACGAGAGAAGATGAATTATTTGATGAACTGGTCTTGAAGTTAATAAGAGATGTTCTCGAACTATACCCTACAGCAGGTACTCATCTTGGACTCCACGAGTATGATGTACTGCTCCCTAAGCTTAGTAAGGAGGCAATGGAGAAGGCCATAAAACTAGTAGAATACTATTACAAGGAGTTCTCAAGTATAGATAAAGAGAAGCTAACAGGGTATCGTAGAGTAGACTACGAGCCACTACTCAATGGGCTTGTGGAGTCGTTGATAACTTTACGTGATTGGCCTACGTGGAGGATGTATCCTACAGGATTCATGGTTGCAGGTGAAGCCTTGTACTCACTAATAATTAAGGAGCATTTACCATTAGAGCATAGACTCAATGCACTCTACAGTCGTGTTAGAGGACTAGGTAAAATGATTAAAGAGTCTATTAACGCTGTAGATGAGCCATATAGCTTATGGATAGACTATGTATTATTATCAGCTAAAGGACTACCATCACTTATAGGACTAGTTAAAACAATGGGATTAAGACATGGACGCAGTGAACTAGTTGAAGCATGCGAGAAGCTCAGTGAAGAGTTCAACAAGTACTTAGAACTACTACAAGAGTTAAAGGAGAAGGCTAAGCCTGGGTTCAAGCCAATAGGACTAGAACTATATAGGAGGTTGTTAAAGGCTAGAATGATTGATGAAGACATAGAAGAACTACGTAGGCAAGGATACGTTGAAGCAGAAAAGTATAGGAAACTCATGTTGGAGGAAGCGAAGAAGATAGGTGCTAGCAGTATTAGTGAGGCTCTTGAAAAAGTAAAGGAGAAGCACGTAGCTTCACCAGAGAAAGTATTAGAGGAGTATAAGAAGACAATAGAGTATGTTAAGAAGTTCGTTGTTGAGAAAGAAGTAGTAGAGCTCCCGCCCATGGAGAATATTAGGGTTGTAGAAACACCAGAGTTCATGAGACCACTATTACCATTCGCAGCCTACATGCCACCAGAAGTATTTGGGTGGAGTTTTACTGGAATATTCTTCGTAACACCTCCAGCTAGTGAAGAAATGCTTAAACACCACAACGTATACGATATACTCAACACCATAGTACATGAAGCATACCCTGGACACCATACACAACTAGTCTACGCAAAACTAAACCCATACCTAACAAGGAAAATACTAATACAAGCAAACGAGTTCATTGAGGGATGGGCTCACTACACAGAAGAATTAATGCTAGAACTAGGCATAGACAAGTCACCAGAATACAGGTTAAAAGTATACCATGACGCATTATGGAGGGCAGTAAGAGTATACGTAGACGTAGAGTTAAGTACTGGTATGATAACGTTTGAGCAAGCAGTAGAGAAGCTAGTTAAAGACGCTTATCTCCCAAGAGATGGAGCATACTCTGAAGCACTTAGATACACCTTAAGCCCTGGATACCAGATTAGCTACAACTATGGTAAACGAAAGATAAAAGCCCTACGAGAAAAGGTAAAAGAAATCCTCGGAAAAAGATTCACCAACAAGTTATTCCATAAACTACTATTAGAGGAAGGAAACCTACCATTGAAGGTACTGGAGAAAATAGTAGTAGAGAAAGCTTATAGGATAACTAAAACAATAGAATAGGATCATAGCTTATACTTAAACAATATTTTCTATAGTAGGATTAATTTAATTAAGTGGGCTCCCACCTAGTTAGGATAGGTGTACCTGTGAGCGTAGTTAGAGTAGACTCTAAGGGGAGAATCACCTTACCCAAGGAGGTTAGGGAGAAAGCTGGGATAAAGCCTGGGTCAAGGCTAGTGGTCTATACTAGGGGTAGTGGTGAAATCGTAGTAAAACTGGTAAGTAGGGATCCTTCAGAAGAGATTGCAGAAATACTAGGAGAATTCACGTTAACTCGTAAGGATAGGGTTAGAGCTGAGAAGATGTTATTAGAGGATATTAGATGACAAACTACTTGGTTGAAACAGACTTTCTTTTCGGCCTTAACGCTAAGGATAAACTACACCCCTATGTTAGAGTTGTTCTAGAACTCCATAGAAAGCGTAGAATAAGAGTACACGTATCTTCAGCAGCACCTATTGAAGCATTACTAGTAATGCGTTCAAGGGGAATAAGCTATGATAAAGCTATCCGTGTCTTAGAGTTAATGGAGCTTAAACTAGTAGAATACAATGTAGTAGACTATGTACCTATAACTCTTAGTACAATGGTATTAGCTGAAAAGCTTAGATCAAAGTATAGTAACTTAACGTACTTCGACTCAATACATATAGCATTAGCAGTTGAAAACAATTTAACGCTTATTACAGGAGATAAGGATCTGGCCAACGTAATGGAGAAAGAAGGCTATAGCTTCATAGAGTACAAGGACTTTAAGTACTAGACGTTAAGATAACAGCTCAGCTAGCATAGTATTAGATGCTTGGGTGAGCTTAAGTGGAAGAGGGATTGTATAGGATTCTAATCGAGGTAGTGGAGGTTAGAGGTAAGTGTGCATTAGGCTATAAGGTAGGTGATAGGATAATAGTGGATGGATTCTACCTAGACCCTAAAAACAATAATACAAGGATATGTATTCACGCCTTAACATCCATGACCAGCCTACTATCACCATTTATTCACGGCGTATCAGCTAGGCTCCTAGGTATAGGAGAACACGATGATGAAGGCTATCTTCAATGCCCTGACCCAGGTAAACCATATACTTGTGGTGGAACAGTAGTCTTCCGAGTTAAACGTTTAGAGAAGATGAAAGATTAGCTCCAAGACACTTCTCCTCGAAACAGCTAAGTCTAAGCTCTAGTTAAGCGTGTAGGACGTGATTTAGGTGAAATACATGCACGTAATAGTTGAACGTGTTAAACCACCAGTACTCGTTGTACATGGTGGAGCTGGCTCATGGAAAAGGGTATTCGATGACCCAGACTACCCTTATACTCTAAGTGATATAGGAAAGCTAATACGCTTAAGCCTTGAGGAAGGTTATAGAGAACTCAAAGCAAACGGTGCTGTTAGAGGAGTAATTAGTGCTGTAAAAGTCCTTGAAGACTCCGGAATGCTTAATGCAGGCTTAGGTAGTGCATTAAATCTTCTAGGAGAAGCAGAAATGGATGCAGGAATAATGGCATCCAATGGCCTTATAGGAGCAGTAGGTGCTGTAAAGTATCCTAGGAATCCAATTGAGCTAGCATACATAGTAGCAAAGGAAACAGACCACATAGTACTTGTTGGTAATGGAGCAGATATGCTAGCAAAAAGCCATGGACTACCTGAGAGAACTCATCCACCAGACCATGTAGTTAAAAGATACAATAGACTTATGTCCGAGCTACGCCAAGGCAAAACCACAACACTTAGATGGAAACGTATTAGAGAGCTAGCATTAAGGTATGGGCTACTAGGAGATACTGTTGGAGCAGTAGCATTAGACACAAACAATACTCTAGCATCAGCTTCAAGTACTGGAGGAATATGGCTAAAACACCCAGGTAGACTAGGAGATACACCAATACCTGGAGCAGGATTCTACGCAAACAATAAGGCTGCAGCAACTGCTACAGGATTCGGCGAAGTAATAGTAAAATCCATGGCATCTAAAACACTAGTAGACCTAGTATCTCAGGGACTAAGCTTAGAAGAAGCATGCAAGAAGACAATAATTAAAGCAGAAGAAATAGGAGGTAAGAGAGTTATAGGGATAATAGCCGTAACAGTAGAAGGCGAGGTATGCCTAGCATACGATACAGAGGGAATGCCTTCAGGATACATACATGGGGGAGGAATAAGAGTAATAGAAATATAGCTTCCTAGAGGTAAAGTTGTTGAAACTAGTAGTGATAGGAGTAGATGGAGCTTCCTGGAACATCCTTGAAAAGATAAAGGGATTAGAAGTACTTAGCAAGAAATCTCTGGAGAAGACATCTGCATGGGCTATTCTCGAAAGTACTAGTCCTCCATGGAGTATCCCTGCATGGAACTCACTATTTAGCGGGCTAACACCTAAGTCCATGAAACTATACTCCTTTCTAAAACTAGAGGATAACACGTTTAAGCCCATAACCTACAAGCTAGACGACATAGTTTACGTTTGGGACATACTATCAGTATATGATAAGAAGACCTTAGCAGTAAACATTCCATGCATATACACAGCTAAACCAGTAAAAGGCGCTATAATAGCAGGATTCATAGCCAATAGACTCAACCTAGCATACCCTAAATGGGTAAACAAGGTATTAGAGACAACAGGATACATTGTAGACATTATAGACTCTAAGCCAATTACAGATGAAGAATACTTCGAGGTAAACGTGAAATCAGCTGAAAAAAGAACAGCTCTATTCTTAGAACTAGCTAGAAAGCTTAAACAAATAGACCTAGGAATAATAGTATTCACAGAAACGGATAGGATGCAGCATAGATTCCTTAAAACTAGGTGGAGTATAATAGAAAAATACTATGAAGTACTCGATAAACTAGTCGCCAAAATCATTGACAACCTCGATGACGAGGCATACAAGATCATTGTCTCAGACCACGGCTTCCAAAAACCAGTTAAAGCATTCAACGTCAACCAATACCTAGCACTAAATAACCTGTTAGCAGTAGAAGGAGTAAACATTAGGTATAGAGTAAAGCTCCTAGTAGACCACCTAGTATCAAACAATTACATACCACTAACAATAGCTAGAAAAATAGCCTACAAGACAGGCTTAGCTAGAAGACTAAGAAAACACGGTCTTGAAGACCATGAGAACAACAAGACGCGTATACTAGGAGCATACATGCCTTCAGAAGAAGGAGGAGTATTCATAGTAGGAGTCAACGAAGCATACAAGAAGCTAGTCTCGGAAAAAGCATTAAGAAAACTAAACAATGTTAACGGAATACTAGCATATAGTATTGAAGACGATAGTCTAGGCCCAAGCATACTAATAGAATCAGAAACCTATAGCTTTTCTAATAAAATAGGCCTACCACTATGGCATAAAACCATTAGAGCAACCCATTCCAAGTACGGTGTATTTGCCATACTAGGAAGACATGTAGAAAACAGGCATTTAGGCAAAGTAAAGATAACCGATATCACGCCAACAATACTATACGCCCTAAACCTACCCATACCAAGCTACATGGAGGGACAAGTAATTATAAAAGCGTTTACAAGACAAGTAAAGCCAAAGAAAATGGACATAAGCTATGCTAAGATGAAGATAAAAGTAAACCTTACACGAAAGAAAATTAAGGAAAACATAGAAGAATAGAGTAGTAAAACAATTATTCAGCACTGAAATACATGACACTAAAATAATAGTAGTGAGTAAGGCTCTACCACGGTTACGATTCTTCAAGAAATAGTTTAATATGGATATTAAGATTCTTATACTGGGTTTAATTAAACTGTTTTAGGGCCTAGATTGAATGAAAACAAGTTAATGTATACTGGACTAGCATCGTTTATGGCTGGTTTAACAGCTATTAGTGCACAGCTAAGATTCTACTTAGGCCCAATACCATATACTATGCAGAACTATGCAGTAGTTCTATCAGGCTTACTTCTTCCGCCAAGATATGCTCTGCTAAGCCAAACACTATACCTTGCATTAATAGCCCTAGGACTACCCTTCGCATCAAACCTTACTGGAGGTATAGGCGTTCTCTTGGGATATACTGCTGGATACCTATGGGGTTTTCCATTATCAGCTTACCTAACCTCTATTCTAAGTAGGCTATACCTTAAAACACGTAGTGTAAAGCTAAGTAGTCTAAGGCTAAGAAACGTAGTAGTACTCTTAGCCTTAACCCTCATCGCCTTTACACCAACCTACATACTAGGCTTCATAGTATTCTCATACTACGCTCTACCAGGTACTAAGCTCTACGAATGGGCTCTAACAGTTGCTGGAGGAATAAGTAACAGATTCATACTATTACTTATCGCTTCAATACTCATATTCCTACCCCAGGACTTGCTCATGGACCACTTACTAGCAATACATAGTGCTAGAACTATAGCCAGACTTTTAGAAGCAAGAGGTGTACGTATAAAGTGAAGGCAGTAGAGGTGAGAAATCTAGTAGTAGAAATCAACGGCTACACCATAATCAACAACTTCAACCTCAACGTAAACAAGGGGGAAATAGTCCTAATTACAGGTCCAACAGGTTCGGGTAAAACAACACTACTTAAGGTAATTGCTGGCATAATCCCATACCTGTATAGTAAGTATAATGTAGAAGGCGTTATCCGAGTACTAGGCCTAGAGCCACGACAAGCAGTTGAGAAAGGACTTATTGCGTATGTACCACAAGACCCTATAGCCTACAACATTAGCCCATGGATTATAAGTGAACAAAACCTAGTATCACCCATAAATTCCTATCCCCCAAGGTTTATCGGCGACCTTAATGTAAGAGTAGATCAGTTATCATTAGGTCAGCTCTACAAGTTTATATCAACTATGGCGCTAAATGGTAACGTTAAAGTACTACTCTTAGATGAACCTACATCCCACCTAGATAGTGAAAGCCTAGAAAACTTCATGAAACATGCTAGAAGACTTGCAAGGATCCAGAAACTGACAATACTGTTAGTTGACCATAGAGTAAAGTTACTGGAAAGTTATACAGACTATACCATATACATGCCTAGTCATAGGAATTCCGTGCAAACACCTAGACAACCCCATGTACCTAGACGTAGCGGTAATAAGGTATTATTAGAAGTAGTAGATGTTTCCGTAGGCTACAGTAGACCATTACTAGACAACGTAAACTTAACGGTAAAGGAAGGTGAAGTAGTCCTAGTTTATGGGCGAAACGGTGTAGGTAAAACAACTCTAGCAAAAACCATTGCTGGAATACTAAAGCCGTTGAAGGGAGAGGTTAAGATAAATGGTAGATTGTTCTACATACCACAATCACCTATCTACTGGTTTTCTCATAGAACTGTTAGAGAAGAACTAAGATTCTACCATGCTATTGGTGATAGAAGACTTAGCTTAGAACAAATAGTGGAAACCATAGGCATTGAGGAGATCTTGGAAAAGCATACGTATACGCTAAGTATTGGAGAAGCAAGACTACTAAGTATAGCTTTAGCAATGGCTAGTGGAGCAGACATAATAATTCTAGATGAACCACTAATAGGCTTAGATGACTATGAGTCGCTAAGACTAGTTAATACACTGCTCTATACGGGCAAGCGTAGTGTACTAGTATTCAGCCATAGCAAATTGTTTTCTAGAGTAGCTGATAAAGTATATGAGATAAGAGGGCGTAAAATAATTGAAGCTACTAGCTGAGATATTCGAGTTATTCATACCTGGAATCCATAGGAGAATTAATCCTATCATAGTTATAGTGTCTACTACTATCCTATCGCTTACCGTGTTCATGGTTAAGCCTATATGGTTGCTACTGTATGTAGCAGTATTACTAGTAGTTTTATTGAAGCTACGTGGACTCAAGGTATTGTTTAAGGTATCAAAGGCATTACTAGTACTACTAGTACCATTCATGCTACTATCAACAACATTCCAGTATATCATGGGATTCATAGACCTTGAGTTCACTACTATTAGCTCTTTAAGACTCATGGTATTGGTATTATTGTCTTCTACTACAATAGCTTTAATAGACCCCTTACACCTCATAGCAGTTATTTCAAGTAAGTCACCCAACCTAGCACTAGCTCTTGCACTGGTTTTTAGATTAGCATATACATTATACATTGACTATACTAGGATTCTAGAAGTCTACAGTGTTAACCTTAGAAGAGCAGGCTTCATTAAGAGGCTGACTGCAACCCTAACTGCAACTACGTATTTAGCTCTAACATCAACACTATCGTTCATAGAATACTTTTACACTCGTAAATACTTAATTACACGCAATACCAGGTATAAGGGGATGGGTAAGGAGACACTTGGATCAAAGGCTAAGGGAGATTCTAAACATACTCTCTAGTACCAAAGACTATGTTCCTGGGCCAGTAATAGCACGTAGACTAGGATTATCTAGGGCAATGGTCCACAGACTAGTAGAGGAGCTTAAACTCCTAGGATACGTTATTGAAACTCATCCAAGACGTGGGTATAGGTTACTTGTATCAGATGACCTATCACTAGCTGATAGATATGTAAGAGATATCCCTGGACCACTGAAATTTAGAGTACACTACGTAGAGAAATGTGCTTCTACACAAGATATAGCAGAAGCTCTAGCTAGGCAAGGCGTGCCTGAAGGAACAATAGTACTAGCAGAGGAAATGAGTAAGGGTAGGGGGAGAATGGGTAGAGAATGGATTGCATCCAAAGGAGGACTATGGTTTACAATAATTCTTAGGCCAAGGAAAATAAGGTATCTACAACTACTAAGCCTCGTTGCAGGAGCATCTATTGTAGAAGGTATAGAAGGGTTTCTAGGAGTTAAAACAATGCTTAAATGGCCTAACGACGTATTATACAATGACTTAAAGCTTGCAGGTATTCTAGTTGAAGGTAGAGTAGAAGCAGACATAGTGGACTACATCCTATTAGGCATAGGATTAAACGTAAACAATGACCTACCTAGCTGGCTTAAAGACAAGGCTACTACTCTAGCAAACATAACTGGTAGAAAGCTCCCACGAATACCACTACTTAGATCAATACTCTACAGATTCAACGAAAACTATAAGGCATTAGTTGAGGAACAATACGATAGAATAACAAGTTTATGGAGAAAATACTCTACAACTATAGGTAGCAGAGTTAGAGTACACTTAATAGATGGTAGAACAATTGAAGGTTTAGCTGAAGACATAGCAGATGATGGATCACTAGTAGTAAAACTAACTAATGGTACAAGAATATTAGTCTATGCTGGCGACGTAGAACATCTAAGATAGCTTGTCTTACCCTACATAACAAAATACTCCTAGATAGTGTATAATGGGTTAAAGCAAGTATTACTAGGTAGAGTTTACCTGTATAAGTCGCATTGTTGTTAATTTAGCATCTATTAAAAGTTAGCTTTAATTCCCTCACCTACACTATACTAGACCTGACAGTAGCCTACAACTACAGCATGGTTTAAAACGGGGTTGATTCTATATGAGAAAACTATATAAGGCTATATCAACTTCAGCTCTAGCAGCCATATTCATCGTGTTAATAATAGTTGTCGGTATAGCAGCATATTATGCTGGAACAATGGCTGGAGCACCAACAACAATAACACAAACAGTAACACAGACTGTCACAAGCACAGTCACAGTCACAACAACTGTTGCAGCATCTCCAACACCAACAACCACGCCTTCACCCACCACTACTCCCTCACCGAGTCCTACTACAACACCTAGCCCATCACCTACACCAACCTATAAGCCGCCTAGAAAGAAGATAGCAGTAGTATACGACATAGGTGGTAGAGGAGACCTAAGCTTCAATGACATGGCATACCTAGGTGGTAGTAGAGCAGCAAAGGACTTTGGCTTAGAGCTAGTAGAAGTACAGAGCAAGACTGAAGCAGACTACTTACCAAACCTAAGAAGCCTTGCTAGAACAGGTGAATACCTAGTAATAGTAGCAGTAGGATTCCTAATGACAGATGCAGTAAAACAAGTAGCAGACGAATACCCCGACCAATTATTCGCTATAATTGACGGATACATACCAGACAAGCCTAACGTTCTAAGCGTACTGTTCAAGGAGCATGAGGGTAGTGCTCTAGTTGGAGCACTAGCTGGAATGGTAGCCCACTACTTCAACTGCTCAGCAGTAGGAGTAGTCCTAGGAATGGAGATACCAGTACTATACAAGTTCGAAGCAGGATACTATTGGGGTATAAGATACGGTGAAGAAATATACAAGGAGTACACAGGTAAAGAAATTAAGCCGCTAAACGTGCTCTGGACATATACTGGAGCATTTAATGATCCAGCAAGAGGTAAGACTGCAACTGAAGCACAGCTAGCACAAGGAGCATGTATAGTATACAACGTTGCTGGCGCTACTGGTTTAGGAATATTCGAAGCAGTAGAAGAGGCTGGTAAAGCACAGGGTAGAGACATGGGACCACCGTTCGCGATCGGTGTTGACAGTGACCAGGACTGGATTAAGCCAGGATTCATAATCGCTAGCATGATGAAGCGCGTAGACGTAGGTGTGTATACAGCTGTTCAGAGGGCACTAGACTACTATGCAGGTAAACTAGACAAGTATGGTGGTGTACTAGAACTAGGCCTCAAGGAGGGAGGTGTAGGTATAAGTAAGCTAGAAGACCTAGAAACATTCCTAGCAATAGCAGAGCAAGCAGGTAGAAAGGTAAACAAGACCGAGATAATAGAGAAGGTTAAGAAGATGAGAGAGAGTATACCAGCATGGATATGGGAGGAGGTTGACAAACTAGCAGAAAAGCTAAAGACTACTCCAGACGTAGCTGTATGGGGCTTAAAGTTCTCTGATATTGAGAAGATGATACCATTAGATGCTAACGAGATTAAGCAAATACGTGAGAAACTAGGAGTACCAGCAGGCTAACTCAAGCATTGACAATAGAATATACTTGTTTAAACCACTAGTTTTTTATCCCAAACTACCCCCTTCTATCACACACTGAGTCAGGGCTGGAAGTAACATTCTATCACATTATTGTTGGGGCGTAGTTCCTTGCCACGAAATGATACAATAGTGTACATGAAGGATATAGTCAAAGTATACCCCGATGGAACAGTTGCACTACGTGGAGTAGACTTTGAGGTAAAGAAAGGAGAAATACATGGGCTTCTAGGAGAAAATGGTGCAGGTAAAACAACGTTAATGAAAATACTGTCAGGATTGCTTAGACCAACTTCTGGTGAAATCTATATCCGTGGAAGAAAAGTGCATTTTAAGAGTGCTAGTGAAGCATTAAAACACGGTATTGGAATGGTTCACCAACACCTAGCACTAGTACCAGCATTTACAGCCTACGAGAATATCATATTAGGGCTACCAGGTAAGGTAATTGATCGTAAGAAAATAGAAGAGTTGATGGAGACTACTGGTCTAAAAATCCCCTTAGATGCTAAAGTTGAGGACTTACCATTTGGTGTAAGACAGAGAATAGAGATACTTAAAATGCTTTACAGAAACGTCGATATACTAATACTTGATGAGCCTACAACTAATCTTACACCAATTGAAACAAAAGAACTCTTTGAAACCTTAAGGAATTTGAAAAAGCAAGGTAAGACTATCATATTCATAACACATAAGCTTAGAGAAGTATTAGAGGTTACCGATAGAGTTACAGTTCTCCGTAGAGGAAGGGTTGTAGGAGTAGTAGAAACTAGTAAAGCAACTCCTGAAATGCTTGCTAAGATGATGGTTGGTAGGGAAGTAGTGTTTAGGATTGAGAAAAAACCTGCACGTCCAGGTGAACCAGTACTAGTAGTTAAGGATCTATGGGTTAGAAGTGATCTAGGAGGATGGGCTGTTAAAGGCGTATCGTTTGCAGTATATTCTGGAGAAATATTTGGTATTGCAGGAGTTGAGGGTAATGGTCAATCAGAGTTAGTTGAAGCAATAACCGGGCTAAGAAGAGTTGAGAAAGGCCAGGTTATATTAATGGGTAGGGATGTAACCAATAAGCCTCCATCAGAACTATACCGCATGGGTTTAAGCCACATACCAGAAGATAGGCAGAAGCTAGGCCTTGTACTAGACATGACTGTTGCCGAGAACAGTGTACTCGGTATACATAGATTGAAAAAATTCATAGGCAAGTTATTAAACATGAAGTGGAAAAACATTAACGTACATGCAAAGAAAATTATTGAGCGATTCGAAATAGTAGCACCAGGAGTACGTGCACCAGCAAGAAGTCTTAGTGGAGGTAACCAGCAGAAACTAGTAGTTGGAAGAGAACTTAGCAAGACACCAGTAGTAATAGTTGCTGCACAACCAACACGTGGATTAGATGTGGCAGCTACTGAATATATACGTAAAATACTGATAAAGATGAGAGATGAAGGTAAAGCAGTACTACTAGTTTCAGCTGACCTAGATGAGGTATTACAGCTAAGTGATAGAGTAGCAATAATGTATGAAGGAGAATTCATGGGCATAGCCAAACCCGAAGAACTAACAGAAGAGCAAATAGGATTAATGATGGGAGGCTACCACATGGATCAATTAAAGAATACTTCTTCAAATCGTAAAGTGCTTGAAGCCTCTTAAGAAAACTCGTACGTGGTGATCTACATGGGTAGCTTAAGTAGTTTAAAAGGAAAACTCGTACTCCTTAAGGGTACTCTTGAAAAGTTAGTTGAAATAATATTTGCTATTATAGTAGGCTTCGTCATAGCAGGACTCATGATGTATATGGGGGGTTTTGACCCCATAAAAGCTTATGCTGCAATGTTTGAAACATCACTTAGTCTCACAGACCCATACTATATCGCTATGACGCTTAGCTTTGCAACACCAGTAATGCTTACAGCGCTAACATTTGCTATAGGTGTAAGAGCAGGTCTCTTCAACATTGGTGCTGAAGGACAAATGTACATGGGAGCACTTGGAGCAGTAATAGTAGCATCATGGACTCTACCAGGACCATTGTATCTCCCATTAGCATTTATCGTAGGATCACTATTAGCTGCAGCATGGGGTCTAATAGCAGGTCTACTAAAGGTTTTGAGAGGCGTTAACGAGGTTGTATCAACTATAATGTTGAACTGGATTGCATTCTGGATAGTAGAATACGCTAGAGTATACGTTTATCCTAACCCTATAGATGCTTCAAAAACCATTAGCATGCCTCCTCCAGGAAGACTACCATTACTAATAAGGGGTACAGAGCTTTCAGTATCCTTCATTATAGCTATAATAACAGTATTTATAGTATACTATCTGCTATGGCATATGGTGCTAGGATACGAGATAAGAGCAACAGGACTTAACCCCACAGCAGCTAGGTATGGAGGTATTAATCCTAAGAAGACAATGCTATGGGCATTCATTATAGGAGGTATTGCTGCAGGACTTGCAGGTGTAAGCGAGATAACTGGTAGACCACCAAGTTACGCCATAACTACAGGTTTATCGAATCTCTTTGGCTACGGTTTTGATGGAATAGCTGTATCACTTATAGGTGCAAATCATCCATTAGGGATAATACCAGCAGCAATATTTATTGGAGCATTATCAGCTGGATCACGTGGTATGCAAACAACTGCAGGAGTACCATTAGAAATGGTTAAAGCTGTTCAAGGCATAATTGTTTGGGCTCTGGCCATGCCTGGTTTAATTAGACTTATTCGTAGAAGAATGATTAGGAGAAGAGGTGTTGAGCTATGACAGAAGAATTAGTTATGATACTTGATATTCTACGTGGAACAAGTTATGCAATGACACCTCTCATCCTAGCAGCTGTAGGTGAGATTGTAGCTGAGAGAGCAGGCATAGTCAATATAGGATTAGAGGGAATAATGCTCTTATCAGGGTTCATGGCAGTAGTATTTGCTGAAATGGCTATGAATCCATGGATTGGAGTATTAGCAGGAATAGGTATGGGTGCACTAATAGGCTTAATCCATGGATACATAACAGCTTACCTTAAAGGAGACCACATTATTAGTGGCCTGGGAATTAACTTGTTTGCATTAGGAACAGTGGCATTTGGTATTGAAGCTGTATGGGGTGTAAGAGGATACTATACACCACCACTAGAAGCAAAAGTCCCAATTATACCAGGCATAGAGATAAGCCCATTATTCATAGTAATGATATTGATAACCATAGGAACATACTATCTCTTATACAAGACCAGTATAGGCTTAAAGATAAGAGCTGTAGGAGAAAACCCTGAAGCAGCAGATGTTGTCGGAGTTAACGTTGAGTTAACTCAATTATTATCAGCAGTTTACGGTGCAGCTTTAGCAGGTTTAGCGGGAGCATTTCTAAGCATAGACTGGCTTGCAGCAATAACTAAGGAGTTACCAGCAGGGCGTGGATTCATAGCGTTAGCTCTAGTAAACTTTGCTAACTGGAACCCAATACTAGCTCTAGGTGGAGGAGCATTATTCGGATTCTTCTGGACACTAGCAGAGTGGATAAAGAACATGGCAGCAATAAAAGCAATAATACCTGTAACACTCATGAATACAATACCCTATATAGCAACAATAGCAGTAGTAGCAGGACTAATAGGTAGGTCAAGACCACCAGCACACGTAGGTAGACCCTACAAGAGAGAGTAAAGACCCTCTCGAATAATACAGTGGTATGTTAGCTAAAACGTTTTTGTAAGTAATACTATTTTTAACCATGTAATGCCTAGATAGAACACGGCCACGATTGAGTCCACAGAGGTTTAATGGTCTTTGAAGAAAATGTTGTGTCGAAGTGAAAATTATAAGGTTTTTTGTGGGGTATGTGGTGGTATAGCAGAATACTTCAACATAGACCCCGTACTTGTAAGACTTGCAGCAGTAGCATTATTTGCAATTAATCCTGGTGCAGTATTAACAGCTTACATAATAGCATGTATAATAATGCCTAAAGAACCTTGTACCAAAAAGGAATTACATGAGGAAGCAAAACGCGTTGTAGAAGAAGTAAAGAAGGGTATGAAAAGGGAAGAGATTATGAGAAACGCCATTTTAGTTCTTGGAGCATTATTAATGATAATAGGTGCTACAATACTTTTATCGAGTCTATGGCCAAACATAATTGAAGTAATATCGTTTCTATGGTATTATACAACTATGTTCTCTAAGACAATAGTGGGATTAGCATTATTGATTATAGGCTTAATACTAGTATTAATAGTTACATTGAGAAAAGAAGAGAAAGAGTAGTATCTTCACGTTACGAGGAAGGGGTCCCCCGGTCCGTGAATACTTCATCTATTTTGTTCTGACGCTTTTTCCGGTCATCCCCCTATGGTGTACTTTATAGTTTTTTGAGTTTATGTCCTTTATCCTCTATTACTAGGTATCCCTGTAGTGCTGGTGGTGTGTATAATCCTAGTCCACCTACATGTATTATTCTTGTTAAGGGGTTTTCTTCAAGTCTACCACTATGTCCTAGGACTAGCCAGTCCCATGGGCCTAGTTTTAGTTTTCTTCTAAGCTCGTCTTCTCTTGCTTGGTGTCCGTGTGTTATATAGTATTTTGCTTCTATTGACTCGACAATATATGTTTCAGCTACTGTTACTTCTCTACGGAATACTGGGTTTTGCTTAATGCATTTAGGTGCATGGATATCTATGTCTCCTGGAATGTATACTATGTCAGCCCAGGGTGCAGCAGCTCTAATGGTTTCTAGAGCATCAAGTACATGGGGGCATTCTTGGTCACGTCTACAGTATGTTGTATCGCCATTTAAGACTATGGTTTCTGGTTCTTCTCTACGGAATACTATGGATAACATCATACTTGCTCCAGGCCAAGGATACCAGAGATTGCTTAGTACAAGTGTTTTAGCCACAGCCCAGCACTCACTCTAACCATTAGTGTGGAAAACCTATTTCTGGGTATCTAGCTGTTAGCTACCGCGTTCTCTAAGGCCTCTATGAGATACTTTCTACGGTTAGCTAGGCACTCTCGTACACACTCGTTAACACACATGTCTCTTTCATCTTCGCTTACACTACGACACCTGTAATTACACTCGTTAACACACGGCCTCTCGTTTAATAGTACTACGTATATTTGTACACGTCTTCTACGAAGCTCTCTAATGTTAATTAATGGTTCAAGCCCAGCCTTCCTTATAACGTTGAAGAATAAGTTCTTCTCCCGGGCTTCAAAAACAAATGCTCCATAAACGTTGAAGGCCTTAATTATTCTCTGAGCAGCTTCCTTCTCCTCAGAACTTAATGGCTCTACAAGCCTGGGCATTTCATGCTACACCACTACGCCTAGATTATACCTTTTAACTGGTAGTTTGAGTTCCTCTGCTACACGCTTAACTATCCAAGCATAACGTGGGTGCCCGAAACTTCTCCTAAGCTTAAGTCTACGATAAACAGCTCTAAAGACAACGTTTCCTTCACGATCATAGACTAAGATATACCCCTTAACATGTCCGTAAAGGTTTTTTACAAGATGTACTTGTACAGCATACTCGTTTTCACCTAACTCAACACTACATGCACGACTCCATCCACGAGTATAAGTCTTAGGTGCATCAAGCCACTCTCTACATTCAACCCTACGTATACCACCATCCTTTGAAACAATAAATGCAAGTTTACGGACAGCATGTTTACCAGTACGACTCTTAGACAACTCCTCAACAAGTATTACTGGCAGAACCCAACACCCAGACAACGATACACGAGACTACTAAATAATATTTCACCTCTAACAAAATACTTTAAAGCAACAACTATTAATACCATGTAATCAACAAGAGAGGAAGACAAGACTGAAGCTAAGGGAATAAAATATTAGGTAGAAGCCATAATCACTCAGCGAGGAGGTAATTGTAGATTGAAGTACATGATACTACTTCACCTTACCCCAGTTAAAGTAGAATTACCCATAAAGGTTAAAGGCGAAGAAGCCGAGAAGACCCAAAGTGGCTTCGACGTCAATTACCATATCTATCGTAACGAGACTGGCGAGAAAGTCAAAGAAGGCATAGTTAAAGGTGTACTCGAAGTTGAAGTTAAGGGTATTGTCCGTGTCAACCCATCAGTTCTAGCAAGAGGACTCGTACTAACAGCCTTTGTAGAGAAAGGCGTAGTCGAGAAGAGGGATAACCTATTAGTCATAGAGTAACTATTTCATCTGCTTTACCGTTTACTACCTATACCCAGTATTCTTAAGAATTACTTCTACTAGTATCCTCCTCCACTACCTGTGACCTCTCTACATTAAGGCTTAAACTCCATTGTCTACCGTGGGGTCTACTTAATGCTGTAGTTATTCTAGCGTCAAGATATATAATTGCCTACTACAACAATTTGTAATTGTAGGGTGTTATGTGTATTGGCTTTAGAGAAGGAGCGAAGGAAAGTACTTAGAGTAGGAGAAGCATCATATGCTATAACCATACCTAAGAAATGGTGTCGTGAACTAGGTATAGAGGTAGGAGACCTAGTAGAACTAGAAAAACATGAAGATACAATAATAGTTCGCCCTCCAAGAGAGAAGGTGTCAGAAGAACCTTTAGGTCTAAGAATAGCATTGGATGCTACTCGTAGAAGTACTAAGCAATTAGTAGAAGAAGTCATTGGAGCATACATTGAAGGTGTATCCGAGATACACGTGAAGGGCAAGCAAGAGGTACTAGGAGAATCATTAAGGATACTAAGGAAAAAGCTTCCCGGAATGGTGGTATTACCCGGACTTAAAGGCTACTCCTATAAGTTAACGTTCATGGAAGCTCCAGTTAACGTTGAACCCATTATAGAAAAGTTCTCCACTACACTTAACCAAGTATTCAGTATAACACGTAAACTAGTACGTAGTAATAATACAATAATACTAGATGAGCTAAAAGACTTAGAAGAGGAAGCTGAAGGAATATACTATCTAGGCCTAAGAGCCTCTAAGAAAAACGTAGTACGTGGTAAGAATATACAGGATATAATAGATTCCATAATAGTCTTAAGGGATCTCAAGGAGATAACAGATTCTATTACAAGACTAGCTAGAATGATAGCTAGTACTCCTAGCAGGGATAGAGTTGAACTAGGAGAAGAAATAGACAAAATCATAGGCTACTTGCAAGAACTATATGAAGCATCCATATCATCGTATATAAGTAACGATATAAATAAGGCGTTAACGGTATTAGGTAAAGAGGAAATCGTAATGGAGTATATTAACGAGCTTTTAGGAGAACTAGGAAAACATAATACTATGATAGCTGAGGAAATACTACCAGTAATAAGAAGTTCTATGAGCATAGCCCGTATAACTGTTAGTAGGTGTATAAGAGATAAAGCATGTCGTTGCCGATTCTTCCCACTTCTAGAGTAATATTACTCTACCTATTCTCTATAGAGCTACGGCTACTCATATTCTCTTTTCACCGTAATTACGTGTAATTACGGTTACTTAAACTAATACTGTAATTATGATTACTTTTGACTCATAGTAAATAACATGTTTGCTGGCATTGCAGGACGCGTAAGCTAGTAGCTCGGTGAATGCGTTGGTTAATCAAACAGTAGTCAACGTGGTATCTAGTATAGTTGCTAGGTATCGTGGTGAGAGAAGGTATCTTATGCGTATGTTACAGGAGATACAAAGTCGTTATGGCTATTTGCCTAGAAGAGCATTGGAGGAGCTTGCAAAGTTAACAGGTATTCCGTTAAGTGAGGTACTTAATGTTGCAACATTCTATCACCAGTTTAAGCTTGAGCCACCTGGGTATTATATAATACTAGTCTGCATGGGCACGGCTTGTCATCTTAAAGGTAATCTAGACAATTATGAGGCTATGAAGAGGTTTTTGGGTTTAGGGAAATACGAGAATACTGCAAAGGATGGAACGGTTAGTGTAGAGAAGGCGAGATGTTTTGGTGCATGTAGTCTAGCACCGGTAGTCATGGTTATTAGTAGGGATGGTAAGGAGCGGTACCTTCACGGGCATGTAACCATACGTGATGCTAGACGTATTGTTGCAAAATATCGTTCACTAGCATTGAAGAAGATTAAAGGTGGTGGTAGTTGACCTGGACATTAATGGATAAGTGTTGTAATAGATGTTGGCATAGCCCTGAGTATCCTTGTCGCCACTATATTAGGTGTAGACTAAGTGGACCGTTATGTCACGAAGACGTTGAATGCCGTGTCAGGAGGAGTAGAAGACTTAAAGAGATAAGATATGGTAGACATGGGTTTAAGATAAATGTACCACTTGCTAGCTGTACTATTGCTGCTGGAGCACACGAAGTCTACGAAGCTGTTGTTAAAGAGGTTAAGTCACGTGGAATACTAGCTGATATACATAGAACTGGATGTATGGGGATGTGCTACATAGATCCATGGATAGAGCTGTCTAAGAAGGGTATGCCTTCAGCGATTTACGCTAATGTTAAGCCAAGTGATGTGCCAAGAATTATAAAAGAATACCTTGAAGGAGATGTATCAAGTGCTTTTGCATTAAGGAATCGTACTGGTAATGCGAAAGGAGAAGACAAGGTGCCACTACTAGACGAGCTTGAGCCATGGAGGAATCAGGTAAGATGGGTTTCAAGGAACTGTGGAATAGTTGATCCAGAGTCAATAGAGGAGTACATAGCTCTTGGAGGATACCGTGGACTAGACCGAGCACTAAACATGAGGCCTGAGGAAGTAATAGAGGAGATAAGGAAGTCGGGTCTACGTGGACGTGGAGGAGCAGGATTCCCAACGTGGCTGAAATGGAAGATTGCTCGTGAGCAACCAGGAGACGTCAAGTACATTATAATGAATGCTGATGAAGGAGACCCTGGAGCATTCATGAATAGATTGCTAGCAGAATCAGATCCCCACCGAGTACTTGAGGGAATGATAATAGCAGCCTACGCCATAGGTGCGAGTAAGGGTTTCATATTCGTTAGAGCAGAAAAACCATTAATGGCTGAGCGCTTATCAAAAGCTGTTGAGCAGGCAAGAAAGTATGGTCTACTAGGAGACAATATTCTTGGAAGAGGCTTTAGCTTTGACGTAGAAGTAATCCTTAGTGCAGGAGCCTTTGTATGTGGAGAAGAAACAGCGTTAATCGCAGCAATAGAGGGGAGGACTAGGCCTAGGCAAAGACCACCTTATCCAGCAACACGTGGACTATGGGGTAAACCTACCATAATCAATAATGTTGAGACACTAGCTCATGTAGCAACGATAATGGCTGAGGGATGGGAGAAGTTCGCCAAGTATGGTACAGAGAAGACTAAGGGTACTAAGATGTTCTGTGTAACGGGTTCAGTTAAACGTACTGGTGCCTACGAAGTACCAGTAGGGACAACAATAGAGAAGCTAGTAGTAGAGATTGCTGGAGGACCACCAGAAGGTAGGAAAATCAAAGCAGTACAGATAGGTGGGCCTAGTGGTGGATGTGTACCTGCAAGCCTACTATCAACACCAATAGACTACGAGACATTGCAGAAAGCTGGAGCAATAATGGGTTCTGGTGGAATAGTAGTAATAGATGACCATAGCTGTATGGTTGATGTAGCTAAGTTCTTTACAAGCTTTACTGTAGCAGAATCCTGTGGCAAGTGTTTCCCATGCCGCATAGGGATGAAGATACTCTACGATATACTGGAAAAGATAACTAATGGTGAAGGAAGTGAAGAGGATCTAGAAGTACTAGAAGAGCTAGGAAATGTAATTAGGAGTTCAAGCTTATGTGCTCTCGGTGGAACAGCCCCTAACCCAGTATTGTCAACGCTACGATACTTCAAGGACGAGTACCTAGCACATGTTCGTAGTAAGCGTTGTCCTGCAAAAGTATGTACTAAGCTAGTAGAGTACTGGATTAACCCTGACAAATGTACTGGATGTGGTACTTGTGCAAGAAATTGTCCATCTAAAGCTATTTCAGGTGAACTAGGTAAGCCCCATGTAATTGATAAGTCAAAGTGTATTCACTGTGGTCAATGCTATATTGTTTGTCCTGTAGGAGCAGTTGAGAAGAGGTGATAATACGGTATGGTTAAGGTCTACGTTAATGATAAAGAAGTAGAAGTAGGGGAGGGATCATATATAATTGACGCTGTAATTAAGGCTGGATATAGTGTTCCAACACTATGCTTCTTCAAGGGAATATACCGTGAAGCATCATGTAGAATATGTATTGTAGAACTAGGTAACGGTAGACTAGTACCAGCTTGCGCCTACCCTGTATCAGAGGGGCTAAGAGTCTACACTAATACAGAGAGAGTTAGACGTAACCGTAGAGTAATACTAGAACTAATACTAGCATCCCATAAAATTAAATGCCAGTCTTGTCCAAGGAAAGGCGGATTCTGCCAACTACTAGACTTAGCAAGAGAATATGGTGTAGAAGGCATACCAGTATGTGCTGAATGCCCTCTCCACGGAAACGAGTGTTTACTAGTAAGAGGAGAACCATGCCTAGGCCCAATAACTATAGCTGGTTGTGGTAGCCCCTGTACTAGAGAAGGAACTATATGTATAGGATGTCGTGGCCCTATAACACGTAGAGACGTACTAGTTGAGGCGGCTAGGCTCTACAAGGAGCATAAAATACCATTAGAAGAAGTATTCTCTAAGATGAAGTTATTCTGGAATAATCACCCAAGCCTAGACAAGATCTACAACATATTACTAGAAACCTATAATGGAGGTGAAAAGAAGTGAGCTATCTCGAGCTAAGCGAGAGAATAGATAAAGTATTCGGACACCTAGAGTTAAGGCTAAGCTTAAGGAATGGTAGTGTTGACGCAAAATTCCGTGTAGTACATGATATGAGGCTTATAGAAGCTGTAATAGAGGGTAGAAAAGTAGATGAAGCACCAATAATAGCGTCAAGAATATGTGGAGCATGTAGTATAGCACATTTCTTAGCATCGATTACAGCAATAGAAAACGCGCTGGGAGTAGAGCTACCAGATGATATAATACTGCTAAAAGAATCCATGAACAAGATACAGGTAGCACAAAACAATGTAGTACACTTATTCTTCCTAGCACTACCAGACTACTATAATGCTAGGACTTTATCAGAGCTTCTATCAAGGAATCCAGACTTAATTAAAGTAGGGTTTAAGCTAAACAACTTATGCTTACAAGTAGTTGAGCTATTAGCAGGTAGGATAGTAAACCCGAATACTTATAGAATTGGAGGATTTACAAAGAAGCCTTCAAAGGATAAAGTAGAGAAAGCTGTGAGGATACTAGGTGAGGCAGAGAAGCTTGCAAGAGAAGTAGTAGACCATGTAACTAGGCTTGAACTACCAGAACTAGTAGATCCTTCACCAGTATACCTTGTATCTGAATCACCTATAGGCTATCTCTCCATAGGCGACTATATTCTATCGTCTACTGGGGAGAAGTTCAGGGCCGTAGACTACCCTAAGTATATCTCAGAGGAGGTAGTAGACTACTCAAACTCCAAGGTTTACAGATATAATGGTAGAGTATTCTATGTTGGCTCACGTGCAAGAGTGTTGGAGTATGGTGAGAGACTAGTAGGATTAGAGGACTACGTGTCATCTATTGTAAAGGAACTAAACAATCCCTACGCCAACATTAAGGCTAAGGCACTAGAAATACTAGCAACTATAATGGATGTTAAGGAGAAGCTAGATGAACTGAAAGATAGGGATCTTAGGCTAAGAACAGAATACACCATACGTAGTGGTGAAGGAGTAGGAGTACTTGAAGCACCTAGAGGACTACTCATACATCATTATAGGGTTGATAGTGAGGGTAGAGTAGTATACGCTAATATAATAACGCCTACAGCAATGAATGCCCTCCACATAGAACACTCAGCTATGACCTTGGGTAAGAAGATAGTTGAAGGAGAATTAGACGTAGTTGAAGCTAAAAAGTATTTGTCAATGCTTGTTAGAGCATACGATCCATGTCTTCCATGTGCTGTCCATGTTGTAGTTAAACAATAAGTTGAGGTATAAATCCATGGCAGACAAAATTATTGTAGGAATATACTCTCTAGCAGGATGCGAGGGATGTAGGCATGAAATAGTTAATCTAGGTGAGAAGCTAATCGAGTTAATGGAGAAATACGGTATAGAAATAGCCTATGAACCTCTTTTAGGCTATACTAGTGAAAGAGAGGAATACGATATAGTATTCGTTGAAGGAGCAGTAGCTTCCATAGAGGATGCTGAGAAGCTAAAGGAGATTAGGAGAAAGGCGAAGATACTAGTAGCCCTAGGTACATGTAGTCTCCTAGGAGGAATACCAGGGCTTATGAAAGGAAGAAGCATTAATGGAGTAAAGAAAGTCTATGGAAGCGAAGAGAAGCATGAAGGAATCATTGAAGGAGAACCTATTTCAAGATATGTTAGAGTTGATTACTGGCTAAGAGGATGCCCAATTAACAAGTGGGAGTTAGTAGAACTCATAGCCAAGATAGTGGGAGGATCATGGTTTAAGCAAGGTGAGAGGAGATTTGAGTTCTGTCGTGAATACTTACGTGATATTAGGGGTAAGATACTAAGGCTCCATGCAGATAAATGTATTATTTGTGGTAGATGCGTTGGAGTATGTAGTAGTCTAGGTGTAAATGCTTTAGGATTCGTTAACCGTGGAATAGACATAGCAGTTGCAACACCATTCTATGAGCCATTTGAGAACACTACATGCATACTATGTGGTTTATGTACAGCTTACTGTCCTGTAGGAGCCCTAGTTTACAGAAATGATATAGAAAACGTTCAAGGGCTCCTCTCAAAACATAATCCAATAGCATACATAGAGCCAGAAGCATTAGCAGCACTAGCAGAAGCAGAAGAAGTAGATCCTGGTAAGGTTATTACCGCGCTTAGAGAACTAGGATTTACTAGGATAATAATATGGTCGCCTTTAGCAGACATACAGCTCACACACGAGTTAAACATAGTGCCAGTAAGCGAAGCAGAATACAAGTATGTAAACCAGTTCTACCCTGAACTAAGGAAATACCTTGTACGTCCACCAACACCAAGACTAGGATATCATAGTGTACTAATAACGCAATGTGTTGCAAGAAAACTACATGGAGAACACGTTATAACTACAAGAGAATTACAAGTAATGCTGAAAAAGATGGATCTAAAAGACCTAAGACCTAGTAAACCTGATGGAGAAATAATGCCTAAAACATATGGGTATGTTAAAGCTGTAGGACCTTATGAAGTAAAGGGTATACTAGAGGCTGTTAAGAGAGGATTGATAAAGACTGGAACAATAGTATTATACATATGCCCTAATGGATGTATAATGGGTGGTGGACAACCCTACTCAAGGTCACCATTTGAGGTATGTGTGGAGTGTAGGTATAGGACGCTAAAAATAGTTGAAGGAAAATATTTGAGAAAGTAAATGTAAGAGTATTTTAAGCTAAGAATGTTGTTTCTCTATTATTACTTTTACCGTATGTACGGAGCATGATATGCATGGATCATAGTTTCTTATTGTTTGCTGTACTAGTAGTTTTGCTTTCTCATAGGGTTCACGCCACAGTACTTCTTCCTGTGCTTTTATGTCCTCCTCCATTGCTGCTAGGTTTTGTGCTGTAGGAGGTATTATGTTAGCATCTACTACGTATCCTTCACTATCTACTCTATAGGCATGGTAAAGCATTCCCCTTGGTGCCTCCGTTATAGCTGCACTCCACCCCTCTCTTACTTCGCCTTCTATGTATGGTTGACTAGGTTCACGATATGATAATATTAGTTCTTCTAGTTCTAGGACTGCTTGGTATACTTCTGCTGCTCTTGCTATAATGCTTTGATAAGTATTTGTTAATGGTGCCTTATATCCATAGGCTTCTACTACTTCTCTTACCTCTGGTAGTAGTAGCTTGTAGTTTAGATTGAATCTTGCTATAGGCCCGGTAACATATGTTCCTCTACCCTTAACCCTGTATCTTAGTGCATTAGAGTATGGTACTTGTTGTACTTCTACTACTTTCTCGAACTCGTCTTCTGGTACATCTATGCCCTTATTGGATACAACTCTACCTTCAAGTATTGGGTACTCTTTATCTCCTTTAAGTGACATGAACTCTATGTCTCGTTTGAAATCTGGTATTGGTAGTTGTAGTACGAATTCAAGTATTCTCTTAGCAGCATTTTTTACATCATATATTTTCTTTAGTAGTCCTAGTAGTTGTTCACGTTTTATTATTCGGTGGAATCCCCCAACACGGCATGAAACTGGGTGTACTGATCTACCACCTATAACTTCTATGACCTTATTACCCCATGCCTTGACTAGTAGAGAGTCTTTTGCGAATTGTGGATGCTTTCTTGCTATCTCTATTATGCTATGGCATCCTAGGAAGTCTGGTGCATGGAGCATTGCTATGTGTAGCATGTGGCTTTCTATCCATTCGCCTAGGTAGATTATTCTTCTAAGCGTTTTGAGTTCTTCAGTTAACTCTATGCCAAATAATTTCTCGAATGCACGGCTAGAGCTCATGATATATGCTATTGGGCATATACCACAGATTCTAGCTGTAATATCTGGTACCTCAAGGTATTTTCTACCTCTAAGGAATGCTTCAAAGAATCTAGGAGGCTCAAATATTCCTACTTCAACTCTCTCTATTCTACCATTTCTCATCTTAACGTAGACTCTACCTTCTCCTTCAACTCTAGCAAGGTAGTCTACTTTAAATGTTCTTTCTACTTCACTTGCCATACTCATCTACCACCTCACGGAATGGTTTACTCCAACCAGTAAATGATTTGAACAATAAAGCTACATCCCGTTTACTCAACCCCATCATCTTTACGAATGCTTGTGCTAATGCTCTGGGTTTAGGGTCAATCATGGGCCCATAGCATCCATAGCATCCACGTCCGTAACTTGGGCATATAGCACCGCATCCAGCCATGGTTACGGGCCCTAGGCATGGTATTCCCTTTGTAACCATTAAGCATACATTACCCTTCATCTTACACTCCATGCATACGCTATCAACTGGTAGTGTAGGCTTCTTGCCTATGAGTAACTGTCTTATAAAGAATGATAACTGCTCCTTACTTACTGGGCATCCACGTATCTCGTAGTCTACCTTAATGTAATCTGAAATGGGGTGGGCTTTCTCTAAGGCTTTAATCCATTCGGGGTTAGGGTAGACGTACTTCTTGTATTCTTCAACATTAGCCCAGTTTCTAAGAGCCTGTATTCCTCCAGCAGTAGCACATGCACCAATAGCTACAACTATCTTAGACTCCTCTCTAGCCTTCCTAACGATTTCTTCTTCTTCAGGAGTTGATACTGCTCCTTCAATGAATGCTACATCGTAGGGTCCTGGCTTAACATCACTACTAGCCTCATAGAACATTGCAAACTCTACGTGTTCTACAAGATCCAGTAACTCGTCTTCAAGGTTAAGTAGCTGTAGCTGGCATCCATCACAACTAGCAAACTTGTAAACAGCTATACGGAGCTTCTTCATATTTGATCCACCCAGAAGTACTTCTTGATAAACCAGTAGGGGAAAACAGGTCCATGCTTACATACGAAGTAGGGTCCCATTTGACAGTGGCCACATAAGCCTACACCACACTTCATTCTCCTTTCAAGTGATAGGTAGATTTGATTGTCCTTGAACCCCCTCTTCTTCAACTCCTTAACCGTGAACCTCATCATTATTTCTGGTCCACATACGAGAGCTATAGTATTCTCAACGTCTAGCTCTACTAGCGGTATAAGCTTAGTTACAACTCCTACATGGCCTCTCCATGAACTAGTAGCTTTATCAACTGTTACTAATAGCTCTGTATTAGGTATATCCTCGTATCGATGATATTCGTAACGGTATAGGAGATCTCTTGGTGTACGTGCACCATACAGTATTATGAGTCTACCATATAGGCCACGGTTCCTCTCTACTTCACGTATAACTGGTCTAAGAGGAGCTAAGCCTAAGCCACCTGCAACTAATAGTATATCCCTACCTCTAAGCCTTTCAATAGGCCAGCCCTTACCGTAGGGTCCTCTTATACCTATACGTGAACCCTTCTCTAGCCTACTAAACATCCAGGTAACACTTCCAATAAACCTAACAGTATGGGCTATAAGCTTCCTACCGTTCACTTCAACTATATCGCTAACAGATATTGGTACCTCGCCACCACCAGGAATATAGAGTTCATTGAATTGCCCTGGTAGTGGTTCTTGGCCTAAATCATCTACTCTTAAATAAAATGTTCTTACGTTGGGTGTTTCCTCTCTAACATCTTCTACAACAGCTATCTTAGGTATGAGCTTGTATTCAAGTTTAACCATGTTTTTCAGCCTCCTTTATAGCTCTACGGAGAGTATCACGTACATCTATTCCTACAGGACACCATGTGATACATCTACCACATCCAACACATCCATAGGTTCCAAACTGCTTAACCCAGTACGAGAATTTGTGTAGAAACCAGTGGCGATACCTAGCCCATAGATCTGGACGATAGTGTCCTCCAGCTACTGCAGCGTAATTGTAGGAGAAGCATCCATCCCATACCCTTACTCTCTCAGCTGATCCATCATAGTATGGTATGTCTATTACGTCAAAGCAGAAGCATGTAGGGCAAACCATGTTGCAGTTAGCGCATCCTAGGCATTTTTCAGCTATCTCCTTATACATGTCTGAGTCTAAGGTGAGCTCTAATAGTTCTGGTAACTTATCTGGTAGTTCTATGGGTCTAGCCTTAGAGTAAGCTCTACGTACGACATCAATGAACTCCCTATAGAGTTTCTCGTCAAGAGGCTCTAGTTCTAGTTCGTCAAGTAGCTCTACTCCCAGGCTACTACCAGCCTCAAATACCACTAAGTCATCTCTTATACGTGTAAAAGCAACATCAAATCCCTTAGAAGCTATTGGCCCAGTACCCATAGTTGCACAAAAACATGTTCCTCCAGGTTCTACACAGTTCTCAACTACTATGACGAGATTCCTTCTTACTAAGTTATAGTATGCATCACCTAAACAGCCTTGAACCCGGTCCATAACCTGTATTGCCGCTAAATCACATGGCTTTAAGGCGAAGAAGGCTATCTTAGGTACTTCTACTTCTGGTACCTCTATCCTATAGTCTTTAGTAATCCTAAACAATGTTAGTCTTGGCGGATAGAGCATCTTCTTAGGAGAATCAGGTCCATGCCTAAAATACTTGCCTCCGTCTACAAGCCTGTATCTACCAGGTTCTTGTATATCACTTACATTGCTTGCTAATTCTTCATAGGAGCCTAGTTCCTCTAACCTTATAACACCTTCAACAACCTTAGGTCCTATTACCTTGTATCCTCTAGACTTCAATGTATTGAAAAGCTTTACTAGTTCCACGGGTTTACCGTAGTATAATCCTGTTAGAGACATGATGGTTTAACCTAGTCCTTATTGGTAATTGAAAACACGTTATTATTTCACGCAAAACTTAGTATAAAAACTTATTTTTATAACCCTACATAACAAGCAAAAACAAGTTTTAAAGCATGTACAGCAAAGACAATGTTTCTAGGAGACAATACTATTTAGTAGGCATTACTGTAGCTAACGTTGACGCTCAATCATAGTGTACCCTGCTATTCCAAGCCATGCGACAACTTCTACAACACCTAGTGCTTCTACAGGATTCTTTGCTTCATACTCAATAGTATAGGCGTCAACTCTCCTAGTACCTGGTACTAGTTGAGCCATATCAGCGTAGACTTGGTTCTTCAACTCAATTCTAAGCTTTAACGTACCATTAGGTTTTAGTGGTCTTGCCTCTCCTTTCTTTAAAACTTTTACAGCTTCTCTTATTCCTTCACTAAGTTTCTTTTCTACTATTCTTGTTGACGAGTATTTTGCTGATAACCTACTATACCCCTTCTTTAATGCTATGAAAATAGCCCATGGTGTATGTTTTTCTACTTCTTCTCTTAGATACTCGTCTCCTGCAACCATTATTACTGGTACATCGTAGTATCCAGCATAAAGTGCATTTAAGTAGTACTCACTTGCAAGCTCATTGTTTACGTATATTCTGTGTATTGTAGTAGAACTATATGTATGGTCTAGGAATCCTTTTAGAGTACCTGCACGTGCATGGTATCCTATCATTAGTACTGCATCATAGCCCTCCTCTACTCCTATCATCATAGAGTATGGTCTAGGGTATCCTTGAATAAGCTCTACATTCTCCACTACATCCATGTATGCTATATTAGCCATATACCCATGACTATCAGCTACAGTTACATGACTAAATCCTTCCTTCAATAATTGCCTGGACACAGTATTTGTTATCCAAGTCATAATCCTACGTGCATCATCGTATAAAGAGTACCTAGGACCCACTTGAGAAATACTGGATATACCGGGTAAACCTTCTAAATCAATTGAAACATACGCTTTCATATACATCAACCCACTAACAAGTATTAGAGCCCACAGTATAATTATTGACATGGACTAATACAATCTTATCTCCCACATCAACTATTAGACTTAAACTTCTCTAGCAAGCTAGTTGCGCTAGCTAGTGATTCTAGATAGTCGAACACCTAGTTCCAATAACTAGGTTTAAACAATACTAGGTAAGCATAATGTTATGGGGCGCATGTATGCGTAGTACGGTATTGTTTCTCATAGTACTAGTAGCTATGATTATTCTAGCTACTATAGTTATCTCATTCACTATGTTATCCATAGAACTCTACAATGCAAATGTTGGGGTACTAAATCCTAGCAATGAGTCCAGTTTTAATGAAGTCAGTGTTCCCGAACTAGTTGAAAGGATTAACAACTTCACGTTGAAAGTATATGGTAGGGTCTTGGAGAGAAACTGGAATAAGAATACTGTAGTATCGCCTTTCAACATTTACATTGCGTTAACACTACTCTATGAGGGTGCTAATGGGAGTACTAGAAGAGAGCTAGGTAGCGTTATGGGTTTAGCCGATAATAGCCTATGTAAGGCTTATCAAGAATTACTAGGCTCTTTACCTTTAAACAATAATGATAATACAGCACTCATAGTAGCTAATGCTATTTGGCTTAAGCAGGGATACCCCTTCCGAGAAGAGTATATTGAACTAGTACGTAAATGTTATGATGCAGAAGTAAAGTACTTTGAAAGTATTGGCCAGCTGGTCTCGGATATCAATGAATGGGTTAGTACTAAGACGAGAGGCCTAATAAGAGAACTAATTAGTAGAGATGATGTAGATGAAAATGTTGTAGCTGTTATTGTATCAGTCATCTATTTTAAGGCTAACTGGGTTGAAGAGTTTAAGCCTACATCACCTATTAGGTTCTGGACTGGTGAAACCTATGTTGAAGTACCAGCTATGGAGTTGATTAGCGATAAGCTAAGAGTAGTACACGGTGATGGCTATACAGTAGTAGAAGTACCCTACAATAATACAAGTATTTCAATGATAGTAATAGTACCCGAGAATCACAACGATATACGCTACAAGTATCAAAAACTAGTTATAGAAGCCTTAAACAAGCTTAAGGAGGAGAGTTCTAGAAGAAAGATTTGGCTCATAATGCCTAAATTCAATATAACATTGAGAACAGACCTAGTAGAAGTACTCAAAGAACTAGGGGTAAGAGAGGTCTTCACGCCAGGTAGAGCTGACTTAACTAGGATGGCTAATGTAGGTGTAGGTAGTATATGGGTTAGTAAAGTAGTACATCAAGCTGTAATCAAGGTAAACGAGAAGGGAACTGAAGCAGCTGCAGCTACAGCAATAATAATTGTGGAATCCCTTCCAGTAGTAGATGAAGAAGTAGTAGTTGATAAGCCATTCATATACATGATCTGGGATAGAAATACCAATACAATACTGTTCATAGGACATGTAGTTAACCCCATAGAAGCCTAAGTATAATTTAAGACCATGTAAAGTTCTTTTACCCTAACCCTCACCCCTAACATGTGTTAGGGACTACTTATGAGCTGTATTGATGAATATCCAGAAGAGGTTCGAACACATACAGCTTTACACATACTCAAGGGCGCTGTTGTCAAGGTTCTAGGAGAAGAGGCTATGTGGACTGCAAGTACCTATGTTAAAGGTAAACATGGTAGACTAACTGTAAAGTATAATAGAAAGCCCTCACCAGAAGAAATTAAAGCTATAGAGGAACTAGCCAATAAGAAAATTGAGGAAGGGCTTAGAATAGAGGTAAAGGTTATGCCTAGAGAAGAAGCAGAGAAAACCTATGGCAACATAATATATGATTTATTTCCAGTACCATCTGAAGTAAAACACTCTACATAACAATAGTGTACGATACAGATGGTAGTATATGGAACATTAACGCATGCAATAAAGAGCATACACCAAGCTCTAAGTGTATAGGTAGAATAAAGTTGGGTAAACCGAGATTTAGGAAATTAAAGCAACTACTTGAACTACCATTCGACATAGAGCCATGAACACCGTGAAACAAGCATTCTTCTCTTATAACTTGTAGAACCAGGTTGGGATTACTCTAATTCTTCTGGTGTAATAATAGCGTCTCTCACAAGGTCATGTTTCTCCACGAACTCTATTAGCTCTCTATCCACGGTAAGTAGTTTGAGTTTATTTACTATAGCAGTTGAGTAGAGTAGGTTATCTATCATGTCCTTATGACCTAGCTTATACATGTGTATGGCTTTTTCAACAACTTCTCCACTAATTGGTGCATACTTCATGGTTTTCTTTATGGCTATAACTCCTTCCTTAATGCGTTGGAGTTCTTTTCTTGTCCCTTTAATTACCTTTACTATCTTCCATAGTGCTTCAAGTACACTTATATCATTATAGTATAACTCGTAGGAGCCGAGTCTCTGAAAAGCCCTCATTACTCTAGCTGAAGACTCGAAGCCTAGAACTGGTAGAATAAATGATGTATCAAGTAGCAGTCTACTTCTCTGCAAGCTTTTCTTGCTCACGCATACTCTCCTCTTCAATTTCTTCTGGTAGTATCCTACCTATCTTTTCCCCATAGAGTGCAAGCCATATTGCATCTCTTACAGGCTCTATTACTATCTTATCCTCTACAGCCATTATCCTAATCTTTTGTCCTTCACGAATCTTTACTGCTTCAGCTATAGCCTTGGGTATAACAATTACTCTTTTTCTACCAACCTTTGACTCTATAACTAGGCTCATGGGTTCAACCAGTATAATAGTATCCAACACGCTATTTAAGGTTTGACACCTATGTTGTAGTCTGACCTATTAGCATAGTCTAGCTTATTTATGTGTTATAATGATATGGGCTACTTAGGTCTACATGGAGTGTACTGGAGCTACGGTTTCAGTATAATAGGTTTTAGTTAGTGTTAAGTAGGTATTTTTCTTTCAAGTAATTGATTATGCCAAGTACTATTAGTATAGCCTCTTCTGTTCTAACACTTTCTACTCCCTGTCTTGGTATAAAGTTAACTAGGTAGTCACAATACTCCTTGATATCTACTCCTTCTTTTGAAGCTATTTCATCTATATCGTGTTTTGGTCCACCAAATACTATGAGTACCTTGTTCTTCTCAACGAGGTTGTTCATTAACTGTTTCTCTATGTTGTATAGTATTTCGCCTTTTTTAGTAGCACCTATTACTACATCATATTTCCTAGTAGCTTCTCTAAGCATATCTTCCATGGAATTATATGTTTCCAGCTTATAGCCCCAGTATATGTCTATGGATTCTCTGTCAACTAGTTCAAGTATATATCTATCTCTATTAATACCTTTTACTTTAACTGTAACTCTTGAGCCAACTCTGAGCTTTACCTTGGGTACTAGGCCTTGTTTATCTAATCCTATATCTACTATTGATCCGTTAGCAGTAGTTGATGTAACTATGCCTTCCCTATACCTTGTATTAAATATTCTTGGGTGTACGTGATGTGGTGTTTTAAGTGGAGGTAGTATTCCAGCATATCTTAGTAGAGGATTTCGTGGTATAAGTCGTCTCTTAAGGTAGGGGGGTGTTTCTAGGTAGCTAAGTATTGTTTCAACTAGTTTAAGGTTATCGTAGTCATCGTCTCTGTAAACGAGTATTTCTTCTACTCTAAATATTGCTGCAGCACGTCCTATGTAGCCTATTTTCCGTGTCTTCTCTCTTAGATCGGGGGCTTCAGATACTATTGATGATGGTATAGCGAAGGAGATAAATGGTTTATTCCTTATGGGTCTAAGTACTTCGCTATACTTGTCTTTAGCCATGGTTTAGCCTCATAGTACTAGCTGTCTTAGCTACAGCTTCTAGGATACTCTATTAGTGTTCTTAGCTTAACTCTTATAATAGCCTATAACTTGTCATCTCTATTAAGGATTCTACCACTATCTTATCTCTTATCTTAAACCCGTGTATAAGAATTCTAGCTCACGTAGATGCTTAAGGGTTAACTATATGGCTTGGGAATTGTTTTAGGGCTTATATCCTCAATTCTTCTCTAAGTAAAGGTTTTATTTCAACACCTAGTTTTACTGCTAACTCATATGCTGTTGTATCAACGAATCCTCCGATTATGAGTAGTCTGGGTTTTATGCCACGGACTTTTTCGTATAGCTTACCTATCCTATATAGCTCTGATACATCACTTCTAGATACTCTGGACTTCACTTCTACTAGAATGTGTTCTTTATCTCTAACTACGATGTCTACCTCTACTACTGCTGGACAACCATACACTATTCCTTCTGTATCTCTATACACCCATTTCTCTATTTTAGCTACTCCAAGAACTTCTTCTACAACATACTTCATTGCTTCACGGAAGCCTGCTTCCGTTAATATGCCAAATCTATGGGCAATAGCTATTATGGTCTTATCAAGCTTTTCAAGTCTTTCCTCAACTTTAGTTATTCTTCTAGCTAGTTCTTGGTATTGCTCCTCTAATCTCTGTTGCCTTTCTTCTAGTTTTTGTTGTCTCTCAGCTAGCTTCTTGAATTCTTCCTCAAGTTTAGTGAATCGTTCTTCTAGCTTAGTAATTCTATCCAAGACTTCTTTGAAGCCGAGAAGGCCCATTAGAGCATAGCGGAACTCACGGTCTTCCTCTATAGTCTTAAGTAACCTTTCTTTCTCCTCTCTTGTTAGAGGCTCTATGGTCATAGCTTTAAACCTATGACTTAGCGCCTTACTTTAATAATTAATGACTACATGTTTCCTCTAATTACTCTGTCCTAACTGTACTTATAGCCTGTAATAAAGCTGCTCGTAGAGCATTATCCTTGTATACTTGTTAGCTCTATTACTGCTTCTATTATTATTCTAGTTGTTGCTAACGCTATTATTAACCCTATTATTTTTCTTAAGGTTTCCTTCTTTATCCCTAATGCTATTCTTGGCCCAATCCATCCACCTATTACTGCTCCTATGCTTAGTGGAATTGCTATACTCCAGTCTACTACATGGTCTATTATATGCCTTATTACAGAGGATAGTGCTGATGGTAGAATACAGGCCATTGACAATGATACTGCTAGATGCGGGTCCAATCCTAGTAGGTATATGAATACTGGTACATTCACTATTCCGCCTCCCAGTCCTGATACACCTGCTACGAGTCCTGCTATACTACCTGAAAGAACACCTAGTGCATACATTCTATTACTCGTAGGCTTGGTGCTCTGTGTAGTCAAGGGGCCTTGCGTTGATATTATCATTCTTATGCTTCCAGCTAATAGTATTACTCCTATAGCTAAGACAAGTATCTTAGACGGTAATACTACTACTAAGTATGCTCCCACATACGCTGTTAGTATCATTGGCACAACTACTGATACATATAGCTTAGCTGGAAACTTCATTTTCCTAGAGTAACGGTAAGTGCTTACAATTGAGTTCACGAATACCATGAACTTAGATGTCCCTACAACATATTGTAGTTGAACTCCTAGGTAATATAGTGATGGTATAGCGAGGAATCCACCCCCCAGTCCAGCCATTGAGCCTAGTAGTGATGCTATGATACCTATAAGAAAGTATACTAGCAAGTCTATCATTGCCTATAGCCCTAACGACTATTTACGGCTATGGGAGACCTATTGGTATGCCATCACCACGTATGTCTGTGTAGCCTGCTCTAACACCCTCCCTAACCTCTACTATAGATGCTACACCAAGTCTTGAGGGATAGGCTTTCTTCTTCAACACATAGCCTTCTAGTCCACTAACGTCTAGGCCTTCCTCGTAGTCAACGTTATTAGTCCATAAATACCATATGAATCTAGGATACTCTATTGCTTCTTGAATGCCCAGTCCATAGTCTATTATATTGGTTAGTATTTGTGCATGGAGAAGGGGTCTAAAGTGTCCACCCGATAAACCTATTGCTAATACCCTACCGTTATCCTCAACTATCATTGCTGACAGTGTGTGCATAGTCTTCTTTAGTGGTTCAAGTCTATTAACATGGTCTTCGCTAAGACTAAATGATGATGCACGAGAATTCAATGTTATATTGAATTCGGGCTCTGTTATATAGGAGCCGAATGGGTAGAATAGGCTTTGAATACCTGCTACAATCCATCCGTCTTTATCAGCTATTGCAAAAAACGTTGTATCGCCATCTAGCTTACGTATTATTCCATTATTTTTGCGTGTATTCCTCCTCATCTCATCTCTCAACATCTCTATGAACTTATTACTGAGTAGATACTCTACAGATAACTTCATGTACCTTGGATCAGTAATGTATGAATCCCTAACCCTATAAGCTATTTGAGCAGCTTTAAGGAAGAGTTTTACGCGTTCACTCGAATTCAAACCCATGGACTTTAAGTCGTATTCTTCTAGTAGTTTTAGTAAATGTAGTGATGTTATACCTTGGGTACTTGGGGGCATCTCATATATTAATCTACCCTTATACTCTATATTGATTGGCTCGCCAAGACTCGCTCTATACCTCTTAAGATCACTTAGTTCTAATACTCCACCCCTACTTTTAACATAGTCTACTATTCTTTCAGCTATTTCTCCCTCATAGAAGTTTCTAGGATCATCACCTATTAGCTTAAGTGCTTGAGCTAAGCCCTTAAATGATATTGCTTCACCTTCACGTGGAATACCATTACGATAATATGTTTCCCTGGAACCAGGATCAGCTGAGAGATCATCGTATAGGTTTCTAAGACTTAATGCAAGACTACGTGTTACAATAAATCCTTTACTAGCAATTCTACTAGCATAATCAACTAGTTCATGCCATTCAATTGTTCCCCAGTTCTCCCACATAATCCTCAATCCATCAATCATGCCTGGCACATTAATTGATAATGGGCCATGCATGGGCATAGACTTGTATCCTAGACTTAGCAGGAGTTTTCGAGTAAGCTTTGATGGAGCATAACCACTACCATCAACAAAGTATACCTTACCATTAGGATCACGTACTAGGGCAAATAAGTCTCCACCAATACCTCCAAGGTGAGGTAATGTTACAGCTAATACTAGGCTTGTAGCTATAGCAGCGTCAACACTATTACCTTTCTCTAAGACCTTAGAGCCTATGAGAGATGCTAAGGGGTGCTCCGAAGCTACTACACCACTCATTGAATAGAATGGATGCTTAAACATTCTGCTAAGACCCTCAAACGACTAGGGTTTATGTAATAGTAAAAATACTTGTCTAACATGTTTTATTTCTTAGAATATTTCCAAGAAAATAAGCAAAATTATTTAGTTGGAGGAATATTCCTACTAAGCAACTGCAAAGTATAAATATTAGGCCCTGGTAGAATGTACTTGAACTACAGCGTAAACTATAGGCCATGGATCCTAGATTAACGTCTCTTATACTAGTTGAAGGTGTCTAAGTATTGAAGTTTACGTTTATGTGTAAGGAGCCTCCATCAATTGTTCCTGGAAGAGGAAGGTACAAGATAGCTATAGTTGGCGGTGGACCTGCTGGTCTTAGTGCTGCTGGATACCTTGCTTGTCGGGGATACGAGGTCCACGTCTACGACAAGCAACCACTACCTGGAGGACTCATGTTATTTGCTATCCCGGAGGAGAGGATACCACCAGAAAATATCTTAGAGGGTATTGAGGAGTTAAGGGATAAATTTAACGTAGAATTCATTACAAAGACTAAGGTGTTTGGTGATAGTAAGCCTAGAGAAGATGAAGGAGACAAACTTGTTGAGAGAATAGTTTCGTTGAAAGACCTTGTTGACAAATATGATGCAGTACTAATTACTACTGGTACATGGCGTTCACGTAGACTTCACTGTCCTGGAGAAGAAGGACCAGGTGTAATGTCTGCTCTAGAATTCCTCTACGAGCTAAGAATATACAATAAGGGCTACATTCCACATAAACCACACATCGGTAATAGAGTAGTAGTTATAGGCGGTGGATTAAGTGCTGTAGACGCTGCAATGGAGGCTTTAAACCAGGGAGCTAAAGAGGTCATAATGGCTTACCGTAGAACTATTAAGCAAGCTCCTGCAGGTGTCTACGAGATTAGGAAGCTAATAAACCGTGGAGTAAAGTGGATGGAGCTAGTATCACCTACAAGAATTATACGTGAAAACAATAGGGTTAAGGGAATAGAGTTACAGAAAATGAAGCTTGGAGAACCAGATGAAAGTGGTAGGCCTAGACCCATACCAATACCTGGTAGCGAGTTCATATTAGATGCAGACACAATCATAGAAGCTATAGGTGAAATAGCAACCCCACCATTCGAGAACGAGTATTTAGGAGTTAAAGCTGATCGTAGAGGTAGAATACAGGTTGATGAGAGATTTAGAACAGGTAATCCAAAAATATGGGCAGCAGGAGATGTTGTTACAGGTCCTAGTCTTATAGGCTCAGCTGTAAAGCAAGGACTATACGCTGCAAAAAGTATACACTTAGAGCTAACTTCCAAGAAACTAGTCTAGTAAACTAGTCTAGTCCAAAACTAGTGTATGTTTATTTAACTGTCTATTTAACCTAGTTTTAGTTCCCACTAACCTATTCCCGGAACCACGATAAGTTACAGCTACTAATAGTTTCGTTATAAGGTTACTGCAAAGTATATATAGGCGTTATTACATTAGTGTACGTGGTAACCCTACATAGCCACTAGGTGAGGATTCTTGGCCTCGCAGTCAGACCCCATAACGTTTCTAAGATACATAGACCTTGATAGATGTATGGGCTGTGGCACCTGTGAATCAGTATGCGATTTCATACACGATGGTAAACCGTTCATAAAGATCTATGAAACAAGTATAGGAGTGAAAATACCGCTATCATGTATGCATTGTAGTAAAGCACCATGTATAGAGGTTTGCCCTACTGGGGCTATGAGAAGAGATGAAAGTGGTGCAGTATATGTTGATCCAATGAAGTGTATTGGATGTATGGCATGCCTATATGCTTGTCCCTTTGGTGTACCAGAACTAGACCCTGATCTAAGAGTTAGCACTAAGTGTGATTTATGTATGGACTTGAGGAGACAGGGATTAGAACCAGCATGTTATGCTATGTGTCCTGCACGTGCAATAATCTATGGTGAGCCTAGAAAGGTTTCAGACGAGATAAGGCATCGTAGAGCAGAACAACTTGTTAGAGCTAGGCTTGAGGGAATGATAACGTTAGGTTAATGGACCCTCCTATTGGGGGTCATAGTTGATTACATATATTTTACTACTCGTATCTCTCCTCATAATCCTAGTCTTCCGTAGACCTAGTATTTGGAGTCTTGTTGCTACAAGGCTTATAGTCTATCTTATTCCACTAATAGCTGTCTCATACGGTCTAGTAGACCAAGTATCCTTAATGTTTCTCATCTTACTAATACCTGTATCAATAGCTTCATCACTTTACACTTCATGGTACTCTAGGATAAAGTATGGCTCACAGGATAGACTACAATTACTGGTAGACTTGTTCAACATATCGTTGATATATACTGTTCTTGCACCAAATCTAGTAGGATTCATAGCACTATGGACTATGTCTGAAATAATTGGCTTCCTCCTAGTATCGTTTGAAGGCGGTGTTGAAGCATTTAGAGCTGGCTATAGGTTTTTCTTCCTTAAAGCATTGACTTTTGAGGTATCAGCTCTAGCATTACTAGCTATACTATCCTCAAAGATAGGCATAGAAAAGGCGTTACTCACGAGTTTATGGTCTCTTCCGGCAATAAGTGTTAACCCATACTATGTTCTTCTATTAATGATAGGCTATACTACTACAGTAGCACTAGTACCCCTACACTTCTGGCTACCACATGCACATTCTACTGCACCATCTCCTGCATCAGCTGTGCTTAGTGGTGTTACAGTAAAGCTAGGCTTCTATGCATTAATGAGGCTCTACAACATAGTATTAATGGATGTGTGGTCAAAGTATCTATTACTGGGTATGGGCTTCATTACATGTGTTTACGGCTTCCTCATGCTCCTTAGCCAACGTGATGTTAAGAGACTGCTTGCTTACTCAACAATAGGTAATACTGGGCTAATAGCAGTAATACAAGCACTATACTTCCTTCATCCCGCGAGTACGTATCTTTACCTAGCATTTATTACAAGTATATATGCTCACGGCTTATACAAGGCATCGTTATTCATTAATGCTGGTACAATAGAGTTATCCACACATACACGAATTCTAGATGAAGTACAAGGTCTTGTAGCATACGTACCCGTATCTTCTCTTTCAAGTCTATTCTCAATACTATCGGTTATAGGTATTCCACCAACAATAGGCTTTATGAGCAAGCTATTATCAATAATAGGTGTATTGGAGGCTGGTTTAAGTCCATTAACAATAGCTGTATTACTCCTCATAGGCTATAGTATACTTGTATCACTATACTATGGTGTAAGAATACTTAGAGTTCACTGGGAAGCAGGTAGAGTTACAGGTAAGCCTGTAGAAAACCAAGCACAATACATAGAACTAGCGCTAGCTTCAATGAACATAGTCTATGGTTTTATATCACCACTAATATCGTATACTGAGATAATGTTTACTCTAACACTAGTTAACGCATTCTCACTTCTCCTAATAATATTACTCGTATACACATTCTACTATAATATTAGGCTTAGAATACTGAAGGGTGTAGCAGGCTATGCTTATCCAGGTCGCTAACATGTTGATGTACAAGTACTTATACGTAACCATTACGTCAGCTCTAATAATATTAGGTAGTATCCTAGTTGATAGTAAGCAAAGGTTATCGAGGATTCTAAGGCTTTTAGGCTACTCGCTTATAATAGTATTGATACCTTTATCGGCATTCTACCTTGAGATCGTTGACCAAGTATCATATCCATTCCTTTTATTGCTGGGCTTAGTAGGCATAGCAGTAACACTGCATACGGAGGGATACTCAAGAGTACTCTATGGTATTGCACGTACACTACAACTACCCATGGACATATTCGCGGCTTCACTACTCTTACTATACACTTCTACTATGTTACTTGAGTTCGTAGTATTCTGGATTATAACAGAGCTTATAGGGTTCATGATAATATTATCTGAGGGTACACGTGAGTCTTGGAGAGCAGGTATCCAGTATCTTATAGTAGGTGCTCTTACAGCAGATTTCTCGTTATTCACCTTACTAGCAGTTACATCATATCATATAGGCTTGGACAAGGCCTTAACAGCCAGCTTTACAGACTTATCAGGTTTAGGAATAAGTGTTGGACCAATAATAACTGTACTCTTATTCATAGGCTTTATAGCTAAGGCAGCACTAGTACCCTTACACTTCTGGCTACCAGATGCTTATACCCTAGCTCCGTCGCCAGCATCAGCTATGCTTAGTGGTGTAATGGAGAAAATGAGTATTTACGGTGTTTTAAGGATTCTACAAGTTGTTTTACCCCACATAGTATTGTTGGAGTACTTACTTGTGGTTCTAGGTGCTGTAACAGTAGTATATGCTTCAGCTCAAGCACTTGTTCAACGGGATGTTAAGAGATTATTATCGTATTCTACTATGGCTTATTCTGGTATGCTTATGTCCCTACTTGGAATATACATTTATACAGGGTATAGTATTAGTGTGCTCTATGCATTGTATACATTAATGATTGCGCATGGTGTAGCTAAGTCTTTGCTATTTATTAATGCTGGTAGTATTGAGATACTCGCTAATACCAGAGATATATATGAGCTAGGATATCTTTCAAGAATAGATCAACAAGGCTCATTAGCAACAATAACTGGTGTTCTAAGTCTCATAGGTTCTCCATCAACAATAGGGTTTGCTGCAAAACTCTATACCTTCATAGTCTTGGTCTATGCTTCAATGAACTATGGAGTACTATCAATTATACCATTAGTAGCACTAGTATTCCTTTCTGCTTCAGGACTAGTATATGGGTTAAAGTATTTAAGCACGTATTATGGAGGCTATAAGCCTATACGTAGTCGTGTGTTAAAGTATAGGCTCTTGTCAATTGCTGAAGGATATGGTCTTGGAGTAAACTTTGCCTTAGGGCTAGTAGTCCCATTGTTAGCCCAGTATACTACTTTAGGATTGTTAGTATTATTTATAAATTTTGTTGCATTACTTGGTTTAATAATGTCCTATATATTTATACTCGCGCAGAAAAAGATTAGAACTGAGGAGATCTGGTTAGGTGGTGCTTACCCATGAGTTATGCTAGAGCATCAACGATATTTAGCTTTGAGAAGGCGTTAGAGAAGATTAGGCGTAGTCTAGGGAAGCTTAAGCCCTCAATAATAGGCTTTGCCGCAACAGTATTTGTTGCATCAACTAGCTTGGGGGAGAAGACTGAGCAGAAGATAATATCGTTTTCTAAGAAGCTAGCATCAATTGTTAACACGCTACAGAAGTCTATTGAGAAGTCTCTTGTAATGTCATCTCTATACATAGGCTTCTTGCTTACAGTCTCAATAGTAGTGTTAACGGTGTTTCTCTATGCAACTAGAGGTTAACATTGCATTATCTATTGTATTATTCGTGTGCTTGACTTTACTCGCTCCTCTCCTAGATGGTATTGAACGTAAGATTAGGGCAAAACTACATAGTCGTATAGGTCCTCCAAGCATACTTCAGACATGGTATGATATTTTAAAGCTCTTTTCTAAGGAACTAGTTTTACCGGAAGGAGGCTTACTTGTACCATTACTTGTAGGCTTACTCTATACTTTAGCACTTGTAACACTTTCCATAATACCTTATGGTGTACCTAACCCGTTTACCCTAGGATTACCTGACATATTGTTGGTTCTAGTCCTAGTAATAGCATTACAGCTTCTATGGACTGTTAGCTCGCTTGCCTCAGGTAATCCTTATGCTACTATAGGTGTTTTCCGTGAAGCAGGCCTGGGTCTTGTTAACGAGTTTTTCCTTGCGTTAAGCCTTATAGCATTAGCATTGATTACTGGGTCTTCAAGCTTTACTGGCTTGGTTGGTTTTAGGTTAACGTTATCATATATCCTACTCTTAGTCGTACTAGGTATTGCATGTTACGTGGCTTCGGGGAGGATACCTTTTGATATAGGTGAAGCTGAACCAGAGCTTGCTTCTGGAGTACTAGTGGAGTTTAGTGGACCAGTACTAGGCTTAGCTCTCTATGCTCATTACTTGAAGAGGCTCATACTGTATGCTATATTAGCAGATCTAATAGTATTGCCATTCGCTAATGTACTTGGACTAGCGTCTATAGGAGTATTCCTACTAGTACTAGTAGTGTTGTGGATAGTATTCGCAGTAGTCTCAGTGGTGTTAGGGCGTTCTAGAATAGACTTAGCGCCACGTAGTCTTCTTAAAATCTATACACCATTAACTATAGCCTATAGTGTATTGGGATACTTGGGTGCTTAGGCATGGTAGATTTTGAGCCAAGTAAACAAGACTTGGAAGAAGTAAGAGCTCAGTTGACTGAGAAGTTAGGCCATATAGCACGTAGTGTAGAGTATGTTCCTGGTGCAGGAATACTAGTTGAAGTTCCCGTTAAGAGGATTAGAGAAGCAGTAAAGATCATACATAATGACTTAGACGCGTATCTTAGAACAGTTGCAGGTGTAGATGAACGCCCAGTTAAGGGCGTGTTTTCAGCGTACTATGTTTTCGGCCTAGACAGTAAGCACGTTAACATAATAGTAGTAGCGTACATGGACTCGGATAAGCCTAGTATACCTAGTGTTGTAGATATTGCTCCTTCAGCTGACTGGTATGAGCTTGAAATGTATGATCTACTTGGTATAAGAGTTGAAGGTAGAAGACTATATAGATTTATTTTACCTGAGGATTGGCCCGAAGGACTTTACCCTCTACGTAAGGATGTAGCCTACAATATTAGACCTGAACCCTCTCTTAGAAGTAGAGAGGCTATAAGTGGGCCAAGAATACCAGTAGGCCCCTATCATCCAGCACTACATGAGCCAGAGTACTTTGAGTTATATGTTGAAGGTGAAAGAGTAGTAGATGTAAGATACAACGGCTTCCATGTCCATAGAGGTATTGAGAAGCTTGGTGAATCAAGATTTACTTATCAACAAGTACCATTCTTAGCTGAACGTATATGTGGTATTTGTGGCTTCGTACACTCTGTATGCTATACACAAGCAGTTGAGAATGCTGCTAGAATAGATGTTCCTGAAAGAGCACTATATATACGATCACTTGTACTTGAGGTAGAGAGGCTTCACAGCCACCTATTATGGATTGGTGTAGCATGTCATCTCCTAGGATATGATGCTGGCTTTATGCATGCTTGGAGAATACGTGAGAAGACAATGGTTTTAGCTGAGCTGTTAACTGGTAGCCGTAAAACATATGGTATAAACCTTGTAGGAGGTGTTAGAAAGGACATTAATAGAGATAAGATAGGTAAGGTCTTAGACACAGTTAAATGGGTTGAGGACGAGTTCAAGAAACTTGTTGAAGTTATAACAAGTGTCCCGCAAGTGGTTAAGCGTGCTACAGGTACAGGTATACTTCCTAAACATGATGCTAGAGCATATAGTGTTGTAGGACCCGTAGCAAGGGCTTCGGGGCTGAACCGCGATGTTAGAAGAGATTACCCCTATGCAGCGTATAAGGAGGTTTCATTTAAGGTACCAGTCTATAGTGAAGGAGATAATTTAGCTAGACTACTTGTTAGAGTTGACGAGGTCCTTGAGAGTATTGAAATCATACGCCAACTACTAGACCAACTACCTCAAGGACCAATAATGGCTGAGGAACTAGAGATACCAGAGGGTAGGATAGGTGTTTCAAGTGTTGAAGCGCCACGTGGTGAGGACATACACTTCATTATAACTGGTAAGGGTAGACCCTATAGATGGAGAGTTAGAGCTCCAACATACCAGAATATTCCTGCACTAAAAGTTATGTTAAAGGATGCACCACTAGCTGATGCACCATTAACTATTGCGAGTATTGATCCATGCTTTTCTTGTACTGATCGTGTAGTCGTAGTAGATGCTCGTACACGTAAGCGTAGAATTATCTCTCTACGTAAGCTATCTAAAATAAACTGTATTGGGTGTTTGATATGAGCCTCCTTAAGCCATTTAAACTAATAGGAATAGCTCATAGATCCGGAGTAGTAACTGTTAGGTATCCTTTCCAGCCACCTCTAGTTACACCGGAGTTTCGTGGAAGAATACGTATTGATGCAAGTAAGTGTATTGGCTGTGGTGCATGTGTTAATGCTTGTCCTAGTAATGCGTTAACGCTAGTAGATGATGGTGAAAGAAGAGCTCTCAACTACTTTATAGGTAGATGCATATACTGTGGTAGATGTGCTGATGTATGTCCTGTAGGAGCTATAACTATTAGTAGGGAATTTGAGTTAGCCACTGATAATATAGGTGATCTCAACTCTAGAGTTATACACTATAAGGCTACATGTAGTTGTTGTGGTGAAGAAACCACTGCTACTGAGAGAATGATAAGCTACGTTGTATCAAGGGTACCAGTAACTGAGACATATGTTCACATGGGGTCCAGGTGCCGTAAGCGTAGATTTATTGAAGGATTAATGATGGGTAGGGGGATGATTTATGGAGAATCGGAGAGATAACTTATTAGAAGCACTTAAAGCTATACGTAGGAGTATCTGGGTTTTCCACCTTAATACTGGTAGCTGTAATGCCTGTGATATAGAGATACTCGATGTACTTACACCATACTTTGATGTTGAGAGATTTGGTATAAAGCCAGTAGCTTCTCCTAGACATGCTGATCTAGTATTAATGACTGGGCCCGTGACGCGTAAAACATTGCCTAAGGTTGTAAATGCGTTAAGAGCTGTTCCTAGGCCAAGGCTAGTGCTAGCTATTGGTGCTTGTGCTGTAGGTGGAGGTATATGGCATGACTCGTATAGTGTTAGTGGTGGTGTTGAAGGATTGAAAAAGGTGTTAGAGGAGAATGGAGTTGAAATAGATAAACTAGTCTATGTTCCAGGATGCCCTGCTAGACCTGAAGCAATAATTTATGGTGTAGCGGTTTTGCTTGGTATAGCTAAGCCTAAGGTTAAGGAGGAGGTGGTTGAGGTAAAGTGAAGGGGATACTAGTATATGTTTGTAAGTACCATGAAGTACTTAATCCAGTGTCAAGGCATATAGTCTCGTCTTATAGTACTTGTAGTTTGGTTAAGAGGTTAAGCTTAGATGATATAGCGTTTATTGGTAGAGAATACCTTAATTTGCTTTCAAGGAATTTTGAACTAGATGTAACTGATCTAGAATTGGTTCGGAAGCTTATTGGCCGTGAAATAGGTGGAGATGAATATGTTAAGTTGGTGTTAGAGGATTGATTTACCTAACAATACTTTTACTAATACTATACGATTATATCAAAAGTTGCATAAGTTTTTATCTGGTTAACGCTAACTATGTGGGGGGATAAGGGGTTTGAGCCTTGAACAACAAGTTACACTGTTCATACTAGCTGTTTTCCCCTTATACCTTCTAGCATTCACATTGTATATTATACGTGCTATACGTGGCCCTACTATACCCGACTCAGTATTGGCGATTGATGCTCTATCGTTTGATATTGCGGCTTTCCTAGCCCTATTATCTATTCTCTACAGGTCACCTATACTCATATCATGTGCTGTTGTATTATCCTTATGGGTTTATGCTTTAGATGTATATGTATCTAAGTACTTTGAAGCACGTGATATGGGTGATTAAGATATGATTAACGAGATACTAGTGTACTTAGGGGAGATACTGGTAGCTATAGGGGTTTTCTGTGATTTAGCTGCAAGTATAGGTATGCTACGTTTCCCTAACTTCTATGTAAGATTGCATGCTGCAACAGTTGGTACTATTGGTGGAGCATTTGTACCATTAATTGGTGTTGCCCTTATAGCTCTTGGAGCTGAATGGCTTGGCACATATAGGTTCTTCCTAGCTGGTGCAAGCATTATTACAGCAATATTAATTGTCATCTTAGCACCAGTAGGTACTCATGTTCTTGCACGTGCAGCTCATAGAGCAGGAGTAGTTGCTGTTAAACCAAAAGTTGTTGACCACTTAGAGGAGGATAGAGCTAGGATTAAGGGGTGATTGTAGTGTTAGAGGTCTTTACTTTAGCTTTACTTACATTGTTTGCGTTAACTAGTGTTGTTGCTGCCTACTTAGCTATACGTGAACGTGATCTTGTTAGGGCTGTTGTTTTCTCTGCTATTCAGAGTTCTATGTATGCGTTAATCTACTATGTGTTAATGGCTCCAGACATAGTTCTGGTTTACATTCCCGTATCTGTTGGCTTGATTCCTGCTGTTCTATTGTTTGTGATAAAGAAGACTGAGAGATATGAGGGTGAGTAAACGTGGTTACTAAGATAGATGTATTTGTAGCTATATCGATTGCTATATTTGTGCTTAGCTTAGCATACATCACTAGTCTTGGCGGGTTAGGCCCATTACCACCAGTTGATGTAAGGGATATTGCCTACCAGTATCTTAACCTAACATATAATCCTTGGCGTAGGTTTCTTACATCGTTTGCTCTTGAATCAGTTACTGCTATTATATGGGATTTCCGTGGCTTAGATACATTGTATGAAACAGCAGTATTTTATGGTGCTATAATTGCTTCTATAGCATTGTATCGTGGTGTTAAGATTACTCATAGTCGTGGAGGTACGGGTCTTAGCCCTATAGCTAAAACTGTTACCAGATTATCATTTGTATTAATACCCACTGTTGCTGCATCAGTAGCACTTCACGGACACCTTACCCCTGGTGGAGGATTTCAAGCTGGTAGTATTGCAACAGTTGTCATAGTGTTAGCCATAATAGTGTTTTCTAGGTATTTTCTACCAGGGCATGGATTATCTAAGGAGAGAGCATTGCTTTTACGTAGTATTGGTTTGCTTGGAGTAGGCTTAACTAGCATAGGATTATTACTCATATCGTTTCTTCTCGGTGTCAACGCCTATATATTCCAGAATCAAGCTAAACTTGATGCTCCATTAAGTTATCCTTCGCTTGTAGATGACTATACTCTTGGTGGAAGCTTATTGTTCTTTAATTTATCAGAGTTTATTGCAGTAGCCTTTGGCTTCATGATAGTCTTCCTACTATTATCTGTAAGTGAAGAGGATGTAAGGGAGGTGGTTACACGTGACTAATATAGCTGTGTTGACAGCCTACGTTATAGTGCTATCGCTTTACGTTAATCTTGGAATAGCATTGTATGGTATATTTGCTAGGCCTAGTTTGGTTAAGAAGCTTATTGCAATTACAATTCTTAGTGATACAGCAAATGCTTTTGCTGTACTAGTAGGTTATCGTTGGCCTCGTAACGCGTTGCCGAAACCCCCTGTTATACCTGAACTACCTGTTACACGTAGGGTGTTAGAGGAGTATACTAGTTCTGCTGTTGACCCGTTACCTCAGGCGCTTGTGCTTACGGCTATAGTTATTGGTCTTGCTATTACATTGTTTATTGCATTCATTATAATCCAGTATTATAGGCTTTATGGTACAGTTGATGTTCGTAAGGTGAGGAGGATTTGAGTGCTGTGAGAATAGTTAAGGCGTTACCATTAATGCTGTTATCGTTTATCGTGTACATAGTGTTTACTGGGTCTATTAGATTATATGATATTGTTACTGGTATTGCTGTAGCAGTTGTTATAGGGTTGATTACAGCTAATGTAGTTGTATCTAATCCTTCTAAAGCTTACAGTATTAATAGGCTTAGATGGCTTATCCAATACGTATTCCACTATTTCCTTGTAAGTGAGGTTAAAGCACACCTAGATGTTATTAGGCGTGCTCTTAGTCCACGTATGCCTATTAATCCAGGTATAGTGCGTGTACCTTATCGTGTTGAATCAGATTATGCTGAAGCACTTGTAGCATGCTCTATAACTAATACTCCTGGAACAGTTGTTGTAGATCTTGATAAGGATAGAAGGATATTCTATGTGCACTGGATAGATGTTAAAACCCCTGAGCCTGAGAAAGCTAGGCTTGAGATTAGTGAATTGTTTGAAAGATATGCTAAGAAGATATTTGATTGAGGGGTGATGTTATGGAGGTTTATGTGGGTTTAGGTTTAGCTCCACTAATACTAACTATAGCTTCATTTGCACTACCATTGATATCTCTTGTTGTTGGTGATAGAAAATGGTTTTATCATGTCTATGGTCTAGTATTTGGTGTTGTAGCTCTAGTTTATGCTTTGGTTAGCTATAATATGGTTGTTGTTTTAGGTAAGCCTATAATATATCCCTTTGGTGGTTGGCCAGGGCCTATAGGCATAGTCTATGAAGTTGATGGTCTTGGAGCTATACTTGGACTACTAGTAGCATTTGATATGTTACTTGTTATATTGTATAGTTGGTGGTATATGTGGGAGAGAGATGGTGTTGAATGGTACTATACGTTGCTATTATTGTTGGAGACTGGTATGCTTGGTATAGTTTATACTGGTGATATATTCAACTTGTTCGTTATGATAGAGTTACTAGCTATTGCTGCTTATGGTTTAGTGGCTTTCCATAGGTCTAAGAAAGAGGCTGTTGAAGCAGCTGTTAAGTATTCTGTTATAGGTGCTACTGCTACAACAATGTATTTTCTAGCAATAGTGTTTATTTATGGAACCTATGGTACAGTTAATATGGCTGATTTAGCATTAAAGGCTAGACCATGGCTTTGCCTTCATGATGTTGACTCGTGCCGTTACCTAGCACTTGTATCTGGTACAGGCTATGGTAATACATTGATTGCTACATCAATAGCTATGGCTTTAGCCTTATGGGCTTTCACGTTTAAGGCGGCTGTATTCCCTAATCACTTCTGGTTACCTGATGCACATCCTGAAGCTCCTACTCCTGTTTCAGCTGCTTTATCTGGCTTAGTTGTTAAGATGGGTGCTTATGCTACTTTAAGATTCGTTTATACTCTATTTGGAGTTAACTCGACGCTTGATATGGTTGTAAGTGGTATTAGCTTACGTGATGCGATATTAGTGGTTTTGCTTATACTGGGAGCTATTTCGGCTATTCTTGGAGCACTGGTAATGGTTATACAGGATGATATTAAGAGATTGCTTGCATACTCTACTATTGCTCATCTAGGAATAGTGTTTATGGGTATTGGTGTCGGGTTAAGTAGTGTTGATGTGGGAATAGCTTCTATAGCTATAACAGGTGTAGTACTACATATTATAAATCACTCATTTGGTAAAACATTATTGTTCATGGCCTCTGGTGTGTACATAGATGCTGTAGATTCGAGAAGTATTAATGATATGAGGGGGCTGGGTAAGCTGTTACCGTTTACAACGTTTGCTCTTATCTTAGGATTACTTCACTTACTAGGTATTCCTCCCTTGGGTGGCTTCTTTAGTAAGTTGCTAATATATAATGCGTTAATGAATAGTGGGCTTGTAGTATTTGCTATAATACTGGTTTTGTCAACTGCTATTAGCATATTGGGTTATATGAAGGTTATTGTGAGTTTAATTGTTCCAGCTAGGCCTACAGAGCTTATAGGCAGAGTTAAAGAGCATCCATTACCAGTAGCAGTATTATTTGTTATAGCCTTGATCATAGTTATGTTAGGTATATGGTCTCTTAGTGGCGGAATAGATTATTTATCTAGTCTGCTAAATAGTGTTGTAAGTATTGATGGTGCTAGAGAGTACATTAACTCTATGACAGAGTTATCTAGTAGGCTAGCAGGATTAGGTTGAAGGAGGAGGATGGGAGGCTGGTATTTCGTGGTTAAAATACCTCCTAGTCATCCTAGGTATGAGTCATTGTTATTACGTGAGAAGATAGTTGATGGTGTTAGGAAGGGTATTGTTGTCTTAGAAGGACTAATAGCTCATGGACGAGGAGAGTGCTTTGACTACATTCTCGGTGAGAAAACTTGGCCTCCTGCAATGGAGGCTATTAGGGCTGCTGTAGCATCAATGTTGTTGGCTAAGCATCCCGTGATCTCGGTTAACGGTAATACTGCTGTACTAGTACCAGAGCATATTGTTAGATTAGCTGAGGCTACTGGTGCTAAAATAGAGGTTAACCTGTTTTACCGTACTAGGGAGAGAGAGGAAAAAATAGCTCAACTACTCAAAGAATATGGTGCAAAAGAGGTTTTAGGAGTAGGTGATGATGCTTCAGCTACAATACCGGAGCTACATAGTGAGCGTAGGAGGGTTAGTCCACGTGGAATACTCGTAGCTGACGTGGTCTTAGTACCATTAGAGGATGGTGATAGAACTGAAGCGTTAAGGAGAATGGGTAAAACAGTTATAGCAATAGACCTTAACCCCTTCTCAAGAACAGCTCAAATGGCTAACATAACAATAGTAGATAACGTTGTAAGAGCAATGCCGTTAATGGTTAAGGAAGCTTTAAAACTCAAAAAAGAACCTCCACAAGTTCTAAGAGAGATAATAGAGAGATATGATAATAGGAAAGTTTTAGGGGAAATGATAAAGATAATAATGGATAGACTAAAGGAACTTTCACAGAAAGGAGTATTCCTTGAAATCAAGTAGTACTTAGTTAAGCAGGTGGTCTGAGTAAACAATATAAAGGTTACCTAGGTAACCAGTTACCTAGGTAACCTATCATGTTGTTTAAATTAACACCTAAGGAGAATAGGGATGAGCTATTTGATAGAGAAGAAGAGTTAAGAGAATTGCATAGGCTTACTAGAACAGAATGGGTAATAGTTCTTGGTAAGAGGATGACAGGTAAAACATCATTGTTGAAGACATTTCTAAACGAGGTAGACGGGATATATGTTAATGCTATGGGTATGAGAAGTATACGAGAACTAATAGCAGAGTTAATGAAGCACGTTAGGGATTTAAAGATAAGTATTGATTTAGGATTAGCTAAAGTTACATGGACTAAGATAGTAGATGATGTGTTCTCCAAATTAGAAGGTAGGGTTATAGGGTTAGACGAAGTTCAGGAGCTTCCATCAAATTATTTCTTAAAGATATTGAAGAGGGTATGGGATACATATGACATAAGATTCGTGTTCACAGGCTCCATGGTGGGGGTTATAAAGAACTTAATAGAGCCTGGGCCACTAAATCCCATGTATGGTAGGCAACCTGCAATTCTAAGACTTAATCCTTTCACTCGTGAACTAAGTAGGGAGTTTCTTCTACAAGGATTTAGTGAATGCGGTTTAAGGATTAGTGATAGTGAGATTGACGAAGTTGTAGAGTTATTTAATGGATATGTTGGATGGCTGGCATACTACGGCAACTATAGGTGTATTAGAAGAGTACCTCACAGTAAGGCATTGGAACTAGTATATAGTGAGGGTAAGAAGATAATGATGAATGAATTAGAACGCTTCCTATCCAACAAGAAGAATAGAGACAAGTATATTAGATTGTTAAAGATGCTTCCAGCACGTTGGAGAGATCTAGAGCTAGGCTTAAATGTTAATAAGAAGGTGTTGAGAGATATGCTCCGTAACCTTGAATATGCATTCATAGTTGAGAAGAGGGGGGCAACCTATGTTACATCTGATCCAGTACTTAGGAGACTTGTCATGGAGTTATAGTTAGAGAGGCTCTAATGGTACAATTATTAAGCCGTGCTTAAAGTGTTCTATTACGTCAACTTTTACGCCATAAGTCTTCTCAATGTTTTCTGGTGTAAGCACAGTTCTTGGACTACCTGCTGCTACGATTTTTCCCTTATGTATTAGTATTAGTTTATCTGAGTATCTTGCTGCTAGCTCCAAGTCATGTATAGCTACTATAATTGTAAGGTTTTTCTCCTTTGAGAGCTTTCTTAAAATTTCCATTACTTCAAGCCTATACTTAAGGTCTAGGAATGCTGTTGGCTCATCAATTAACAGTACCTTTGGCTCCTGCGCAATTATCCGTGCAAGTATAACACGTTGAAGTTCACCACTACTAATTTGTCCAAGCTTACGATTAGCTAAATGAGCTATACCTAGCTCTCTAAGTGCTTGTTCTACAATCTCTATATCCCTGTAATCCTCCCATAACTTTACCGGATTAGTATGCGGGTATCTTGCGGTTAACACATAGTCTAGTACAGTTAACTGGAATTCTGGTACAATACTTGTTTCAGCATAGGCAACTATTCTAGCAGCTTCTCTAGGCTTAAGACTCCATAAGCTTACTCCATCTACGTATACGGCTCCTTTCCTAGGCTTAAGTATTCTTGCAATGCATTTAAGTAGTGTTGTCTTACCTGCTCCATTAGGGCCAATTATCGATACTAGTTCACCTTCATTAACCTCGAACTCCACGTTATCTAGTACTTTTAGGGAATCATAGTAGAATTCAACTCCTAGAACCTTCACCTTCATTTACACTCTAACCCCGCATCTTCCTTATTAGCAGGTATGCGAAGAATGGAGCTCCTATAATACTTGTTATAGCGCTTACAGGGAGTTCACCTACACCATATGCTGAAATAATTCTTACAGCTACGTCTGCTAAGACTAAGAGACTTCCACCAATTATAGCCGATAACGGTACTACCTGCCTATTATCCCCGCCTATAAGCATACGAGCAAGATGTGGAACAACTAATCCTATGAAACCTATTATTCCAACAATAGCTACAGTAGCCCCAGTTAGAAAACTAGCTATAAGTGATGAAATTCTACGTATGGTTCTAGGATTGTACCCTAGCTGGCTTGCATAGTCGTCTCCATATAGTAGAGCGTTTAATGGCTTAGCCAGAACCATTGATATGGTAAAACCTATGCCAAGTACAATGGATAGTAATGTTACATCGGGTTTCAGGCTTGAAGAAAAAGTTCCTAGAAGTAGTATAAGGAATGGCATTCGTAGTTCTGATTGAACAAGAAATGCTAGTACATGGGAAAAACCTGAAAAAATAGATGAAACAGCTATTCCAGCTAGGATTAGAGCTAGAGGAGAACCACCTGCAAGCTCACTTAGTAGCAGTGTTAGGGTGAAGCCTATGAATGCTCCCATAAACGCAACCAACACGGTAGTATACCTTATGGCAAGTATGCTTGGTGCTAAGAGAACAGTTAATGCTACAGTTGTTAAAGCAGTTGAAGATAGCCCTAGTAGGAATGGTTCAGCTAAAGGATTACGTGTAATAGACTGTACAAGTACTCCAGCAATACCAAGACATGCACCAGTAAGTAATGCTACAAGGCTACGTGTAAGTCTTAACTCAATTATCAACACGTTATCTGGTTTTGACTCCAAGCCCAGCTTCCATGCAAAAGCATGGAGTACATCTATTAAGCCGTAACTTGTAGAGCCTATGGAGAGAGATACCATTAAAGCTATAACTAATAATACTACCCCTAAGATAATAGATGCAAAAAACCTCCTTAACCTAAACTGGTATAGCTCACTAAGCTTCAACGACAATACCACCAGCTACCGAATACTCTACTCTTAACATGTATTGGGAACTCTGCATCTTAGTTACATCAGCTCTACTTACTTCGCCGAAAAGCTCTGGGTGAAGAATCTTAGCTACAAGTTCTACTGCTTCACCTACCCTAGGCCCAGGACGTGTTAGAATATCGTCTGCTTCACCCGTCAAAACATAGACATTACCTTTCTTGAAGGCATTGGTTTCATTTAATGGAGTTTTAGCTAATTCCGATAACACGTCCTTAGGGTTTAGCCCCATAACAGTTACTATGATTACATCCGGGTTAGCTGATACTATGTCTTCATAACTTAGCTGAACCCATCCATGATAATTACCCGCGATGTTCACGCCACCAGCAGTTTTAATCACATAGTCTATGAAAGTACCACTACCACTAGTCCATAAGCCCCATGAAGGTGGTCCTAATAGTATTAGTACTTTAACTGGTGTAGTATTTGCTTTAGCTAGAGTAGATGTTATATTCTCTATCTTAGCCTCTATACTACTTACTACTTCTTCAGCTTTATCATCTACTTTAAATATATGCGCTACTAGCCTTATATCATAGAATATATCGTATATGTTTTGAGCTGAGCTAGCTTTAAGGTATACAACTCTTATACCTAGTTCCTTAAATTTACTAAGTAGTTGTACATGTGATGGAACGCCAGCTGATGCTAGAACTAAGTCTGGTTTAAGCTCAACTATTTTCTCTATGTCGGGATTCCAGTAGCCTCCTACAACCTTAATTACGCCTTTCTCAACTAGTTCAACTACTTTAGGCGGATAATTACTATACTTATCTACACCTACTACATAGTCGTCTAAGCCTGACGCGAACAGTATTTCGGTTATACTTGGCGCTAAGCTAACTACCCTCTTAGGAGGCTTCGTGAATAACACTTCTCTTCCAAGAGCATCGACTATTGTTACTGGTGTAGTATAGGTAATTGTTACTGGTATAGTTGTAGTTCTCGTAATAGTTGTTGGACTAGTGACTATGGTTGTTCTAGTTGTTGTTTCAAGTGTTGTTAGTGTTTTAGTAATTGTACTAGTTATGGTTGTTGGTTTTAGTATTGTGGTTGTTATGGTGCTGGGTTTAGTAGTAGTACTTGTTATAGCATAGCCTATTATTACGCCTATGAGTAATGCTACTATTATTCCAGCTATAATTCTTGCATCCATCTCTTAGACCCTAAGTGCTTAGAAGTAGAGTAGGTATATATGTCTACCGTATCCAGGTGGTCAATTACTTGTTTAACCACTATATCCAGCTTCTCCATCGAGTACTGTGCTTTAGAATAGGTTTACCCCTAATTAGTATGCGGTGCCCACATCTAGGGCATTTTCCATCGCTAGTAATATTGTATTCTACTATTTCAGTGCCATATCTTACTATCAATGTTTTACCACATTTTGGGCAATAAGTATTCTCATATGGTGTTCCAGCTCCAATATTTCCTATATACACGTAGTTGAATCCCATTTTCTTTGCTTTATCATATACGCGTAGTAATGTACTAATAGGTGTTGGTGGTTTACTATACTTATATGCTGGGTAGTAGCGATTGATATGTAGTGGAGTATCTGGTCCCAGATTATCGTATAGTTTTCCTAGTACCCATTCAATACATTCATTACTATCATTTGCTCCCGGTACCACTAGGAAGACCATTTCAACATGTCCGCCATTATCTAGTATGTATTTAGCGTTACGTAAAACCACTTCAGCACCATTAATAGTCCCTATGTATCGACGATATGTTTCCGGACACCCCTTAATATCTATGCTATAGCCGTCGACACCCACCTCGAGTAATAGTTTCAGTGCCTTCGATGTCATGTAGCCATTAGTAACTATAGTGCCATAGAGCCCATGCTTCCTACCAAGTTCGAATACATCTACCAAGTAATCGAAGCCTATCGTAGGCTCATTAAAGCTAGCACATAACCCCTCATCACCAGCCCTTAATGCCAGCTCTACAAGTTTCTCTGGAGGAATATACTCATCACTACCTGGCTTAGGCTTACGCTTACTAAGACTCCAGTTCTGGCACCATGGGCAAAGAAAACTACAGCTCCATAAACTAAACGTTAATGCACTACTACCAGGCCAGTAGTGAAAGAAAGGCTTAATCTCAATGGGACGACTTTCCACTGCACTAACAAGACCATAACCTGCATGTACTAGCTTACCATCAATATTCTGGTAATTTCCGCAAAAACCCATCTGACCAACGTTTAGGGTACACTTTCTTTCACATACAAGACATCTTATTCTACCATTAGCTTTCTCCCATAATCTCGCAACATAATACCTAGTACCCATACTCTAAGCAACCTCCTCTAAACTACATTCTCGTAGCTTAGGGTAGTAAAAAGATTCATTTACTACAGAGGGGTGTAGTTACTCCTAGGGGGTGTAGCAGTGCTATTTGATGAAGGGGTTAAGGAAAATCCAAATGACTTCTATAATCGTGAAAGAGAGCTGGAATTATTTAGGAAAGGTATAGTGGAGGGAAGAAGATTAATCTTAGTCTTAGGGATTAGGAGAATTGGTAAGTCGAGCTTAGTTAAAGTAGCATTAAATACCCTGAAAATACCATATGCTTATGCTGATGTACGAAGCATATACAGAGAGTACAAGTATATACCATCGTATGCAATTGGCCTATTAGTTGAAGACATCCTAAAAACTATTATAAAGAAGTATAAGTGGAAACAAATAATAGAGTATTTAAAATCTATTAAAGAAGTATCAATTATGGGGCTTCAAGTAAAACTCAATGCTAAGCCCTCACACTTACCCTATACCTTAACAAAAATATTCAACACACTCAACGAATGGGCCAAAGACAATAGCCAGAGAATAGTGCTAGTATTAGATGAAGCACAATACCTTAGATTCTCAAAGATAAATTTCCGCTCAATAATAGCCTACATCTACGACAACCTACAAAACCTAACACTAGTACTAACTGGTAGTGAAGTAGGATTACTCCACGACTTCCTAAAAATAAATGATCCCCAATCAGAACTCTACGGTAGATACACCTACGAAATAACACTTACTAGGCTAAGCATAAGCCAAAGCATAGAATTCCTAATCAAAGGGTTTAGAGAATACGGCATAGAGCCTCCACGAGAAATAATAGAAGAAGCAGCAAATACTTTCAACGGTATAATAGGCTGGCTAGTATACTTCGGAAGAACATGCATAGACAAAGGACTAACCCGTGAAGCAATAAATGAAACACTCATTAAAGGCTCAACACTAGTCAAAGAAGAACTAAGCGAACTCTACAACAGAAGCAAAAGATACAAATACGTACTCGAAGCAATAGCCAACGGACTCAACACATGGAGTAAAATAAAAAGATACCTACTTGCCAAAGAACTAAAACCAATATATGATTCAGCACTACATGAAATACTACTAATGCTACAAAAAATGGGCTTAATAGAAAAAAGACTTAGCCCCCAAGGAGACATAATTTACGCTATAACTGATCCAGTAGTAGAGTATACAATAAAACAAGGCCTAATCTAACCTTAAACACAACAATAACATATCCAATTTCTCCGCCAACTACGCCTCCAACACTAAACCCAATACCAGTGAGCTCCAAGTACTTATATTATTGAAGTATAAGCTAAGTAAGGAAAACACATTAAGACACCACTTTGAAGTACGAAAACAATATTTACTCAAATAAATAAACAACTCTTATGAGGGAAAGAGAGTGAACAAGACTCTATTAGCACTAATTCTCGTAGCCACAATACTATCTCTACTACCTACAGAAACAATGGCTAATGCAAGCATACTAGTACATAAAATATATTCAGACTATCCCATAGGGAAGGCTATAGGAGTAATAGACGTAGATAATGATGGATATAAAGAAGTAATTTCATGTACCTACACTGGACATGGAAATAAGACAGCAATAATACTAATTGACTTTGAGCTAAATAAAACACAGGAACTAGGTATTCTACCTAGAACTCAGAAGTGCATAGAAGCATTCAAGGTAAATAAGACACTATCATCCATAATACTAAACAATAAGTCAGCTATAACAATATTAATCTATGATATAAGAGATAACAAGGTAAGCACCAAGGTCTTAAGTAATAAAACTCTAGAAAAAATCTTAAATGAATCACTAGTTATAGCGAGCAGTATAGGAGATTATGATCGTGATGAAATTAATGAAACACTATTGCACCTAGTAGAAAGCAAACTACTATCACTGAAAAACTATATAATATACATAGACCCAATAGAAGGAAGCTATAAGATATACGAAGCATCAAAGATAATAGAAAATATTAGTAAGAACGCAAAATACTGTTTCACTAAGAAGGCTATACCAGTTAACACTTTACAGAATTATCAAAAAATAACCATACTATTACTATGTAATCCACCGTCTTCGAATAGGATACTAGTAGTTAATGCATACGTAAAAGACTATGAGCTACATGTAGATAAAATAATGGATTTCGACGCTACTAGTTTAGATTTAAGAATAGTACTAGAAGCTGGTATGGTGGTAGTTAACTCTAAACCATTAGTACTATTCTATGGAATGGATGGTGAAGGTGTCAAAGTAGTAGCATTATGGGAAAACAAGTCATACGTACTCAACTTAGACGAAATAGGCATTCATGAAGTAATGTTAAGCGCTATAGTTGAAAAGAAAGGCTCTACACCATTAAACAACAATACTATAATACTAGGCAGAATTCTTGAAGATCCCGGAGTTATTGTAATTGATTTAAATAATAAAGTAGTTAAGACATACCTGTTTCCCCAAAACTATAGGGACTACTTAGTTTCCCTAAACGATATAGGTAACGTAGATAACATTAATGGTAAAGACTACATAGCAATAGCGTTAAGCATGAGTGAAGGTAAACTCAAAGTTCTATACATGGATCTAGTAACACTAGATGTTACACAAATATTTGAAGCAGACATCAATGAGATAGAAAACTATGGTGGAGGATTAATCTCAGACATAGACAATGACAACATTACTGAAGTAGCAGTATCAGTTAAAGATAAAGATAAAGGCTACATGCTATACCTGTTGGATCAAGCTAGTGCTCCTCGTGGAGATAAAGGAGTATACTGGTATGAGGTATCCATGATAGCTCTAATCCTAGTAATTATCCTAACAGTGTATCTTGTCCTGAAAAGAAGACACCACTAAAAGCCATGCATGTTAAAGCATAAGATTAAATATCATGTTCAAAGAATGTGTAATACGGTACGTAAGCCTTGACTGCATACACAGCATCTGGAGCATCAGTTGCAGCAATTCAATCTCAAAGAGTAGTTGTTGGAGGAGTACTCGTATATTTGAATCCATATGACTTTATGAATATAGTACAGAAGCTACGTGAAGAGAAAGTACTTGTTATACATGGGATTACTAGGGTTCTTTCTAAGTCTCATGTATATATTGCACCCTACCAAGGAATAGTCTTCATTACTAAATCTAAGGAGATACTACCATTAACACCTGATATAGAGGCTAAGGAGATAAGGATTCCTACAATTTAAGTGTAAATTGTTTTAGGAGCCCTAGTCCTTTTTTACACTGATAAGTAGAGTAGAGTCTTACTGATAGGCTCTAGTATTGTATGTATTAGGTGTACTAAGCTTGGCTAAAATCCTAGTAGTTAGGCTTGAGCAAGGAATAGTTAATGGCTTACTAGGCAAGTACTATAAGTGGAGTAATGGTAAACCTCCAAAAGATTTTAAGAACTTAGAACTAGTAACTACTAGAATAGACCCTCAAGTAAACTTTGTATGGTGGGATGAACCTGCTCCAGGAGTACCAGCTGACCGTTTCGCCGTTGAATGGACAGGTTACGTTGTGGTAGATACTGCAGGATACTATCGCTTTTACCTAGAAGTAGATGATGGAGGAGTTCTATGGGTTAGAGATCAAGTATTAATAGATGCTTGGAAGGAGCAGCCACCAACAGTTTATCATAGTGATATAGTTGAGTTATCCGCAGGATACCATCCATTAAGGCTAAGATTCTTTAATAACGAGGTTTTCGCTGTTGTTAGGTTAGGCTGGATAACACCTGATGGTAAGGCAGAGATTATACCTTCGAGTAATCTTGTTGTAAGGAAAGGAGACTATATAGTCATTAAGGGATTGCCTCAAAACTATAGGATAGAGATGTGGAGTGGTGAACTCCTAGAGTCAGCTATAGTAAAGGGAGAAGAAGCTAGAATCAATGCTAGTAAGCTTGAGGAACCAGTAGATGCTTACTTCAAGGTATATGACGGTGAGGGAAGACTTGTAGGTGAAACACCAGTTGTAAGAAATGTTTGGGGAGGTGATGTGTTTCAGTTAACAATAACATAATGCTAGCTTAGGGTTACTACTCTAAGTTCCATGTTAACTATATGGGATAGCATTTTAAGAAGCTTACATACCTCTAATACCTTTGCAACCTTATTCTTGTCAGCGTCTTCGCTAGTTGAGATAATTATTTCTACTTTATCTGGTACTTCGTGTCCTTCAATAATTTTCTCTGGTTTAGCATAACCGTTAATTACTACTTCTCTAGGTTTTACACCTATGTCTCTCACTAAATGCTTAATCGTACACGCTGATATTATTGCAAACACTAAGTCCATGTCTATGTCTTCAAGTTTAATCCTAACCTTATCGTTAACTACTACCTCATCTCCTTCAAGTCTAGCAGGTGCTCTAAACAATAACGACATGTCCTTAGCCATTACCCTAACACCTACTTAGATAACTTAATTAACGCTATGTCTCCTTTTTCATCTACTTCTACTTTAACACCTTTCTTAAACGCTTCTTCAAATAATATATTGTAGTTTACTTGGGCACTTCTTATCTTGACTATTATTTCCTCGCCTTTGCTTACTTCATCTAATAGTTTTATTAGCCTAGTGAATGGATGGGATGTACAACCAGATCTTAATGTTAAGTTTACTTCTCTAGGCAAAGCTTTCCACCAGGAATACAGTCTTATAACTGTGTTATAATACTTTTTCGGTGTTAAAGTAGGTTTAGCCTACAATTATTCCACTTCTCTAGCCGAAACTCTTTTCCTAGAGGAGGTATCCTAACATAGTAAGTGGTGTTAGAAGCAACATAGCCTTTGGGATAGGTGTACTCAAGTTATGGTCGAAAACGTCTTCAAGGCAATGTACGTTATAGCTGACTTTATAATAAATGCTAGTAGAGCACTGAAGAAAGAACAAGTAGAAAGGATGATAAATAAACTAGTTGAAGTATACCATAGAAAAGACCATAAAATACTAGTAATGGGTGCAGGACGCAGTGGTCTTGTTGGTAGAGCTTTTGCTATGAGACTCCTACACCTAGGATACAACGTCTACGTTCTAGGAGACACTATTGTGCCTAGGATAGGTAAGGATGACATAGTAGTAGCTATATCGGGTTCTGGTAGAACTAAGCTAATAATAACAGCAGCTGAAGCAGCTAAACAAGTTGGAGCAACAGTTATAGCCGTAACAAGCTATCCCGATAGCCCTCTTGCCAAGATAGCTGATATAGTAGTGGAGGTTCCAGGTAGAACTAAGATTGCACGTGAAGAAGACTATTTTGCAAGACAAATTCTTGGCATACACGAACCCCTTGCACCCCTAGGAACACTATTTGAGGATACAGCTATGGTGTTCCTAGACGCTGTTGTAGCTGAGCTAATGGACAAGTTAGGTAAAACCGAGGAGGATTTAAAGGCAATACACGCTAACATAGAGATATAACCATCCTAGGAGATGGCGAGCCTTGCATGAGTGGAGTCTTGCCTCGAGCATAGTATTAACTACTAAGAAAATAGCTGAGGAGAAAAAGGTACAGGTTAAAGGAGTAGACATAGTTGTTGGAGAACTATCTCAAATAGACCTAGAAATACTAAGAGATGCTCTAAACACGTTGTTTAAGGAGGAACTAGGATGGAGTATAGATGTTAGAATAGAGGTTGAGAAAGCAAAGCTAAAATGCAATACATGTGGATACGAATTCGGATTCAATGAGGTATGGAAGCAGATTAAAGAGGTTTTTTGCCAAGACCTAGAGCCAGGAGAAGAATGCGAAAACCCAATACACTACGTACCAGAACTAGCATCATCATTCATTAAATGCCCTAAATGTGGTAGCCCCGACCTCGAAATTATTAGTGGTAGAGGTGTATGGATAAAATCAATTAGAGTAGGTTGAAATCCTTGAAGAGGTTAGTTGACCCTAGAATAGAGGCTATAAGAAACAGGTTTTCAAAAATAAAGCACACGGTAATGATTGCTTCAGGTAAAGGAGGTGTAGGTAAGAGTCTAATAGCTTCTACACTAAGCCTAATACTATCACAGAGAAACAAAACAGTAGGACTACTAGACCTAGACCTCCACGGCCCTGTAACACACGTACTATTTAAGCTAGACGAAGCTGAGTTAAAAGAGAGCAAGGATGGACTAATACCACCAGTAGTTAATGGAGTAAAGGTTATGAGCTTAGGACTCTTAGCAAGAAATAGGCCTACACCTATAAGTGGAGCAAATAAACGTGATGCTATAAGAGAAATACTAGCAGTAACTAGGTGGGATAGCTTAGACATCTTAGTAATAGACTTACCACCGGGTACTGGTGATGAAGTATTAGAAACAGTTAACCTGCTAAGAGAAAAAAGTAGCATAATAGCTATTACAACGCCGTCAAAGCTATCAATTACAGTAGCATCTAGGCTCATAGACTTGTTAAAGGCTATGAAAGCCTACATAGCAGGATTACTTGAGAACATGGCGTACTTGAAGATAAATGGAACAATACTATATCCTCTAGGAGAACCTAAAGGTATTGAACTAGCAAGAGAGAAGAGAATAAACTATCTAGGAAAACTACCACTAGACCCAGAAATACCAAAGGCACTTGAACAAGGTCCAAGAAAACTTGTAGATACAATGTTTGCTAGAGAACTAGCGAGAGTAGTAGAAGTATTAGAAGGAAAGATGAGGTGAACTAGTAATAGATAAAGATTACTTAGAGAAAGCTCAACAACTAGTAGATGCTATGAGAATACTACATAGTAGAGGACTTATTAATGTTAGAGGAGGCAATGGTAGCGTAAAGATAAGTAGTAGAGAATTCCTTATGACACCTAGTGGTTTACCCAAACATATTCTTAAACCAGATGACCTAGTAGTAGTTAGACTTGATGGGACATGGACTGGTAGATATAAGCCCACAATAGAGTACAGATTACACCTAGAAATATATCGTAGGGTAAGTAGTGCTCAAGCAATACTTCACTCACATAACCCTTACACAATACTAGCCTTGAGGATAGGGTTAAAGCTTGATCCAAGCGAACTAGTTGAGACAAAGTATGCTATAGGCGAGTGCATAGGAGTTGTAGAGGAGTTAGAGCCAGGTAGCTTGGAACTAGCTAAAAGAGTTGGAGAAGAAGCAGAAAAGTGTAGAGTCGTAGTACTGGAAAATCATGGAGTAGTAGCTTACGGTGAAACAGTATACCATGCACTTGATGCAATTGAAGCATTAGAAGACTATGCTAAAATAAAGATAACAGAACACCTAGTAGCTAAGAAATCTAAGTAGGGGATAACGAAGACGCTATTAGAAATGAGAAAAAGTTGTTGAAGTTACATGATACTACACTGCTAATGGCACTCCTGTTTCTTTGCTTATCTTTAGTAGAGCGTAGAGGCCGTAGAGCAATATTATCCATCCTATGATGAACAACGTATATGCTACCCACAGTTTTATCTGGAAGTATGGTGCAAGTGCTGTTACAACATAGCCTAGCCCCATTGAAGTTGAAACCCATAAGCTCTGCATAGCTGGTACAGCAATTCTACGTACATCACTAGCTTTACGTAGATATATTATTGGTAGGTAGACAGCTGATACAAATACTATTACTCCTCCAAGAAATAATGCTAGATAGCTACCACGATAATGCCCTGTAAGAGGAGCTAGTGCAAGTGTTACTGCTCCTAGCACTAGCATTAGGGTTAGTGAAGCTAGTGCAAATGATCTAACTTCAACCATAACCCATTCACCCCCTTAGTTTTAGAATCCTGTAGGTTTCTCAACCCATACCCCTACTTCGTATTTTACTCCAGCTTTATGGAAGCCTATGGTAAGTGCTAGGTATAGTAGGAGTGAAACTATTATGGCATCAGCTGTACCTATACCCGTAGGTAATGGTGTACCATAAGTTGATGCAAGCCATCCAGCAAGTCCTCCAGCAAATACAGCTACTATACCTGGTATGTTTACCATGGAATATCTTGTACCAGGACCAAACTTGTACTCACGTTTAAGCACGAACTTACTTAATATGTAGAAGTCTGCTATTAGTACAGCTCCTACAGGTGGTATGAAGTATCCTAGGAATACGCCAAAGTTTATGAATGGTTCAAGGCTCATACCATAGACTCCACCCCATAGTGCTGCTATAAGGGTTCCTATGATGCCTATTATTACTACCCATTGTCTTTTGTTTAGTTTACCAGTAATGTTTATCCATGCTAGTGCAGCACTCCATAAGTTATTGTCGTTTGTAGTCCACTGGCCTAGAATTGCTAATAGTAATGCTCCTATACCAAGGCCTATTTGCGCTATAGCTACTATTACGTTGGGACTATTTGTTAGTAAAGTCATTGAGGCACCAGCAAATAGTAGTAGGGTCATGAATACTAGTACATGTATTCCCCAAGCTACGCTACCAGACCATTTCTTAACACCATATCTTGATACATCGGATGTTATAACACATCCTGAAGCATATAAGCCGAATACATAGGTTATACCAAGCCCTAATGGAGCTATGGTTTCTGGTCTAGCAGACCATAGGGCGTCAAGACCTCCATGTAAGTCTACTGCTGCAAAGAACCCTATTGCTATAAGCGCGTACCAGAATGGTACGGTAATGTAGCTTAGAATAGCTATAGCCTTAAATCCATAGTAAGCTGTAAGCATCATTAATAAGCCTCCCCATAGAGAAGCAGCCGCGATACTCGTTAATGGGTGGCCTGGATAGATTACGTTAACTGTTATACCGAAGAGCCATGTTTCAACAGCAAACCATATTATTAACGGTATTGCTGATACTATGAGGCTTCCTATCATTGCACCTATTCTACCAAGCGGGTACCTTAATATCATGTAAGTGTTTGCGCGTGTATGTCCACCAATGTATGCAATTAGTCCGCCAAACACAGCCAACATAGCATTACCTATTAGTGCTACTAATATGGTCGTACTTGGATCATACATTTGAGCTAATCCAGAGCCAGCAAATATTGCTGCTATAACTGCTAGTACACCCATATACACCATGAATATGTTTAATGTGGACTTCAGTTCTTCTCTAGGTATAACCTGGGTAGCATAATCACCATATACATCTCTTACGTTACGGTTAGATTCACCCATTCATCCCACCCTAAACTTAGGGGAACATAGTCATGAAACAGTTTAAAAATGTTTTTGTAATACCACTTAAATAAAAGTAAAATACTATATTGTTCAATTAGAAGATTTTATTTTTAGAAGAATATTGTTATAGTTTAGCTCTTCCAACGGCCTTTACTTTTACCTTAACTATGTTTCCTGGTAGATAGGGCATTGATATTTCTTCAACCATAACTATGTTAACTGTTGCAGGATCAGCACCAGATTCAATGGCTTTAGCTATAGCTTCCTTCTTTGCTTCATCAAGTGCTTTTTCTCTAGGTACTTGTTCATAACTATATGTTTTCTCTATGGTAGCGCCAATTAGTGCTGTTGCAGCACCAATAGCATTAGCTGATTGTGCTCCTTCAGGTCTTATTACCTCTGAAGCTCCTTCAAGCTTTCTTGGAAGCATTGCACTTCCTCCACCAACTAATATTACTGGCATAGGCTCTGGCTTTGTCTTAACTTTGTCTATTGCTTCTTCTACCCTTCTCACAATATATTCATAGGCTTTAACTGCTAAATTCTGTGGTATTAGTTTCCGAGCTCTCTCTGGATTACATTTAGGGTCTTCTATTGTCATTTTACCTAAAGCTAGTGCTACATCAGTTGCAGTAATAGTATCTCCTCCCCATGCAATACCTTTAGTTACTAGCTCATAGCCTACGCTTTCAGGGCCTACGGTTACTTCTCCATTCTTAACCTTTACTATGCTTCCTCCCGCAACACCTATGGATACGAAGTCTGGCATCATGAAGCTTGTACGTACACCGCCAATGTTTACAGCTATAGATGATTCACGGGGGAATCCGTGTTCTAGAACACCAACGTTAGTTGTCGTACCACCCATGTCAACTACTATAGCGTTTTCTAGCCCAGTTAATACGTAGGCTCCTCTAACACTGTTGGAGACTGCTGCTACAACAGTGAATATCGGGTATTTCTCAGCTTGTTCAGCAGACATTATGGTGCCATCGTTTTGAGCTATGAATAGCTTAGCATGTTCTAGTCCTAGTTCTTTCATGGTTTTTCTTACAGCAGTTATAGCCCTACGCATAACACCTATTATTGACGCATTGAGTATGGTGGCATTTTCTCTTTCAAGTAATCCTATGCTACCAATGGTATGTGATAAAGATATGGGTATGTCTCCTAGAACTTCACGTACTATTTCAGAAGCTCTTAGCTCATGATCTGGTTTTACTGGTGAAAACACTGATGTTATTGCTACAGCCTCAACTCCAAGTTCTTTAAATCTCTTAGCTGCTCTACGTACAGCTTCTTCATCTAATGGGGCAATCTCTTCACCATTGTACTCGAACCCTCCTCTGACCAGTACCTTTAAGTCACCTACAGCTCTACGTAGATCACTTGGCCAATCAGTCATGGGCTCTATACTAGCTGTTGCAGGTAACCCTATACGTATAACACCTACCTTCAATAACCCTTTTCTCTGGACAATAGCGTTAAGTCCGTGAGTTGTACCAAACATTACAGCTACAATATCGTCTTTAGCTACCTTTGATTCTTCAACAACCATTTTGAGAGAATTCAGTATACCTGTGGTAACATCGGGTGTTGTTGGATGTTTTACAGCATAGACTAGTCTACCTTTCTCGTCAACTATGACTGCATCAGTATTAGTGCTTCCTACATCTATTCCAACACGTAAGCGAGGCATTTATTCACCCTAGTCCAAGTTTTTTCACACGTTCTTCAATGGGTATGTAGTCTATGTTGTAGCCGAAGTATCTTGGGCCAACAACTTCTAGTGCTTTCGGTGTCCTCCATTTGGGGTCACAGGGAATTCCTACTACAACTACACGGTAACCATATCTAAGCCTCTCAGTTGTTATTGGTTCAGCTGTTTCCATGTCTAGGATGGATATTAGGTCTGGAACGCTTGCAACGACTTCTCCGTCTAGTATTGCTACTAGGTTTTCATTTTGGAATTGAATTTTCATTTTCTTACCTTTGTACTCGTTTAATCCTTCTATTAGTACTTCGCCTTTAGCAAATCCTGCTCTAATCCATCGGCTAACATCAATTATTTTGCCTTCGAATAATCTATAACCGTGTGTAACATCTAGGACTGCGTCAACAGGGTTCTTTCCATGCTTCTTTGATTCTCTTATGGCTCTACCTATTTCAGCAGCCTTAGATATGGTGTTGGCTACAACAGCTTTCTTGTATACTTCACCGTTCATTGGGTATATTGCTATTGAGGCCCACCCGCCAACGCGTATGGTTATAACTCTAGCTATTTTCTCAGCCCAGAAGTTGTCAACTGTATCAAGTATAACTCCATTACCTTTCTCATCAGCTAATGCCATAGGCGTGGCCTTGACTCCGTATAGGTGGAATGTAACCATTTGGAGTTCAGGGAAAGCTCTCCCCATTCCGTCGCCGTCAATTAATGTTCTTTCAGATATAGCTCCAACATATAATGGGATAGTAGAGTTTAGTCCTCCAGCCTCTATAGGGGTTAAGAAGTCGGCTTTTCTACCAAAGTATTCTTCAAGCATGTGTACTACTTTAACTGATTCAAGACCACTTGGAAGTTTCTCAAACATTGTTACAGGTGTACCCATAAATGCTGGGGCAATGATAAATGATTCGTTGTCAACGTCTCTTGGGTCCACTAAGACTATTTTCTTGCCTTTCTCTAAGACTTGTAGTGACATAAGCTTACCTAGATAAGGGTCTCCTCCACCACCAGTACCTAGGACTGCAGCACCAACAGCAATGTCTTCGATATCTTGTTTGCTTAGAACCCATTCACCCAATACATGTCACCGGAGAGCTAAGTAGGGTATATGTCCATGCCTGCCCACAATGAGGATATTTAAGTGTTACTTAGAATAGGGTATCATCATAACACATGCATACTTATTTATCGCTGGGAAATAGTTTCCAGTAGCTACTAGAGTTATGGGTACAAGGCTTTGCCTACTAGACATGGATACTGTTAATTTAATACAATAGGGGTGTATCAATGCATAATAAGAGAATCTTGATAATAGTTTCCTGTAGTGCTAGGAAGATATGGGATAAGAATCCAAATATGGGGCCAGTTAAAGCTAGGGATGCATATATAGGTCCCTTGTTTAGGCCTGCTAAGAGATATGCTGAGTTATCTGGATGTGATTGGCTTATACTTTCGGCTAAGTACGGGTTTATTGAGCCAGATTATGTTATTCCAGGTAACTATAATGCAACGTTTAAGGATCCAAGAACAAATCCGATAAGCTTAGATGATTTGAGAAGACAAGTAGTAGAGAAGAAACTCTATGAATATGATAAGGTAATTGTGCTTGGTAGTAGGCATTATTCATCAATTGTTAGGAGCGTTTTCAGGGAGTATAATGTAGAGGTAGAAGCACCGTTAGAAGGTTTATCTATAGGTAAGATGCTGACTAAGTTAAAGAAGATGACGGAAAATATACTACCCGGGAGTGATTATAAGTAGGAAAACTAGTTTAATAGACTAGTAGGTGTAATGGGGTATGAGTAGGCTTGAGATAAGGAGGTCTCTCTTTGATTCCTCGAGAATATCTATTATAGCTATTGGTAGACGTAGAAGACCAAAACATTATTCATATCAAGGACTGCACGTAGGGGCTTTGACTAAGATATGCCCGTTTTGTCCTGGACACGAGTATATGACTCCTCCAGCAACCCTGGTATTAACGAGTAGTTTGGAGTACCTAGTTGAAGGAGAAGGTGAAAGAGTAAGGGATTGGCTTGTAAGAATTTTCCCTAATAAGTATCCAGCGCTACTCTTGAATACTGAGGGTTCTCGTGGAACTATAAGCTTGTATGGATACCATGAGGTTATAGTGGAATCACCAATACATAGTGAGGAAGTATACTTAGAGAACCCTAAGTACATGTACTACGTGTTTCTTGCATTACGTAGGAGGATAAAGGAGATACTAGGTGACGATAGAATAGAGAATGTGGTAGTGATAAAGAATCGTGGACCTAGAGCTGGTGCAAGTATAGTTCATCCACACCTACAATTATTTGCAAACACTTTTACTCCACCAGTAATTCTTAGCGAATTACAGGGTTTCAAGAACTTTAAGGAAAAACATGGTATATGTCCACTATGTTATATGGTTAATAGAATTGATGAACCTAGACTAGTATTAGAGTCAAAGCACTTCATAGTGTATACAAGGTATGCTCCTAAACAAGCCTATGAACTACTAATAGTACCTAGAAAACACTCACCCTGCATTACCAACGCTAGCGATGATGAGTTATTCGATCTTGCTCAAGTATTATCAAAGGTTCTTAGAGCACTGCTAAGACTTTTAGGTGGAGTAGACTATAACTACTGGATACACTGTGCACCAAAGAATAGCGAGATGGAATACCACTGGCATATAGAAGTACAGCCAGTAGTAGAAACATGGGGTGGGTATGAGAAAAGTAGTGGAGTACATATAGTAACGGTTAGCCCAGAGGAATCAGCGGTAGAGTTAAGGAACATACTTAAATCTCTTTAAACTAGGATTAGCTACCATATACCCGTATCCGATTGTTTTGAGAAGGAAGAGTTCTCTTAACTCCTTTTATTACTTGAATAGGAGGTTTTATATGTTCTGAGTGAGAACTGGTTCTGGGTGAGAACCCATTGGTTACTTTTAGTGATAGGCCTATAACTAGGTTAGAAGACCTTTATGGTGAAGGGCATAGAAGTGCTGTAGAAAAGTTACGGGAAGCCGTTGATAAAGGCTATTTTATAGCTGTTTTAGGTGCACGTAGAGTTGGGAAGACTAGTGTTGTTAAGACATTCCTTAATCACTACGGCTACAAGTTCCTATATTTCGACCTATCACCATACATGGGTCTTAGAGCAGTAAGTTTCCAGTACCTTATACCAGCAGAAATAGGTTTTAACGAGAAAGTTTTATCGAGTGAAGCCCAGCTAAGTCTCGCACTAATAAGCCTTAGAATTAAGAAGGTAAAGCTAACTGGCGAAGTATTTCAAGCAAACATGCTATCCCTACTCCGAGAACTAAATAACAAATACAATAGATTCGTTATAGTATTTGACGAAGCCCAGGTCCTAGCATTCGTTAAGGGAATTAATTATCGTGGACTACTACAATTCATACACAATAATTACAGGAATATAGTAGTAATTCTAACTGGCTCTATGCCAGGACTACTAGAAAAAATTATATCACCAATAAGTGCTGAAGAACCAGGCTTCGCAAGATACATTGAGGAAATACATGTACCTAGATGGAGTAGGGAAGAGACAGTAAACTTCCTTAAAGAAGGCTTTAAAAACAAGAATGTATCATTTAGAGAAGAAGAACTATACGAGGTTTACGAAGAACTATCAGGAATACCAGGATTCATATCATATTATGGGCTTCTAAGACTAAGAGGACTAAAACATGAGGAAGCATTAGCTAAAACAGAAAACTATGCTATATCACAATGGGAGAACGATCTAAAAACATTCCTCAAAGTATACAATTCACCACTATACATAGACGTACTAAGCATACTCGCAAAAACATTAACTGGAGCTACTTGGTCAGAAATAGAAGATGAACTTGAAAGAAAACTTGGCAGACCAATAAGCAAGTCAACACTACATAGAATACTAGTAAACTTATTAAAAGCAGGCATAATACAGAAGCAAAGAGGCAAATACATCATAATAGATCGTTCACTAAAGAAGGCAGTAAACAAGCTAGATATATCAACAAAGCATCTATAATAACTGTAATAGGGTGACTTAAACACTAAGCATGATTAACATGTAGTAATACGGGTATTAGACTCCAAGATAACCTACTATATCACTAGCAAACCTTTCCGGCGTAAAGTACAGTGACTTACGATACACTCTTCTACGCATCTCCAAGTACTCTTTACGAGGCATTTCAAGTACTCTCACAATATAATTTACTAGCTCAGAATCATCACCATAAACATAGCCATTCCATCCATGAGTTAATAGCTCAGCCAACCCTGACTTTAACGGTAATATTGGTATAGCTCCTTGAGTCATAGCTTCAACTGGAGCCATTCCAAAGTGTTCACCTATCCTTAAATGAACATATACTCTTGCTCTACGATAATATGAAAGTAGTTGTCGTGGCGTCAAGGGCCTATCAACTAATTCTACATCCTCAGTACTTAAAGCCATATTCTTAAGCCTTTCATAGTAGTCAAGGTATCTTTCATCTGGTACACCTACAATAATTAACTTTGAATCCCTTACACGTGGCTTAATATGGCTACGAAACAATTTTAACAACACATCTAGTCTCTTATGAGGTACAAACCTACCAACACTAATAATAGTTGGACCAGGATCCTCGCCTAAATCTATTTCTTCTTCATAGTACTCCCATGGAATAGCTGGGTACACCACATTACTTTCAAGTCTAAAATGCTCATATAATACCCTAGCTGTATAGTTAGAATTAGTCAACTTTAGATCTACGTACTTAAACATATCCTCATAGAATCCTGGGAAACGGTACATGTCTATAAACATATCTATGTTCTCCCTAGTCACCTCCTCTTCAAACGGGAAGTGAATGTATATCGCTGTCTTCTTCCTAGGTGCTATAATCTTTGATAACACTAGGTACACTGGCTCCTGTATCATTGCGAAAACTATACGTGGATCATACTCCTTAACAACCTCTGAAAAGCTAACATACAGTTCAGTTATTCTATTAAGCCTCTTATCACCTAAATCTAACCCCACTTGCCTAAACTTTTCATAGCTAACACGGCCACTGAGTCTAAGGAATTCTTGCGAGAAATTTCTAGAAAGCACTACTATGCTATAGTCTCTCTTCACAAGCTCCTCTACAAGTATTAATGTGAGCTTCTCACTACCACCAGTAACATCTAAGTGAGGGTGTACTATCATTAAATCAGTTTCATCCAAGTCTACCATTCCCTAAAAACTATTTGTGGCATAGACAATAGAGTGTGCTCAGACACATTTTATTACTCAGAGGTAGTATATTAGAGTGTATGACCTTACACTTAGGAATCTAAGAAATATTATCCAGAAAGCTAAACCATAGTAACCGTGGGAGACTTGCCTACAGAACTACTATACCAAAAGGATAGCTACATAAAAGAATTCGAAGCCAAAGTACTAAAAGTTGAAGGAGAGAAAATAGTTCTAGACAAAACAGCATTTAATCCACGTAGTGGCGGTCTTGAACACGATACCGGGATACTCCTAAAGAATGGAGAAGAATATCGTGTAGTAAAAGTACTAATAGATAAGGAGTCTGGAGACGTGGTACATTATCTTGAAAACCCAAACCACAATATCAGGGTAGGAGACGAGGTAAAAGGCATTATTGATTGGAATAGAAGATACAGGATAATGAGACTACATACAGCAGCACACATACTCTCAGCAATAATGTACCGTGACTATGGTGCACTAATAACTGGAGGACACATAAGCCCAGATAAAGCCTACGATGACTATAGCCTAGAAGAATTCAATCCAGAAATATTCCGTAAAGCAGTAGAAAAAGCCAATGAAATAGTAAAACAGGGAATAGAAGTCAAAATATACTGGCTTAAACGCGAAGAAGCATTAAAGATACCTGGAATAGTAAAACTAGCATCACGAATGCCCCCAGAAATAGAGTACCTACGCATAGTAGAAATCCCAGGCATAGACATACAAGCTGATGGAGGACCCCACGTAAGAAATACTAGAGAAATAGGAGAAATAGTCTTCATAAAAGCCCAGAATAAGGGCAAGAAAAGAAAAAGACTATACTACACAGTTAAACCCTAACACAAGAAAAGACATCACAGTAAAATAAACAAAGCATATTACTCATCAAATCAGCGCAACGATAAATACTCGTAGCGCAGAGTTAGGTAGGCTTTCCTTTCCGTAAAACTCCAACATATAACATAGATATCCATATACTTGCTGGCAATGCACCTATTATTTCAGGTATAGCGTATCCCAAGTTAACTATCTTCATCCTTATAGCTATAAACAAAACTATACCCATAACCGATATAAGTGCTAGAACAATTGCTAGTTTCCCATGAATACTCCTCCAGTTAAGCTTAGAGTAAACAACCATAGCTATAGGTAGTAATAGGAAGAATACAAGAGCAGCCATAAAGTGATATACACCATATCTTTCAGGTAAAAACCCAACTAAAGCTAACGATATTCCCGCCATAGTTAATAGTATTGAATACGATCTTGAAAACTTGTATAAGCTTATAGTTGAAATAGCTAACATTAAGCCACCTATAATTAAGCCGTAATTGAATACTGGCTCGCTAAGCCTATTACAGTTTACAAGACATAGTGGATCACCATTGCAGGCAGTGATCCAGTCACCTAGATCACTTAAAGCCATAGAGTACAAATCAAAGCATCTAGATAAGGCTATTGCCACTAATATAGCTGTCCAAGTAGTAATTATAGACAATAAGCCCACGATACCAAGTACTCTAACATACTTCAACTACGAGTCACCAAGGAAACCTTAACCAGGGTCAAAAATAATATTTTACCCTAAGATACGTTATCGTCGAGTTTGCTCTCTAACATTTTTCTTATCTAACTATAAGTAATTGCTTGGTGCAACCATATTGTGGTTAACCAGTGTATACCATAGCTTAGCTGGTAATGGGCCTCTACTACTTCTAGGTCTTAGCATAGCATTGATTCTGGACTATATCTATCCATTCCATTCAAGTATACTCTTAAAAATACATCCAGTCCACACATGCTATGTTCTTGCTAGTAAGCTAGTTAAACCATATGCTAGTAGACTTTATGGAGTCCTACTTGCACTAACCTGTCTAGCAGTCCATACCGCACCAGTAATAGTATTGCTTTACCTTACCTGGAGTGCCAAAGATTTCCTAGGACTAGTTCTATGGCTTCTACTTACATCATGGTTTCTCAAAACTAGTTTCTCTATTAGATTATTGGTTGAGATAGCTTTAAAGGTACAAAGCTATGCTAGCACTAATGATTGGCTTAGAGCTAGAATTTGGGCTCAACAACTTGTTAGAAGAAATGTTTTCCAATTAAACAATGAACAAGTCCTATCTGCTACTATAGAATCTCTTGCTGAAAGCCTTGTTGACGGAATAGTATCACCAATACTATACTATCCATTCCTAGGCGTACTAGGCCCCTATATTCAACGACTCATCAATACACTTGATGGAGTAGTAGGATTTAAGACACCAGAACTAAGAGATCAGGGATGGTTTTCAGCAAAACTAGATACACTAATCAACTATGTACCAGCTAGGCTAGCAGCAATATACATAATCTTATCCTCAATGATCCTAGGCTATGATTGGAGAAATGCACTAAGGATATGGTTAAGAGATCATAGCAAAACTGAAAGCATTAACGCAGGGCATCCTATGTCAGCTATAGCTGGTGCATTAAGAATAAGACTAGTTAAACCCAACCACTACTCACTAGGCAGTCCATTAGAGAGCATAAAGCCTAAACACGTAGTAGATGCTATAAAAATAATACTATTATCAACAATGATACACTTAACACTAACATGCACTATCATAACCCTATCACTCTAAACGTAAATCATAGTAAGGGTAATAAAAGTGAGTATAAATACTACGTTAAGCCGTAGAAAGAGCATAGACAAGACATATAGAGTAATCCTATTAATAGCTCTAACCATAACATTACTAGTACTATCACTAGCTATTCACGCACTAGTAGTTGAACCATATATCCTGGTTTCAACTACAAGCTTACACATTAAAACAAAGCACTGTACGAGTAATTATAGAATAGTGTTCCTATCAGACCTACACTTCAATGGGGGAAGCAACCCCTTATACACCATAAGATATGGGCTAACCCTACTATTATCAGCTAGAGTTAAACCAGACCTAATAATCATAGGAGGAGACATAGTATCCAATCCCCTTGGAGTAAACGAGTCTATAAAATATGTTGAATTACTATCAAGTATAGCACCAGTAATAATTGCTCCAGGTAACTGGGAATACTGGTCTGGGATAAACGTAGATAAATACCTAAGCCAACTTAATTCTACAAACAATGTAACTGTACTAAGAAATAGCCACCTAGTGGTTAACAATAAATGCAAGTTAGCTATCATAGGCTTAGACGACCCCTATACTGGTAGAGATAACATGAGTAAAGCTCTCAGGGGCATACCAGCTAGTATGTATAAGCTACTAGTAGCGCATTCTCCACAAATAGTAGGTAAAGCTAAAGGTAAAGTAGACTTAATCCTAGCAGGACATACTCATGGAGGACAAGTAGTTATACCATTCATAGGGCCATTAGTAGTACCCCTACCAAGAGAGTATAGAGAGTATGTTGCAGGGCTCTATAAAGTCGATAATACATTAATGTATGTTTCAAGAGGAATAGGTACAAGTATACTCCCAGTAAGATTCATGTCTCCTCCAGAAATCGTAGTAGTAGAGCTAAGTCCAAGATAAAAGACTTCTAGGCAACAACGTCTACCTATAAGTACTACAACACTATATTTCATCTAGATTTCATCCAGTATGTTCTTTAATACTATACGATACAATGGTGTTTGCCAAGCATAATATTTTCCTACACCTATTTCAGAGTCTTCCGCTACCTCACCACCCGTTATTGTTGTTGTATACTTGTATAGTATTAGGTTATTGTCCTCTAATATATTCTCCAACCTCTCCATATCCTTATCTCTAATCTTCTCTAAGCTATCAACATCTTCTAAAACTAGTTCTAGCTTATCCAGTAATCCTTCCCTAGCTATCGAAGTAACAATACTGTGTAAACGCCTTGAGTAGTCTACTAGCATATCCTCTATACTCCAATTAAATCTTCTGGCTAGCTCAACAAGTTTTCTAGGATTACCCCCAAGTAGTCTCCAAACACTATTAAAGTCTACATTACCTGGAGGATTAAGCTCGTAGAAGAGCTCCTTAAATGCACTTTTATCCAAGTTCCACACTAACTCTATACCTGCATAGCTATGTCTTCCAACAAGTTTTCTACTTGTATCCTCCGAGGTCGTAGCTATAATGTTTATAGCTTTAGGCCTATATTCTTCAGCTAGCTTCCACATTAACTCGTAAAGCCATTTAACATACCATTCAACTCTGTTAAGTCCAATAGCTCTAGCAATATCATCGACTACTATAAGGATATATTTATCCCTTAAACTACCCTTGTAAAAGCCTTTAGCTATTCTATCAATTAACCGTGAAATAGACCTAGATAGTGCTTGGCCTAAAGGAATACCTACTTGAAGAAAATCCTTAACAGCATCTAGGCTTAACTTGAAGAACCCTTCCCACTTCACTGAAGCCAGTAATGCATGTTCTATATCACGTTCCTCTAAAGCATCAATGTAAATCGCAATAGATTCTTCTCCAAAGAACTCGCTAAACCTCTTAACAAATTCCTTTAGGAGTCTTGTTTTACCACATCCTTCAGGGCCGTAAATATATAGTGGTAGTGCTCTAAAAGAAGAACAATAGGTTTTAAGAGCATTAATCTCCTCAACTCTGTTAACAAATCTAGGCTCAAATAAATACATGGAGTACTACTCCTCCCAATACGTTAGCTCCCAAGTACCTAAGATAATGTGTTATTAATCATAATAATTATGTTTTCCTAGAAGACTTGAGAAGGGATACTATGTGTTAGGAATGGAGGTTTTCTCTCCTTTTCCATGCATAGTTTTCTCTACAATTTTCTCTGCTAACCCTATAATTGCTTTAACTACTTCATGGTTAGCGTCGCCATATAGTATTAGTTGTGGTAGAGTGCCATGGTCTAATGCTTTACTTAAGTCCGGGTGTACTGGTATACGTGCTATGACTTCTAATCCATACTCTTTTGCTACTTCATCTGCAGCTCCTTCACCAAATATCTTGTGTATGCTTCCACATACAGGGCATTTAAAGTATGACATGTTTTCAACTATACCCAGTACTGGTAGATCAAGTTGTATACAGAATTCTACTGCTTTACGTACCACGGCACCTGCAAGACTACTAGGAGTTGTAACTATTATTGCTCCACGAGGCTCGGGAACTAGTTGTGCAACACTAAGTGGTTCATCACCAGTACCTGGAGGTAGATCAAATATTAGGTAGTCAAGGCTACCCCAATTAGTTAGGTATAAGAGCTCTGTTATAGCCTTAGACTTTAATGGACCACGCCATACAAGAGGCTTATTGTAGTCCTCTAGGAATAACTCCAGGCTTAGAACCCTAAGATTCTCAGCTAATGGTATAGGCTCTATTTTCCCATTAACAGCATACGGCCTCATACCCCTAATGCCTGTTATCTTGGGTATACTGGGTCCATGGACGTCGAGGTCTAGTAAGCCAACACTATATTCTAGTCTTGCAAGAGCCAATGCTAATGCTGCTGATATAAAGCTTTTACCAACACCACCCTTACCACTAATAACTGCTATCTTATACCTAACAGACTTAAGATTCTCTTCAACTTGCTTAGCAAATGGTGGTGGAATACGTGGAGTCTTGAACTGACGCATTCTTATATTAGTACTCTTACTGCCTACAGGATTACTCAAGGCTATTTTAACACCGTTTAAAACATTTTAGCAGAGAGGCTATTAAACCCTAACAAAAGTTTAGGAGTAGACTAAAAGTAGGCGTAGACAAGATAAAAGGCTACTCAGCTAAGGAAACGCCCCCAAGGATCCTCATAGCCCTCCTTTCTGGAGGGCTCTGACCCGCGGTTTCTCGTCACAGTAGCCTGCCTTTATAGGTATTCTTAGTTAAGATTTAAGGCTATTCATTAACTCTTACTCAACTTATATACCCTTAGACAGTTTTAGTATAGCTTTGAGAGGAGTATTCATTGGAAGAAATAATGTCTAAACTACTTAGAGAGCCTAGAGTATTAGCCTACGAGTGTAGTAGGAGTAGATGTAGTGTTGAAGAAGTATCTAGAGCTGTAGTAAACTTACTCAGGAATTCTAGGAGCATAGAAGATATCGTACCTGTACTAGAATTCATTGCTAGCCTTAAAGCTCTTAAAAGTACAAGTAATGCGTTCAACTCTATAGTTAACTCACTAACAAGTGTTAAGGATAAAGTATTAGAGTATACTAGTCCTAAAATGCTAGTTGAATTATATGGTAGAGACAAGCATCTTGTCCTTAAACTCCTTGTACTCTTAGAACTTTACCCTAAGATAAGTCTTAGAGATAAGCTAGCTAATATAGTAGTAGAGGTTATTAGACAATCAACTAGGATGTACATGGATAAACCTAAGCTATTGGAGGAGCTACTACGAACACTAATCTATGGTCCATTAGAGGTCTTAGATGAAAAACACTTACCCCTAGTAATAAGTGTTTTCACGGATTTACCTAAACTTGATTGCTGTGTTCACGTAAAATCATTGTTTCTCTCAATGATTCCTGAAAGTTATCCTAGAAGAATATTTAGGAATAAACAAGTTGTTGAGAGTCTTCAAGGACTACTACGTAGTATTCTCGTAGAGTTACTAGACCAAGCACTTAGTAATGTAGAGGGATTAGACGTAGTGTATGATGAAGTAAGTTTGTTCATTACGAGGCTTAATAATGTTTGCAAAGATATAGGTGATTGGAGTCCATGTAGGTTAATAGTTGACTCCAATATGGAGTTGATTGGCAAGTTAGCTAAAACTATTTTAAGGAATAGAGTAAGTGTATCTTAGAGTTCTAGTACTATGAGTACTGTATAGAAGGTTTTTATGTAACGGTTTACACGTAGTATTCTCCGTGATCCATGTTGGCTATTCCCCGAGGATTTCCGAGGAAGGGTTATGATTGGAGGGATGTTTTAGCTGAACTCTATGAGAGGTTTATGCATGAGCCTAAGCACTTAGTAAACCATATTATTGGCTCTATGACTACTAGACCTCACCCACTAAGTATTGAGGCCTACAAGTTGTTCATGTTCTTTAACGCTAATGACCCTCTAGTGTTTAAGGAGACTAGTAGGCTTGAAAGTGAAGTAATTGAAATGCTTGGTGAAATTCTTGGTGGTAGAAATGTTAGTGGTATTATTACTACTGGTGGTACTGAAGCAAATATCTCAGCTATATACCTTGCTAGAGAGCATGGCTATGAGAACGTGTATGTACCTTTAACAGCTCATAATAGTATACGTAAGGCAGTGCATTTGCTAAGAGTTAGAGGAATAGATGTAAAGGTTGATGAAGAATTCCACGTAGACCTAGATGATCTTGAAAGAAAACTTGAAGAACATGGTCCTGGAGTCATAGTTTTAACTGCTGGTACTACTGGTTTTGGAACAGTAGATAATGTCGAGGAAGCTTCAAAAATAGCATCTAGGCATAACTCGGTAATACACGTTGATGCTGCTTTTGGAGGATTCATTATACCATTCCTTAGGGAGAAGGGCTACAGGTTACCCGACATAGGATTCCGTAATAGAGCAGTAGTATCAGTTACCATAGATCCACATAAACTAGGCTTAGCACCCATACCTAGTGGAGGACTAGTTGTTAGGAGTAGTGAGTGGTTTAAACCACTTATATTTGAATCAAAGTATATGCCTATGGGTTATCAGGTAGGGTTAGGTGGTACTAGAACTGGTGGTAGTATTGCTGCTACGTGGGCTATGTTAAAGCATTTTGGATGGGAGGGTTATAGTAGGTTAGCAGTAGAGTTAATGGAGAAGACGTTAAAGGTAGCTGAGGAAGTAGGCAAGAGGGATAGTCTAAGACTAGTTGTTAAGCCTGAAACACCAATACTGTGTATAGATGTTAAGGGCGTGGAAGCTAGACTGGTCCTGGAGAAGGCTTGGGGTATGGGCTGGTATCCTTATCATTGTGGGCTAGTTGATGGTGTTAGAATAGTGGTTATGCCTCATGTAGGCTTAGACGAGCTACTAGAATTCATAGAGGTGTTAGAGTCTATTGCAAGATCCATTAAGAGAGGCAGTACGTAAAACTCTACTTGTATTACTAGAAGAGTCTAGGAGAAGAGACTTCGTAGAGAATAGCTTGTTAAAGGAGAAGACAGGTATTGTAGGAGATTTCCTACTTAACGTACTCCGGGTTCTTGAGGAGAAGGGGTTAGTTTTACTTGAAGGTGGAGGTGTTACTATTTCTTCTAGGCTAGGCTTAGTTGAAGAAGCCTTAAAGTATGGTATACCAGTTGATAAGGCAAGCTTATACCTTGATTGGAGAGACTTTGAAGCACTATCATCTAAGTATCTTGAAGCTCATGGATACCGTGTTTACCGTAATATAAGGCTTCCACCACCTAGGGGTTTTGAAGTAGATGTTCTAGGGGTTGGCCCAAGATACACAATAGTAGTTGACTGTAAGCACTGGAGCCCAGGTTACTCTAAGCGGTGGAAGCTTAGAAAAGCTGCTGAAGAACACCTTGAAAGAACTAAGAGGCTTGCTAAAAGGCTTTGGCTAGTAGCACGACGTTATGGTGAAGAACTTAAACGTATAAAACTGCTAATACCAGTAATAGTGACATTAACTGATCCTGGCTTAAGATCATACTCTGGTGTCCTCATATCACCTATAAACTTGTTCAACAACCTATTACTAAACATTGACGTGGTCGTAGAAGAGCTAGGTATAGGCTTAAAAGTTGAGTAGTGGTTAGGTGGTTGGCTTATTCGGTATCATACATAGGAATACTAGTTTTGAATCCCCAATATTCCAGTACTCGTGTTCAACGTTAGGTGGAATGTAGATATAGTATCCTTCACCTACATCGTATAGTCTATTGTTTATCCTAATCCTACCCTTACCCTTTAGAATAAATATTTCATGCTCCCATGGATGTCTGTGAGCCTTAATATGCCCATCGACTTCTACCTCAAATAACCTCATAGAGAATGTAGGAGCATCATCTTTACCTATAAGCCATCTAATCCATGTACCAGTAGCCATGTCCTCACCTACTTTTACGGCATTAACACTAGTATAATGCCCTATCTTCTCACCACTTGGTCCACGGATAACCTCTCCTCTCATACATAGCCACCATTTAATGCTACTAGTATTCTACCATATTACTTCTACCCCCATATTCTTAGCAGTAAACGTTAAATCTAAGTCACCTGAAACTATTGGTGCCCTATACTCTAATGCTATCGCTATACATGTGGCATCAGCTATAGATAAACTTCTACGTTTTAGCCTGGGATCCCTACTTTCCCTTAACATCTTATCACCCATAACTTTTATCCTTGAAGCTTCTATAGCAAGTCTTGGATCTATGTCTATGAATCTAAAGTAGTAGTCAATGAACTCTAAAAGTTCTTTCTCACTAGCAAATGGTAATCTACCTCTACGCCAATGATATGCTAGTTCAAATACAGTTAAGTAATGGACTAACCCGATGACTTCTCCAAGCCTAATGCTATCTAGTACTCTACGAGCTCTACTAGTAATCTCCCCCAACAAGTCAGCTATAATAGCATAAGAGTCAACTACAACTACTCTATTCTTCCTAGCCATTCCTCTTCAACTCTATCAAGTTCCTCCTCCAATAAATCAGCTTTAACCATACCCTTAAGCTTTAACCCCCTCTTCCTAAGCTTAGCCCATAGATCATCTACTTCAATAACAATCCTATTATCTTCAACTAGTAGGTTTAACACCATACCCTCCCTTAACCCGAGCTTCTCTCTAATCTCCTTAGGTATCACTATTACCCCTCTCTTACCAACCCTAACCCTCACCACAAAACACACCCTAAGCGTTAGGTAAGCTATCTGACAAATAGGTTTATCAGACAGACTAATATATTTGTCTACAACTACATAACCCCTATTAGCAAGTTAGCTAGGATACAATATTGGTGAATAATTCTTGGCTAAAACAGTTAAAGTACCTGAAATAAAAATTGTTGAAAAAGTTGAGCTACCCGCTAAGGAGACAGCAATAATAGTAGTAGACATGCAGAACGACTTCGTAAAACCTGGTGGAAAACTATTAGTTCCTACAGCAAAGGATACCATACCCAAGATTAAAAAGCTTCTAGAAAATGCTAGAAGCCGTGGTGTAAAGGTATTCTATACAAAAGATACCCATTATCCAGGAGATCCTGAATTCAAGATATGGGGAGACCATGTAGTAAAGGGAACATGGGGTTGGGAGATAGTAGATGAACTAAAACCTGAGGCTAACGACATAGTAGTAGAGAAGACACGCTATGATGGATTCTATGGTACACCACTGGACGACCTATTAAGAGTCTATGGTATAAAATACTTAGTGATAACTGGTACTGTAGCAAACATATGCGTCCTACACACAGCAGGTAGTGCTGCACTAAGATGGTATAAGGTAATAGTACCAGTAGACGCTATTAGTGCGTTAAACGAGTTCGACTACTACGTAGCTCTAAGACAAATAGACTTCCTCTACAAGGGGGTACTAGTAAAAACAGTTGACGGAATAATATTCAAGTAGCTACAACACTAATCCTTTACCAAGTTCAACTTAATCGGTGTAGTAGATCTTAACGTATCAGCTACTGGGCAATGAGCTTCAACAAACTCTAAGAGCTCTCTCAACTTCTCCTCAGGCTCCGGAGACTTAATCTTCAATAACACTTCTATTTTCTTTAACCCTGGCTTAATACCCTCAACACCCATAAACCCTCTTATATCAAGTTCACCACTTGCCTCAACACTAACTTCATCTAAACGAATATTCCTCTTAGATGCATGAAACCTCACTGCAATAGACAGACATGATGCAAGTGATGCAAGCAATAACTCTATAGGATTAGGCCCTAAATCCGTACCTCCAAGCTCTTTTGGCTCATCAACAGTAATCTCATGCCTCCTAGCTCTAACATCAACCTTAAATCCCTGCTTGGATGTAGATTCCACCTTAAACACGTAGACATGGCTCAATGAAAACAACCTCCTACTATTAACAGTGTTAAAGTAGCTAATAAGCTTTGCCTATAACACTGTTATAGAAATTAGTCTAGTACATAAAAGGAACTGTAACACTTATATGCTACATAGTAGAAAAGTATACCAGGTAGAAAATATTGTACACTACAGTTAAGATTAGAGT
>WANQ01000042.1 GCA_015521735.1 Pyrodictiaceae archaeon | reverse complement strand
GGGTCAAGGGTAGTTACCCCTAAAACTATTACTTTTACTTTCATGAAACTCTTATTGTAGAATTGTATTATGAGCTCTCTCCTAGTATCTCTATACAGTATTATTTGGCTAGTGAAGTTTACTTTAAGTCTCGTTAATGATGTAGCTGCATACATGACTAACAACATCAATATTATTGTTGAAGAAATAGGTAGGATTAAGTATTCTTCAATGAAATATATACATACCATATATAAGATTACATGCAATACAATTATGTAAATTAATGTAGGACCCAAGAAGCCTAACTTAACCTTAGAATACTCTAGTGATATTGATGAATTGAGAATTAGCAATGTAAACAAAACCAAATATATGATCAATACTAAAATATCGCCTAGAAATGATAGGTATGGAGTAACGACTGTTATTGATGATATAAGCGCTAATATCATGTATTTGGAAAAGTACTCATATTTTAACTTAGAAATTATAGTTACTAAAACCAGCAAACTAGTTATCAACGCTACTAACGTATTGTACATTAAGAATAATACTGATACTATAGATAGAGATGCAACCGATATAGCATATACTTTGTCGGCTAACTTGGTCTTGATACTAGCTTGTACCTTTACCACTTGTTACACCATATTTACCTATTGTCACTAAAATTGAGAGGAAAATTGTTGTTAAAATCATGATATTAAATGGTGGTGAAAGTAGTAGTGATATTAAAGTCCTTATTCTCTCCTCTAGAATTTCAGCTACGGATTTCTCTAAATGATATTGATCTATGTATAGTTTCCTACCACTTACTATGTTTTCTAAGAAATATCTATTTCCATTGAATTCAAGCATTGAGTTAACCCATACGCTTTCATCAGACACTACTATTACTATGCCATTACCATAGTATACCATAACAGCTACTGGAAAGGATCCTCTAGGCTCTCCTATATCATATAATCCATTTCTATTAATATCAAGATATGAAGTATTATACGTTGCTAATAATATTATCTCATTTGCACGCTTACTTTTTAACTCTATAACTGTAGCGTAATTTAATACTACATCCTCTGATAAATTGTTTATAGGCCATTGCGAAGTTACTGCATGTGCTTTAGGTAAGTGTTGGCTCTTATAACATTTGAATGGATCGAGCACTATACTACCGTTAACTCTAAAACCTATGTTTAAGAATGAGAGAAGAGTGTTGGTTACGTTAACGCTTGTAGGAGTGGCATCAGATAAAACTATTAGTAAACCTCCTCTTAATACATATTCTCTTAGTGAATACATTTCATTCATACTCAATGGCTTATTAGTTAATAATATGAGAACAGATGAGCTGGGATCTATCCTTGTTAATGCGTGGTCTATCCTAGTAAATATTGGTATACCACTATACTTGTTCATTAGCTTAGAGAAACCGTTCCAGTTATCATTATATACGTAGAAGTCTGCTTCAATAGGATAAGTTAGGGGCATAAGTATCATTGTAGCGAGTACAGTTATTAGAGAAAGAGTTGCAAAAAGTAGAAGTTTTCGCATAAACTATCCCTCTAAATAGCTTATAAACTCCTTTAATATCTGTACGTCGGAGTAAACTACCTTATGAGGTGCGTAGGCTATCTTTTCAAGAGCCCATATTAATTGCTTACTCTTAGGGTAACGTAGCATTTCTAATGACTTGTTCAGATACTCTTCTAGTGTTTCATTGGGTTTTGGAGGTCTTGTTCTTTCAGTTATCTTAGCTAGTACTTGAATGTAAAGACCTGCATAAGGTCCTCTTACTGGCAAATAGTCTAAGAGAGGAAACACGCCGTAAGATCTTACTACATGTTCTGTCCTAGTTACCATGATTTTTTCACTTACACTTCTACTAATTCTTCTTAAATTCTCTTTACCTTTACTACCTGCTGCTAGCCTATGTTTTTCTAAATGCCTATTGCTTATTTCCCTTATTTTTAGTTTAAACCTATTATATAGTCCAAGGAGTTCTTGTGAGAAGAAGACTAGTAATGCGAAATATCCTATTGATACAAATACTGGTAATAAGTTAACTACTCTTATAGTAATTCTACGTACTACTTCAGGGTATCCTGGCTCTAAGGGCTTAAACATCACATCAACTGTAATAGTCTTAACAGTTATAAGTAACGGTAGACTAATAGTATAATTGAAGTATCCACGCTCATCAGTATAGATAGTCTTATTTAGTTTTAAGAAGTCAACGTATATTATTACTGGTTCATGGGCTAGCGGTTTTCCTAGGCTTTTTACATAACCTGTTATAATAGGTCTTTCCACTGGATAGTATACTATAGACTTTGCAGTTACATTGAAATATAATGGCATGTATAGTACTATTATTCTCTCAATAGCTTTTGCTGGACCATATATGCCTTCAGGTTTAACATATATATAGAATAGATGTGGTCCTGGCGTAGTATTCCTTGGTAATTTAAAAGTAATTTTACCTACTCCCTGTGTTACATTAGCTATAGTTAAATTAAGTTCGTTATCGAGGCTTATGACAACTCTTCTAGTTATATTCGGGTTCATAGGCTTAAGCATAACTTGTATTGTTACATTGTAGCCTGGAAAGCTTGTTGGAGGGACATTAACCTTAATATAAGTATCCTCATATAATATCTTGAGTCTAGTGCTATTGACTGCATAAGAGAACTTGCCAAGATCCCTACCTTTAGGAATAAATGCTACTGCTACAATTACTCCTTTACGTCTAGCCTCTTCATCATATATTCCTGGTACGGTAATGACAGTAATATACCTTCCTTCTTCATTGGTCTTTACAGTTGCTGAGTAGTATACCTTGCCTCTAAATATGATTTTGACTACAAGTGTTCTATTAGGTAATGCTTTATTATCTATAGTTTTTAGTGAGCCATATAATAGTACTGTAGATCCAACATATGCTTCAGACTTGTTTAGGTTTACTGATAGTAATGTTCTTGTTAAATTAGTTCTCGTAATATTAACTTGGCTACCTATACCTAATTCCCCTTCTCCTACACCTAATCCTGAGATTTCCCTAAGCATTCCAAGTAGTTTCAAGTACATTTGTCTTAGCTTTCTAGAGATAGAGTTTAATACTAATATTGTGTTGTATTTTATATTATCTATTTCTGCATGATGTTCTTTTGGAACATATTTTTTCTTAAGTATTCTTACTAAGTTATTAAGATCTTGTACTATGAACTTTATTGTTAAATTAGCTTTTTTGATATGAAATGCTGTTTTATGTATGTATTTAACTACCAATGCATAGTTTAACTTATTGAAATACTCAATTGATTTGTTGAATAATGTTGTCGCATTATAATATTCTATTGCTAATGTTATCATATTTTCTGCTATATTTATGGATGTCTCATTTATATCTGATGGTTTAGTAATGTCCATTATCTTTGATACAGATTCATTAACAACTTCTAATTCATAGTTTTCTATAGCTGTAGCTGCTGAGAGGTATAGCGAGAGAAGAGTTCTAGCATCTACTTCTTCATGAGCTTTCCTAGGATCTATATGGTATGTTTGAGCAATAGCATAGATACTGTTAAGTACTAGTCCAATTAGTACTATGACTGGTAATACACGTTTAATTCTATGGAAATCTATATTACGTCGTCTTCTATGTGTCATGGGATTACCTTTAATGTTTCTAACACCTTGTACACTACTGTTATTACGAGTATAGCGAGGAATATATTTGATAATAGCTTACCTGCATTTTCAACGTGTTTGGGCATGGGCGGTAGTACTGAGTAAAGTACCAAGTATATGGACGTGTAGACTGCGATGTACGTAGATATATCTGTTACACCCCACGCGTAAAGTACTACCGTTGAAACCGATATAGCAACAGTGTATATTAATACAAAGGTGTTAAGAACCCTCACTTCTATAACACCATATAGGATATTCTTACTTTATCTGCTTGTTCAGAATAATCTTTGAAAACACACTGCGAGTTCATGAATTCAGCTATACCCAGCCCCATATGTACTATGACGGTATCAGTCAAAGGTGTATCAGCATAAGGGGGTCTTTCATATCGTTTGATAAGAACGTTGACTATGTTTTCACGCTCTTCAACCTCTAGTACCTCAACGCCTAAGATTGACCCTATATGTTTTAGGTATGTTGTTAAGTCTCCATATGTTATCTTTAGCTCTCTTAAATCCTTAGCATATGGTGTATCTATCCTTAAATATACTTTATCTTTGGATAAGTGTAGTAGCCTATTACTAAATATTTTACTAGCTACTTCTTTGCTACTAGTCAACCCTACTACTATGCAAGGTCCCTCCTTACACTTCCTCGAGCAATAGAATATGGGTTTAACGTTTACTATATCTAGTTCCTCTATAAGTCTACGCAAGTTTAATAAGGCGTAATTATAGCCAGCTACAGCTTGCTCTATTCTTTCTTCCTTATACGTAAAACCTAGTGCTGATAACACAACACCTACCATTATCATACTAATAGCTGATATAGCTAGTACATTTGAAGAGTATACAGCTATAGCGAAGACTAATAGTACTATACCTACTATAACCATGTTTAATCCTGTTATAGTATAGTTAAGCAATACCATACATGAATGCACCTATAAGAGATAGTAATAGTATAGTAATCCTAATAGCATATGTGTAAAGTAGTGTTTTCTTGATGCTACCTACAATATATTCAAGTAACATTATAGTTAACGACGTTAGAATGAGTAGGTAGTTTACCATCATATACAATATCACTATGTACATAGAGTATACTATGGAGCTAAATGAAAAAGATGAAAAATCTCTTCTAAGCGAAGTTAATAGTAGGATATCAATTGCAGGGCCCACTAATACATAGAATAATGGTGTTTTTAGCCTGCTCACCAAAATATTGTATGAAATATATATTATGATACCTATCAATACCACTATACTTATAGTAAGTTTACCTCTACTTCTACTTCTCTGTAACGTTAAGTAATGCTCCTCTTTAGAATAATGCGTTGATACATAGTACATCAAGCCTAAACCTATTATAGAATACATTAAGCCTAGAAAGTACTCTGTATTGAATATTATGAGAGCACTAAATTCTGCCAGCAATTGGTATACATGATACCCTATAAGGATTGAAAGAGCTATGACCCAAGGTATCGGTGAAACAATTCTATGCTTTACAATCTGTATGACCCAAGAATTAATGAGCATAATCAATACTATAACTGATACTATTAACTCATACACGATATTAGCTAAGAACAAGTTAACTAGTAGCACCAGAGGAATAAGATAGTATATTCGAATTAAAATGCTTAAGCGATCCAATACTATCACTTAGGTACTTCTACTTCATTTAATGCTTCAGCTATAAGATCTTCCACCTTAACGCCTTCAGCTTCTGCTTCTGGTTTAATTACTATCCTATGAGACAGTGCTTCGTAAGCAAATCTTTTAACATCATCTGGTACTACGTAGTCTCTACCTTTAAGTAAAGCATATGCTCTAGCTGCTTTAAATAATGCTATTCCAGCACGTGGACTAGGCCCCATGCCCACATGTTTATGTCTTCTAAGGTAAGTAACTATGTTGACTATGTATTTCACTATATTGTCGTCAACGTACACGTTCTTCTTGATATAGTCTATTATTTGTAGTGCTTCACCTACAGACATTACGGGTTCAATGGGTAGACTCTCAATGTAGTCTATTTTCTTTACTATAAGTTCCTCTTCTTCAGGTTTATTATAATCGCTCCAAATTCTAAGCATAAATCTATCAAGTTGGGTTTCTGTTAACGGGTAAACACCGGTTGCTAAGGCTACTGGTATTTGTGTTGCTATTACTATGAATGGTTTTGGTAGTTTGTATGTTATTCCGTCTACTGTTACTTGTTTTTCCTGCATAGCTTCTAGTAACGCTGCCTGAGTACGAGGAGGAGTACGATTCAACTCATCAGCAAGCAAAACATTAGTAAAAACAG
>WANQ01000041.1 GCA_015521735.1 Pyrodictiaceae archaeon | reverse complement strand
TAGTGGTACATTTAGATATATTAGAAGAATAGAAAATATACTAAGAAAAAACGGAGTCAAAGTTGATGTTATAATAGTGAGTGCTAGATACGGCTTGATAACTGCGGATACTCCCATAATACCATATGAGGCTACTTTAAATTCATTGAAAGCTGATAGGCTAAGGGAATGGAAAAAATCCAGAGATATTGTAAACAAGTTAAGACAAATTATATCGAATAATAACTATGACCTAATAATAGTAAACTTGCCACGAGGGTATCTTAGCGCTATAAGAGAACTTTTACCAAAACTACTAGGAAACCCTAAGGCAATAATAATAACTTCATCAGTAAAGCTATTATCAGTAAAGAATTTTAATAATGTAAAGGCGTTAGTGATACATGCTGGAAATATAGCGAAAAGATCAGAGGTGTTAAGCTTACTAGTACGATACTTAGAAAAAGCACTAAATAACCAGAAAACATTAAATGACTATATTTCTACGTAAACATTTGTGCCAGGATATTCATATATATCCTAGCGCTCTTAGCCTTTCTTTAACTTTCTCTTCCTCTTCTTTGGTATAGGGTTGAGCTTCTCCGCTTTCCTCTTTTAACGCTTCCTCCAGTAGAAATTCTACTAGTTCGTCAACGCTGTTGAAGCCACCGTATTTCTCTATGTACTCTTTAGCCTTCTCGTACAGTTTCTTTGATATGCTTACCTGTATTTTTTCTTCACTCAAAGCCTTGTTCACCAGGTTTAGACGTGTTTCTATGGGAAATAAGTGTTGCTTAGGCTTTTTCTATGAGGTTGTTTTCTTCTAGGTAGCTTATTATTTTTGAAGCGTTTTCTTCTACGCTATTGTGTTCAGAGTCTACTGTTATCTCTGGGTTTAGTGGTTCTTCGTATGGGTCGTCTATGCCTGTCATGTGCTTTATTTCTCCTCGTAGAGCTTTCTTGTATAGTCCTTTAGGGTCACGGCGTATGACTTCTTCTAGGCTACATTTAACGTATACTTCTATGAATGGTACTTCTTCGCTTATGATCTCTCTTATCTTTGCACGTGTATCACGGTATGGTGATACAAAGCTACATAGTACTATTACGCCGTTACGGGCTAGTAGTCTTGCTATCCATGCAACACGGTATAGGTGGCGGTTTCTTTCCTCACGTGTAAAGCCTGCATCAGGGTTTATTGTCTTTCTTACCCAGTCTCCGTCGAGTAGTTCTACACGGTATCCACGTTTTCTTAGGATTTCAGCTACTTTTGATGCAATAGTTGTTTTACCGCTTCCAGGTAGGCCTGTAAGCCATAGGACGAATCCTTTGTCAATGCATTTCATGGGGTTGCACCCTTAGAGCTCATTAATTAAATCTAATTAATGCTTTATCCTAGCCACTTATATTCTTAACCCTAGAAGACTCTACTAGCATTCTTAATCCTTCTTCTAAGCTTATCCTAGGACTCCACTTAAGTATCCTCTTAGCTAGTGATATGTCGGCATAGCTATGCATTATATCTCCTTTCCTAGGTGGTGCATATACTGGTTCTAGCTCTAAGCCGTACAATTTAATCATTGTGTAGGCTAGGTCCTTTATCCTAGTTGGCTTACCAGTACCAATGTTTAATACGTAGCCTGAGTAACTAGTTGTTAAGGTCTTCTCAACTGCTTCAACTACGTCTAGTACGTGGATGAAGTCTCTTGTCTGCTCACCACTACCATATATTACTGGTGGTTTACCCTGACTAAGCCTCTCCATGAACCTTGTTATAACTCCAGCGTATTCAGGGTTTTGGCCAGGGCCATATACGTTGAATAGTCTTAGCACTATAACTCCTCGGTTACCCTTAAACAGTGTTTTAGTATAGAATTCTCCTACAAGCTTAGATGCACCATAAGGTGATAGAGGTTTAAGTGGATGGTCTTCATCTATTGGTAGCTTTACTGGGTTACCGTAGACTGCTGCAGAACTAGCATAGACTATTCTTTCAACTCCTGCCTTGTTAGCTGCTAGTACTAGTGATATGGTGCCCTTAGCGTTAACGTCTTCATATAGTAGTGGTTTCTCAAAGCTCTCCTCAACGCTTATGAGTGCTGCTAAGTGGACTACTGCGTTAACCCTGTACTGGCTAAGTATCTTGTACATTAGCTCAGTGTCTCTTACATCAGCTACTACTACCTTAACATTGTTTTCTTCTAGTAGCCTTATTCTTTTACGTACACCTCTACTTAGATTATCTACTCCTACTACATCGTACCCCTTACTTGATAGGTGTAGGCATAGGTGGTGTCCTATGAAGCCTAAAGCACCTGTAACTAGTACCTTCAATTCTACTCTGTACCTCCATACCTGTATACGTAGACGTAGTCTCCATGGTAGAGTAGGCTTGAAGCCATACTTGGTTTAGGAGGCTTTATCAATGGGTTAACGGTGTAGACTATTATGCATATAGTGTTGTTTCCACGGGTTTCCTCGAGTATTTTCTCTACATCATTGTATGCTATTAATGGGTTAATGTATACTCTAGTCCAGTATAGTAGTGGTTTATCTGGTATGTAGTAGTAGTTGCAGTTATTGGAAGTACTGTTTAGTGCTTGCCCTAGTTCTAAGAGTACTTGTTGTGGTAGAGAAGGCTTTGATTCTACTACGGCTATCTCCATGAAGGAGGGTGTTAATGCTAGTACTATCATGGCTAGTAGGACTACTACTGCTTTACCTATGATTCTATAGGCTAGTGCTAAGGTTACGGGTATGATTACTGAGTTTAGTAGGGTAGTCCTCCAGTGTAGTCCAGCAATACTTGGTAGTGGTAGTAGTGGTGTAATAGTGTATGCTATGAGGAATAGCGTGTATGGTCTAGCAGTACTGCTCTTGAAGAAAAAGTATACTTGTAGAACTAGTACTAGGAGGAGAACTAGGAATTCAATGCTTAGCTGAGGGTATTCTAGTCTAGTAAGCTTGCTGACACTATAGTTACCTATGCTTACGCCTTTCAATCCTAATGACTCCATGTAAGGCTCCCAGCCTAAAAGAGGAGTCATGAGGCCAAGCACTAACATAACGTTAGCAATAGCAAACAATGCTACTACACTACCCAACATTCTATTCTTTGACGCAACAGCATATACTAGTATGACTAGGAGTGCAAAATATGTTATAGTAAATACTAGTATGTGGGTAAACGCTACTAAGACTACTAGGAGTACTAGAATAGCTCCTCTACGCTTATTCACACCCTCTATAACAGTGTCGTAGAGATAGTAGAGCATTAATGCAGTAAATAAGAGTCCTAGGATGTTCTTGGCGAACTCTAAGCTAAGTCTAAGTGTGAATGGATTAAACGTGTAGGCTGCGAACACTATTATTGCTGATAGGGCTTTATTTAAGGTGATTTTCCTTAAAGTATAGTATAATGGTATTGTTATTAATGATGTAATGGTGGCTAAGAATACCTTTACTCCTAGATAATAGCCTAGTATAGATGATAGTACTGCGATAATGTAGAGTGGGAGAGGTGAGTCGGGTGTACATGGTTTAAGCATTGATAGTATGCACTTAGACTCGTAGACATAGAATGGTCCATCTATGCCATAGGGTAGAGGGTTCTTGAAGTGTACTAGTAGTTGTATTGTGAATGTCGTGGAGAATAGGAATAGTATTAGGATTAAGTCGGCTAGCCTACTCTCATCTCTACTACTGCTCATTTACCCCATACCCATGGTTCCAATTACTAGTCCTACTATTGTTATAAGTGTACCAGCTATTCCTTTAATTGTAACCTCCTCACTAGCTAATATTCTTGACGTAATCCTACCTAGTACTGGTGATAAAGCAGTTACTAGTACTGTAACTGATACTCCAACAATATTTAATGCGTATAGGAATAATGGCATAGCTATACCGTAACTTGTAGCACCAGTGAAAATTGATGAGTATACTAGTTTTCTATTAAGGCTTCTAAAACTCTTCCAGGATAAAGCTAGTAGTATTGGTAGTAGTAGCGTCATTCTAAGTACTGCTAGACTTAATGGTGTAGTGTATTCTAGAGCCCACTTATTGGCGATGCTACCGAAACCCCATGCTGTAGCTGATATACATGAAGCTACTACGCCTTTAACACTATATGCTTTCTCTTTAGCCTCTGTTGCTACAAGCCATATACCAGTAATAGCTAGTAGGCTACCAGCCATAAGGTTTAGCGTGTATTCTTCTCCTAGTAGTAGTACTGCTAGAAACTGTGATATTAGTATGTAGGTGTAGCCTATGGTTACAGCTCTACCACCACCTATTTCACGTATAGCGTAAATGTATGCTACATCACCTATACCAGGACCTATAGTACCTGCAGCGAAGACCGCTATCCATCCAATAAGGCTAACTGGGTGTACTAGTGGTTCTCTTAGAGCTAACATTATTGCTAAAGTTGTAGGGATAGCAACTATAACTCTAATGGTATTGAATACTATTGCACTAGAAGTACTAGAGGATTCTTCTCTAACACCAAGCCTGATAATAGCTGGTGCAATCCCCCATATAAGTGATGCTGTTAGAGCAGCGAGTATCCCTATAATCAAGGTTAGCTTACACCGTAGTAGTTGAAGGCTTTGTATTTTGGGTGTTTAAGCCTTCGGGGATACATGGAGAAGCCCTATAAATATTTTAGCTTTGGATGCAATGATTGCGTGAGGATATCAGTGCTAGCTTTTATGGTGTTGGTCTTTGGCTAGGAAGCGTGTGCTTAGAACAGCGTCTATTATTATAGGGTTGATTGTTGTTGTTGGAACAATTGCTACTGGTTTAATGATATGGATTTCATGGGGTACCGTACCCGATGGTGTATATGTTGAGTACCCGGTAAACCAGCACTATGTTTCTAGGAAGCCTTGGACTCCACCTAATGGTAGTTTTGGCCTAGTGTTCATAGATGCTGTATCCTATGGTGATTCAACTAGGTTTCGTGAGTCAACGTGGAGGAGTTTTCTACAACTATTGTACTCAGAGAATGTATCTAACCTATATGTTGCTCGTGTAACGTGTAGTGACTTTATATACAATAATCCAGAGGGGTGTAAGGAGGAGACTGCTAAGAATACTATGGTTTTCTATGAGCTACTAGTTTACCAGGCTATTGGTGGAGGCTTAGCTTATCCTCCATCCCTAGTACTAGTATACAATAATGGTAGTAGTATAGTTTTCGTAGACTTGATTGTACCAAAGTATCCTGGTCCAACTGACCCGTTCGGCATTTACTCTGAGCTCAACGAGTCTATGTACCGGTACATGTCTCAGGTGCTTCACCAGAGCTAAGTGCTGATTTAAGCTTACTAATGGTTTTTAGTGCTTCTATTAATGCGTCAACGTCCTCTTTTACATTGTATAGGTAGTAGCTTGCTCTAACTGTCCCCTTAATACCAAGCCTATAGTGTAGTGGGTGAGCACAGTGCATTCCAGTACGTACTGCTATACCGAACATGTCTAGGCTCTTACCTACTATGTGGTGGTTTAGTCCCTTGACATTGAATGCTATTACACCTCCCTTTAACCTAGCATCTCTTGGCCCATAGTATTCTATCTCTTCTCCTAGCTCCTCAAAGAACCTCTTCAAAGTATAGGCTGTTAATTCTTCTTCATGTCTACGTATATTCTCCATTCCAACCCTAATCAAGTACTCTACAGCAGCAGCTAAGCCTATGCCTCCAGCAATATTGGGTGTACCTGGCTCAAATCTCCATGGTAGATCCTGCCATTCAACTCCTTCAAGTGTTACATCTTTTATTGCACCACCACCAGAAATTAGTGGGTCCATTTCCTCTAATCTATCCCTCCTACCCCATAGTACACCTATACCTGTAGGACCAAGCATTTTGTGGCCACTAAATGCTAGGAAGTCTATTTCAAGGCTTCTAACATCTACTGGTAGGTGTGGTACTCCTTGTGCTCCATCAACAACTATTATTGCATCTACGCTATGTGCTAGTCTAGCTATTCTACGTACATCGTTTATTGTTCCAAGGACATTGCTCATAAGTGTTACTGCTATAACTCTTGTTCTCTCAGTAACCATTTCTTCTAGTTGATCATATCTTAGTAGCCCATCATCGGTTATGTCAACGTACTTTATTTTAGCACCCTTTAACCTAGCTACAGCTCTCCAAGGAAGCATATTGCTGTGGTGCTCCATAACGGTTAGTATTATTTCATCGCCTTCTCTAAGGTTCTTTAACCCCCACTGAAATGCTATCTTATTCAACGAGTCTGTGCTATTGTATGTGAATACTACTTCTTCCCAGCTATACGCGTTTATGAAGTGTGCTACTACTTCATGAGCTTTCTCGTAGGCTTCACTAGCTTCTTGGCTAAGGGTATGTAGTCCTCTATGAACGTTAGCATTGTATTTCTCATAGAATTCTCTAATAGCTTCTATAACCTGCTTAGGCTTTTGAGATGTAGCAGCATTGTCGAGGTATACTATTCTCTTGCCATCAATAACTCTCTCGAGTACTGGGAAATCTTTACGAATTTCATAGGGGTTAAAGCCCATACTAAATAGCCCCGAAAATAATAGGCATCTAGCTAACCCTATAAGGATTGCTTAGGATACTAAAGCTAGTCTACTCTATGATTCCAGTAGTCTTCTCTTATATAGTATGCATAGTATTTTCTCAGCAAGACTCCTAGACCTAACTTTAACGATTACGGTGTTTCCTGCTTCCTCGAAACTGGATTTATCTAGTCCTAGTTTTTCTAGAAGTTGTTTAGCTTCAATTCTAGCTACTATGACGTAGTAGCCGTTAGGTGTTCTACGTGATAGGTATTCGCGAAGCCAGTTATTCTTCAACTCTTAGTCTTCCTCAACTTAGTTCTCATGAAGTGTACTAGTAATGCTATGGCTATTAACGCTATAGATGTAATACCTATTATTAGCGTTCTCTCAATACTGGGTCTTGTAGCCTCTACACCTTCCTCTATAGTACTTGTCTTTGATGCTGTATGCGTACTCGTTTTCTCTATTCCTAGGTTTAAGCTTAGCTCTCTAGTGTTTAATGGTATTGGCTTACCTAGTTCAACTCTATCTATATCCCAGTATTTTCCGCTAAGTAGTACTATTCCAACGCTACTATTTACCGGGTAGTATGTGTGGAATACTAGTAGTTCACCATAGCTACTTGGTACTAGTAATAGTCTTGCTGGAGCTAATACTTTAACAGTACCTATTAGTGATAAGGTGAACAGCTCGCCTAGCCCTCTTATGAGTGAGGGGTTTCCTAGTAGGAGTATTCTTACAGGTTGATGGGGTTTGACTTTTAACCAGATAACTCCTCTACCATTGTATACTGCACTAGTGTTTTCTAGTTCGGGCTGGGATAGTATTATGTAGCCTTTGTACGTGTAGTTGTTTCTAAGTGTTATGTTTACTGGTATGGCATAGGCTTTAATGTTTCTCCAGAATCCCTTGTAGCTGGTTAGCCTTAAACTATATGATGTATTGTATTCTACTCCAATAGTTCTCCATGGGCTACTGGTTCCGTTAAAGTAGGCTTTAAGTGGTATTAGGTAGTATGTGTCTACTGCTAGTTCGCCTTCATAGTCTTCTCCCTCGAACTTGACGTAGACTACTGGTATGGGGCCAGCTACTCCTATATCGTAGTTTACTACTTCTCCTATTCCATGGAACCAGTATGCTATTAGTGTTGGTGAGAGGCTTGAGAAGGGGTAGCCTAGGTATACTTGGGTTATCGTTATTGGATTATACACTATGTCTTGGAGTTTAGGAGTATATCCTGAAGCACCTGGGTCAACTCCCCATGGAAATGTATTCCACTGAGCCTTACCTGTATATGATAGACCTGGTTGTAGTAGTTGTACAGCTATTCTTCCACCACTAAGCCTGTTCAAGTAGGATATTAGGCATAATCCTATTACTCCATCACCGCATATGGGTACTCCACCATATATTGGCTGTGGTGTATAGTTGACGTATAGGTAGTGTACTTTTATGGCGTAGTCTACTTCTCTTAGCCTTACCTCTACTAACTTGAATAGTAGAGATGTATTCCACGAAAACGATATGTTTGCTACCCCGAAGATACTCTTAATATCACTTACTAGTTTAGACATATTGTATTCTTCTAATGCTTTTTCATTGATGGCTTTTATCTTAGCCTTATATGTATGAGTGAATTCTAGGTAGTCTCCTACATTTATGTTTGGTGAGGGTACGGGTATGTCTCGTACTAGTTTACTAGTGTAGGCTTTAACGGCATTGTTTAATGCTATTAAGTGTAGTGGGGGAGCCATATCTATGAAAGTCCTGCATGAATATGTTTTATTAGTTAACTTCACGTTGGCTATGGGTGAACTGTATTCTAGTATGTAGAATGCTATAGTTACTACACCTTTGAATCCATTACTTGATGCCTTGAGGTCTAAGTCTATTCTAGTCACATTACTGTAACCTATTGTTAGTAGAGGTGTTAATGGTATGTTTAGTATAGTGTAATTGCTTGTTAGCGGTGTTGATTGCATGAAGCTAGTATTTCCACTATAAACTCTAGTTGTAATAGAGTTAATGCTTCCATTAAAGCTATTTACCCATAACTCTACTATTAAGCCAATACCACTTCTATTGCTTATGAGTTCTCTGTATCCTTTAAATAATGTTATTTTCCTCGTAGAGTTTGGCTCTAATGTTAGGTTAACTGTAATTGTCTTAGTAGACAATATCTTAGCTGAACTAGCTATATTTCTTAGAACATCTTGTAAGTAGCCTTGAACTCTAAATCCATTCCTAATCATAGTAATATTTGAGTTCACACTATACGCTAGTGTCTTGTCAATGAAGCTTCCTTCAAGTCTACTCCAAGACTCATTTATTTTTGGAATTGTTATTTTCAGTGCTGTACCCTTGGAGACAACTGTTATTGTTAGCTGTGAAGTATTTTCACCTTTCAATCCTAGTAGTAACCAGTTAGATGGTGTAAGTATTAATGTGCAATTACTTCTTTTACTATCCCAATTTGATTCTTCAGCTATAGAGGGTATAGGAGCTAAAATTATGGAAGCTAATATTATGGATATGGTCATGACTGATAGCAAGCTAAGTATTGTTCTATTCACCGTACGTGCACCTTCTTTAACACTATCCTATATAGATAGAATACTATGTGTTACAGTTTCAACCGTTATTTTGGCACACCTTTTTATACCTATCTTCTAAAATATGCTTCCTGGTAAAAGAGTACTCTCACTCTAGCTTTAACCTTAGACTTGCTCTAATGGGAGTTTACGTTAGGTTGTAGGTCCATGGAGGTATGCTCTACTCTTTAGTATTAGTTGTTAGGGTGCACCGGTCTGCTTAAGGTTTACCCATGTCTAGATCCATTCGAGGTATATGAGAGAGCTAGGCCTTGGATTAATAAGCAGAGATGGTATCCTCGAGGTCTTGGAGAATATACTGTACTTGATGCGTGGCGTATGGGTTGCAGTATATATGCTGCTATATTGAGGGTTGGTAGCATTAAGTTATTTCTGCCGATAAGTATATCTGATGTTCCTCCACCAAGTAATTTATCTCCTGAAAGGTATGAGAGAGCTAATGGATACTATGTGTATGAAGCTGAATTTGATCCTAGGTACCATGAATTATTCTTTGAGTCAAGGCTAAGTGGTATTAAAGTTGACGTATTTGATGATAGGCTTAGAGGTTCTAGTATTAAGTGTATTGAGGCTATTGAAACTAATTCTACTAATACGTTGGTTAAGGTATTGACTAGTAATGGTAGCTATGTCTTGAAATCCTATAGAAGTTTGTCAAGGTATAATCTTGAACCATTATTCCTTAAGTATCTCTCGGGTAGAAGTGTTGTTCCATCACTTTATGCTTCAGCTATTGTTAAGGATAACTATGTGACTATTGCTATGAAGTACCTTGATGCTGTAGGTGATGGTGGGTACCCGTTCTATTTATCTATTCGTAAGAGTCTTGATGAAAGGGAGGTTGTGGTACCAGTAGAGGATATAGGTAGGCTTACCTTAACTGTAGCGTTATTCCATGAGGAAATGGGTAGGTGTAGGAGTTGGTGGTGTGGTAAATCACGTATTACTAGTAGTGATGTTGATAGGTGGGCTCGTAGAATCAAGTCGTATTATGAGAAAGCTAAAGCACGTACTCATAAGCTTAGAGGTGAGTTGAGAAGGCTTTCACTAAGCCTATTAATGGATGCTCAGCCTAGAGTAGAAGAGGCTATGAAGCTTATGAAGGAGTTTAAGGGTAAGACCAAGATACGTAACCACCAGGACCTACACTTAGGTCAAACACTATATACTCGTGACGGCAAGTTCTATCTAATAGACTTTGAAGGTGAGCCAGGTAGAGGTGAGAATGAGAGATTAGCTCTTGAGCCAGCTTTAAGGGATTTAGCATGTATTATACGTAGTATAGGTTATATAGCAGTATTTGGGCTCAGAGACCACTTAAACAAGGACTTTATTGAAACAGCTAGAGCTCTCCTAGACGATACGGATGAAGCTAGGATAGCTAAGAAGTGGGCTAGAGAGACAGCTTCAATGTTTCTTAAAGGGTACTTGGAGAAGGTTATGGGTGTAGGTATAATGATTCATGGTATAGGTGGGTCTATGCTACTTGAATGGGCTGAGGAAGCAATTAATGCATGGATTGTTGAGAGAGCACTATATGAGTACATGTACGAGTTGAACTTCCGTACAGGCTACTCCATTATACCATTGCTCGGGTTAGCAGGAATACTACCCTAGCCCTTAGACCACGGATGTACTATTTCTATAGACAACTCCCTCTCTATTACACTACTATACCTAGCATACTCCTTGTCCAGTGTTACTAGTTTCTCAGCACCCATAGAGTATGCTAGCATAAGGTGTAGTAGGTCAAGAGTCTTTAATGGTATTATGGGGGCATACTTTAATGCTATTTCAACTACACTATTAATCTCCACATCTACTTGCCTAGCCCTAGACCTCTTAAGCGAGTATTCAACCATAGCATCTACTATTGAACTAGCATCTACGTCTCCGCTAAAAGCCCTCTTTAACTCACTGGTTTTCCTAGAATAGTAGGTGTAGAGCTCTAATACTACTAGTATTGATATTACTGGCTCTTTTACGAATTGTTCTAGCTTTAGGGCAAGTTCATGGTTTACGTCTGTTAGAACAGATAATGCTATTATATAGCTTGTATCAAGGTATTCCACTAAGATCTCAACTCCTCTAATTCTCTAACAACATCAGATGGCTTTGTAAACTCTATTCCACCTTGTTTCTCAAAGAACTCTACTAGCTCTCTTATCTTTCTTTTACGTTTAACTTCTTTTTCCACCTCTTTTAATCCTCTTGAAATTATTTTATTTAATGCCTCATTTCTAGTTGATGCTAGCCCGTACCTTATCATCTCGTTAACTACTTCTAGTACCTCTTTCTTAACTCTAATACTTATGACTACGCTCATAGTATACCATCTACGTATACTATTCCTTCATAGCTATATAAATGCTTAGCGTGTTTAAGAGAATATGTTGTCTACTCTAGGGTTTATCCTAGCATTAACCATAGTGTATGATACTATGTAGCCATCTACTACTAGGAGAACTGGTATCCTGTATTCGCCCCACAGCCTAGGCTTAGTGCATACTCGGTACTTTGATGTTCCCTGTGGTGCTTCAATACTAGCCCACTGTGTCTCAACGAACGGTTTTGATACGAGTATGTTTGCTTTAACTGGTCTACCTAAATCGTTTACTACCACTATGTTCATACACATGTCTTCTCCTACAATGCCTTCTACAATGTTTTCCTCTACATCAACTCTTATCTTCCTAAACCCTTGCCCTAGAATCCTATCTACCTCGTTCAGCCATGTATCTATTACCTTTTTGTTCCAGAACTCAGCCCACCAGTAGTCACTGTCAATTGCATGGTATAGTGCCCATCTAGCTCTAAGAGAGTAGTTATCTCTACCAGTTATCATTGACTCATATGCTTTTATGAGCCTATACCCTCTATTAACCTTAACCCAGTAGTGTCTATGTTCTTCTATTTCTCCATCCCACTTATGGAATCCTCCTAGCCAAGAAGTTGTTGGAATATAGTTGAGTACTCCGAGGCCTACCTCCTTACCAGATATAATGTTTGATAGTGTTGTAGTGAACAATATGTTCTTAGATTCAAGTAGCTCTAAGTACTCGTAGAACTTGTCTAGGAATAGATAGGTACCTGCAGGTGTCTTAGAGAATATCATCCAGTTTTCTCCATCAAGTGCTAGGACTAGTACCCCGCTCTCTCTTCTACCGTAGAGTATTCTTACAGCTTCAACTAGTATCCGCCTAGCAGTTCTCTCAGCAGCTTTCTCATCAGGGAAATAGTTTTCAAAGCCTATTATATCGCTTAACCTCTGATTCCTAAAGAATACCTTGACGTTGGATCCCTCTACTAGGTAGGGCATGTATATGTCTTTCTTAACCTTACCCGTTGAAGCTGGGAAATGGTTTTTACCGCATAGAATAGTGTATTCTACGCCATAGTCATCATATATCTTTGCTAACCTCTGATCCCAAGCCATCTCAGGTGTCCATACTCCACGAACTCTAACTCCTAGTACCTCCTCAGTTATACTTAGCCCTAATTCTAGTTCATCTCTAACAATATCCTCCATACCCATCTTGGATAAAATGTAGCCTAGTATTGTATGAGCATATACACTTGATAGAAACTCTACTCTACTAGTAGATGCTATAGTCTTAAATCCTTCAAGTACCTCTTTAACCATTGATACTTCTCTACTATCTGATGGATAGTATTCTCCAGTAATCATGCGGTAACCGTGTTCTACTGCATCAATCCATTGCTTTAAGAGGCTTGGAGATAAGTGTTGGACAACCTTTACCTTATCATGTTTTAGTAAGAGCTTATAGTGTACGTAGTATGGTCCACCAGTAGTAAAGGGTTTAAATAAATCATACCATACCCATCTAAAAGCCCAGTCTGCGTGATAAGTGTTATCTGGTAAGTAGTTTGGTGCTTGATGATTATGCCATACTATTGCCACATAGTTCTTATGTTCAACCGGTTTAACTACAATGGATTCAACACTGTCAACTAGTTTAATATTATCCCAGGAAGCCTCAAGTATTACAACTAGTCTACCAGGGCTAAGAGTCTTAGTATGGTATTCTATTGTCTTTAACTCACCTGGAGCTAGCCTAACATTACCTTTTTCCTCACCAATTTCCCTACCAATACCGTTCTCGTAGACTATCATTGATAACCTATAGTCTACACCGATAATCCTATTACTAGTATTGGATGCTTTAACTCTAATAACAGCACTATCTCCTTCAACGTATACTGGTGAATCTGTTTCAACGTATAAGCGTGTGCTCAAGGCCCATGCACTCTCTAGAATAATTCTCTATACACATTGTCTAGTTGTTGTGCAGAATTCCTCCAAGTAAACAATGACTCTACTCTATGAATACATGAGCCTCTAATCCTCTTAATAGCCTTAGGGTTTTCCTCTACTATTCTCCTTAACTTGTAGTCTTCTATTCTATCAATATGCATCCATGGATTAGGGTGCTCATAGGCTAAAACCATTCTAGCTAAATCATTAATATATGATGCTAGCTCATAGGGGTTTTCAGGTTCTACTAGGATTCCAGTACCTTTAACGCCATGCTCTCTTATGTCCAGTATTGTTTCAGTAAAACCACCGACTCTTGAAGCTACTACTGGATTACCTGTAACCATTGCTTCTAGTGCTGTTATACCAAATGGCTCCCATCTAGATGGTGCTACGTATATATCAGCTGCTATGTGTGCAAACTGGTATATACTTGGAGCATAACCGAATACTACTCTAACGTTATCTGGGTAGTTATGGGCTACTTTTACTAGCTCGTCTATATACTCTCTTTGACTCCAAACAGGTAGTTCGAATAATAGGAATCTTAGGTAACCATTCCTCTTAATAGCTATCTTAATAGCTTCTACTAGTATGTCTACTCCTTTCTGAGTAGCTATTCTACCAGTATTTAGAACTAGTACTCCATCCTCATAGAATGGATCTATCTTTAAGTCCTTCTTGAATGGTGGCCTAACTATACTTGCAATATACTCTTTAGCTTTAGGGTCAGGTATTATTGGTTCATTTTCTCCTAATTCTCCTAGTACTTTTAGTAGGAGGTATCTACGCATATCACTTCTACTAGGCTTATCCTTGCCAGTAAACTCTCTTATTTTCTCACCATAGTTCTTGAACACACTAGCTAGTATTCTATTATATCTCCAATCTGTCCCATTATATACTATCCTTGCCTTAAACAATAGTTCTTCCCCAACAACACCCTTAACACCTCTAACACTATCGTAGAGGTAGGCATTGCTTACGGTAACTAGTCTATCTGCTTCTAGTGCTCCTAGTCTATCTGCTAGTCCATTACTATGTTTTAGTACCTCTTCTACTGTAATCTTAGCATAGCCTTCCGGCAATAGTACTTTATGAACAGTGTCTAAGCTTATACCAGCTTTCTCGAATAACTCTCTAGTATACGTGAAGTTACTTGTTAAATGAATCTGATATACATACTTCTTGTCATTAGAGCCTTTTTCCTCATAATATGTCTTAGTAGCTACTAGTGCTAGAACACTATGCCAGTCATGAGCATGTATTATATCTGGTTCTCTTATCTTAAGCTTGCTTATCTTATCTAATATGTTTCTGATAGACCTAGCGTATGCCACTACTTTATCTACTAGTCTAGGACCGTATACTTCTTCGTCTTCTAGTACTCCTCCACCAATAACTATAAAGTCTACTTTACCCCAACGATATAATCCTATCTTTACATCTTCTACTTCTTCTACTTCCTTAACCTTACCTTTAAGTATTATTCCATGGCTTGGTATAGCTATGTATACCTTGTATCCTAGCTTGACTAGTTCTCTTGAGATACTTGGTGGTACTTCACCTAGTCCACCTATTTTTACTAATGGCTTTGACTCAAATGCTAGCATCCATACGGTTTTAGCTTCCATGTATAGTTCACTCCTCTATTCCTATTCTTATTTTTGTGGTAAAGGTTTCTCTAGGCTTTAATGTTATGGGGTGATTGAATACTATTCCTATAGCTTGGAACATTTCCTTTAATCCCTTCTCGGTTCTAGAATAGCTGTTAATTGGTGCTACCCATAATTGACTTCTCTTGTCTTGTTCAACTATTATTCTCGGGTACTCTGGTGACTCTATAACAACCTTGTATGACCAAGGTGATACGTGTTTTTCTAGTACTTGTTTGACGTATTCATCGTCTACAATGTATCTGGGCATTATGGGTGTTTTAACTGGGTGTTTTGGAGCTATTGTTAATTCTTCTGATAGTACTGTGTCTAGTTCTTCGTCTTCCATGTTTCTCCACTTAATATTTACTATAATGGATTTTTCTCTTGGCTTGAGCGTGTATGTTTTCTCTACCATTATTCTTTTAGGGTTTTCTCTATTCCTCCAATCTCTACCCGTGAATACTAGTCTTATGGTGTTGTCTGGTTTTATCATGTATATGTATTCTGCTAGTGCAAAGTCGCTTACATCTATGAATGGTGTATTGTTTACCCAGTCATCTATGCTTGTATTATGTTTCCATAGGTGTTCTCTAAAGCTTACTCTACGATACCAGTCTGGCCTAAACCCTGTACCCTCAAGGTATGGCTCCATTATTCTAGTCATAGTGTTTAGGAGGTTATGTTCTAGGCCTTCGACTTTAACATCTAGTTCAAATAGTGTTCCACCATCACTTGGCTTAATGTAGGCGTTCAAGGTTTTTGATTCAACTAGGACTTCTAGTCTTCCATCGTAGTCGAAGTCTATTTCTCTTACGATTACCTCGTTATCTCCAAAGGTATCTCCTTCGGCTATTCTTTCAGCTCTTATAAGGTGCTCGTATACTGTTTGCCGTAGAACTGGTATGTATACTCCACCGAATAATCCATGCCAGTATGCATCATTGCATTGAGCTTTATAGTACTCTTCCCACGCTCTGCTATTGGCTTTCATTGACTTAAGCTTACTTCTAACATACAGCATCTTCTTATGCATATTGTTTGATTCAACGTATTTTCTAAGGAATATTGGGAAGTATCCTCCACTCCACTCCATCATCTTATCATAGCTTCCTGGTGGAAGGTATACTAGTCCAACAACACCGTGTTTGCGTAGGTAACTTGTTGGTGTTTCTATTTGGAGCCATTCAATACCTCTTATTTTCTCAAAAAACCCTCTTAGCCATTGCTCTGCTTGGTCTTTATCCCACCATTCACCGAATTTTTCTGCATCACTACCCCATAGTACATAGTTTTCTCCACGTGGACTACGGCGTCTCCACAAGTATCCTATTACTTCGTCATAGCTTCTCCATGGTAGTAGGTATCTTATGTTAGCATCTATGAACAGTACATTGATTTTGCCTCCACTATACTCTGTTATCCATGCTCTATGTATATCTCCTTCCCATAAACCAGCTTTATAGCCTACGGTATCGTCTACTAACACGTAGTCGTAGCCAGCTTTCTCTATAAGCAATGGAAGAGTGGGATCCCAAACTCTTTCGGGTAGCCATAGGCCTCTAGGTGTAACTCCTAGTAATTCTTCTACAAGTCTTCTACCCTTAACTAGTTGGTCAAGTCTATCCTCCCATGGTATTATCGTTAAAATGCTTTCAGAAAAAGTTCCACCCATAACCTCGAACTGGCTGTTTTCTAAGAGTTTCCTAGTTCTTTCTAGGAGATCTGGATAGTATTCTCTCCACTGCATTAGTAGTGGTCCACTAAAGTGTAGTGTTAACGGTATGTCCTTGTTCTCCTCTAGTATTCTCATTAGCGTTTTGTATGAGTTCTCGTTTACTCTATCTAGAACCCATTTAACTTGGCCTACTGGTTGGTGGAAGTGTATGGTGAATATGAATGTTGTCTTCAATAATATTCTCCTCTAGGAATAGACTACCTCCTACATCGTGGGTTTGATTTTAGGTGATAAAGAGTGTTATGTCCTATTTAGTTATCCTACTAGTGTGGGATAGGAGTATTCTCTTAAGCTCCTTGACTAGTTCTTCTACGCTTAAAGGCTTCTTGCCTAATTCTTCTATTTCTCTTGCAAGTTCTTCCCAGTAGAACATGTTTCTAATCCAGTTTGCTAGATCTCCTCTACGTATATGGAATGCTATTGACTCTACTGGTACCTTGTCTACTAGTTTTACTAGCTCCTCTATACTTCTAGCTACTATTCCTAGAGGCCTACCTATTCCTAGGTGGAAGTGGAATGCTTTATCCCATGGAAGCTTTATCCTAATAGCATATTTTCTAGGGTTCTCTGATATAGTTTTAACTATATAGCCTACTAGTATGTCCATAGCATCTAGTAGTACTTTGAATGATAGTGCAAGGTTCTTGTATGGTGAAAAATATGCGTGAACTTCTCCTACACTACCTGGCTTAGTTGCCATGTAGTAGTAGTGGTCACTTATACCAAGCATTCTCCAAAGACGTGTTATTTCGGGGTCATCTAATGCTTTAACATATGGTTCTATGCTCATGTGTAGTTGGAATGCTAGTTTTTGGAAGTCGTTTCCAAGCCATGCTGAAAGATCTCTTTCATCAGCCCAGCTAATAGTTGCCCATCCAGGTACATCGTATACGTCTCTTACAGGGTACTTGTAGGCTGCTATGCTAGGTGTTTCTGTTGATAGGTTATCATATTTTAGTATTTCTCCTGGAAGCCATTTAAGGAATTCATGTATGCCTGTTTCAGGCCAGTGGTGTTCACCAAAGGTTTCATAGTCCATTGCTATGAATACTACGTCTCCTGGAGTAGCTGCAAGCCATGCTGCATATTTATCTGCTGTTAATGGGTATTGATCCCAGTTCTTATCTGAGAATCTATAGCCTACGTCGTCGCTTAACCTATAATTCCTTGTTAAAACCCTTATACTACAACCCCATGGCCTATAAACGTAGTTGGGGCTTCTCCATCCTAGTACTTGGTCTACTCCTTCAGTTAATACTACCTTGTAGCCAAGGTTTTCTAGGAAGCATGCTATTTCGTTATTGTATATGAATTCTGTATTTTCAATACTAGTGGGGTTGTAGCCTATTTCATCTCTTATTACCTGGTTATGCATGCCTAGTTGTTCTATGAATTCCTCTTTATCTGGATAGAGGCTTACTAGGCTATGGTAGTATGTTTGCTCTATGAATTCAACCATTCCAGTACTAGCTAGTTCTTGGAAAAGTTCTATTACTTCTGGAGCCCACTTTCTTGCCTGCTCTATGAATACTCCACTTATGCTTAGAGAGAACTTGAAGGGCTTACCAGTATTCTTGAAATACTCTACGTTCTCCAATAGTATCTTGGTGGCTGGTACATAGCATCTCCTTGTTGCTCTCTCTAATACGTATTTATTTAACTCGTTGTCAAAGAATACTTCTACTAGTTTAGCTGGAGTTATTGTTCCTTCCAATGCTTTACGTAGTAGTTGGAGTGGTATATTCTTCCTCAACCTATATGGCTGGTGTACTTCGAACATGAATACTATGTCGGGCATAATTACGGCTCCCAACGGGATTATGGCTAGTACTGGTTTCCTAGCTTAGTGTTTTGATAATATGCTCGCTGCAATTAATGTAACTGTTTGTCTTATCCTCCTATCCTGTCTTAGCTCTGATACTATTTTATCTAGTTCTGGTAAACTTGATGCTTCTACTCTTACTAATAGGTCGTAGACTCCATAGAGTACTGCTACTTCTTTAACATAGGGTTTTTCTAGTAGTGATTCGGCTAGCTCGTACTCTTTTCCTAGTTCAACTGTTACGAGTATGTATGCTTCCACTATTCTACCACCCAATACTATGCACCTAGCTTTACCTCTATTCTAATTCTCAGAGCCTTTTATAGTTTAGTACATGTATTTTATAGTTAAGGGTGCTGTACTTGGCTTATGATGTAGTTGTTATTGGTGGTGGACGTATAGGTTCTGTAACTGCTAGGTTCTTAGAGGACATGGGTTTTAGTGTCCTAGTAGTTGAACGTGATAGTGGTAGAGCTAGGTTCTTGGAGAATAGAGGGTTTAGTGTTGTTAGACTTGACGCGTTATCTGGTAAAGCAATTGGGTTAGTGAAGAGTGTTGGTGTAGGAGTATTAGCTCTTCCTGGAAGTATAGGTTACTATTGCTTGAAGAAGCTAGTTGAAGCTGGTGTAGAATTAATTGTTGATGTATCATTTTATGCTGAAGACCCGTTAATGCTTAATGGTTTAGCTAAGAGTAGTGGTAGTAGAGTTGTAGTTGATGCTGGACTTGCTCCTGGGCTTAGTAACTTGTTTATAGGCTATGCTTATTCTAAGATGGGCTTACTAGATTATGCTGAAATATATGTTGGTGGACTTGCACTTAACCCTAATTGTCCTTTAGGGCTTGCTTATACTTGGAATATACGTGATCTACTAGAAGAATACATTAGGCCTGCAAGAGTAGTAGTTAACGGTAGAGTTGAGTATCGTGACCCTCTCGACTATACTGGTAGAGTAGAGGTTCCTGGTAAAGGTGTTTTTGAATACTTTGTTAGTGATGGGCTTAGAACAATGCTTTCAAAGAAGTTGGCATTGAATATGGCCGAGTATACTCTTAGATATATAGGGCATTTAGACCGTATTAGGGTTTTAAGGGATTTAGGCTTCCTCGACTATAAGGGTGTTCGTGTAGGTGAATGTGAAGCCGATGTACTTGACTTTACAGCGAGTATTCTTGGGTTAAAGCTTGCTGAGTGTACTAAGGATAGAGTTATAATGTATGTTAGAGCTGGCAAAGGGGGTAAGGTTATGGAGCTTTTCATAGATGAAGTATACGATGACTTAACTAGTACTACTGCTATGGCTAAGACTACTAGTAGTGTACAAGCATGTACTACGAAGGTCTTAGCTGACAACCCAGGTATAGTGGATCTAGGAGTTCATGGATTAGAGGATTTAGGGTTATTAGAGAAGGCTTACGATAGGATAATGGAGTGTATTAGAAAATACGTTGGTTCTCTAATAATAGTATGATCCAAGATGTAGGGATGCTAGGAGCTAGTGTACTGGTTTAGTGGTGTTAGCTTATGATTGTTACAGGTTATCGTGGAGGAGTATTTGATGAGGATATAGTACGTTTAGCTAATACTTGTAGTAGTTTTGATGAAGCATGGGCTCATAGACCCTTAACAGTAGATGATATTAGGAGTCTTTGGTTTGAATCTACATGGTATAATCCTAGGGATTTTGCGTTATCAGTAGTTGATGGTAAGGTTAGAGGTTATGGGTGGGCTTGGATTAGTAAAGATATTGGCAGGGCATTTATATGCATTGACCCTGCATTGACTAGTAGTTTACAGTACACTGTAGTAGAGGATTTACTATCTTGGGCTAGGCTTAGACTTGAAGAGGAGAAGGTTAGTGTAGTAAGGCTAAGAGCATTATTTGAGCATGGCCTAGTACATAGGCTATTGAAGAGTATTGTAGGCAACTATGTTGAAGACTATCCTGCTACCTTAATGGTCTTAGAAAAACCACCTAGGCAAACCATACCTGGAGAGTATAGGGTTCGTGAGGGAGGTCTTAGCGACTTAGAGGGAATAGTAAGAGTTTATAATGAAGCATTTTCACGCTATGAATGGTTTATTGAGTGGAATATTGAGGATGCAAGGAAATGGTATAGTAGGCGTAAGGTCATAGTATTTGTTGCAGAACATGTAGAGGAGGGTATAGTAGGCTATGTTGACGGAGAAGTCATGAAGAGTATAGATGGATCAGTAAACGCAGTAATAGCAACATTAGCTGTTAAACCCAAGCACCAAGGTAAAGGATTAGGAAAAGCACTACTATCATTAATAGCAAACAAGCTGTGGAGTATGGGTGTAGATAGAATTTTCCTTGAAAGTGTTGAGGGCTTAGAACCATTCTACGGTAAACTAGGATTCCGTGTATGGAGAAGATATGTTTCACTAATTACCCATGTAGGGAGCTTGCCTCAGAAAGTTATCACAGTAGTCGAGTATGGTTAAGCTTATATAATTACTTAACTACTTAATTACTTGGAGATAAAACGTGGCTGTAAGCACTATTAGTATTCGTAGAACAACTAAGACTATACTGGAAAGAGCTAAGAAAACCTACGAGGCTAGAATAGGTAAAACTACTACATGGGATGAATTTCTACTTGAACTAGCATCCAGGTTCATGGGCGAAGGCAACCTAGTGGATAGTGAACATAGCTTACTAGAACTAGACGATAATGAAGCAAGAGTACTATTGAAACTTGTTGAGGAAGGTAGAAGGAGTTGGCTAAAACGTGTCTTGACACCAATGTATTAATAGAGCTTGCACGTAGAAAGCTTATTAGATACATTGATAGAGAAGACCAACTATACATACCATGGATTGTAGCATACGAGTACATAAGAGGACTAGCGTATCTGGGTAGAGATATAGGTTTAGTTAAACATGAACTAGAAAGTAGGTTTAACATAATATACCCTACTAATAGTATCTTAGTCAAAGCAGTTGAAATATACTTAAGTCTACGTAAGAGAGGTGAACTAATACCCGATCCAGATATACTAATAGCTGCTTCATGTATAGCAAACAACATACCCCTAGCAACAATGAATAGGAGCCACTTCGATAGAATAGAAGGATTAGAACTAGTTGACCCGAAAACCATAATAGAGGAATACGAAGCCCTAAAGAAAGTCAGCATCTAAGAATACTCGCTATGGAGTATAACTTATTCTAGGCTTTATCCCAGCCCTCCTCAACCTCTCAACAACATGAGGGTATAATATAACGTATTCTGGTTCAAGTAGGCTAGGAAGCCTTGAATCTATTTCAGCTAATACTTCAATAAGATTTCTAAGAGACTCATCACTACAGAATGAAACCATTATAGCTGGGTGAAACGATACATTATAGTCTAAGAGGTTTCTAAGAGCATTTAATTGTAGCTTAAATGCTTCTGGTTTAGCACCAGTAATTCTATGGAACTCCTCCTCGTTACATGCTTTAATGGATACTCTTACATGTAGTCTACTATACCTTGATAGGTCTCTAGCATAGCTTTTATCATAGCCTATGAGTATACCGTTTGTCTCCAAGATAAAGTATAATTTACCGTCAACTTCAACTAGTTCTAATAGCTCCAGTAAATGCCTTCTACCAATAGTTGGCTCATTACCACTAACCCTAATCCTATCATACCCATGACTTAAAGCACATTCCTTAAGAGCACTATATACCTGAGCTGGAGTATAGAACTTACCAGTGCTTTCAGGGTGATCTCGTGGAAAATTACTCCAACAGAATAGGCACTTAAGATTACATCCTACACAATCAGCTGCACATATACCACCATACCATCGACCAGGACGTGCTATACGATAATACTTCCTCATATTACCTCTTACAACAATCTTCTCAACTCTTCTAGCTAGTTCTACTGGATCATAGCCCTTGGAAGCTAAGGTCCTTCACCTAAGAGTACTGGTTTATATATCGGTATTCTAGGTATTAATAACAGTGCTTTCATAGCCCCTAAGGGGATAGAAAAACCTATGAAAACTCTACGAGTACAGCTTGACAAGGGCGTATACTTATTTGTTAAATGCTTTTCAGAGCATGTAGGTAAGAGCGTAGAGGAAGCCATAGTAGATCTTATAAGGATGTTCCAGTTTCTTTCAGGTGATGATAAAGGTATAGAGGTTTTAAGGAGAATAGCTTCTAGTAGTAACTACTATATACCAGTACTAGGAAAACCCATTGAGATATGCTTAAAGCTTTCACCAAGAGATACTCTATACCTTGAAGCATTATCCAATGCTATTGGAGTAGATATTGGTACAGCCGTAAAACTATGTCTTGCAACACTTGCAAGAATCATACAAAACTGTTTCCCGCAAGTAAAGTGCAGGCTAAAAGGCTACGGATTTGCTAAGTACAGACTACTTGACTTTAAGTACATGGTCTTAAAGAATAAGTATAAGGAGTCCTAAACTAGATAACCAACACGTATATTACACAATACTAGTAGCTAAGCATGAACACCAACAATATAGTAGGTGAAGAAACCTGCAAGGCTATGAAGAACTAGTAGAAGAAGTGTTCAGCTACCTAGGCCTTGACTCATCAGCAATAAGAGTGTATCAAGCGTTAATTAAACTTGGAGGAAAAGCTACAGCAACAGATATCTCTAAGGCTTCTGGACTAAGCATGTCAATGGTGTATAAGGCTTTAGGAGAACTACATAGACACGGTTTAATACTGGTAACAGCTACTAGGCCAAAAATATACATGTTGGCTGATCCAGCAAAGCTTACCAGACTAGTAGAAGAGAAATCTAGAATACTAGTTGACAAGACCAGAAAACTAACAGAGATAATACAACTAGTAAGCTCTACGCGTAGACCAGAAACACTATGTACAACACTTGATACAAGCAGTGATGTCGTAGAAATGATGAAGTATCTGATAGAGATAACTGAAGACGAACTACTATTATTCACTGACTACAATGTGTTTAGACAACTAGTACCATACATTGAATCTAAATGCGACAACGTATTCATACACATGATAGTATCAGGTGATCCCAAGAAGATACTAGGACTGTGTAGAGACTGTGTAGAGAAATCATTTATTGATGTAAGAGGACATGTAACTAGAACGATAATGGTCAGCGATGGCTTCCGCGTAATGGTTGCACCAATGAAGGAGCTAGACATTAATCCACTAGAAAAAGCAGTTTACGTAGAAAACAACGACATAGCACACATAACATCATCGTTCATCTACCAGAGAATAGTCCCTACAGCAATATATTCAAGATATAGTATAGTAGAGAACCGAGTATACAGGTTTAGAACCATACTAGCAGCAATGGAGTTTACTAAGCAAGCTCTAAGAAGAGGATATGAGCTAGAAGCCAGGATAGAGGGAGTAGACGTTGAAACACGTACACCAGTAGAAGTTAAGGGAGTAGTATACGGTATAGTTGAGAAACCAGCAAAAAGCATTTACCACATACTAGTGTTTTCCGGCGAAAGAGGACTAGTAAGTATTGGAGGCTTTAGAGCATTCGCTGAAAACGTTTCAGCTTCAAAAATAGAGCTAAAACCCATAATAGCACCTACAAAATAGTATCTTCAGTAAAGTTTTTCAACCAAAGAATATATTGTTAGGCTAGGCGTATTGTAATGGTTAAGCTAATATACCTTGTACTAGATGGTGTAGCCGATAGAATAACTGATGAGAAAACAAGCTTAGAACTAGCCCATAAACCAGGCCTAGATAGCTTGGCACGTAAAGCAATTGGAGGAGTAATGTACACTGTAGGTAAAGGCTATGCACCTGAAAGCGATGTAGCAGTCCTATCAATTCTAGGCTATAATCCAGAGAAATACTATACTGGTAGAGGACCACTTGAAGCTCTTGGAGCAGGAATAAGAATTAAAGAGGGATACGAGGTAGCATTCCGAGCTAATTTCGCTACAATTGACCCTAAAACACTTAGAATAATAGATAGGAGAGTTGCAAGAAGCTTATCAACAAGTGAGGCCAAGGAGCTAGCTAAAGCATTAGATGGAATAGACCTAGAGCTATACAATGGGTACGCCTTGGTAAAATCAACTATAGGTCATAGAGCAGTAGTTGTAATAGGTAGCCGTACCCATAGATTATCAGACAACGTTGATAACAGTGATCCAGCTTATGCAAGGAAAGGTAAGATTAGCATAGCAGTAAAACACTACGAACCCTACATTAAACAAGTCAGGCCCTTAGACGATACAGTAGAAGCTAAACGTACAGCAGAACTAGCAAACACTTTTACACAGAAAGCAATAGAGATACTAGATAGGCATCCAGTAAACATTGAAAGAGAAAAGAAAGGACTACTTAAAGCAAACGCTATCCTACTAAGAGATGCTGGAGGAAAACTCCCAAAAGTAAAACCCATAGACAAGTTATTCAGTAAAAAATTTGCAGCAATAGTTGAAATGCCCGTAGAAAAAGGAATTGCAAGACTTCTAGAAATGAATATTGTAGAAGTACCACCACCAAGTAATGATAAGGCAAGAGACTATAAGATTAGATTAGAGGCAACACTCAAGGCATTAAGAGATAACGATGTAGTATACGTTCACTTAAAAGGACCAGATGAGCCTGGACATGATGGTAGCATTGAGGGTAAGGTTAAGTCAATAGAGCTAATAGACAAGTACTACGTAGAACCATTACTAGAAAACATAAGCTTAGATGAAGTAGCAGTACTAGTAACAGCTGATCACGCTACACCACCAAGTGTTAAAGCCCATACAGATGACCCAGTACCCGTAATACTAGCATATGGTAGACTAGAGCCAGACGGCTTGAAGGCATTTACTGAGAAGGAATGCTATAGTAAGGGTAGGTTGGGAGTAATAGAGCATGGATATGAGCTACTACCAAGAATTCTAAGAATACTAGACCAAGTTGAGCGTACCTAGTAGAGGGTATTATCTAGAACTATAAGTTAAGCTATATCAACGTGTAACTGTTTAAACTAGTTCCAAGACTGTATTACTTCTTAAGTTTACTTTTCGTTAATTTACTATCTTATTAACAATATTAAGCTCCTCTAAACTATTCTAATAACCACGTCATAGTTGATAACAGACAAAATATTTTTCTAGCCTGGAATAGAATAGTATAGACTGCGGAGGGTTCAAACCTTGACAAGCGGAGCACCTTATGAAACAGACCCAACTTATCAAATGGCTGTTAAACAGTTAAAAGAGGCTGCTCAAATCCTCGGCTTACCAGACGATGTGGTTGAAGTCCTAAGACATCCTGAAAGAGTTCTACAGGTTAAGATCCCAGTTAAACTAGATAATGGTAAAATCGCTGTATTCATTGGATGGAGAAGCCAGCACAACAGTGCTTTAGGCCCATATAAGGGTGGTATAAGATATCATCCCAACGTAACTATGGGTGAAGTAGTAAGCTTATCCATGTGGATGACGTGGAAGAATGCATTAGCAGGAATACCCTATGGTGGAGGTAAGGGTGGCGTAAAAGTTGATCCCAAGAAGCTTAGCCAGCGTGAACTAGAAGAACTATCGAGGAAGTATTTTGCTGCAATAGCTGACATAGTAGGTGAAGACATAGACATTCCAGCACCAGACGTTTACACCAACCCACAGATAATGGCATGGTACTTTGACGAGTACAGTAAGATAAAGAGATACCCAGCATGGGGTGTAGTAACAGCTAAGCCACCTCTAGTAGGAGGCCTACACGTAAGAGAAATCTCGACAGGATATGGTGTAGCACTAGTTGCAAGAGAAGCAGCAAAAATACTATGGGGGACAGTTGAAGGAAAAACCGTAGCCGTACAAGGTTTTGGAAACGTTGGTAGATATGCTGCAAAGTACCTAGCAGAATGGGGTGCAAAGATAGTAGCTGTAAGCGACAGCAAGGGCGGTATCTATAACTCTAAGGGACTTGATGTAGCAAAGCTATTCGAAGTAAAAGACAAAACCGGTAGCGTAGTCAACTACCCAGATGTTGAGAAGAAAATAAGCAATGAAGAACTACTAGAACTAGACGTTGACATACTAGTTCCAGCAGCAATAGAGAACGTAATAACAGAGAAGAACGCTGATAGAATAAAGGCCAAGATAATATCGGAGGGAGCAAATGGTCCAACAACACCAGAAGCCGACAAGATACTACATAAGAAGGGAACAATAGTAATACCAGACATCCTAGCAAATGCTGGAGGAGTAACAATGAGCTGGATAGAGTGGAGCCACAACAGAATGGGTTGCTGGCTAACAGAGGAAGAAGCATTATCAAGACTAGACAAGAAGATGACCCACAACTTCCACGAAGTATACAATGAATGGCAGAAGAAGTACAGTGACTATCCAATGAGAGCAGCAGCTTATGTAATAGCAGTAGACCGTGTAGTAAGAGCAATGAAGCTAAGAGGATGGATATAACCTTTAAACCATAAATACTTCCACTAACCCCTCAAGGAAAACAGCTACTATTCCTTTTCTTTTCAACACTACTACGTACCTACTCTTCTACTTCTAATAGCTAATGCTATCGCAATGATCAGTGATACTGTTAGGCCTAGGATTAAGGCATGTAAGTATGCTGGTGTTGAATAGACTGTTATTGTTGAGGTCTCGGTAATTGTTTCCGTAGTCTTGTAGGTTAGCGTTGTTGTCTTAGTTTTAGTTAGAGTTAAAGTATTTGTTTTGGTTACTGTTTCTCTTACAAGTACTTGTTTTTGCAGTGTTTCTGTCAGAGTTGTTGTCTTAACGACTGTTTTAGTTGTAGTTCTTGTATGTGTTGTAATCTCTTTTAAGGTAGTCGTAGTGGTCTTGGTAATTGTTATAGTTTTTGTTGAAGAATACTTTAGCTTCAATGCTATTTGATTGAGCAATTCTATTGCTTTGTTGCACTCGTCTCTTTCTATTAGCTTTAATGCTTCGAGTATACCTGGCTCCATGCTAGTACTCCTACTAATTCTTACTAAGAGTTCTACTGCATGATATCGTGTAAGGCTCTTATAGTCGTAGTAGAATACTCCTTCCCTCCAACCAGCTAGTGTTGGAGCATAGCTCATAACGCTTGCTACGAAGTCGAATGTCCAGTCCATGGTGATGTTGTATGTGTCTAGGGATAATCCTTCAAATGGATGTGATAGTCCTAGAAGATGTCCTACCTCGTGTGCTATGACCATGCTTAATCCTTGCTCGTATACTCGATTATAGTATCCAGGAAACGATACTATTATACCTAAACCTGGTAGTGCTGCACCAGTAAAGTTGAGTTTCCATGGGCCATAGGTGAAGAATAATGGCTTGTTATGGGTGAATACGTATACTGGTATGATTACTTTGTCTTCTAGTATCTTTATTGTTGGTGTAAGGTGTTGTGATAGTATATTGTAGACTTCATCGTATAGTATAACCCTGCTCTCATTAGCTACTAGGGATCTCGATAATGTTCTTGCCCAAATACTTTCATTACCGTTAACCATGTTTAGCGTAATGTTCCATTTAGTGTATGGTACAAGTCTACTTAGTAGTCCTACTAGTCTATTCTTGTAGAATATTTTCAATAGCTTGTTAAGCCCAGTACCGTTGGAGAAGTCTACTATGCTTACATTAACTATGTAGTTTGGCTTTAATGGTAGTCTACCACTAAATAATGCACGTATTACTAGGAATCCTATGTATCCTTTAATGTAGTATGCTATTTGCTTTGCCCTACTATAGTTGTCTAGGAGATCCCATAGTGGAGGGTTATTAGTGTAGTTGAATACTCTACCTCTACCATATAGAGGTTGTGTTTTATTCGGGTGACTTCCAGGTATTGCTGAAAGGTCTATGAAGTATAGTTTTGTGTTTCCACCAAATCCTATTAGTCCTGTAAAGTTTCTTTTCAATCCTAGTTCACAGTAGCATTTACTTACATAGTATGTTCTAAGTACTCCTTTAACAGGGTAATAGTATAGTAGTAGGATGTAGTTTGGCTCATAGTCTACTATTTTATCTAGGATCTCGTTTAGCCTACGATATAGTTCAACTTCTACTCCATCTGCTTTAACGAGTTGTATTCTCCAGTTAGCCCATTCAGGGTGTTTATTCTCTATGTACTCTTTTATGAACTCTGGCTTTGTGTTAACGTACTTGGAGTATTCTTTTATTGTATTGGAGATTATGTTTTCTAGGACTGGGTATAGTGTTGACTTGTTATTTATCCATTCCAAGTCTACGTCTACTATTAACTCTAAGCCTAGATTGGGGTCAAGGTTGGCTGTGTATGTTTTCTTAACCATTCCTTGTACTATGTTAGCTAGGTTTTCGTCTACTCCATAGACTATTACTAGGACTCTTGTATTAATTGTGTATGGTGGAGTTATTGTTTCTGCTTGTACGTCTATGGTTATTGTTGTTGCCTGTATGAGTAGAAGTATTATCATGGCTATTGAAACTATATGCTTCATTTATAACTACCTCTTGGTCTTACCTATGGGCTTGGGTTTGGGTCTAGCTATTAGTTCTCGTAGCCTGGGTTTAACTATGCCTTTATTTGTGTATAGTTCTATTGAGTTGGGCTTCTTCTTGGAGGGTATGGTTATTGTGAAGGTTTCATTTGATGCTAGTAGTGCTCTTACGTGTTTTTCAACTGTTTTCTGACCTATCTTCTTGCCAAGTACTCCTACTACTATAGCACCCATTGTTAATAGTGTATTTACTACGCCTACTATGTCTTCTGTATGGTATGTTACTCCTATAACTACTACTATTGACAGTAATACCATTACTACTATTGCTATCATTAATGGTCTTGTGTAGTAAACCTTTACTGTTTCAAGGAAGATACTTGTTGCTTCCTTATTATGTACTATAATCCTAATGATACCTACACGCTTGTCGTATACGGCCTCTGACTCAATGTTTAGTCTAAGTCTAGGCACAATAGGTCTCCACTTCAAGCTCTATGCGTGGAGGCTTCTACGAGATAGGTATCGCTAGTGTAGACTAAATATTCTTACTACGCTATGTTCTAGGGTAGGGTATTTAGGTAAGGAATTTAAACACTGTTAAATAGCTTGTAAGTGGGAGGGGAGGGTTATTCAGGGTAGACTTGTAGTAGATGAGATTAGGCTAATAGTTGATTCTAGGAATAACCCGTACTTTAACATGGGTTTTGATGAGGCTCTACTAGTCCTAAGGGATAGAGGTGAGATTCCGCCTACTCTTAGGCTTTACATGTGGAATCCTAGTAGTGTGACCATAGGTTATTTTCAGAGGATTAGAGATGTAGTAAACTTAGAGTATGCTGAAGAACATGGTATACCAGTTGTTAGGAGAATTACTGGTGGTGGAGCTGTATACCATGATGCTTATGGTGAAGTTACGTATTCAATAGTATTGGATGTTAAGGGGGTTTTAACTGATGTACAGGAGAGCTATCGCTTGATATGCTCTGGTCTTGTTAAGGCGTTGGAGTTAATGGGTCTTAAGGCTGAGTTTGTGCCAGTGAATGACATAGTAGTTAGTGGTAAGAAGATATCTGGTAGTGCTCAGACACGTAGGAGGAATACACTATTACAGCATGGAACACTGCTTGTAAGCACTGATCTTAATGTAATGGAGAAGGTGTTAAGGGTTCCTAGGCAAAAACTTGAAAGCCATGGAGTAGTTAGGATAAGAGATAGGGTGACAACAGTTTCAATTGAGAAAAACAAGCATATGAGTCCAGAGGAAGTTATACCCTACTTGATAGAGGGGTTTAGGAAGGCACTAGGTGTTAGATTTGTTGAAGAAAAGCCTAGCTTAGAGGAAGTAGAATTAGCTAGAAGGCTTGAAGAGAAATATCGTAGTCGTGAATGGAATTTTAAGAGGTAGGGATACATGGTAAGAGTTGTTAAGAGGTCTAAGGCTGGTAAAACCCTAGTAGTAGATGTAGAGTTCGTAGGGGATAGGATAGCGGGTATAGTGATTAGTGGAGACTTCTTCGCGTATCCAGAGGAAGTAGTTGAGAAACTAGAAGAAGAGTTGAGAGATAAAAGAGTAAGTGAAGTAGGAGACGTCTTGAAGAGGCATGAAGGTAGAGTTGTACTGGTAGGGGTAACCATGAATGATATAGTTGAAGCAATAATGGATGCGTATAGAGTGTTTCAGGGAAGTTAAGCTCGATCACAGCCACCTTCATCTAGTGGTCGGGTGGCTCACAGAGAGGCTCCGTTCAACATCTAATTACTTGATCTATATGTTGTAGGCATATAAAGTCTTGGTACATGGGGTGTTGTTGGTGGGTAGGAAGCTATTAGTTAGAGCTAGTATTGGTACTTTAGCTGTTTTAGGTCTTACTAGTATTAGGATGGATTCTAAGCCTACTACTGCTTATCTATTACAGTATAGTAGGGATGGTTGTTTTGCTTATTGTGGTTTTTGTCCTCAGTCTCGTAGTTCTAGGGGCAGAAGGAATTATCTTAGCCGAATTCTATGGCCTCTTGTTGAATTAAACACTATTGTTGATAGACTTAAAGTTGGGAAGGTTTTTAAGAGGATTTGTGTTCAAGGTGTTGTTAAGCCTTGGTTTCATGTTGAGCTGGTTGAGATAGCCAAGACCTTATACCCGCTTGGCATACCTATTAGTATTTCAACTAACATTGTTCCTAGAAGTATTCTAGTAAAGTATCATAGGTATAGTGATATGCTTGGCATAGGACTTGATGCTGCTTCACCAAGGGTTTTCCGTGAAGTACTTAGACCTGGTACTTGGGAGAGTTATTGGAGGTTTATTGAGGAAGCTATAGAGGTTTATGGTAAAGGTAATGTTTATGTTCACTTAATTGTAGGCTTAGGTGAAGAGCCTAGAGAGCTTTTAGAGGTTATGGAGAAGGTTTACCTTATTGGTGGTAGGGTTTCACTGTTTGCTTTTACACCTATACGTGGTACATTGCTTGAGAATAAGAGGCCTCCATCGTTAAAGTATTATAGGCTTGCACAGATAGTTAACTACTTGTTATCTAGGGGTTATCGTTTAAGTGAAATTGTAGAGTGGAGTAGGCCTTTACCGAGGATAAAGAAGGGGCCTTGGCTTAATGAGGATTTACTTGAGGCGTTATTGACTTCTGGTTGCCCGTATTGTAATAGGCCGTATTATAATGAGAAACCTGGTAGAATACTATACAATTATCCTGAAAAGAACCTTATTGACAAGTATAGGGATTACCTGTGGAGACAGATATTAGAGTTAACTACATTTTAGTGTTTTACCTGAGTTGATGCTTATGGTTACTGCTTACATACCCTATCCTAAATACGTGTCTATTAGTATTACTGGTATTGGATGTGCTCTTAATTGTAGGTATTGTAGTAGAACCTATCTAAAACACATGCCTAGTGCTCTTACTCCTCAACAACTATATTGGCTTATGAGGAGACTTTACCGTGAAGGTGTTAGAGGTTTTCTTATTAGTGGTGGGTTTACTCGAGAAGGTAAGCTTCCATTCCATGGCTTCCTAGATGTTATCCGTGAGTTTAAGTCTAGGTATGAGGTAGTTATTAGCATTCACTCAGGCCTAGTGGATGTTAGTGAAGCTCGTATGCTTAGAGAGGCTAGAGTAGATGTAGTAGACTTTGAGTTCTCCTTGAACCCTACTTATACTAGTGTTGTTAAGGGTCTTGGAGAAAAATTTATTGATAAAATGGCTGAATCACTTAAAGCATTATATCTTGAGGGCCCAGAATACATTGCTCCCCACATAATTATAGGATCTAGTCTAGGGCTTCTTGGCAACGAGTTCTCTGAGATAGATTTTCTAAGAGACTACAACCCCTACCTAATAGTAGCACTAATATATACTCCTACACCAGGTACACACTCACATAAAGACCCAGAACCCAGAGTAGATTACGTATTAAGTGTTCTAAAGTACCTTAAAAGAGTCTCTAAAGGAGAAGTAGGTTTAGGCTGTATGAGGCCTTGGGGTAAATATAGGCTTGAACTAGATAAAATAGTTGTTAGCAGTAAACTAGTTGATAGAATAGCTAATCCACCACTAAGTATAGTTAAAGACTATAATCTACGCGTAATAAACGCATGCTGTAGCTTACCTAGAGAATACGAGTACTTATTCACTAATCCATGACCTTGCTCTAAGTAGAACTAGTGGCTTATAATCGAAATATACGGTTACATAAAACTTATTACTTCTAGAGGTAGAAGTGGCTTCCAGGGGTAGAAGTAATGACATACTTCGATATAAGGCCAAAGACTAGGAGAGAAGACCTATATAATCGTGATGAGGAACTCAGAGTACTTATAAGAGGTATACGTGAGTGTAATCCATTAATTCTAGTACTTGGCCTACGTAGAACTGGTAAAACAAGCCTACTTAACGTAGCGTTAAATGAAACCGGTGTAACCAGCATAATAATTGATTGCAGGGTATTTGAGGAAAAGAATAGTATAGGCTATAAGGAGTTCATTAACTACTTTCTCCGCGAAGTAAATAAGCTTAGAACCAGGCATAGGATGATCCAGCAAATAATTGAACGTATAGGATGGGTTGAAGTAGCAGGATTTAAAGTAAAGTTAAGAGGACCTAGGCTAGGAGAGGTAATGTTAACGCAAATCCTAGAATCCCTTAACCAGTGGGCATATGAAAACAATACATGCATAGTAATAGGCTTTGACGAAGCACAGGAACTAGTAAAACTACGTGGAATAAACCTACTACCAGTAATAGCTCATGCATACGACTATCTCAAAAACATTACATTCATTATAACTGGCTCCCAAGTAGGATTCCTACATCGCTTCCTAAAGATAAGTAATCCTCAATCACCACTATATGGTAGAGCAACACTAGACATAACCCTTAAACCATTCAACTACGAACAAGCCCTACTATACCTTGAAGAAGGCTTTAAACAATACAACATGCATCCACCTAGAAATGTACTCAAAGAAGTAGTGGATAAGCTAGGCAGTATACCTGGATGGCTAACAATGTACGGATACTATGCAGTAAAGAATAGAAAATACAATAAAAACATAATAGATAGGGTACTAGAAAAAGCATCAAGAATAATGCTAAGAGAATACATGAACTTTCTAAAACTACGCCCACTAGCAGCAAAAAGATATACATCTATCCTAAAAGCCGTAGCAGAAGGCTTCAACGAGTGGTCAAGAATAAAAAGATACCTTGAAATACTTGAAGGCAAGAGGATAAGTGACTCCATATTCACCCAACTACTAAGAAACCTAGTAGATGCAGGATTCCTAGAGAAAACAAGCGATGGAGCATACCGTATACCAGATCCAGTACTAGCATACACTATAAGAAGACATGGACATAAACTAGAAGTAAGACTCTAAGACATGGTTCTTGAACACAAAATGACCCAAGAGTAAACCTTCTACCAGCAAAATACTATATTAGTCAACTAACATATATGCTCAGTATACTGTCATTCTAGCTAATGGAAACTTAATAAAAATAGTGGTATAAAAAATAAGTTCCCATGGAACATTGTATCTCTTAAACTCCTAATACCTCCTTAAGTAATGCTGCTCTAATATACATTCCATTTTGTGCTTGCTCAAAGTATCTAGCTTGCCTTAAGTTATCAACACTTACATCAAGCTCCCATGTCCTGGGTAGTGGATGCATTATAACTGGTATCTTCTTTGCCTTAGCAAGTACTTGTAAATCAACCTTGTATATACCCTTAAGCTTCTCATACATTGACGGGTCCGGTAGCCTTTCTTTTTGAAGCCTTGTAACATACAGTACATCTAGCTTGTCTATTACCTCCTCAAGCTTCTCAACCTTATAGTAAGTCACCTTTCCCTCAATCTTCTCAACTACTTCATCTCTTATCTGTAAGGGTTGTGGTGCAATATAGTATATCGTTATATCCTTAAATTTCGATAACAGGTAGGAGAGACTACTAGGTGTTCTACCATACTTTAAGTCACCCATAATACCAATAGTTAATCCATCAACATAGCCGAACTCTCTCCAAATAGTATAAACGTCTAATAGTGCTTGTGTTGGATGCTCATTCCAGCCATCACCACCATTTATTATTGGAGCCTTTATCATAGGCGCTATTTGCTCTGGGAAATGAGGCTTCTTCTGCCTCAACACTATAACGTCTGGATTATATCCATCAATAATTCTTAACGTGTCAATATCTGTTTCGCCCTTAGCTAGACTAGACGTAGTTACCTCAAAATCTATTACTTCTCCCCCAAGCCTCTTCATAGCAAACTGGAAGCTAAGCTTAGTTCTTGTACTTGGCTCAAAGAATGCTGTAACCATTATCTTCCCTTTAGCGTAGTCTAGTATTCCTTTCTCATCTATTTCCTTTCTAAGCTTCTCAGCTAACCTGAAGAGGTATTCTACTTCTTCACGTGTAAACTGTAGAGCTGAGATTATATCCTTACCCTTAAGGCTCATATCCCACACCTACCATATGGATTTAAGGTTAAGGAGCAAGCTTAAATATTTAATTGATTGGAGGAAAAACTATGTTTAAGTTTAGGTATGGGAGCTACTTCCTGCTCTAAGGCTTTCAGCAGCTGCTTTTATGGCTTTAACTATGTTTACATACCCAGTACAACGGCATATATTGCCTCTAATGTACTCGCGTATTTCTTCTTCACTAGGATAAGGATTCTCCTCCAACAATCTCTTAGCAACCATTATGAACCCTGGTATACAGTAGCCACACTGAATTGCTCCATGCTCTAAGAACGCCTTTTGTAGTGGATGTAGTTCACCATCCCTAGCTAAACCCTCTATTGTAACCACATCTCTTCCATCAACATCAACTGCTAGCGTAAGACATGCTAGTACTGGTTCACCATCAACAAGTACTGTACACGCACCACACTCTCCTATACCACAAGCATACTTAGGCCCAGTTAACCCGAACTTCTCGCGTAGCACGTTAAGTAATAGCTCATTAGGTTTAACTGTAACCTCAACCCATTCCCCATTAAGCCTAAACCTAATCCTACGCTCCATCGAGATTACACCCCTCTTACACGTTTATATGCTATTAAAAGTGCATCACGTACAATAACCTTAGACACCTCTCTACGATACTCAGCAGTAGAACGTATATCCGTTATAGGCGATATATCGTTGACAACAAGTCTTGAAGCCTTACGAACTATTTCCTCAGAAAACCTCTTATCAATTAGTTCTTCCTCTACACTCCTAGCCCTCACTGGAGTTGGAGCAACAGACCCTAATGTAACCCTAATCCACCTAATATAGTCGTCTTCGTCAACTCTTAACGCAACAGCCACGTTAACCTTAGCTAAATCCATAGCAGTTCTAGCAATCTTTATAAAAGCGGAACCCGTTGGAGGCTTAGGATACGGTATTCTTATCTCAGCTAATACTTCATTATACTTTAACACAGTCTTCTTAGGCCCCTTAAAGAACTGTGTAATAGGGATAACCTTCTCGTATCCAGGTCCCACTATCTTTAACTCTGCATCAAACACCATTAGTGGTGGTGCTGTATCTGCTGCTGGAGAAGCATTACAGAGGTTACCGCCAATAGTAGCCATATTACGTATTTGTACACCAGCCATGGCCCTTACTGCTTCATGGAGTGCAGTAAACTTTTCAGCTATCAACGAGTTCTTCTCAATAGCTCTAAGCCTTGTAACTGCACCTATTGCTAAGTAGTCTCCACGATCCTCTATGAAATCCAATTCCCTTACCTTCTTAATATTCACAACATACTTGGGCTCTACAGCTCTCTGCTTAATCTGAACAAGTAGATCTGTTCCACCAGCAAGTATCTTGGCTGATGGGCCAAGCTTATCAAGTAGTTCTACTAGTTCTCTTAGAGTCCTAGGCTCATAGTACTCAAAGTCTACTGGTAGTATATGTGTATTAACCTTATTAATATCAACTTTAGGCTTAATTACAACTGTTTTAACCATAACATAACACCCCTCAACTACTCCTTAATCTCACCCTTCTCCTTCAATGCTTTCAAAATCTTCTCAGGTGTTATGGGTAGCTCATAAAACCTTACACCAATAGCATTGTATATTGCATTTGCAACAGCAGCTGCTACAGGATTCTTAGCTGCTTCACCAATACCCTTAGCTCCTAGTGGGCCCGTAGGCTCTTCTGTATCAGCAAAGATTACTATGAAGTCATCTAGTTTAGGCATATCTGGTGCAGTAACAACCTTGTAGTCAGTTATGAATCCTCTATTCATTAGCTCACCAGTCTCTGGATCATAAGGTAGGTCTTCTAGAGTAGCCATACCCCATCCTTGAGCAAAACCTCCATGTATTTGACCTGCCGCTAAATCAGGATTAACTACTGTACCTATATCTGCTCCAGCAACAACTCTAACAGGCCTAACAATACCTGTCTCAGTATCCACCTCAACTTCTACGAAATACACTGTGAATGCTGGTGGAGCAGCATAGGATCTATAGCTTACAGCAGCTGCAATACTACCCCAATTCCTTTGCCAAGCTATACGAGCGACTTCTCCAACAGTTATCCTCTTCTCAGGGCTTCCCTCAACATATATTACTCCTTGGCCAAGTTCCTCGTCAGGTTCTATTCTAAGCCCTTCAGGAGTAGCAATGTCTCCTAGAATCCTGGCAGCATATTCTAGAAGCTTCTGCTTAACTATTCTAGCTGCACGTCTAGCAGCCTCACCTCCAACATATACTCCACGTGAAGCATGCGTACATACATCGTATAGTGTTGTCCTAGTATCAGCCCACACAATATTAATACTCTTCAACGGTACTCCAAGCTCCTCAGCAATAATCTTGGCGTGAGCATCAAGAGTTCCACCACCATGGTCTTGTAATGCTGTTATGTAGTCTATTGTGCCGTCCTCGTTAACCTTAATTATAGCTCCAGTATAATCTATGACCTCACCTGATAATGGTCCACCAGCACCACTAGTATGGAATCCTCTTGCTACACCAATACCTCTACGATACCTACCCTTCTGTGAACCAGGCTTAGGCCTCTTATCCCACCCTATTAGCTCTGCACCCTTCCTAATCAGCTCTGGAACACCATCACTACGTATAACAGACTTAACCGTTGGGCCTTGACCCCAGAATATGTCTCCACGACCAACATAGTTCTTAAGCCTAAGCTCTAATGGATCTATACCAAGCTTCTCAGCTAACTCATCAATAACTGTTTCAACAGCCCACGTTACCTGAGGATTACCATACCCCCTAAACGCACATGAAGGAGTCTTATTAGTATATACAGCTATACCCTTATACCTAATATTCTTCCACTTATAAAGCGATACAAACCAGCCTAAAGCCGTACCTAGCAATGGATAAGCCTGTATTTGGTGAGCGCCAATATCCATAATATTCTCTAGCTCACCTGCAATAATCGTTCCATCCTTCTTAGCTGCAACTCTAACCTTAAATATCATTTGATAAGAATGATGGTCTAGTATATCTTCTTCTCTAGTTAAGGCTATTCTAACAGGTCTACGAGCCTTAAGTGCTAAGGCTACAGCTACAAGTACTACGAGATTAGTCTGTATACTTGAACCAAAGCTACCGCCTATGGGTAGTTTTATTACGTTGACCTTACTCATAGGTATATCGAATACCTGTGATACCAGGATCTTAGTATTATGGATTGTCTGAGTAGTAGTCCAAATAGTTACTCCTCCATCGGGTTCAGGTCTAACTACTGCAACCTTAGGCTCTAACTGCATATGGTATCGTCTATTAGTCTTAAACACTCTCTCAATAACGATGTCTGCTTCCTTGAAAGCTCTATCAGGATCGCCTTCAACGTATTCCTTGGTACAAGCTATATTGTTTTTAACCTCAACTTCTCTCTGACCAAAGAGTATCTTATCATGTATCTTAGGCTTACCAGGAGTCATAGACTCTAATGGGTCAAGTAGTGGCTCGTAAACCTCCCATTCAATCTTTATGGCTTCTAATGCCTTTTGAGCAAGCTCCTCGGTTTCAGCTGCTACAGCTGCAATGTATTCTCCAACAAATTTTGGGTGATCCGTTAGTACCTCCCAATCCTTGTAGTTTACTTCATCAACGCTTACAAGCCTTATATTGAACTTCTTCCGTGGTACATCCTTAAACGTTACTACTACGGCACCCATTTTCTCTGCTTCACTAGTATCAATCTTCTTAACCCTAGCATGAGGGTATGGGCTCTTAAGTATTCTTCCATAAAGCATTCCTGGAAGATAGATATCGTAGGCGTACTTTAGCTTCCCAGTAACCTTGGCAATACCGTCATGTCTAATAGTGTTCTTGCCTATGTAACGGTATTTTTCAAGCCTCTTAGGCAGAATTATCTTAGACAACTAGATACCTCGCCTCCACTAAAACCTTACACTCCTTAATAGTTAAGGGGGTGGAAGAAAAACCTTTATGCCTGAGCTAACTGAAATCTTAGTGATAAAACCTTTCCAACTAGAAGTGTATTCAGATAAACCTTCCATCACACAAGATGAAACCGTATAATACGCACTTAATAACCATAATTAACTACGTAAAGCATAGCTAATCCAAAGACCAGGTTAATCAAGTCTTTCTCGGTGTACATTATGGGAGGTGACAGCATACTTATACGTAATGCAAGACTAGTTCTACCTGAAGGCATATTAGAGGATGTAGACATACTAGTAGAAGATGGAAAAGTTACTAGGATTGGTAGAGAACTAGAACCTCCTAGAGGAGTCGACGTACTCAACGTTGAAGGCAAACTAGTGTTACCTGGAGTAGTCGATGAACACGTGCATATGAGGGAGCCTGGACTAGAATACAAGGACAACTTCACTAATGGGACAATGGATGCAGCTTCCGGGGGCGTTACAACAGTTCTGGAAATGCCTAATACTCTACCACCAGTAGAAAACCGTAAAGTATTGTTGGAGAAGGCACATCTACTAGCAAGTAAAGCATATGTTGACTTTGCACTCTACGGTGTAATCCATGACGGGAACATAGATGAGTTCGAGGAAATGGTCTATGCTGGTGCTATAGGCTTCAAGATATTCCTAGGACCAACTACTGGTAACATACCAGCACCAAGTGATGCAACAATATATGAAGCACTACTTAAGTCAGCTAAACTAAAAACACCAATAGCATTCCATGCCGAGAACTGGAGCCTTGTAAAATACTTCACCGAGAAAGTTAAAGCTACTGGTAGAATGGATCCAAAAGCACACATGGATGCACGTCCACCAATATGTGAAGAAGAGGCAACTATACGCATAGCGTACTACGCTAAGAAGACAAGAGGGATAGCACTAATAGTCCACATGAGCGCTCTTGAAGCAGTAGAAGCGTTGAGGAAGGCTAGAAGTGAAGGAGTAAACATTTGGGGTGAAACAAATCCACACTACCTGCTATTATCAAGCGATGACTACGACAAGTATGGTACACTAATGAAGGTTAACCCACCAATAAGGTCAAGAGAACACCAAGAAGCACTGTGGAAAGCAGTACTAGATGGTACTATAACAAACATAGGCTCAGACCACGCACCACATGCTAGAGAAGAAAAGGAAAAGAATGTATGGGAAGCTGCAGCAGGCTTCCCAGGTGTTAGAACACTACTACCACTAATGATAGACCAAGCACTTAGAGGTAAAATACCATTAACTAAGATCCCAGAACTACTATCAGCTAATCCTGCTAAACTCTTCAACCTATACCCTAAGAAGGGCACAATAACTATTGGAAGCGACGGAGACATGGTCGTAGTAGACCCGCGATCAGAGACAATTATTCGAGAAGAAGACTTCCACTCAAAACACCCACTATCACCATTCATAGGGTGGAGGCTAAAGGGTAGAATAGAGTACACTATACTTCGTGGAGCAATAATTGCAAGAAACGGCGAGGTTACTGGAGGACCTAGAGGTCAATGGATAAGGTATACTCCTAAAACAAGTTAAACTACACATACAACATAGAGTTCCCCGGAAACAACAATTGATCCTAACACTCTTTTACAGCCCCTCTTACGTAGCTCACTAAACAACTTCTGTAACCTCATAGGAGTATAGTTGAGCACGTAGACACGTACTTCATCTTCACTTAAGCCTACCACTAATTCAGCTATCTCTTCTCTTACACTAGGTTTAAGCTCACTTAATTTAAAGACCTTTACATCTGAGAAATATTCACTTCTAGTATGCAACGATTTCACCCAGAGCTTACCGGATAGTTTGTCTGCTAACCTTATTATACGTTTACGGGAAAGCTTTAATCTTAGCCCCCTAGTTAAGTATAGGAATGTGTACTTAGTGGAGGTGGTTTATTGGCTGTAGAGGACCCCTATTTTCTAATAGAGAAGTGGCTTAAAGCTAAGGAGTTCATAGTAGTAGGTAAGGGGATTACCAGAGCAGATTCCTTGGATAAAGCACTAGGTAGAGCGAAATTCGTTGAAGACTACTTTGAAGAACACATGCTATTCGTTAAACAAGTATGGAGTACTGAGCCCCACGCACTAATAGAGGAAATAGATGTTAGTGAAGCACTAAGGATTCCAGGTGTTGTAGGAGTATATACGGCAAAGGATATTCCTGGAGAAAACCAGGTAGGATACGCTCTACCAGATCAACCACTACTAGCTGAAAGAAAGGTAAGATACCATGGCGAACCAATAGCACTCGTAGTAGCAGAAGACATAGACAAAGCGTTTAAGGCAGCTGAAGCTGTAAGGATAAAGTACAAGCCTCTACCAGTACTCTTAGACCCACTTGAAGCAATGAAACGTAAGGATGTATTAGTTCACGATGAAATGGGCTCAAACATTGCTTTTAGAACAAAGGTTAGGAAAGGCAATGTTGAAGAGGGGTTTGCTAAAGCAGATGTAGTGGTAGAAAACGAGTACCGTACACACCACCAAGAGCACTTATACCTTGAAACAGAGGGTGCAATAGCAATACCAGAACTAGATGGTAGACTCACCCTAATAACAGCTGGCCAATACCCACATCTAGTACAGTCAATTGTATCAAGAGTTCTAGGAATACCTATGAGTAACATAAAGGTCATCATACCCTACCTTGGAGGAGGCTTTGGTGGTAAAGACGATGAAGGACCACTAGTTGCAGCTAAAGCAGCACTAGTAGCATACCATACACATAAACCAGTATTCTTAATGTACACACGTGAAGAATCTATTAGAATGCATCCTAAGAGAGAAGCAACTATAATAAAGTATAAGTCAGGTGCTACAAAGGATGGCAAGCTAACTGCAATAGAAGTAACCATAATACATGATACTGGAGCATACGCTAACCGTGGACCATACATACTATGGAGAGCAACAGTCCATGCCTCTGGCCCATACAATGTACCAAACGCTAAAGTTGACGGCTACTGTGTATACACTAACAAGGTACCCCAAGGCTCATTTAGAGGATTCGGTAACCCAAGCGTACAGTTTGCAGCAGAATCACAAATGGATGAACTAGCACGTAAGCTAGGCATGGATCCAGTAGAGTTCCGGTTAAAGAATCTGCTAAGACCAGGGCAACTAACCATTACTAGCCAGCTACTAGACCACTCAGTCGGGATAGCTGAAGCAGTAGAAAAGCTCGCTAAAACCATGGAGTGGTCTAAGAGGAGGAAGGAGATAGAGGAATACAATGCTAGGAGTAAGAGATACAAGCGTGGTATAGGAATTGGTGTTGGATGGCACGGTATAAGTACTAGTCGTGGAGTACCTGACTGGAGCAATGCTTACATAAAGATAGATAAGGATGGAAGCGTCACTGTGTTTACCGGAATAATAGAGATGGGGCAGGGATCACCTAATAGTAGTCATAGGCAAATAGCAGCTGAAATACTGGGAGCACCATTAGACAAGGTAAAAGTGGTATTCGGTACAAGTGATGCACCCGATACTGGTGCTACACATGCTTCTCGTGGAACAAGTATTGGTGCTATAGGCGTACTAGTAGCAGCTGCTAGGATAAGAGAAAGAATTAACAAGTTAGTAGCAGAAGCATTAAGGATTAGCCCAGACGAAGTAGTAATAGAGAATGGAGTAGCTCACCCGAGAGGAAGAAAAGAACCATCAATGACGTGGGATGAAATAGTAAAGCTAGCATATACGCGTGGAGTAGACCTATCAGCTACTGGATACTTCTTCCTACCCAAAGGTACATTTGACGATGTGAAAGGCCAAGGCTACGCCTACCCAGCTTACAGCTACGTAGCGGTTGCAGTAGAAGTTGAAGTAGACACTCATACTGGAATAGTAAAGGTGCTGAGAGCATGGCCGGCACTAGCTGCTGGAAGAATAATTAATCCAGTGCAAGTTGAAGCACAAATGGAGGGTGCGATTGTTCAGGGAATGGGCTATGTGCTCATGGAGCAATTCGTCTTTGACGAGAAGGGTAGGATAGTTAACGCTGATCTAACAGACTACGTCATACCTACAGCACTCGATATACCAAGGATAGAGAAGCCAGTATACGTGGAAGACCTGTTCCGCTACGGACCCTTTGGAGCTAAAGGTGTAGGTGAAATGGCATTAATACCTGTACCAGCTGCCATAGCAAATGCTGTTTCACATGCTCTAGGAGTACGTGTAACAAAACTACCACTTACACCTGAAAACGTCTTCTTCCTAATAAAGAGTAGAAAGGGGTGACCTCATCGTGTTCTATAGGTTACCGGAATTCAACTACTATAAGGCTTCAACTCTAAGGGAAGCACTAGAACTAGTAGACAGGTTAGAGGACTTTAAGGTAATTGCTGGTGGAACAGACCTAGTAATGGATTTAAGGATAGGTAGGTATAAGCCAAGGAATATAGTAGATATATCTGAGATCAAGGAACTAGACTACATAGTAGATGAAGGAGACTATGTAAGGATAGGAGCACTAGCAAAGCTACAAAACATAATGGAGTCACCAATAGTTAGAACTAAGGCTCCAGTATTAGCAGAAGCAATATACCAGATGGCTTCATGGCAGATAAGAAATGTTGCAACCATTGGCGGTAATCTCTGTAATGCTTCTCCAGCAGCAGATACAGCACCACCACTAATGGTTCTTGAAGCAAAACTTAAACTCGTAAGCAAGGATGGTGAAAGAATTGTACCAGTAACAGAATTCTTCCTAGGACCACGTAAAACAGTGTTAAAGAAGAATGAGTTATTAGCAGAAATCATAGTACCATACGAGAAAGATGCTGGGTCGTCAATGATAAAGCTTGGTAGGAGATCTGCTTTCACATTATCAATAGTAGCTGTTGCTACACTAGTAAAGGTAGAGAATGGAAAGTTCAAGGACGTAAGGGTAGCCTTAAACTCAGTTGCACCTAAACCTGTGAGAGCTAGAAGTGTAGAGGAGGCATTGAAGGGTAAAAAGGTATCCTTGGAGGCTATAGAGGAGGCTTCCAAGTTTGTTGTCAACGATATATCGCCTATAAGTGATGTTAGAGCTTCAGCAGAATACCGTAGAGAAATGTCAATTATTCTTACACGTGACTCCCTCCTAAAATCACTTGAGAGAATAGGATATAAGATTGAGGGGTGATTACACGTGAGGATAAGCTTTAAACTAAATGGTAAACCTGTAACAGTTGACGTAAAGCCAAACGAGATACTATTAGATGTACTAAGGTTAAAGCTGGGAGTAAAGAGCGTTAAACGTGGATGTGAAAGAGCAGAATGTGGTGCATGCACAGTACTACTTGATGGTAAACCCGTTTACTCGTGCACTATACTAGCACCACAAGTTAATGGACATGAAATAGTAACAGTAGAATACCTAGCATCAACTGGAGAACTAGACTCACTAATAAAAGCATTCGTAGATAAAGCCGCTATACAATGCGGATTCTGTACACCAGGATTCCTACTCACAGCTTACGCACTACTCAAAGAGAACCCTAATCCCAGTGAAGAAGAGGTTAGAAAAGCTCTTGAAGGTAATCTATGCAGGTGTACAGGTTATAAGAAGATTATTGAAGCAGTACTAGAAGCTGCAAAACATTTCAAGAGATAATAGTTTCTGAGTAATAATCACTCCAACATTTTTTCCTCTATAACACTTTTATATGCTGTGGGAAAAGAATAAAACTTATTTTTAACCCCTAATTAGTAAATATAAGTGTGGATCAGTTATGCCTGCAATACTCAATTTAGGTATATCAAAAACTGCTAGCATAGCTATTGCAATAATTGTTATCGTTATAATTATAGGAATCGCAGCATATTATGCAACACAACAACCAGCTGCACCAACCACGCCGACGTCACCATCACCTACTACGTCGCCTTCACCAACGCCTACAAAGCCGAAGATTACTGAAATTAAAATAGGCCTCATAGAGCCATTGACTGGTACACACGCTGTCTTCGGACAAGAAGCTAAGCAGGCAGCTGAGCTAATAATAGATATAATCAACAACGAGCTAGGCGGTATAAAGAACCTTGGTGGAGCAAAGCTTAAGCTAGTAGTAGCTGATGCAGGCGAGACTCCCGAAAGCGCTAAGCTTGCTGCTGAGAAGCTTATTGCTGAAGAACACCCACCAATAATTCTAGGAGCATATATTAGCAGGCTTACAGCTGCTGTAGCTGAGGTTACTGAGAGAGAAAAAGTAATACTAATAATGGATGGTCTAGTTGACTCACTAACAGAGCAGGGATGGAAATACGTCTTTAGAGCAGCACCAAAAGCTAGTGCTCACGGTAAATCCGCTGTTGAATTCGTCATGGAGATGGCTAAGAAGAAGGGACTTGAGATAAAAACAGCTGTAGTAATGAACGAAGACTCAATATTCGGCCACTATGTTGCACAAGGTGCTATATTAAAGCTAAAGGAGTATGGTGTAAAGATACTAGACCACATCGAGTACCCATACGATATAGCTGATGCTACACCACTAGTATCAAAGCTCAAGGAGCTTAACCCAGACATTGTTATCTCAGTACCATACTTCCACGATGCAGTACTAATAGCTAAGACCATTAAGGCCATGGGCTTCCACCCAATGTTCATAGCTGGTGCAGGAGCTTGTGGATACACTGATCCAGAATCAATTAAGGCAGCAGGAGAAGCAGTTGAATGGTACACTAACACCTATAGCTACAACCCAGCTAGACCAACAGAGTGGAATAAGAAGATTGTAGAAGAGTTCAAGAAACGCTACGGTAAGCTACCAACAGAAGCTGCTGGAATAGTCTTCTACTCATTAATGGTTGTTAAAGAAGCATTAGAGAAAGCTGCTGAAATGTATCCAGACGACCCATTAAACCCAGACCACCTACGTGAAGCATTCCTAGCATTAGACTTAAATGACAACAACAGTATTGCCGCACAGCTATATCCGACAGGACGTATAAAGTTTGCACCTAACGGCGACAACCTATATGCTGGAACAGCCATTATACAGGTAATTAACGGTGAACCACACGTAGTATGGCCTGACCCAGAACCAGGCATAGAACCCGTATTCCCAAGGCCTGACTGGAAAGGCGGAGGCTAAAACTTAACGTTTTTCTCAAGGTATAAACAAATGCTTTTTTTACCACTTCCCCTAACCTCTTACCTGTTCTACCACTCTTCCATGCAAGCCTCGTATTCAGTGCTAGTAGGTACTTAGTCTTACTTAGAGGTGCAGGAGTGATATGATAAGTGTTGAGCCCATGCTATTAGTACAAAACATAGTTAATGGCGTGTTCATGGGGCTAATATACTCTCTAGTAGCACTAGGGCTAGCATTAATCTTCGGCGTCATGGATATTATAAACTTTGCTCACGGAGACTTCGTAATGATTGGAGCATATCTAACATTTCTTCTAGCAACAACATTGCTAGTTGACCCAACACTAACAGCGTTTATTACAATGCCGTTATTCTTTGTTATAGGTGTTGCTGTGTATAAGGGTATAATTGAGAGAGTGCTGGGAGCTGAGCCACTAATACAGATAGCTGTAACAGTAGGCTTGCTAATGGTTTTAAGAAACCTAGCATTAATGATATTTAAGGCTGAGCCACGAGGTGTACCCTTCACTGTCTTCGGGTTCCCAATAAACGTTGGCCCAATAACTATTGCTGCTTCAAGACTAGTTGCTGGTATTGTTAGCTTAGTAGCATTATTCCTAGTACACATGTTGCTAACTAGGACAAAGTGGGGTATAGCTATGAGGGCAACTGCTGATGACCGTGAAGTAGCTGAGCTAATGGGCATTAACGTAAAGAAAGTCTATGCTGTAACCTTTGGCCTAGGTATATCGCTTACAGCTCTAGCTGCAGCACTCATAATGACGTTTAGTCGTGCAGACCCCTACCTAGGACTACTATACGGTCTACTATCATGGGTTATAGTCGCTATGGGTGGTCTTGGAGGAGTTATAGGTGTACTAGCATCGGGTCTAATAATAGGTGTAATAGAGGCTATAGGAATATCAGTTGTAAGTGCTGGTGCACGTGAACTATTCATCTACTTAACATTCTTCCTAATCCTATGGTTTAGGCCACGTGGACTATTTGGTAGAAGATGACATGGAGGTATGAGGGACATGGCTAAACCAAATAAAATCCTAGGTATACCTCGTAGAAACTTCTACGGAATAATAGTATTCGCGCTAATACTTTCAACTGTACCAGCACTACTAAGATTTAACACATACTATGTCTACCTAGCAACAGACATAATACTTATAGCATCACTTGTAGCTGCATGGAACATTATCGGCGGGTATGCTGGACAACTAGATCTAGCTGCATCAGCCTACATGGCTCTTGGAGCAGTTGTTACAGGTAACCTACTAGCATTCTATGGGTTAACACCATGGCTTGGAATTCCTATTGGAGTACTAATTGCTCTTGGCGTAGCTGTAGCAGTAGGTTACCCAACATTTAGGTTTGGTATAAAGGAGGTATGGTACGCACTGCTAACCGCAGCATTGGTAGTAATACTTAGTAGAATATACTGGTTAATCTATGGTTCAACAGAAACATATCTACCAACATATGAGTGGTCATGGTTCTACCTAAGATTTAACCGCTACGAGCCATTCTACTACATGCTAGTAGTAATGCTGGCAATAGTGTTATGGATTAACTATAGGATAAGGCATTCAAAGCTAGGATACTATCTCAACGCTATACGTGAAGACGAGTTAGCAGCTGAAGCACTAGGAATCGATGTTAGAAGATACAAATTGTACGCGTTAATGATATATGCTACACTAGCAAGTATCATAGGCGGAATATACGTGTGTATTACTGGTGTAGTAGGCTATCGCAACTTTGACCCATGGCTAGGTATAACAACAGCTGTAATGGGTATAGTGGGCGGTTTAGGATCAGTTGAAGGAGCAGTAATGTCGGGTATGATTCTTAGAACACTTGAAGACTATTTAAGAGGAACTATAGGCTCACAGTATCCTGGATCACACCTACTAGTATACGGTATTATACTAATAGTAGTAGGTGTACTCAAGCCCGAGGGACTTGCTAGCCTAATAGAGTATGTAAAGAAGAGAATCCCATGGCTTAAATCCTAATGGGGGTGAATACCCATGCCTAAAACTGTTTTAAGAGTCGTGGATGTTGTTAAGAGGTTTGGTGGTATAGTAGCAGTAGACCATATGAGTATGGAGGTATATGAGAATGAAATACTAGGTCTTATAGGACCTAATGGTGCTGGTAAGACTACTTTATTCAACTGTATTACTGGTGTGTATCGTCCAGATGAAGGAGATGTATACTTCATGGATGAGAAGATTACTGGTCTACCACCACACGTAATAATACAGAAGGGAATTGCTAGGACATGGCAGAAAGTTAGGCCTTTCAAGAAGCTAACTGTACTAGACGCAGTTACTGTTGGCGCATTACTAAGAATCCCAGATGTTGATTCTGCTCAAGAGAAGGCTAAGGAGGTTCTAGAATTTGTTGGAATAGAGAAGGAGAAGTGGAGTAGACTTGGATCAGAAATAACATTAATAGAACATAAGCTAGTAGACCTAGCTAGAGCTCTTGCAACAGAACCTAAACTACTATTACTAGACGAGGTTGCCGCTGGTTTAAGGCCCCATGAAATGGATAGACTAGCCAAGGTCTTATTGAGGATACGAGATGAGAAGAAGATAACAATGATAGTAGTAGAGCATGTGATGAGGTTTGTTATGGGGTTAAGCGATAGAATAGTAGTAATGCATCAGGGAAGGAAAATCGCTGAAGGCTCACCACAACAAGTTGCAAGTGATCCTAAGGTTATCGAGGCTTATCTCGGGACAAAACCATTGTAATGGGAGGTGGATGGTGTATGGCTTTACTTGAGCTTAAGAACGTGAATGCAGGTTATGGTGAATTCAGAGTACTATTTGATGTAAGCGCTAAGGTTGAGAGAGGACAAATAGTTGCAATTGTAGGACCTAATGGTGCTGGTAAAACAACTACTCTACGCACAATCATGGGTATGACAACACTCTACTCCGGAGACATAGTATTCAATGGTAGAAGCATTACACGTATGCCTACTCACAAGAGAGTTGAGCTAGGATTAAGCATGGTTCCTGAAGGAAGGAGAGTCTTCCGTACGCTAACTGTGTATGAGAATCTTGTTGCAGGAGCTATTACTAAGCGTGCATGGGAGAAACTAGAGGATACACTGGAAATGGTTTACAATATATTCCCTAAGCTTAAGGAGAGACGTAACCAAATAGCAGGTACATTATCTGGTGGTGAAGCACAAATGCTTGCTATAGCTAGAGCACTCATGTCTAGACCCGACGTACTATTACTTGATGAGCCAAGCCTAGGACTAGCTCCAAAAATAGTAATACAGATATTCGATGTAGTCAAAAAACTTAGAGATGAAGCAGAGAAAACAATCCTACTAGTAGAGCAACACGTAAAACATAGCCTTGAGATAGCGGATTACGCATACGTATTGGAGCAAGGAAGGATAGTACTTGAAGGTGAAGCACAAAAGCTTATGAAGGATGAAAGACTAAAGAAAGCATACCTGATATTCTAGTGTTCTAAGTCTTATTCTAGCCTTGTCTTCTACTCAATTTTTTCTCGATGTAGCTTACTAGTAGTGCTAGTGGAACATTTACTAGTAGCCCCCAAAAGCCTTCATAGAAGCCGAGTGGTCTGCCAAGGAATGTCTTCACTATGGCTACTGTTAACATTCCAGCGGCCATACCCGTTAATGCACCATATTTTGTTAGTAATCCCTTCCTCCAAGTCCCTAACACGTATGCTGGGAAGAATTGGACTATGCCAGCATAGCCTACTAGTAATAGGTATATGAGTATACCTGGTGCATAAATTGCTAGTACTAGTGATGCAACAGCTATTATAGCTGTGAATACTCTAGCAAGCATAACTAGTTCTCTCTCACTAGCCTTTGGCTTAAATACACGCTGGTACGCGTTACGTGAAAATAGTGCTCCTACTACATGTAGTATTGCTGCAGCAGTTGATATTGATGCTGCAAGAGCACCTGCACCTACAAGTCCTACAATCCATGGTGGGAATAGCTGGCGTGTAACTAGCATAAACGCGTAGTCACTTTCAGGCTTCTTGTATACTGGTATTGATAGTGTTCCAGTAGCAAATAATGCAATAGCTGTAAGGCCTACAAGTATTGCTGGTATTTGGCTAACTTGGTATATGCCGACTAACACCATGTTACGTTTAACAGTATTAACATCTCTTGCACCAAATATGTTCTGTACACGATTAGGCCATAGCCAGAATGCTAGAGGTGCAACTGCTATTAAGGTTATCATCCATGATAAATCCTTAGCAGTAAACGTTAACCTAAAAACACCTCCCTCTGGCTGACTAGTAGCATAATTACTTAATATATTGAATAACTTGTCTATTCCACCAAAGGCTATTATTGGAGCTAGTATCCCTATAGTCCATATGGATATAAGCATTATTGCACCCTGCAACATGTTTATGAATGCAACACTCATCAGGCCTCCGACTATGGTGAATACTGCTATGAGTGTAAACGCTAATAATTTAGCTGATAGTGGATCAATATGTCCATATGTTGCTGCCTCTATTATATAGCCTATACCCTGTATTTGTAGCTGAATATAAGGTATACTCCATAAAGCTCCTGTAATAGCTACAAATGCTCCTAGAAGCTTACTGTCGTAGAGGTCTTCGAAGGCATCGGCTATGGTTAGCCAACGGTGTTTTCTAGCATGAGACCATATTACTGGTATTATGATGAAGCCTATTAGGAATGATATCATACCGTAGAGGGTTATACCCCATGCTTTAACACCCTCTCTTGCAGCAAGACCCGGGAGTCCTAGGAATGTATATGCACTATAGATATTTGCTCCAAGACTAAGCCATAGTACTATGAGGCCTAGGCTACGTCCTGCTACAAACCATGACTCTACGCTTGAGTACTTTGAAAATCTCTTCCTAGTTAGTATTGCTCCTATACCAGCTGTTAATGCTAGCCAACCAAATATTATGCTTATGGCTATGTACTCCTCATTCAATTATACCACCTACTTTTCTATCAATGAAGTATACTATTACGATTAAGGTGAAGACAAAGAGAACCCATACCATACTATAAAACCATACAAGAGGTATACCAGCAATACGTGGCTCTGCACTATTAGATAGAAGAAGGCCTAAGAATGGAATATAAGCTAGTACTAGTAGAATAATATATAGTTTCCAAGCATTCTTCTTGCCCCCAGCTATAGAAGCCAATACCAGATCCCCTACCTAATTGAACCAGGTATAGAAGAAAAATCTTTCCATGAAACTAATAGCTTAAGCGTGGGATAATGAACGTTAGTTAAAGAGAAAATAAATTTAATACAAAACATGCTTAAATCATAGAGTTTTCTCTTGAACTCTACTATTATGTAGATTATACTTTATAATATTATTGATGAAGTTTATTAACGATGTTATCGTGCAAAAATATTTTTAGCTAACATGTGAGTAGAATTAATGGCCTAGTATAGGAGGATGTTATGAGGTTGAAGTGCTATGCCTAGGCCCTTAATTGATGGAAATAAGTGTACTGGTTGTGGTACATGTGTATCGTCTTGCCCACAAGGAGTACTTGATTTACAGGGTGGAAAGGCTGTCGTAGTAAACGAGGAATCGTGTATTGGATGCCGTGTATGCGAGTCAGTGTGTCCTGAAGGAGCTGTAAGTGTTCAGGACTAAGATAGTTTCAAGGAGTCTAAGGGTTGTACAAGCACTACGTGTTTCCCCTCAATTCCTGGCCATAGCCTTTTTTATAAGCTAGCCTACCTCCTAGTTACTACTGGAGTTGAGGGGCTATGAGTAGAGTTAGCTTAGAGGATGCTGTCTTAGCGTTAATACTTGATGGTGCTGAAACACCGGAGGAGATAGCAAGTATTCTTAGAGTTGATGTTGAGGAGGTTAAGAGGGTTCTACGAGGTCTTGAAGTTGAGGGTCTTGTTCGTAGTGAGGAGAAGGGTTTCTGGATATTTAAGAAGAAGGTCTATAAGTTGACTAGTAAGGGTTATGAAGAGGCTGTTAAGGCTAAGGAGAGGCTTACGGAATCTGCTAGGAAGGTTAGAGAGTTGTTGGAGAAGGCTAGGAGTGGTGTTATGCCAAGTGATAGGGTTAGAGAGGAGGTTGAACCCTATGTTCCCTTCATACCGTTATTTCTCTACTGGAATCTATTAGACTTGATGCTACTTCTACCACTAATAGAGTTGCCGTTGATAGCTAGCTTACTCGATGAGCACGGTATAGACTACGATGAAGTAGATGTTTCTGATACCGATAACACTGTGGATGAGGGATTTGATGGGTTAGACCTGGATTAATTTAATTAGCCTCTTTCTTCACGTATTCGGTTCTGAAGTAAGATGATTATTGATCGTAGAATTGTTACTCGTGCTTGGAGTATAGCTTGGCCTTTGATAGTAGCTGAAGCAGTTGACAGTATACTCTCTATAACTGATACCTTCTTTGTCTCAAGACTTGGAGATAAAGCTGTAGCTGCTGTAGGCTTTGGAGGATATGCTTCATGGGTATTCTTTGTGTTTACACAGTTATTCTACATGGGGTCTCTTGTCATTGTTGCTCAAGCTTTTGGTGCTAAACTCTTAGATAAGGCTTCTAGAGCTATGGGTGAGTCTATTACGTCGTCTATATTCTTCTCGTTAATTCCAGTAGGCATTGTACTAGTTATTGCAGAAGATCTCGTATCCATTGTTGCTGGTGGAGGTGTAGGCTTAGATGTACTAGTTGACTCTGCCAATTACCTTAGAGTTAGGGTACTAGGACTACCAGTACTGTCAACAGCTATGGTTATTAGTGCTGGATTCCGTGCTATAGGTGATACTAAGCCTTCAATGATTGCTACTATTGTTGGTGCAGTAGTCAACATAGTTTTAGACCCCATAATGATATTTGGGTTAATTGGTTTCCCTGCTATGGGTGTTGTCGGTGCTGCATGGGCTTCATTTATAGCTTCTATTGCTACACTTACCTCATATATAGCTTATTCTAGAAGACTCCCCTTTACCATTAAGCCACTACTACCTGGACGTGAAGCTTGGAATGCATTTAAGCTTGGATTACCTGCTATGGTTGAAAGACTAGTGTTTTCTATGGGTGGTTTAGCCTATATTGGAGCTATTACTAGGTGTGGTGAAGTACCGTTAGCTGCACATACTATTGGTATAAGGTTTGAGTCTTTTGCTTATCTACCAGCTTTTGCTATTAGTATTGCTACTGCAAGTATAGTTGGGCAAACAATAGGTAGAGGAGACTTTAATGAAGCTATGAGGATGGGATGGGAGCTAGCTAAGGCAAATGCCTTATTCATGACAGCTATGGCTGTTATCCTAATAGTTGCTGCACCCTATGCTCCACTAGTATTCACGTCAAATGAGTTAACACGAGAGCTTGCAATGATATACCTTATCCTAGCAGCTATTAGTGAGCCAGCACTAGGAGTTGTAATGAGTATTGCTAATGCTATACGTGGTGGAGGAAACACTATTGTACCAACCATAGTGAATGCATGTAGCCTGTATGGTGTAAGAGTACTATTAGCTTATAGGTTAACATCTATAGTACCAGCTAGGCTATGCCCTATAGGTGCATGGATTGCAATGGACCTAGACTTGTTTATTAGGGCACTAGTCTTCACAATAGTATATAAGAAGTGGTTCCATAAGCTAGCTAGGAGGGTAGTATAAAGAGTTGACGAGTAAAACAGTAATCATAACACATGATGACCTTGATGGTGTTGGAGCAGCAGCATTGTATATTAGGGCTAAGGGGTTAAGCATAGCTGAAACAATTATAGGGTTTACTAAACCTCACATCCTAGTAGATTCTCTTAGGAAAGCGTTGAAGGAGAAGCCTTCAAGGATAATGATAGCTGATATAGGCTTAAACCCTGGCCTAGTAAATGAAGTAGTAGAGGTCTTGAGTAAGAGCAACGTAGAAGTTGAATGGTATGATCACCATGTATGGGATAGTGGGTGGGTTAAAGCATTAACTAGTATAGGTGTTAAGTTATACATTGATACGACTACTTGTGCTACTGGCGTAGTAGCTAAGTACTTGAACCTTGACGACGAGTTCTCGTTAAAGCTTGTTAAAACTATATGTGCAATAGATTTATGGAGATGGGATTATCCTCTTGCCCCATTCCTATACCGTATAGGTATGTGGGTTGATGAGAAAAAGGAGTTGTTGACCAGGCTTACAGTATTCTTTGCATCTGGTAGGTTATGGGATGACTCATTTAATAGGATAGTAGAGGACTTTGTAAACAAGGAGTTAAGGAATTATTCAAGAGTAGATAGGATTGTAGAGTTATTGGAGCTAGATAATTGTAGGATAGTGTTAGCAGTAAAGTACTGGGATGGCCCTCCCCATCGTAGTCTCTTAGCCCAATACCTTTTATCAAGGTATGAAGCTGATATAGCAGTTATACTAAGGCCGTGGGGAGGTATTAGTCTTAGATCACGTAGAGTAGATGTAAGGAGGATAGCGTTAGAGCTAGGTGGTGGAGGTCATCCAAAAGCTAGTGGAGCACCATTACCAGCTTCTTGGCTTAGAAGACTTTTATCGAGAATTTACCCTAAAATACTCTATGGCCCTATTAAGAAGAAGTTAGTGGAAGCTGTTAAGAGTGTTGGGTGCACCTACATTGACTAATGATAGGTGGAGAGCTAAAAAGATTATAGAAGTTCTTGAAAGAGAGTTCAACATAGATCCAAACGAGTTCATAGCTCTTAAGGCTCGTGAGGAAGGTACTGGTATTTTTGAGGCTCTTGTAGCAACAATTATTTCTCAGAACACGTCTGAAAAGAACTCGTTTAATGCTTGGAGAAGACTTAAGTCGAAGCTCAAGATAGATCCCTACACATTATCCAAAGCTGACCCTAAGACCATAGCTGAGCTAATTCGTCCAGCTGGGTTACAGGAGCAGAAGGCTAAGGCTATTGTAAGTGCTGCTAAATTCATTGTAGAAAAGCTGGGTGGGAGATTAGAGAAGGTACTAGAATTACCAGTTGAGGAAGCTAGGAAAATACTTGTTGAAAACATTCCAGGTGTTGGGTGGAAAACTGTTGACGTAGTATTAAGCATGTATGGTAAGCCAACAATAGCTGTTGACACCCATATATCAAGGGTATCCGTTAGGCTAGGATTTACTAAAACCCGTAAGTATGAGGAGGTTAGAAGAAAGCTAATGGAGCTATTCGACCCTAAGGACTATTATAAAGTTCATCTCCTCCTAATACTACTTGGTAGACGATACTGTAAAGCACGTAAACCACTATGCAAGCAATGCCCTGTTAGAAGCTTATGTCCAAGCGCAGTTACTAAGTAGTTGAAGAGACAAGCATAACACTTCGCTAGGATTCTAGGTAGGTATTAAGCCCGGGTATCTGGGCTAAACTCTTATACTTAACCTGGAGTCTTAGTCTTACCTAGAATCCTGGTGTAATTGTTGAGTAAGAAGAAGCCTAGAATATATACTCGTGTTGGAGATAAGGGGGAAACACTGTTCCCGTTATTCAAGAATGCATGGGTGCCTAAGGATCACATAGTATTAGAAGTTATAGGTACATTGGATGAACTTAACTCGTTCATAGGGCTTGCAAGAAGCCTACTACCAGGTACAGAGAACGTAGAATTACGTAAGGTTAAGGAGCATTTAAAAAACATACAGAATACGCTATTTCGGCTAGGTTCACTAATAGTAGGCTATGGTAGTAAAGCACGAGTAACAGATGAAGATGTTGAATGGCTTGAAAAAGCTATCGACGAGATGATGGACACTGTTACCTTGGAAGGCTTCATAATACCTGGAGGACATCCAAGTGCAGCCGCTTTACACGTAGCTAGGAGTGTATGTCGTCGCCTAGAACGTAGACTAGTGTCTCTTAAAAGACTTCTACCAGGCTTCATAGATGAAGTAGCTTTAAAATACGTTAACCGCTTAAGTGATTACCTATTCGTCCTAGCACTATACGTCAATAGTAAACTAGGTGTAAGTGAAGATAAAGTAGAGTTCTAGGGCTCTATTGTTTTTCGGAAAACTTGCATTCCTCCTAAGCAGACATTTACATTAGCTTTACAGCCCTACAACGGATATCATGATTCCATAATGCTTCATTTAACTATTTAGTAGCCTCACTTCCTATTCATTAGACTCCGAGTACTTTGTAGACAGTTGCTGAGATTGTATTGTTTAATGGCTTATTGTTCTACCGCAGAACTTCTATACTTAGTCCCTAGCAGTATTTGTAATCATAGGTGTAGTGGCGGTGAAGAAGATTGTTGTTACTAATGATGATGGATTGTTTAGTCCTGGACTACACTTACTCTATGAGGCTGTTAGGGGTTTTGGTGAAGTATATGTTGTAGCGCCTATGGAGTCTAGGTCTGCTATTGGCCTGGGACTTACTCTTCATAAGCCTATACGTGTTAGTGAGGTAATAGTTAATGGTATTAGAGCTTATGGTATAAATGGTACTCCTAGTGATGCAGTACACGTAGCCTATGATGTAGTTGTAGGCGAGTTCGACCTATTGCTTTCAGGTGTAAATGTTGGTGCAAATCTTAGCCTACAGGATATACTTGCATCTGGTACTCTTGGAGCAGCATTTGAAGCAGCTTTTATGGGTATTCCTGCTATAGCTTTCTCAGCTGATGTGCCTGATGAGAAGCAGTTCTTAGATGAAAGGTATAGGAGATATCTTGTTGAGTCAATTAGAGCTATTGTAGAATTCTTTGTTGAAGAAGGGTTTCCCAGAGGAGTTGATGTAGTAAGTGTTAACTTCCCTAGAACCATATCCTATAAGTTAAGGGTTGTACCACCTGCTAAGAGAAGGTGGAAGCAGAAGTTGGATAAAAGAGTTGATCCTAGAGGTAGAGTTTACTACTGGCTTTATGGTGAGCAATTAGAACCTGAGCCTGGAACAGATGTTTACACTGTATTGGTTGAAAAACACATAGCTATTACACCATTAACGCTTAGTCTTACCTCACCTAGAGTAGAGTTAAGGATACCAGAGGAGATTATGTCGGGGGAGAGGTAAGTGGTTAGTGGATAGTTATATTAGGTTTTGCCAGGAACTAATACATAGTGGTAGACTTGGTTAGTGTTATTGTTAGGAAGCTGGATAGGCAAGGTAGAATAGTACTGCCAAGTGAATGGCGTATAGGGTGGGGTGGTGAGGTCGTATTAGTTAATCTAGGCGATAGGATAGAGGTTATACCTAAGAAGAAGCCTAAGCTAGACAAGTTCTTTGACATGGTAGAAGTGGATTTAGAAGGCGAAGAAGATGTTAGGAAAAAGCTCTTAGAGGACATTATGGAATGAGGTTTATTGACTCAAATGTATTCTTGTATGCTCTCATTAAGCCTAGAAGAGAAGTACCAAGGATAGTTGTTGAGAGAAAGGAGAAAGCTAAGAAGATATTATTAAGGGTTCAGGGCGGTGAAGAAGTTGCTACAACTATAGTACATTTAAGTGAGGTAACAAACATTATTGAGTCGAGAATAGGGTTGCTTAAATCTATTGAGTTCTTAAAGGAGCTATTATTTGCTGAAAACATACATGTTTACTCAGTAACAGTTGAAGATTATGTTAGGGCTCTACTACTAGCTGAGGAGAAAGAAGTTAGTGTTAACGATGCTTTAGCCTACATTAAGATGAAGGAGAACAATATAAACGAAATATATACCTTCGACAAACATTTCTTAAAGCTAGACGTAGTTGTTGTAGAAGAATAATGCTTGTGTACGGGTAGTTGGTGTTGAGTTCTAAGTACTCTGAATACAATAGGATAGTTGAAGAGATAAAGTCTTGTACCAAGTGTCCTCTACATAAGACTAGACGTAACCCCGTACCCGGTGAAGGGAGTATTGATGCTGAGGTAATGTTTGTTGGAGAAGCACCTGGTGAAAGAGAAGATGCTACTGGTAGACCTTTTGTTGGTGCTGCTGGTAAGTTCTTGGATCAATTATTAGCTAGTGTTGGGCTTAGGAGAGAGGAAGTCTATATAACTAATATTCTTAAGTGTCGTCCACCAGGAAACCGTGATCCAAGAGAGGATGAAATAGTTGCTTGTACACCTTATTTGTGGAGACAAATAGAGTTGATTAAGCCTAAGGTGATAATAGCTCTTGGAAGACATGCTGCTCGTGTACTCTATGCTAAAGCTGGGCTTAAGTGGACTAATATGTCTAAGAAGCATGGTAGTGTTGTTGAAGCTTCTATTAATGGTCACCGTGTACTATTAGCTGTAACATATCATCCTGCTGCAGCACTATACAATCCTAAGCTTAGGAGTGCTCTACAAGAAGACTTTAAGAAAATCTTTGAAGCAGTAAAGGCTAGTGATAAGCGTAGACATGGTAGAAGCTTACTTGACTATTTTAGGACTTCCTAAGTCTTTCAAGGTCTTTGGGGAGAGCTATCTTTGACCCAATGTATAGTCCTACTGTGAATGCTAGTACCATGCCTAAGCCCATGGCCGTGACCATGAAGTAGTAGGTTGTCATGGGTAATCCCGTGGAAATACTCTTTGCTGGTAGTGGTGCTTTCTCAATACTTATATTGGTCTTAGACAATGCTAGTAGTATTGGTGTGAGATAAGCATCAGCCATAGCTATCATTTGAGCAGAGGTATAGGGGTCTCCTATCCACCTAGAGTACTCTAGGTATGCTGTAGCCATAATTAACCTAATATTCCTTGAAGCAAGCCTCTCATTATAATACGATACTGTCTCACGATAACCCTCTAATACCCTCTCAATATTAGTTCTATTAAGTAGTGATGTTAGTGTTATATCTATTTTTAGTGGACTATAGATACGTGAAGCTAATTCAGCTGCAAAAGCATAGGTTAGCTCAGGTATACCTAGCCTATTAACATCCTCAAGTTCCCTAAACGCTTCATCGAGGCTTCTAACGTTTTGAGCCGAGCCTGTTACCTCTAATACTATTGATCTAACATAGTTGTAGGCAAGCTTAGCGTAATCGTAGGCATATAACGCTATCTTGTCGACCAAGGACTTGTTTATCTTTAATGGGCTTACAAGACATGCAAGTTTCTTTAAGCTATACCAGTATTCAGCAGTACTAATACGTGCATTAATATAGGCTATGAGCTGGGCTACAGCTAACGTGGAGCCTACTCTACCTATGCTTCTTAGTGTACGGTAAGCGTCATAGAACCTATACCATGCAGCTGATACTACCTCAAACTCTCCTAGACAAGAATACGTTGTGTTTAACAGTGTTTTGTTTAGCTGACTAAGTTTTTCTTTAAGCTTCTCTACTTCGTCTTTAATACTGGTTTTACCCTTAAGTAGTTCAGCGTATTTTTCTAGGCTTGTAAGGTTAACATATGCTGTAAATGCTAGGCTTGCTGCTGAATAGAATGCTCCCTCACTAAGTGCTTGAAGAGCTCTCCTAACCTGCTTCTCGACATACGATCTTGTAGAGTTAACTATCCTAAACTCTACTCCAGCACTAACAGCTTCATCAACAATTTTCTTCTCTAAGTCTTTAACAGTGTTTATTACATGGTATGCATAGGATTGAAAATCCTTTGCAATGGGTAAGGGTACTTTAGCTGTTGTAGAAGCAGTTATCCTTCTACCTGTAGCCTCATAGTATGCTTCAAGAATGTTTGCCACAGGCTTAATAGTTATATTCAACTCCTTTATTTTATCCTCTATTGGTGGGCTAAGGATATTGTAGGGTGCAACTATTTCCAGTAAACCGTATTGTTTAGTAGCATTGGCCTTGATAACTAGTCCTGCAACACCTTCAACACCGCCATCACCTGATAGTGCTCCGGTCATGGATAAGTTGTGATTTATTTTATCGCCTAAGACAGCTGCCATGATAAGTACAGCGAAAGCTGCTCCAGCACTAGGTCCAGCTATTCTTCCATGAGTTTCAATAACTATATGGTATGTGTAGCCAGGTTTGACTCCTACGACTTTCTCAGCTACAAGTAATGCTAGTTTAGCAGCATATAATGTATCTTCAGCAACATAGTCTGGTCCTTCAACAACAACATCAGTAGTATTGGACTTTGTAACGTATACTCCAACCTTAACAATACCGCCCTCACCTTTCTCTTCATCAATAACTGTGGGAACGTAAATGTAGGCTAAATACTCATTACCACCGTTAACACTTAGTGAAGCAAACATGAACTGAGCCAACAGTGCCAGCAACAATATAGAATAGAGTCGTCGCTTCACCTAAAACCCCTCAACACAATCCTTAACTAAACCTAGTTAAAAAGCTAATAAGCGAAATTGGAGAATAGAGGAGACCCAGGTAGGAGAGCCAAAAACTTATCTAAGCTAGAAGACGTTATTGCTTAAACACGTCTTGTAATGCTCTCTTAAACTCTGTGTAGGCATCACTTCCCCATGCTACTAGTATGATTTCCCTAAGCCTTGTCCCCCCGTCTACGTGTTCTCTTATTACCTCTAGCATTTTACGTGCTGAGTCATAGTATGGTATTCCTCCAACACCTGTACCCATTCCCGGAAAAGCTATTGTCTCTACTCCAAGCTTATCTGCTAGTTTTAGTGCTGCTCTTGTAGCCTTCTCAACGTTTTCTAAACCTATCCTCATAGCAGGCCTCTCCATTGTCGGTGCATGTATAACGTATTTAGCCTTTAACCTCCCAGCAGTTGTTGCTACTGCCTCACCTACTGGTACTGGTGCATGCCTACGTGCTTCATCTTCTATCTCTACTCCACCCTTCCTCTTAATAGCACCAGCTACACCACCACCCATAATCATAAGACTGTTGGCAGGGTTTACTATAGCGTCAACCTCCATTTCAGTTATATCTCCTTCAACAACACGTATACGGACACCTTTATACAAGACCTCACTCATTAGACTAGCACCCTCAAGGAACTATACTAGTAGGTTAGGATATTAATTCTTCACAGCCAAGTAAACGTAGTCTTCGTCTACGGCAACATAGTGTTTACAGCCATGCCGCTTAGAGGCTATTAGTTTACCCTAGAGCTTAAGTTTAAATAACGATAAAGTTTCAACGCTAAATGACTGGAATAAGTACTCATCTACTATGCCTTACCAGGTTTAGCCTTGGTGTACGTGTTGAAGGTTAAACTAGTAGTACTAGACCTTGACGGTACCTTGTGGGATCACATGGACGCTTCTAGTCTACTAGAACCCCTAGAAGCAATAGACCACAACACCGTGGTTGATAGTAAGGGTGAAGTCCTAAGACTATACCCAAATGCCAGATGGTTTCTTGAGAAACTATGGGAACTGGGGCTACCAGTAGCTATTGCTAGCTGGAACTATCCCGACATAACAGTCAAGATACTGGAGCTACTAGACGTAAAGAAGTATTTCAGTTACCTAGGAATAGAACCTCATCCACACAAATATAAGGTATTGCTAAAGATTATGGACTGGTACAAGCATAAATACGGCTACATACAGTCAAGTGAGATCCTATACGTTGATGACCGTAGAATGCACCTAAAGGAAATACACAAGTACATAGGACAAGTAGTGTTTATTCAAATGTGGAAAGACCTACCAGGATTCCGTGAACTATACGAGTATATGCTCACCTTACTATAACTCTTAGGTCATTATACTATAACCCAGTAATTATTTAGGGAGTCGTAAGAGAGATGTCATGTGGGTATAGAAGCACTAAATATTCCTATGCCGTTACCTATATAAAGATCTGAGGAAAAAAAAATTACGGTAAAGAATTATGATGGTGTCTGCAAAAGCCGTTGTTCGTAAGAGATTATTCATTGTAGTAGCAATAGTCTTAACGTTAATTATAGGGTACGAGTTCTTAACAGCTGTTTCTGCTTTTTCTGAATCTCTTCGCGCGTATTTATCTGATAACTTCTTGGTTAGAGTAAGTGATGGCTATTTGAAATTATTTGTTAGAACTAATAGTGATGTTGCATTAAAGTTGAGGACTGTAGATGTAAGGTATGGCTCGTTCCGCTGTAGTATTAGGGTTGACTTGGTGATGTCTAATTTAAGTAGTGTATATGTTATTACAATTAATGGTAGTGGGCTAAGCCTGTCAGCTATTAATGGATCTCAACTTAAATACTATCAGCTTAATACTACGGGTTTTCTAAGCTGTCTTAAGGGCTTGTTCAATTCGTATGTTAAGACTATGGTTTTAGGTCTCAAGGATTTAAGAATATATTCACCACTAGATACTCATGGTGGCTCTAGGCTTGTTTTTCATGACAATTTTACTCGTATGCTGAAATTCTTGGCAAGGTATCCTCTCTATGAGTTCGTGGATGGTGTATTCTTTGTTTGGTTTAGAGTAGACCCCTATGTAGGTTATCTTAGTGGTAACTATAACCTTAATATTAGGTTTTATGGTGACTCAGTAGCTACGTATACGGTTAATCTTCAGGGATTGGTAAGTGATTTACCGATGTTGTGGGGTCCTAGTTTTGCTTGGCATGAAGGTATTAGGTATATTGAAGGCTTTGAGGTAAGCTTAGAGAGAATTGATGGTCTTCTAAACTCTACGGCTATTGACCTTGTCCTAGGGTTTGTTGAGTATAGGGTGCCTAGGGTGATATTGGAGGTTGAAGATGGGAAAGGAGATGTTATTTTCATTAAGCCTTGGGTTGACCTAGATGATCCTTATGGTGTTTTAGCTCCACTTGTAGAGAGAATTGTGAAAACCTATACGTCGCCTTTATTTGCCTACTTTGACCCTAATAGATTCTATGTAAATAATCCTAGACTCCTTATGAGGAATTTTGTTATAGGTGCAGGGTTGGCGTTGTCGTTTACTGCTAAGGCTCGTGGTAGAATTGTTGGGCTTAGTGGATTTGAGGATAGTCCGTATTACTTGGTATTTGGGAGTAAGAGTATTAGTTTTAATGGTGAGTCAGGTGTAGTGCTTTTTGTAGACCATGTTGTTGGATCACGTGTGGGTGTAGTATTTTTACCATTAATGCTTCATTTGAATACTGTACCTAGTCCTAGAGTTGATAAAACTTTATGCATGGATTTAATTGACTCTGTGTGTTTATACTTAGATAATGTTTCTAGGATAATATTTGATATGCGTAGTAAAACAACAGTCATGTATTTGGCACGTACAAGCTTGTTCCACAGTCAGCTCTCCACTTATACGGTAAACTATCCTGGGGTACTGCCCTACATGGCTATTGCTGTAGGGTATACTCCTAAGAATACGTTTACATTGTATCCTATTTACCCAGCTATAAGGATTGAGAATATTAGTAGAATTAAAGTAGTAGAACTTGAAGGCTACCCTGTAAGGACAGCTGTAAACTTTACAGTAGAGTATCCGAACAATATGACTTCGAATATAGTTGTTGAACCATATTTTATGATACCATTAAGTCTTAGAATTTATACCCATAGTACTGTTCTAACAGGGTTTTCCTCTTTAAATAAGACTTATACGTATCGTATAGAGGACTATGAATATAGTTTGAGATTAACATCTACTAGTTGGTATCCTTATACTTATCTTAGTTCTGTGAGGGTAGAGTTCCCAGGAAGAAGGGATATTGATGATGCTCTCATAGTTGTAGCATGCGGTAGCGGTGTATGTGGTGTTAACGTAACCAATAATACTATAACTATAATCAAATCTAACAAGGTTAGGATAATGTTCTTTATTAAGGGTGAGAGAAAGGCAATAGTTGAGTTGCTTAATAGACATGTTAGAGTAATAGACTACTATGGTGTTCACAGACTTAATTATCCGGGCATAATGTCGAGCTATATTTTGCCGAACAATACCTCAATAGTATTTGGGTGGACTCTTCTCCTACCACCACGTAATAATAGTGTTAAGATAGTATTTAGCTCGGTAAACACAACAGTTAAGGTTAGCGGTGTAGAGAAGATCTCAAAGCCTATAATACCTAGTGAGGATACTGAAACGGAAGAAAACAATTACTTTGGGGCATTGTTAATTCTATTTGTTATAATAGCATCTATAGTGTTGTACATATTACTTAAACCTAGGTGATACTTGAATTGAGGGCTACGATAATTATTATGTTATTTATGTTATTAACTTTACTGATCTCCTACTTTACTGCTGTAACTATAGGTGAAGAATTAGATCAGGGATTTCTTGTCTTAGTGGATAAAGAATTTGTTAGGGTTTACTTTAGGGTTAGTAGTGTTTCTCTTAACGGCTTATCTATTGGTGATTGTAGCTTAGATATACCCGGTATTAGCTTGAATGGTGTCGGCTTTGTTGATGTTAATAGTAGTGGTGTATGGTTAGTTGCCGTTAATGGTGTTGTCAAGGTAGACGTCGCCTTAGATAGTGTTTCAGAGTTCCTTGAATGTGTTAGGGGTGTTCTAGGTGGTATTGAGCGTAGGTTCATTATTGCTGGTGTTAGTGTTTACCCATTTAAGTCTAAAGGTTTTGGTAGAGAATTAAGTATTGTTGGTGATCTAGAGTTTGTACGTGATTTAAAATTTGCTGAAGATGGTACTAGTTATGTGCTGGTAGTTGGCATACCTCTTAACCTTGATGTTAGTAAGGCTAGTGGCGTGGTTGAGGTTAAAGGTAATAGTGTTTTACGCCAAGTAGTTGAGTTGAAGTCTACTGATAATGGTTTATGGGGTGTAATTACTCCTAGTACTGCATGGCTTAATGGCTTATACTATGCTAGGAGTATACATGCATCATTTACTATTAGGACTTATGCTGTAAACCTATCTGGTGATGTAGTAGCATGCATGATTGGTTATCCTACACCAGACGTGAGGTTAAGAATCACTAAAGGCGGTGGTGAAGTGGATGTTTCTCCTTGGGTAGACTACTATAATGTTACAAAGATCCTAGGTGCTCCCAGATGTATCGTTCCCTACCCTCTATACATGCGCTATGATGATAAATTCATACTCCTAGAACCCATGGAGCCTTGGCTTAAAGGTGTAGTAGAGCAAGGTGATATGGTAGAATATGTAGCTAATGCTAGTGGAGTAATTATTGGTGGTGCTAATTTCTCTGAAAGCCCATATTCGAAGATATTTGGGGCTACGGATAAGGTAGAGTTCAACTTAGCATCGAAGCTCGCATTAAGCATATCAGGCTATAGTAATAGTGTATTAGGTGTTAATTTACAGTTATTGTATAGGAGCTTCAAGTATAATCCTGAACCTAAGAGTTCTACACCAATATGTCTTGATATTGTTGAGTCTAATTGCTTAATGTATATTGGCCCAGTAAGCCCTGCTATACTAGGTAAAATAGAGCTTGAGGAAATATGGGATGAGCTTAGCAAAGGTGTTAACTTAAACTTCTACACTACCACGTTATTCTATGATCAACTATCCAGCTATACCAGTATCTATGTATCACGTAAACCCTACTTAGCGTTAGCTTTAGGTCTAGGATCATATAATACTCCATTACTAGGTATTACTCCGAGAAGCCTATACAATATCTCAATCATAGCATTTAGACCTCAACTCATAATCCTAAATAATACATTAACTATACCAGTAATCAATATGACTATGAGTCTAGACGACACATATTATTCAAATGTTATAGTGGATTCATTTTACATGCTACCACTACTTGTTAGAACCCATGCTAACAACTTAGCTATTACATCAGCAATACCTACAGCTAGAGGCTATGTATCATATAGCTATAACGTAAGCTACAACTATACATTAAGGATTAACATGTTGAAGGGATTATGGAGAGACATTAGCGCGGTTGTAGCATCGTATAAGCCTAAGACTATTAGTGGTGAACGCCTCAACGCTACCATGGAGGTAATAGCATCATGTATTGGTGAATGCAACATAGAGAGTATAGGCGGGTTAATAAACATAACAAGTAGTAGTGGTAGACCCATAAGACTAATAATCATTGTCTACGGCGATAAAGATGATGTTAGGTTACTAGCTAATAATACTAGGATTATCAGTGGGTATGGCGAACATAGTCTTAGATCTATTCTAGTAGCTACTAAAATGTTGCATATGGTTAATGGTAGTCTACTATTATTCTCATGGACACCTATGCTTCTTCCAAGAAATGGTGTCATAACAATAAGCACTGTACCGTACATTGTTGGAGGAAGAGAAATAGAAATAGTTAAGACTAGTTATCCCTATAGATTATCTAGCTCAACTACAACGTTTACAGCATTCTCAGCCACCTCAATGACTAAAACATATTCCGCATACACGGAGACGTCTACGAGAATAATGCTTACACGAGGTGAAGTAGATTATGTATTGAAAGCTTTGATGGTTCTAATAGTAGCTGTAATAGTTATTGTAGCTGTGTACTGGGTTAAGAGGAAGTAGTTCCCCGTGACTTTTCCTTCTTCTAGTATTCAATTTTAATTTTAGACTATCAATGTACAATTAGTTATGGATGTTGTGTTAATTGTGTTAGTGCTTGTTTTAGTGTTGTTCCTGGTGGGACTGTTATTACTTGTATTCCATGTTGTCTTAGGAATGCTTGGGTATTGGGTCCTATGTTTGATGCTATGATGGTTGTTGCTCCAGTACTTAGTATGTATTGTGTTGTTGCTATTCCTGCTCCTTGCTGTGTGTTTAGTGCTGGGTTGGGTACTATGTTTATGGATGCTATGTTCCCGTTTGGGTCGAGGTCTACTAGTGCTATGTAGGGGGCTCGTCCGTAGATAGGGCTGATTCTTGAGTCTAATCCTTTATTCTCGTCTACTACAGCTGCTATTCTCTTAAACCCTGGGGGTAGAGGCCATGTTTGTGCTGGTACTGGTTGTTGTGGTTGTGGTTCTCCTAGGCCTTGGCTCCAACCTCTTCTCCAACGATAACCTCCTCTCCCCCTACCTCTACCGTAGCCTGATCCCTTAGGCCAACTCATAGCTTACTGCCCCTACATATTTTTGTGCATATGCTTATAACTCTTCTCTAGTCTCCTTGTATGTGGAAGTGAGAATGCTGTGTTAGGGGTATTAGGGTAAGTGTTATTATGTAGGTAATACTATACGTTGTTCTTAGAGAGTAAGGAGAGGAAACTAGGATGGTACTAGTAGTATTAGCTTCTCGTAGTCCTAGGAGAATTGAATTGCTTAGGAAACTAGGGTTTAACCCCATAGTAGTGGAGCCGCCGAGTGATATAGAGGTGGTGGGTGAGGATTTTCTTGACCCTAGATTTGTAGCTATGATGAATGCTTCGCGTAAAGCAGAGTATGCTTATAGGGAGATTAAGGTTAGGGTTGGTGGGAAACAAGATCTAGTGGTTATAGGTGCAGATACAATAGTTGTGGTAGAGGACAAGATAATAGGTAAGCCTAGGAGTATAGAGGAGGCAAGGAGAATTCTAAGCCTGTTGAGTGGGAGATGGCATAGAGTTTGTAGTGGTTTAGCAATAATAGCTAGAGTGAAGGGTAGATTACAGAGGATAGTTGATGTAGGAGACGCGTTAGTGAAGTTTAAGCAGTTAACGCCAAGAGAAATAGAATGGTACATACTAACGAAAGAACCACTTGATGCTGCAGGAGCATATAAGATACAGGGGTTGGGAGCAGTATTTGTTGAAGAAGTAAGAGGAGACTACTACTCTATCGTAGGACTACCATTATCAAAACTATACAAGCACTTAGCTATGTTAGGGTTAATAAATAAGGGTACTAGTTTAGAAGCAGTAAAAGCAACACATGTAGGCTAGCCAACATTCTATCATTACCTGGGCACACTCTAAGCTTGTAAACCACGTAGCAGTTGTGAATACTCGCTACATTCTCAATCTCTTAGACCTTATTCCCTAGATAACTTTATTTTTGATAACCCAGATTATCATAATGGCGGTTATCTTGTTCGTGGACAGAGAGGAAGAGCTTAAGGCTTTAAGGAGTAGACTAGATAGCGATAGCTTTGAGTTAATAATAATATATGGTAGGAGGAGGATAGGTAAGACTAGGCTTATACTGGAAGCTGTAAGGAATAGAGAACACATATACTACTTAGCAGTAGAAGGTGATAATCTAAGATACTTTAAGCGTACAGCATCCAAGATTGTACCAGAACTAGCCTATGCTCAAGAAGATTGGGAAGCATACTTTAACTTCCTGAAAAACAGGATTATTATCATAGATGAATTTCCTAACCTAATAAAGGAGAATCCAGGAATAGTATCATTGCTTCAACGTATAGTCGACTTAACCTTAAAGGGTACTAGGACTAAACTAGTACTCTTAGGCTCATCTATTTCGATGATGACTAGTAGAGTATTAAGCTATAAAAGCCCACTCTATGGTAGGAGAACTGCTTCAATAAAACTAGGCCCACTAAAATTCTTCCACCTAAGAGAATTTTTCCCTAAAGCTACTTGGAGTGAACTAGTAGAAATCTATGGCTTTGCTGATGGAATACCATACTATCTGGAAAAGATTAGAATACCCTTCTGGGAATGGCTTAAAAGAGAATTAGAGAAACCAGATACGTTCCTTAAAGATGAACTAGACTTTCTAATGAAATACGAGTTTACGGAAATAGTAACCTATAAGAGAATACTTGAAGCCATAGCCCACGGCAAAAACACCCCCAAGGAGATTCGAGAATACGTTAGAATGAGACATTCAGATATAACTCAGTACCTAAGAAACCTCATAGAAACAGGATTCATCATAAGAGAAGTACCCGTAACCGAGGATCCTAGATCCAAGAAGGGTAGATACTATATCACAGACAACTTCATTACATTCTGGTTTAGATACATACATCCAAATCTCTCAGCTATAGAAGAGCGAATATTCAATGTAGATGAGATTAGAGAAGACTACCCAAACTATCTAGGATGGGTATTTGAGAAGGTTGCAAGACAATTCCTAGTAGAATTAAACAAGCTCGGTAAACTCCCCTTTAAGTTTACTAGGATAGGTAAGTGGTGGTATAGAGATAAGGAAATAGACATAGTAGCGTTCAACGAGAAGGAGAAGAAGGCATTATTCATTGAGGTAAAGTGGAGTAAACTTGACAGTAGAGACGTTAATAGATTAATTAGTAAACTAGAGCAAACAGCAAAGTACACGAAACTAGATGACTACGAGAAATACTATGGAGTAATAGCTAGAGAAGTAGAAGTTAAGGAAGAATACACATGGGATCTAAAAGACTTTAATGAAATCGTTAAGAAGACTCCCAGGACATCAAAGTAGTATCCCACTGTTATCCTATTATCTTAGTATTCAGGTTAGATGTTAAATTCTTATTAGTATTCTTCTTGTCTACTTGGGGTTAGGCTAATGGCAAGACGTAGAAGTTCAGTAGCACTATTCATTGAAGCTATAGTGTTCACTGTGCTAGTATTCGCGGTTACCATTGTTATTCAAGTATATCAGCCTGCTACTGGTGGATACTTTAACCTCGGTGAAGCCGTAATCTACATTGCAGCTATGGTTTCCTCACCACTTGTTGCAGGTATTGCTGGTGGTGTTGGCGCTAGTATTGCTGATGCAGTTACAGGTTATGGAATCTTCGCACCTGCAACACTAGTTATAAAGTTTACTGAAGGACTCATAGCAGGCATACTTACACGTAGACTCAAAAACCTAAGACCATCAACGGCTATAGGCCTTGGAGTACTAGCAGCAATGGCCTACGGCTTAATACTAGGATATATTGGCTCACAATACTTTACTGGCGAAATACTTGTAGGTCCGGAGTGGGCTAGCTTTACAATAACATTGCCATTATTCTTCTGGATTGCTGTAGCAGGACTAGTATTCCTACTAATAATATACCTAGCACTAGCTAAACAGTACCGTAGCGTTGAAGCTCTAGGATTAATGCTTGCTGGCTTAATCATGGTTACTGGCTACTTCCTCTACGAATACTTCGTATCCAACCCATTAACTGGTAGACCACCTATTGCAGCATTAGTTGAAGTACCAGTTAATATTGGCCAAGCAGTTATAGGTGCTAGCATAGCATTGCCCGTAGTAGTCTTCCTTAGGCGTGCAGGATATGTTAAGGAATGACAACATCATTGTAAGCATAGAGAAAGCATGGTATACCAATGACATGGTTGCCTTAAAGAATATTTCTTTTAAGCTAAGTAGAGGTGAACTACTATTAGTTTATGGTAGAAGTGGTAGTGGTAAAACAACCTTACTAAGAATAATCGCCGGAGTCCTAGGCGTAAGCATTGATGGAGGATTTAAAGGCCATATAAGCATCTTTGGATTAAACCCATATAATCTTAGCTCTAGGAGAATACTTGAACTAATAGCCTATATACCACAAGAACCCTGGTACGCCATTACCGCTCCAACAGTTTACGGTGAACTAGTTGTAAATAGGCTTATGGTTAAAGAAGACCTTAAGCTAATCCCGAAAATAGTTAAAGCCTACGGTCTAAGCCACATACTCAATAAGCTAACATATACTCTTAGTGCTGGTGAAGTCCAGAAAACAGTTATAGCATCAAATACCGTTAGAAACCCAACACTATTCCTACTAGATGAGCCCTCAAACTACATAGACTACAATAGTAGAGCGAGCCTTGTATCATTTGCTGAAGAGCTACTAAGTGAAGGTAAGACCATTATAGTAGTAGACCACAATACTAATTTATGGTGGAATCTTGCCAGTAAGCTACTAGTAATAGATAAAGGCACACAAGTATACTTTGGCGAGCCAGACTACTCCTACATAGATAAAATCTCATTTGAACGCAAACCTAGAATAGAGGACACCGATAACCTACTAGTAGCCAGTAATCTATGGTACCGCTACCCCGGTACAAGCAAGTTTATACTCCAAGACATTAGCTTAGAGTTAAGAGAAGGCGAGGTACTATGGGTTAAAGGGCCAAATGGTTCAGGTAAAACAACTCTATTAAAAATCTTATCAGGTGTGCTAAAACCCACTAAAGGGTTTGTTAAGAGACTTGGAAAAACAGTCTATGTCCCTGAAAACCCTCTACTATACTTTAGCGAGCCTACAATCTCTGAAGAAGTTAGAGATGAAAGCCTGCTTAGCCTTGTAGGACTTCATGGTATGGGTTCTCGTAGACTAGTAGATACTAGTAGTGGTGAGAGAAGAAGAGCAGCTATTGCTTCAGCTATTGCACGTGGATACAGTATAATATGCCTAGATGAGCCAACTGCTGGACTTGACCCATACTCTAAGGCACTAGTATTCAAGGCCATTACTACTACTGCTCTACGTAAACGTGTTGGCTTCATAATAGCAGGTCATGACGAAGACCTACACTTTATAGCTGACCATGTCCTAGAACTTGGTGGTAAATAATGCTTGGATGGCTTGTAAACAAGGTCTACGAGTCATTATTCTTAGCCACTGATACTGGTGTTCGTAGAGCCCACATAATAGCTAAGGCCATGGCAGTAGTACTAGTAGTTTATAGTGTATCCAAAGGACTAGCCACAAGCATTATTGCATTAACCGTATTGCTCATACTAGCATACTTTGGTGGTTTAAAGAGTTCTATTAAGCCTATGCTAATTGTATCATCTATTCCAGCTCTATGGTTATCCATTAGTGGTTGGCTTACGGCCTACGTTACAGTTCACAGTATAAGCCCCCTTGCATTACTATTAATATATGTTAGGAGCCTCACATTTAGTTTCGCTATACTATTCTTTCTCACTAGCCTCAGCCCCTATGAACTAGCACGTATAATGTGGTTCACTGGCTTAAAGAAGTATAGTATTGCACCACTACTCCTATGGAGGTTAACACCAGTAATGTTGAGGGACGTTGCCGACGCCTATAGTGTTCAAAGAGTTAAGGGCGAAAAAATATGGAAGTCTATAGCCATATCAACAGCTGCTATACTAGAACACAAGAGATTCCTATTAGAGTACAGTTACTTCAAGCTAAGCTGTGAACTACTTAAACCAGTACCCTATAGCTACAAGCTTAACTACACAATGACATTAATTGCTATGAGCCTAGTTATCCTAGCAACATGCTTCATATTATGAGACCTGCTATAGTAATAGTTTCACTCGTCTCTCTCCTTTTTAACCAACTCCATGGAATACTCATTATAGGTAGATTAAAACCAGCAACCATTACATGCTAGCTACGTGTATGGGAGTGGAGTTATTGAAGCTTACCGACTACATGGTTAAGACCATTAGCGTAGAAGAACTACCCCTCCCTAGCAGTGTTAGGAAGGTACTACTAGATGAGGGCATAGTAACTCTAACACCTCCACAAGCACAAGCCATAGCTTCTGGACTACTTGAAGGCGAGAACATTGTAGTAGTAGCTCCTACAGCTAGCGGTAAAACACTCATAGCAGAACTAGCACTAGTTAACACATTTCTACGTGGATTAAAGGGAGTATACACCTTACCCCTTAAAGCCCTTGCATCTGAAAAATACCTAGAACTACGTAGATGGAATAGAATAGGCCTAAAAGTCGGTATTAGTACAGGAGACTATGAGTCAACAGGAGAAGAGCTAGGCAAATACGATGTAATTGTAACCACCTATGAGAGAATGGATAGTCTTCTTAGACAAAAACCATCATGGCTTGAAGACGTTGGCGTTATCGTCATAGACGAACTACACTACATAGGTGATGCTGAGAGAGGACCAATAATAGAAATGATTGCTGCACGTAGCCTACGTAGAGGTTACCAGCTCGTAGGCCTATCCGCTACCATAGGTAATCCAGGAGAACTCGCCTCTTGGCTTAAAGCTAGACTAGTTGTATCTACTTGGAGACCAGTAAAACTAGTTGAAGGAGGCTTCGATAGAAAGGAGTACAAGATCTACTTTAGCGATGGACGTGTAGAGGACGTGAAATTATTTATGGGTAATCCTTTCATAGACATAGCTTTAACTAGTGCTGAGAAAGGATACCAAGTCCTAGCATTCATACACAATCGTAGACTAGTAGAAGACTACGCTAAACGAACATCAGAGTACCTTAAGAGAAGACTATCACTAGATGATGAAAGAAAGCTTAGAGTACTAGCAGAAAAGATCCTCGACGAAGTAACTATTAGGAGTGAAGCAGAGAAAGTAGCATCTATAGTTGAGGGTGGAGTAGCATATCATCATGCAGGCTTATCCTCTAAGACTAGAAGTATTATTGAGGAAGCATTTAGGCATAGACTATTGAAAATAATATATGCTACACCAACGCTTTCAGCTGGAGTAAACCTACCAGCACGTAGAGTACTAGTATCAGTAAAAAGATATGAGCCAAGACTACACCGTATGGCTAGGATAAAAGTATTAGAGTATAAGCAAATGGCTGGAAGAGCTGGAAGACCACAATATGATGAAGTAGGTGAAGCAATAGTAGTAGATGAGCGAAGCATAAATGATGCCTATAGACACTATATCAAGAGAAGTCCTGAACCAATATATTCAGCACTAAATAATGAACGTAGCCTTAGAATATACACTCTAGCACTAATTGCTAGTGGAGAAGTCTCCACCATAGATGAGCTACTAGAAGTCTTCAACGAAACACTCTACGCTAAGCAGAGAAAACTCCATGGCATTAAAGGAGAAATCGAGGAAATAGTATATGAGTTAAACGAGTGGGGAATGCTAAGTATTATTGGAGACCTCCTACAAGCTACAAAACTAGGCAGAATTGTTAGTACAACATATGTTGACCCCTTAACAGCTAGAATAGTATTAGTTGACCTAAAAACTAGAGGCTACGATAAACTAGACGAGAAATACTACCTACACCTAGCTGCAATGACACCAGACTTTGCACGTAATAGACCATACATTACTCGTAGCGATGAATGGCTTATAGATGAAGCCTACGAAGATATAGGTAAAGGGGTAATACCTAAGCCTCCGGATAGTGAAGCAGAAGAAGAGGCATGGCTTCAAGCATACAAGGCTATGAGGATACTCTACGACTGGATAGAGGAGAAGACTGAGGACTACATATCGTTAAAGTATGGTATTGGTAGTGGAGACCTATACAACATGAAGGAGACTATGGCGTGGATTACAAGTGCACTATCAAGAATACTAGAAGTTGCAGGAATGACAACACATAGTAGAGCATACCTAGAGTTATCTAAGAGGATAGAACATGGAGTAAAACCAGAGCTACTTGAACTAGTAGAAGTAAAAGGTATTGGTAGAGTACGTGCAAGAGTACTAGCAGATATAGGAGTACGTCGAGTAGAAGACATAGTAAGAATTGGTGCCAAAAGACTATCAATACTAAGAGGCTTTGGACCTAAGATTGCAGAGGAAATAGTTAGAAACGCTAAAGAATACCTAGCTAGAAAAAATAGGATATGAAGCAAGAACTAGGGGCGTAGGCCATGGAGTATCCATTATACATAGGCTTAGCTACAATAGGTTTATCAATTCTAGGGATAATAGCGCTAATAATAGTGATTATCCTAGCAATAGCAATGCTCGGTAAGGTAAAGGTGAAGTCTAAGGACATAGTATTGGGTCCAAAAGAAGATTTCAACATAGATGAGCTATCAGAGAAACTAGTCACAGAGCTATCTTGGCGAGGAATAAGGTTAATGCAAGGACCTAGAACAGGGGAAAGCATAGGCCTAACCTATAGTGATTTCTTCGAAGAGATAGACCTGTGGATAAGAGTTGCTAGAGGAAGACTAACAATAACATACAATGTATACCTAACACAAGGATTCCTAGCAATACTAGCTATACTAGTACTATTAGGATGGCCTTGGGCTGCTCTTCTAGCAGGAATATGGTATGCTAGATATAGGGGACACGTAGACTCCATAGAAAACGCTGTAAGAATAGTAGCTGGCAAGTAGCATCAGTACATTTAGGACTACTCCACTACTACTCCTTATTCCAAATATTTTTATTCCTAGCACTCGTTTTTCTCATGTATGGTGGTATTGAATGAGGGTATGGGAGGTAGCCCGTAAACCTAGATACATTGTTACAAAGAAAGCCCTACTAACGTACATTAGAAGCTTGTTCCGTGAAAGCGGTGAAAGAGTAATTCCCGTAGTAAGGGATACTAGGTCTAAGAGACTTGAAGGCTTTGTTACATGGATTGAAGCTATAATGGTTACTAGCCAGAAAAGCAATATGATTGTAGGCGAAGTTGCTAGAGATAAGCCAATACTAGTAAAGGACATGGATATACGTGAAGCATATGATAAACTAGTTGAAGAGAAGGTATGGGGTGCCCCGGTAGTAGAGGATCTAGTAGATGAAAGACTCTTCGGAGTCCTATCAATGAGAGATATCATTAAGGCTTTAAGGGATCAAGGAATAGCTCCTAAAGCTGAAAGCGTAGCAGAGGTTATGACAACAGATAACCTAGATGAAATGCTTGTTACACCCGATGAGAGAGTTAATAGGGTTTGGAGTAAGTTCGTCTACAAGGCATTACCAGCAGTAATAGTTGTACGTAGTAGAGAAGAACCAATACCCGTAGGCATAGCTACACCCAAGGACTTCGTAGATACTGGTAGATGGTTCTTCCACCGTGAAAGCGAGTCCCACATAGTTAGTCCTGCTAAGATACGTAGAGTTATGACTAGAGGTGTAATAGTAGCAACAAAGGATACACCAGTTGACGTAGTAGCTGATATAATGATAGAACACGACTTCACACTACTACCAGTAGTAGACGAGAAAGGACATGTGATAGGTATTGTAACACAAGCAGATATAGCAAGAGCATACCTAGAAGGAGCAAAGCCTGGAAGAGTACCAGTACCAGTTATACGCCTACCAAAACCTGTGGAAGCATCAGAGCGTGTAACATATATTACAAGTGATAGAGCATTAGAACAAGTAGCTGTAGTAAAACCAGTAGTAGAAGCATATATTGGTTTAAGAGCAGAGGATATAGCATTAGAGGAAATGCCTGCAATAAGGATAACGGATACAATAGAGCATGCCCGTAAAGAAATGCTTAGAAGAAAGACAAACTACCTAATAGTACTAGATGAAGCAGGAGAAATAGTAGGCTATGTATCAAAGTGGAGCATGCTTAAAGCAATAGCAACTAAGGGACCTATTTGGCGTAGAAGAGTATACGATAGGTTCTTCATAGACTACATCCTGGTAAGGGATGTACCAAAAGTTAAACCTAATACACCAATAGAGCAAGTAGCATATGAAATGCTTAATCGTGGATCAGAAATAGCATTCGTAGTAGACGATGAAGGAGAAATAATAGGCTATGTAACCAAGGATGTAATCGTTAAAGCATATGCTGAAGGACAAGCTGGTAGAGCACTAGTAGAAAACATAATGACTCCTGGAAGAGTAGGAGTAGTACACCCACACCACAGCCTACACCACGTAATAACACGTATGCAAACATTCATGCTTGATGCATTAGCAGTATATGATGGAGAGATTAGAGGTGTAGTATCAGCTAACCGCCTACCATTCATGGCATATGAAGATGCTGCTACAGGGATAAAGACTAGAAGGCTTATATGGGTTAGAAAACTAGTAAAAGGTGCCGCAAGATATGGTAGGTATGTTAAGGTTCTACCACTAGTAGCAGTAGACGTAATGGTGCCATTAAAGGAGACTATACTTGGAAGCGAGGATGTAGTTAAAGCAGTAGAACTTATGGAGAAACACAATGTTGACGGTATACCAGTAGTAGACAAAGATGGTAAACTACTGGGAATAGTTTGTAAGAACGATATACTTAGAGAACTAGCTAGGACAGCTAGGCTTAGAATAGAGCTAGCCAAGAAGGTTGAAAAGAAAAGAAGAGTAGAAGCATAGAGTAGGTACAGTCTACCTAATCCTCATCCACATTTCATAGAGGTTTCTTAAATCCCTAATAGGGTTACTCGAGTAGTCTACTCTAAGATCAATTATCCTATCATAGCTATACCCGTATACAGGGTGTTCGCCCACAACAAGTAGTGATGCACTTCTATCACCTCTAACATCACCTCCAACTTCGTGGCCAGCTTCTAGTGCATTAATTATCCTCTCAGATAAGCTACCAGTAGAATCCTCAAAATGCCTACATACTTCTAATACAACCTTCCTAGATACAAGCATGTTACCTACACATACATATCCATGGCCCACGTATTCTCCATAGTGTCTAGGAACATTGTTCCCAGTAAACACTGCTACCTCACCACTAATAGATACAACACCAACCTGCCTCATAGAAGGTGCTTCATCTCTACTAAGTGCTTTATCTAAGGCTTGCCTAGGAGACAAACCCTTACTCAAGTACTCTAGTATCCACTTACCTAGTAGAGGATTTGTATAAGCCTGAGTAACAACTCCTCCAACACTAGCTCTAGCCCAGGGAACCCTCGAACCAACAGCTATGCTTCCACTCACAACACCTATACCAATAAGCTTACTCTCAACATCAACAGCAACTATACTATATGTCAAACGACTAAGACACCTATCAACTAATCTAAAACACGGGCATAAATAAACCTACACCAAAATAACACTAACATTAAATCCAAGTTGAAGACAAGTACTAGAACACTAATAAACTCATAGGATACATAGATTCCATGAGCCGGGGGTCAGCCCCAGCAACACCCCTTAAAGGGGGGAAGGATGAGCTGGGGTGGGGATACACCCCCTACAATCTATTCTTCAGTTAGTTTTGATGGAAAAAGAATTACTGGGGAAGCTTCTTATTAGTTGATTATTCCGGCTATTTTCTAAGGAATTTCCTTATGAATTCAACGAATGGTGGTAGCGATCTAGACTGTACGTATACTGTTCCAGGACCTGTTACCTCTATTACTATGCCTTCTCCGCCAAATAGGAAGCTCTTTATTCCTCCAAATTTTCTAACACGCCAGCTCATTCCACTAGTCATTGCTACGAAGTGGAAGTTGTCTAGTATCATTGATTCACCGGGGCCCAGGTCTACTCGGCTTATACCTCCATAGCTACTAAGCCATACACCACCATATCCTTTAACCTTAAGCCAGAATAGTTCTCCTTCAGCTAGTAGTCCACGGAAACCTCTCCAAGCTACACCTATATCTACATCTCCGTGATGGGCTAAGTAGCTTGTATCCTGTACTATTAGTTCTTCTCCTTTAAGCTCATAGTATGCTATATCTCCTGGAAGACTTGGTGCAAACCATACTTCTCCTCCTCCACCACTCCTCGCTGTAAACGTGTTTAGGAAGACGCTTTCTCCTCCAAGAAGTGCCCTAGTGAGTCCTTTAAGTAATCCTCCACCAGTATGAGTCTTAATGTCTATATTACCCTTGTATAAGACCATTGCTCCGGGTTCAGCTGTAACACTTTCACCTGGCTCCAAGTATACTTTAAGGATACTATAACTTGGCTTAAACTCTACCTCCCATTTCAAGAAATCATACCCCTCACACTTTCTCTAGGACTTCTTAGCCTCCACTATAGTTGGGGTAGAATATAAATGGTTTCACTTACTCTACTTGGATAAGCATTCATCTAATACATTTGTAACCTCATTTATGTCTCCTAGACCATCTCTTAAACTATTCTTCACGTATTCTAAGCACTTCTTCATGTACTCTAGATTCGATATTAGTTCCCGTAAGCCCGTGACATTACTGTTATTAATGCTACGTAGATTTTCCAATGCCCTATTTACTTCACTTAGCGACTGCTCTATGCTTACCCTAGTATTGTTCATTAGCTTTTCAGATAGTTTATGTAGAACGGTATTGTTTGATGAAAGCAGGTACGAGTATGATGAAGATATGTATAGGAAGAGACTTGTACGGGCAAGCTCTAATGCCATTAAGCCTTGTAGTAGTGTATTCATTCTACGATAATTATTGTATGACTCAATTACTCTAATATACGTGTTCTCGTATTCAATTAGTTTAAGTCTAGCATCAATGTATAATATGGATAACACTACGTTTAGTCCTACTAGTACAATAATAGTTATTACTAGTAATCTATTCTTATCCACCACCAACCCCTTTTAGACGCATCCAGGTATATCTGGATCCAAGTCTAGCATACGTTTAAGCTCCTACTAAATACTAGTTGGTCGAACACTTGTGTATTCTGATTAAACCTTATATCTAGGCTTCATGTCTACTAGATGAGGCTACTAGTAGGAATACCATAGGCTATAATAGCTTTCATTGAAGCTTGAGGAGGGCGTATGTGTATGGGGAGGATTACTACATTAATATTTGATCACGTGGTAATGGCTTTAGGCTTCATTACACTTACACTATTCCCACACTATGTCGAAGCGTATAGGCTAGGTCAAGAAGTTCTAGGCTGGGGTATGGTAGCCTTCATGGCTGGTTTATCGATTGCATTTATACTTGCCAGCATATTGCCCTTTAAGCCATCAGAAATACTAGTTGCTTCATACCTTCTACTTGCATCAACTTGTTTAGTCCTACCTATGATACGTGATGCCAACGTGGTATTGTTTTTAAGGTTTATTCAGGGAGCTAGTATAACCTCTATTCCAGTACTAACCATGCATGTAAATAGGCTTTATCAGGGTAGGACAGGGTTTATTGCTTCATCAATAGTTCTTGCAGGTATATTTACTGGTAGCTATCTTGGAGCAATCACCACGTCTATGATGACTATAGATGTTGCCTATAGGCTACTAGCAATACTAATAACTATACTAATACTCTACTGGTATCGTGCATATAATAGGGAGTTCACCAAGCAGGAAAGAATAGGGCTTAGAGGTATATGGTTTGACCCATTTGAGTGGACATGGGGTACTAGCTTTCACGTACTATTGGGAGTACTCTACGGTTTCTTAGGCTTAGTAGACTATCTTAGACAACAAGGCTTTATTAATGTTAGCTTAGGAGTTGAAGCTTACTCATTATCAGCTATAGCATGGACTATTATAGCAGGACTCTACGGCTACGTAATGGTGTCAAGGTATAGGAGTGGAGTTGTACGTACAAGCATTAATTCCATGATAACCATATACTTGTTAACTCTAACTGGACTCATACTCGTATTATTCACAGCACAGCCTACAAGCGACATAGGACTAGTATTAATAGCTTCTACACAAGCAGCAGGAGTCCCATTTTGGACTCTAGTAGGACAACTCTACTCAAATAATTCAGGTAAAATCTTTGCTACAGGGTTTATAGCCAATCTAGGAACACTAACCGGGTCACTAGTAATGAAGCTTGCTACAACTCAAGAATTCTTGAAGACTACTCTAATAACCTACGTATTAGTTGGTTTAGCCTTAACAATAGCATCTTATATTATAGCTAAGAAGACCTTGCAATCCTAGCCTTCATTCCATTGAACTACTTCAGCATTAATTGTAACCCAATAACTTCGCCCAATACCCCTCAAAGGCTTCAAGTGAAGTACCGCTACAACTCCCTCATTAGGCTCAAATACTATTGGAAGATCTTCTCCAACAATACGTAGTCTAGGACAATCATTTAGGTCTAAATAATCCTCTAAGCTCCATGTGGAGCTCTCACTTACATGGTAATAGTATTCATCTACAATTATTAACTGGTAGGGTGAGTTAATAGTGGTTTCAGTATACTTTAATGGTATTGAACCATTATTTTCAATTTTAAATATAACCCATAGTTCAAGTGAATGCTTAGTTTTAGGCACCATAAAGCTTACTGAAGTATTACTATCAATATACATAGGTATAGGCATACACTTACACTTACAGCACTCATTATCTGTAAGGTTTTCTTCACTACAACAATATTCGTCATCTACATTGCTACTACTATTGCTACAACATTCATGAGTTATGCATACTAGCACTATTTGTGGGTTATCACTAACTTTTACACTACCATCACCTGTGCTAACCCTCACATTTACTTGAAGTGTTTCAGACCATAAAGCATAGGCGTAGCCCAAGAGTGCAACTATTACTCCTAAACCCAGGATTACTAGGGGTAATAGTGATGACTGCATACTAGGTTTAAGCAATAGTTTAGTACACCTACATATTAGCCAGTTATTCTATTATGCTGAACAGCTACAATATAAGGTAAGTGTATAAAAGTTCTACAGCAATTCTATTAGAGTAATCAAGTAGACTATCAGGTGCCTTTATGGTTAACTTGTGGTTAGGGAAGTACTTTAATACCACCGTGAATTCATCATATATGGTGACTTGATTACTTTATGCAATGTGGTGTTAAGAGGTCTTGGCTAGGGGTAAGATTAGGATAGTATTGTATGTGTTTATACTAGTTGCAGGTGTTTTAGCTGGTTTAGCTATAAGGTATATTCAATTACCTAGCTTTAATACAGGTGGAGAAGTTGAAGTAAACGAAGAATATGCTAGGAAGCTTGCTGATACTATTAGAGGATTCCTTTACTTCATGAGCTTGGAAGCTGTTAGCACTAGAGTGCCCTCAACATACGTTGTTCCATCACTTATGCCTGTACTAAGTATTCCGACTCCTGGGATAATGCTTTTGGACTCGCTAAGCGAGAAAATGTCCTCGTACACAATTTATACTGCACCATTAGGGAATACAACATTTACTGCAAAGAGTAATAGTAGTGGTAAGGGTGTATTGGAGTTTACAGGAGTTAAGGAGATTAATGGCTCTAAATACTATGACTATGAACTAGACTACTACGTTGATATGGCTAGAGTTAGTGGTAATAGGTCTAGTACTGCTAAACTAGTAGTTAAGGGTGATGTAGCTGTTAGAGAAGATTACCTAGAAATGATGTTTAATGGCGTATTTAATGGTAGTGTAGGTAATTCTAGCTACTTAGAGTACTTTAAGACAATAGTGTTCTTCGATAAAGAGTATAGACCTGTTAAGGTAGTGGTTTTCATAAATAATTCTAGTACACCGTCTGTTATGTTATCCTTAAACTATGAGTTAAGGAAAGCTAATGTAACTATAGCTGGTATGACTACGACTATGGATTTTGGAGAGTATTCTATAAACCTTAAAGTGGATTCAATAGATGAGGAGGAATTCAATGGTAGGAAATTCTATTTGATAAGGTACAAGATACTATCGAATAGTACTAGTATAGGGTCTATAACCTATATTGTGAGTAGTAATGGTGTTCCAGTAACAGTATATGAGACTAGTATAAGGATGTCTAAGCAGACAGTGTATGGTTCCATGGTATTCGAGTTTACTAAGCAGGTAGTGAGTTTTAGGCCGAGAACTTAGAGAAGCCATAGAGTAGTTGCTGTAACTACTGGTACAGTTAACTCGTCGAGAACAGATATGGTGGTTAATGCTTCAGTTACAGTAGCTAATAGTGCTACTATGAGTGATGTCTTAACACTTATTCCTGCTACAATACATGATAGTAGTGATACTGCGAACATTGCTATAGAGCCAGCTATACTCTTACCTCTATTCAATGGGTTACGTGGATTAGGGAAAGCCTTACCTGTTATAGCGGCTGCAGCATCACCTAGACTTGAAACCATTACAGTTGCTGCTGCTTTAACTGGCTCTAATAGTACTATTACTGCTACCGTCATTGTCCAGAAATATATTGTTCCAGTAAAATACCTCTTCTCTACTTCTTCTCTACGCGCCATTATACGATAGGTTTGATAAGCTATTGGTGCCTTGAACTTTACTATTCCTTTAAGATATAGTTCATTTAACGTGTATAGTGCTAGAAAGAATACTGCTATTGGTATTGCTACATGTTTACCAAGCCATACAACTATAGGTATTGCAGCAAATCCTGGTATAACGTGTATGCTCTTACGTTTAACCTCAAATAATACTTGGCTAATCCTATCCCCCAATACATAGCCCCTCATTGTATTGGAGGTGAGTTGTTAGGTCTTCTCGTTCTAGTACTATGTTTCAAGACTACTTAGTACTTCTAATAATTGTTTACCTTTACTTGTTAGCCTGTAAACCTTTCTTCTATTCTTTACTTCTACTTCTACAAGGCCCATTTCCTTTAGTTCTGATAGGTGCTGGTATACTGTTTGAGGAGTTATTCTTCCTGAAAGCTTTCTCCATATAGCGTATCCATGTATTTCTTCTTCCTCTCCTATAATCCTCAATATCATTGTCTTTGTTGGTACATGGTATATGCTCTTACCTCTTCGACGCTCAATGTATGATGCTAGCATTTTAAGCCCTGAACCTGTTAGCAATGCTACTACTGGTTCTTCTAGCTTCTTTGCTTTATGTAGACCTGCGATTACTGCTGCACTTGCTGGTTCTACTAGTAAGCCTTCTTTTCTAGCAAGTTGTATAGCTGATTCATATACTTCTTCAACTGATACTACTATTGCTTCACCACTTGTCTTCTTAACTATTCTTGCTACTTCGCTTCCTAGTGGTGGTTGCCTATATGTTAGACCTGGTATGCTCTGAGTAGATGTGTAGGGTAGGCTTACGCTTTCTATTAGTGATGCTATGCTTGGGTATGGTGGTGTTTGGACTACTATTATTCTTGGGGTGTTGTCTATTAATCCTAGTTCTACTAGGTCTTGGAAGCCCTTGTAGACAGCATACGCTGTTGTACCTGATGCTGCTGGTAGTACTATTGTGTTAGGCTTACCAGCTTGCTCGTATAACTCGTATGCTATGGTTCTTAGAGCTATTCTGGCTAGGGGGTTGTATTCTACTGTTGCATTATAGTAGTGCTTTTCTAGGCTAAGTTTTACTGCATAGTCTACTGCTTCATCTAATACGTCTCCATACTCTATTATATGGCCTCCGTAGAGTTTCATTTGGGCTTTCTTTCCTTCATCAACTGTTCTAGGTACAATTACTTTAACTTCTATCCCTGTATTCGCTAGATATGCTAGTAGGCTAGCACCCATATTTCCATCACTTGCTACAACTACTGTTCTATGCCTAGTCTTGGTGCTTAATATGTAGCTTGAGATAATAGCCGAGGATCTATCAAATACGCTACCAGTAGGATTCCTTGATTCATCCTTGAATAGTATTCTTAGTCCAAGTAGACGTGAATACCATTTACTCTCTATTACTGGCGTCCATCCCTCGCCTAAACTAAACTTGTAATTTAGTTTTGGTAGCATTGTCTCGTAGCGCCAGATGTTATAGGTGTTTCTTCTTGGACTCCACTTCTTATCTGCGACTACTTCTAGTAGGCTATTGCATTTACTGCATCTTAGCATTGGTATAGTGTATTCTCTTCCGCAACCAGTGCACTTGAATACTATTCTAGTCATTTCCTCATTCCACTATAAACTAGTGTCTCAATACTATAGGGTTTAAGTTCTAGTACACCTACTTCTTCGTTAACAGTGTTCTCGTCTATTGAGGCTTTTCTAGGTAACCCATACTTATTTGTGACAGCGTTTTTGCTTAAGTCAATGCTAATAGGCTTATTCCATGGGTTAGCTACTCTAAGCACTACACCGTTGCCTCTTTCAGGTTCACGGGGTTTTAGTGCTGATAGCATTATTTGGGGTGGTAGTTCTAGTAGTTCTATGGTTAAGCTATGTCTACTGCCTTTGTGGAAGTTATTGTATAATGTAACTGGTTTTCTATAGAATGCTTCTATGTATGCTGAGAACTCTTTATTTATCCATTCACTAGGTGTGAAGGGCGTTAACGCTATATTGAATACTAGTTCCTTGCCTAGGTATTGTGCTTCTGGTGTTGGTATTGGTGGTCCTGCATGGCCTTTCCTAGTCTTTAGATCACTTCTTGAGAGCCATCCAGTGCTACGGTAGAGTGTTATCTCGATATAGTCTTCTTTTACGAAGACTTCGTGTAGGCCGTTTAATGCTATTGCTATTCCTCCTTTAGGACTTTTAAGTGCTATCCAAGACTCTACTACATGGTTTAAAGGCTCTACTTCGGGGCCTATTTTTTCAATGGGTTTAACGTCTAGTTTTTCCACCATGAACGCTTTATTACCGTATACTTCTACGTCTTTGCTACGTGGTATTCTTAGTCTTAGCACATGGTTTGCAGAGTTGTTCTTAATTCTAAGTACTAGTTCTAGTCTTGGTACTTGATCGTATAATAGTAGTTCAAGGGTATATGGGTTTTCTACTAGTTCTTTGGATCTGGATTTAGCATTACTTGTTTTAGGTAATAGTAGTTTGCCTTTAACTATGGCTTTAGCTACTACACTACCATGTGAGGTTGTAACTGTGTCTATGTGTTCTTTGCTCCATTCAATTGTGTCGTTGTTTTCTGGTTCATTGTAGTCGTAGACGTCACCATAGTCTCCATAGTCTACTATGTCTATGGGTACTTCGAAACCTGTACGTTTATCACGTACTATTATGGCTGAGTTTTCCTTGTCTACTACTACTTCAATGTACTGGTTCCATATACTGTTGTTTCTCGCACCTACACCTGTATCTAACTTGTACTCTTTTGGTAATGGCTTAGCTGTTGTTATGGATAATGGTTTGTGATTGTATGTGTAGGTGTATTCGGCCATGCTTATTGTTTCAAGTGTTTTGGTTTTTTCCAGGGGCCTAATACTGCCTTCTACTACTATGCTTTTCCACTCAGTGTTTGCTGGTAGTAGTAGTTTTACTGTATTCCACGTACTATAGGGTAGGGGGTTGTATACTATTATGGTGTCTTCTACTATATCTGCTTTCCTGACTATGTTTGCAAGTGTATGGTATGCTATGTATCTTGTTGTTTCTAATCCTTCTTCTAACTCGTTTTCTATTCTACGTGCTACATGATCTGTTACAGTACCACATATTGCATCGTGGAATTGTGATCTAAGTAGTTTTAGCCATACATTACGGTGTAGGTTATGTTCATAGCTTACTCCTAGAATTAGCCCTATAACTAGTAATGGTTCTAGTATTTTCTGTAATAGTTGTTCTAGTTTAAAGCTAAGCTGCTTTATCGTTATTCTAGTTGAAGCTGTACCCCATAGAACGTTACGGTATTTTGCGCATCTAAGTTCTCCTACATATTCGTATAGTTTACTCCAATCGGTTTTCTCTAATTGTTCTTTAAGTACTCTTAATCCTCCAATTATGGGTTTGTACCCTAGTTTTCCTATTGCTTCTATTATTGTTTTTAGTCCTTCTACTACGTCCATTCTAGGTATATATTGGTCACAGCCCATAGGCATTACTATTACTTTGAGTTTGTAGTATTCTTCTAGTTCGCTTAGGAATTTCTCTGTATCTGTGACTGCTTTTTCTTCATTGAATCCTATTTTGTCTTGGTTAAAGAAGCTTAGTGTGTAGACTGGTTTTTCTTCAATGATGCTTGTAGTCCATGTTGAGTATACTTTTGCTTCCTCAGTACAGCCTATGAAGCTTGCTCCACAGTAGCCTTTTAGTAAATAGTATGCTAGTATTGTTCTACCACTGGGGCTAGTCCATTTGAAGTCTAATCCTTTTTCTAGTTCATGGCACATACCTCTCTCGAATACTATTATGTTTATGTTTGCCTTGGATAGTATTTCTGGTAGTTGTGGTGTTAGTCCAAAGCTGTCGGGTAGGTATGCTATCATTGGTGGTTTTGAGCCAAGGTTCTCTGATAGTATTATGCCTAGTACTAGGTTGCGTATTAGGGATTCACCGTTTACTAGGAATGTATCTGGTTGTGTATACCATGGGCCTACTTCTAGCGCTCCTTTAGCTATGAGACTTGATATTACCTTATGGTATTCTGGGTGTGTTTCCAGGAATTCTAGTATTGGTGCTACTTGTCCGTCAAATACGAATACGGGTATTTTCTTCTCTTCTAGTATGCTTACTAAGTATTTTACCTGTCTACTGAGGTATTCTTGTAGTTCGCTTCTAGATAAATACCATTGGAGATCCCAGTGTGTATGGGGTATTAGTACTATGTATCCTTTGTCTTTGTCCATGGCTTAGTTGCCCTACATACATGCCTGGGGGCTAGAGGTTATGGGAGAGTATTTATTAGTTTATGTCTTATTCATATAGCGGGGTTGGGTGGGGTGTTGGGGAGGAGTTTAAGGGCTTGGCTTTCGCTTGTGCGTATTGGTAATGCTTCTATGATCGCATTAGCTGTTGTTGTAGGTTATGTTAGTGGTGGTGGTAGGGATCTTTCTACTCTAGCTATAGCTGCGTTAACAGCTTTTCTTATTGGTGCTGGTGGAAATGTTGTTAACGACTATTTTGATAGGTTTATTGATGCTGTAAATAAGCCTTGGAGACCTATTCCTAGTGGTATTGTATCTCCTGCTACTGCTCACCGTGCTTCAATAGGGTTTATGGTTACTGGTGTCCTACTTAGCATACTATTGCCATGGCCTTGCCCTATTGTAGCATTTATTGCTAGTGTACTCTTGTATGAGTATTCTAGGTGGATTAAGAAGACTGGTGTACTAGGTAACCTGGTTATAGCTGGTTTATCGGGATTGAATATTCTTTATGGTGGGCTAGCTTCTCCTAACCCGTGGCCAAGCATTATTCCTAGTCTTTATGCTTTCCTCTTAATCCTTGGTAGGGAGGTCTATAAGGGTATTGAGGATGTTGAGGGTGATAGAAGGTATGGTGTTAATACTATTGCAGTTGTTCTTGGTGTAAAAACCGCCTATATCATAGGTACTATATTGTTATTGCTGGTTATAGGTATTAGCCCTATACCGTATCTTCTATACGGGTATAATGAGTTCTATATTGTGTTAGCAGTGCTTGGAGTTGATGTACCAGTACTATACTCTATACTTATTGTTGGTAGAGATTACGGTAATGCGTTTAAGGCTACGAGGATTCTTAAAGTACCATTGCTTACTGGATTGCTTGCATTTCTCCTTGGTGTTTTCTAAGACTGCTTTCACGTAGTATTCTTGTTGATAGTTCTCTATAGGTGTTAAGTGTTATTACTAGTATGTTTTCGTCTTTGAGTTTATCTTGTAACTCTATTTCTCTGGCTGCTACTAGTATTGTTACTTCTTTTGATTTGAAGGGTATTTTGTCTACTAGTTCTTCTAGTTTATAGGCTATTTTCCTAGCTTCGCTTAGTGAGAGCTTACTCCACTTAGCTTCACCTACAATTAGTTTACGTGTTATCTCGTCTACTACTAGTATGTCTATTTCTTCTCCTTTATGCCACCATTTACCTATTTTTGTTGGTGTTATGTCTATTATGTTTAGTTTTGCCATGTAGGATACTATGTGTCTTACAATTTCCTCCCATACTATGGGTACAAGTGATTTGTCAAGGTCTATTCTTACGTGTTGGAGCACTTTATCTTCTAATTCTAGCTCTAGTGCTGTACGATATCTTGCATTGTAGCGAAACCAGAATTGGAGGAATTTATCTCTTATCCTATATACTGGTTTTGCTTTCCCTAGTACTGGTAACTGTTTTTCTAGTACATTCATTTCCACTAGTACTTGAATGTACTTGTATAGTGATTCCCTAGGTATACCTGTAGCGTTTATTATTTCGCTAAAACTTGTTGCACCATTTGCTACTGCTTCTAGTATAGAGTAGTATCTTGATACTTCTCTTACCTCTTCTCTCAGGATTTTCTTTGCTTCATCAAAGTATGGTGCATTTTTCCTTAGTACTAGGCTTTTAATGTTATCCCATAGGTTTTCCTCGTAGTTTATTGATGATAGGTATCCTGGTACTCCTCCGAAAACAGTGTATAGTCTTACATGGTCTTCACTACTCCATTGTGGTGCAAATGCTGGTATGTATAGTGGCGACAACTCCTCTATTCTTAGTATGCTTGTTACCCTTCCGTAGAGCGGTGCTTTTTCCGATAATACTTTATCCTCTACAAACGATACTATTGACCCACATAGTACTAGCATTATCTTTGTCTTAGAGAGTTCTTCATCCCATATAGCTTGTAGTGTTGATAATAGTCCACGTATACTACGAGCCGCATACTGGAACTCGTCTATTACTACAATAGTTCTCTCATCCCTAGAAATACTTGAGAGTAGTCTTAACAGTTTACGCCATGAATCTATAGGGTTCATTTTAAGTACTGGTATGTTTAGTGATTCAGCTATTCTTTCACTAAACTCCCTCATAAGCTCCCTTTCTTCAACTTCCTCAGCTAGTAAGTAGACCCCTCTCTTACCTTCAATAAATTTTTTAAGTAATAGTGTTTTACCGATTCTCCTCCTACCATACACGATAACCATTACCGCGTTATTTCTCCTCCAAAGTTCTTCTAGTAGTCTTAGCTCTAGTTCACGGTTAACGAATAAGTGCATACTCTGCATCAGCCTACTCTAGAGTAGCCTACTCCAGAGTATATATACTCTATGTGCTTAAAAGGGTAGAAATATAATCTAGTAGTAGCATGCACTTACACGGTGTATTAGACTTGACATACATTTCACCACGTGCAAGAATTGCTGATAACAGCCTAGTTTCACCAAACACAGTAATCCTTGGGGAAACAGTTATAGGTGAAAACACATTCATAGGAGACTATGTTGTAATAGGATTTCCTAAGAGGAGAACACTACGTAAACTACTACTCAATCCCCCCAAACACCCCGTACTATCACTACTTGATAATGAGAGCAAGGGAGCACTTATTGGGAAGAACACAATAATAAGACCATTTACAACAATATACGAGAACTCTGTAATAGGTGATAATGTAGAGACAGGGCATAACGTGTTGATAAGAGAGGAGACAAGAATTGGGTCAAACACCATAGTAGGTACTGGTACGATAATAGATGGATACACAGTAATAGGAAACAATGTTAGAATTGAGAGTGGCGTATACATACCACCAAAAACCATTATAGAAGACAACGTATTCCTAGGGCCAAGAGTAGTAGTAACCAATGATAAGTATCCAGTTAGTAAACGACTAGTAGGAGTAGTTATAAGGAAGGGAGCAGTAATAGGAGCAAACACCGTACTAATAGCAGGAGTAGAAGTTGGAGAAGAAGCAGTAGTAGCTGCTGGATCAATAGTAACAAGAAATGTACCACCTAGAACCGTAGTAATGGGTTCACCAGCAAAACCAGTAATGACTAGAGAAGAATATGAGGAGAAAAAGAGAAAATACGAGAAACAATAATGTAAAGAATAGGGTATGAGGAAAACTCACGGCCACCGACAATAAAGGGTTATGGGGAAGGCCGCAGCCAGCCGACTCAAAGATACGGCTCAGTTAGAGTAGGCTAATCAGGTTTTAATACTTTGCCGTTTTCAACAACTATTACTCTCTCAGCAATAGCTTTAGCTAAAAACACGTCATGACTAGCTATTACTACTCCAGTACCATTTTCCCTCAACTCTAATACTAGCTCCATAATCTTATCTCTCTTAGAACTATCAAGATGAGCAAACGGTTCATCTAATACTAGTATCCGAGGCTCCAACACAATAGCTCTTAGTATTGCTACTAACTGTGCTTCACCAGCAGATAAGCCATTAGTTTTCTTATCTGCTAAGTAGGAGAGCCCTAACTTCTCCAACAATACCCTAGCCTTCACTAATGCTTCATGCCTATCTAACCCTCTTATCATTAAACCATAAGCTATATTGTATTCCACAGTACCCTTAAACAATACTGGCTTTTCATGAACATAAACTATTCTTCTCCTCAACTCAATCCTTTTACTATTAGGCAAACTCCAATAATCATAACCCCAAGCAAATACCTTCCCCTTAACAGGCCTATAAATTAGGGAAGCTATTTTCAGTAGAGTAGTCTTACCACTACCATTAGGCCCAAACACCACGTATATCCTAGACTCATCGAATCCTACATCTACACTACTTAGCACCCACTTCCTAGAACCAGGGTAACGATACCACACATTCGAGAACTCAATAGCCATTACCCATACACCTTCCTCTGCAAGAATCTGATTGCAATTGACGTAGATACAACAATAACAACCAGTACTACTCCTAACATTATTGCTGACTCAAATTCCCCACGAGAAACCTCTAATGCTATAGCAGTAGTCATAACCCTCGTATACCCTTTAATGTTCCCACCAACCATTAACGCTATACCTAGCTCACCACTAGCCCTAGAAAAAGCCATAGCAATTGACGCCAATACTCCAGGTAAACCCTCCCTTAAAGCCACCATCATAGCCTGCTTATCCGTTGCCCCTAAAGTTAAGGCTAACTCACCATAAGTACTAATCACATTATTCAATACGTGATAAGTAGTCGACGTAATCAATGGTGTTACTAATATCGCCTCACCTATAATTATAGCATAAGGCGTATAAAGTAAGCCTAAGAAACCTAATGGACCACGAGAACTAAAAAGCATATACAGTACTAGCCCTATAAGAACTGTTGGAACCCCAATCAATGCATCAAATACAGGAACCATTATCTTAGCTAAACCATGCTTCCTAGATAGAAGATAAGCTAAAGGCAAACTCCACAGTAACGATAATACTACAGCTGTACCAGATATCCATAAAGTCCTAAGTATTATCAATGGAATAGTCTCCATAAGGAACATTATCCCTCAGAAAGCTTTACCCATAAACTTCTAAGCAACTCTAACCTACCATTAACTGGGTTAAAGAGTCTTACCCCATACTCCTTAACCTTATACTCAGAAATAAGCTTCTGTCCCACCTCACCTATAACAAATTTCATAAACTCTTCAGCCATCTTCCTCTCACTACCACTACAACTCTTAACAATGTAAACACTATAGATGTTGATAAGCTCACTATCATTAGTGTAAAGTATTGTTAAGTAGGGTATCCTGCCATCCTTCTTATACTTCAAATAAGTACCTATATCACTTAAGGTATACGCTTTCTTCTCATTTGCTACAAGTAGTGTTTCACCCATCCCACTACCAGTTTCAAGATACCAAGATCTACCACGTGGATTCAAGCCAGCCCTAGCCCAAATAGATAGTTCTCTAACATGTGTTCCAGAGTTATCTCCACGGCTAATGAATAGGGCTTTACCCTCTTCTCCTACACGATATATTCTCTTGAAAGCATCTATAACTGATGAGGCCCTACTAACATTAGCTGGATCACTACTAGGCCCTACTATGACGAAATAATTATACGCAAATATATGCCCCTCATCTAGAACACCTTGCTCAATATACTTTTTCTCAAGACTTGGAGCATGAACAAAAACCATGCACGCATCACCATTAGCTGCTCTACGAAGAGCTTCACCACTACCTACTGGTATAAAATCAAATACTACTCCTGAACGTTTTTCCTCAAAAGCTTCGGCTAAGTAGTCAAGCAATCCAGTAGCGTAGAGGCTAGTAGTTGTCGCCACCCTTACATGTATTTCCCTAGAATAATAGCCCACATACAATACTGAAGCCAACACAACAGCTATTATAACAGTCAATACTGCTACGATAATCTTATTCATATATACCCCAGGTACAGCCATAGGATTAGAAGTATATCTAGTTATCGGATAACGGATAACGAATAAACCATTAAAACCATCATTACACTAATAGTATTCTTAGGGCTAGATAACCCTTGGACATAGACGAGAACAAGGTAATGATAACGTATAACGTAGTAGTTGAATACAATGGAGTACCAGTAATGGACTCACAACTAGCTCAATTACTAAGACTCATAGATAGAGAAGGATCCATCCTATCAGCTGCAAGACTTATGGGGATACCCTATTCTCGTGCATGGGAAATGATAGCTAGAGCTGAGAGAATACTAGGTAAACAACTAGTTGTAGCCCGTAGAGGTGGTAAAGGTGGTGGAGGAGCAAAACTTACACCTACAGCACACAAGCTACTTGAAATTTATAGTAGAGGAGAAAGAAAACTGTATTCTACAATAGGGCCTACCCATAAAATAAAGTATATTCCACTCAAGAAACCAGACCTAATCATAGCATATAGCCATGACCCACTACTAGAACTCGTACTAGGATTAATCAAAAACAAGGGATACGAAGTTGAAGGACTATGCTTAGGCTCCGGGAAATCACTAGCAGTACTTTCTCTCGAAGAAGTTGACGTAGCATGCATACATCTCTACGATCCAAGTACAGGAGAATACAATAAGCCATACATTGAAAAATACTGGCTCAGCAATAGAGTTAAACTAGTAGGCGGTTATGAGAGAGAACTAGTATTTGCAGTTAAACCTGGACTAAACATTAATAGCATTGAAGAAATACTAGAACTACTCATCAAGGGTAAGCTTAGACTAGCCAATAGGAATACTGGATCTGGTACTAGAGTATACCTTGACTACCTAATTAATAGTAAGGCTATGGAATTAGGAATAACTAAGCCCAAGGTACTAGGCTATGATAAAGAATACTTAACACACATAGACGTTGCTAGAAGCATAGCTATAGGTGAGGCAGACGTAGGACTAGTGTTAAAATATGCTGCAAAACTATACGGGCTCAAAACACTACACGTTACATGGGAGAAATACGAGTGCTACGCCCTAATGGAGAGCTTGGAGAAGAAGCCCGTTAAACTACTTACCGAAAACCTAGCCGAAGACAAACTACGGAGCCTAGCTAAAAACATGACAGGGTATAGGTTTAGAGCACATTCTTCTCCTTAACTCCTAGCTATCCTTGGATACTCTAGGTAATCATCTGGATTAATACCCCTAGGCTTACCTGCAACTATGAAACCTCTCCTCCTAGACCTTGTCTCAACGAAGTCAACTTCTCTGAAGAAAAACCAGAGAGTACTCGCTGTACCAGCTATATCCCAAAACCTTACCGGAGCTCTAACCCTCTTCATAGACGGTATGTCCAAGAACAATCTATAGAATACACCACGTCTTACATCGTAACCCGAGTGAATAGACAAGGCTACTCTATCTTCACCAGCATACTCTGCTACCACATCCTTATACCCCACTAGATAAAATATATTGTAGATTCTATCAGCTTCCTCCACCAAGAATACACCATTAGGTTCAAGTATTTTCGCAGTAGAAGCAACTAATCTCACCATTTCATAGGGATTAAAATGTGGAGTACTAAGACCATAAAGTAAAGCAATATCAGCTTTCACACCATACCTATATAGTTCAAGAGCATTAGCTTTCACGATCTTAGGCTTAAACCCTAATACCTTCATAGAGTTACGAATAGCTAGATCCAATGCACTACTACGTAGATCATTAACTACTAAGTCTACCTTAACACCTTTCTCAGATAAAACCTTAGCTAAAGCTATACCACCTATACCACCGCCACCACAAATATCAACTACCCTAACAAAACCCCTATCAATAACACTTCTAACAAGCCCGTGGTCCAAGACTTTCCTAAAATCATCTAAAGCCTCCTTAAACCTCTCATATCCTTCAGTTAGACTTAGATCTTCATGCCAAGGAAACACTTCATAGACAAGCTCTAAAACCTTTTCAAGACCAACCACTACCCATCCCATTCTATCTAGCCCATAAACTAATTAATAATCATTACACTAAGCCCATTCTACTAGTTAGATTAATAACATAGATAGGTAAGATTTAGATACTTGCTCTACGTAGTATAACATAATTTAACTGCCTAACCCATCCCCTACACAATGTAGAGGATGGGCTGGGCTAAGGGAGAGGAATGGATGGTACACTGTGGGCAAGGAGTACAATAGTAGTAGGGTTAGGGATATACTAGCTGTATTAATGAATAGCGTTAACAATGACATACTAGCACTACTATCTACAGGCGAATACAATACTCGCGAAATAGCACGTATACTAGGAAGAGATGAAGGAGATATTTCTAGAAGATTAAACCGTATGAAGAAGATAGGACTTGTTGAAGCCAAATGGACACGTATTGGTAATAGGAATGTTAAGCTATACAGGTTAAAGTCCCATAGACTTATCATAAGGTTTAGTTCTAAGGGACTAGACTACTCTCTAGACGACTCTGAAAGAGGAGTTATTGAGCATAAAATAGATTTTTCACCAAAGCCTCCTAGATCTAAAATGTTTATTGGCAGGGAAAAAGAACTAGAACTACTATCTAGAAACGAAAACCACGTAGTACTGATAACTGGTTTACCAGGTGTTGGTAAAACAAGCCTTGCACTCAAATACTATGAAAAGCATAGTAGTTCACCAAAATACTGGTATTCTATGAGTGAATTAGATTACCTTAACTTCTTTGTAAAGAAACTAGCATTATATTTTAGCTCACAGGGATATCGTAAGCTAGTAGACTATATAGCTACTAGTAGAATTGAAGCTAAAGAAGCAGTCCGTTATATAGTAGAAGGTATAGATAAGCTAAGTCTACTCCTAGTAATAGATGACTACCAGAAATGCAAGGATAATATGTTAAGAGAACTAATAGCTAACGTAGCATCAAATATAGTTAACGGTAAACTAGTAGTAATATCTAGAACAGTTCCCTTAGAACTAGCGTCATTGAAGAACTTAGTTAGAGTACATCTAAGGGGACTAGACTATACAAGTGCGTATAAATTGTTAAAGACCTTAGGAGTAGAAGTAGATCATGAAACATTTACTGAAATATACATTGCTACTCAAGGACATCCAGGACTACTAACACTTGTAGCAAAAATAGCTTTTAGTGAAGGAATAGATAAGACCATGAACTTGCTATTACAAGGCAATATATCTAGAAGACTATGGGATACTATATACTCGTATCTAAGCATTGGAGAAAAAGACCTCCTAAAAACACTACTATGCTTTAACGAGCCAATAAGTAGAAATGCACTAGAAGAAATTCATAGTGATAGGAATACTAGTAGAAACCTATACATGTTACTAGATAAAGGACTCATAAGAGAAATTGAGGGATCATACATAGCAGTAGACTTAATTAGAAACCTTGCTTCACCTATACGTGATGGTAGCTTATGTAAACACTACTATCGTCTCATAGGAGACTACTATCTATCACAGAGGAATATTGAAGAATTCTTTAAAGCATTCAAATACTACATCCTCGCAAACCACCCTAAGGGAATAGTTAAGGCTATAAAGCATAGAATTAAGCATGTAGCCTACCGTATACTCGACTACATTAGAATATATGAAATGCTACTACACGAAGCACGAAACAATATTAAAGACTACACTGCTCTAGGATACATTGACTATGAATTAGGGCTAGTATACCTCAATAAAAGCCTACTCGGCAAAGCAAAGAAGTTTCTAGACAATGCATTAAAAGTAATGAGCAATATAGGTGACTATGAACTAGTAGCTGCTATAAAAGCTAAACAACCAATACTAGTTGAAGAAAACCTCATATCACTAGATGAAGCCTTGAAACAAGCACAAGAAGCTTTAGAGATAGCCGAAAAATTCAATGACTCAGTTAAAGCCGAAATAGAGTACGACGTGTACTCCAATCTTACAAGACTATATGCATGGATAGGTGACATGGATAAAGCCTTTAAAGCTGTTACTAGTGAAGTAGAAGCCTCCAAGAGATGCCAAGACCCATTCCTCAACGCTATAGCAAGATTCCATTTAGCAATAGTTAAACAGATAAGCGGGTTAAATGAAAGCGTTCTAGAAGATTTACTGGAAAGCTACTCGCTATTCAGAGTATCCGGATCAAAGGATTTTACAGCTAAAGCAGCGGCAATGATAGCTAGACTATTATTCTGTGAAGACAGATACAGTGAAGCTCTAAGATATGCTGAGGAAGCAATAGAAATCTTAAAGTCTGCGCATAAGTGGGGTATGCTATGTGAGACTTATCCATATTACCTTCTATCACTTAGAATACTGGGCCAGAGAAGTAAAGTAGTAGAACTATCAAAAGAAGTCCACAACGTATGCAAAAACATTAAACACCCTGACGCAAAACAAGCCCTACTAACCTATCATACCATACAAGTACTTGAAGGAGAGGAAGCTTCAAAGAAAGTATTAGAGGCTGTTAACGACATCGTAGAAACAGTGAAAAGCTATGATGAATGCATAGTTAATAGGATAGTTAAGTTACTTGAAGACAATGGATTAAATAGTCTTGGAGTAGAAATTAAGTCTATAATTGAGAAATATCATTCCTCAACAACTCTTACACCATAATATAGTCTCTCAAACCATAGTATACGCCTAATAACATCAATAGGATAACCCGTCTTCTCGTGAATATACCTTACTATGGGTTCAGGTACACTAATAGCTTCCTCATCTTCAATTATATCCTCTTTATCTCTCAAAATTTCTTCTCCTCCTATTCAACAAGTAGATTACTGTTATAAGGAGTAATCCTATTATAGCATAGAATAAGGGCTTATACGCTATGATCCACGAATTAACCCCACTATATACTTGGGTAAATGTTAGTGAAATAGGATAAGTAACTAATGGCACTGTAATGCTTAACGTAGACGTACAACACGTTTTACTCACAGTTACCTCCAAACAAGGGGATAGTTATCGTATTAAATAAGTACTGGGTTTGACTAGAAGTACTCAAATCCGTACATCACAGTAATTTAGTCTTCTAACTAGACTCTACTATTAATCTGGAAATACTTCTAGCTAGGATATCAGTGTTCACGGATAATAATTTAAGGTTGAGGAAACAGTTATCTAGGTAAGAGGGGTGGAAGTTGATAGACTTATCATGGATTATATCAGCTGTAAACGCTACTAATGAAACAGTAAGTGTTGGAGACTTCCTATTCACAGCCCTATCTAATCCAAGAGTTGCTGTAGCTATTGTCGTTGAAGTAGCACTGGGTGCTGCTTTAGGCTATATTATGGCTAAGATGGCTAAGTACATTTTCGCATTCATAGCATTACTTGTTATTGGAGCAGTACTAAACGTGTGGAGTCTTGGTGGTAGCGTAGAAGACTTCCTATCGAAACTTGGAACTAGTGCTAGTAAACTAAAAGACATAGTACTAGGATTCATAAACACTCTAGGCTTATTAATGGTTGGACCAGTAACACTAGGCTTCTTCATAGGGTTAATGCTAGGCATACTGAAGAAGTAGAATAAGAGTTAAGATACTTCTTTTCCCTGATTAAAGTAATCTTTTTCTCCCTCATCCTACTCCACTTAGTCCTACATAAATGGTGATGTATAGTGGAGTGTTGTTTAAGTACTATATCTAGGCATGTAAGTATACGTGAATATACTAGTGAAAGTATACCAGAGGAGCATGTTAAGAAAATAATTGAAGCTTCTAGGAGAGCCCCCAGCGCTTGGGGCCTTCAACCATACACTATAATTATAGTAAGAGATCCTAGGTTGAAGAAGGATATTGCAGAAGCAGTAGGTGGCCAAGAACATGTTGCTAAGGCTCCACTACTACTGGTATACGCTATAGACTATGCTAAGCTTGTAGAGCTTGCTAAGAAGATAGGAGTTAGTGTCTCTGATCCAGGGCTAGGACACTTAATCATAGGGCTAGTTGATGTAGGTATTGCAAGTGCTTGGGCATCAATAGTAGCTGAAGAACTAGGTTATGGTATAACCTTTATAGCATTATACTCTAATCCATGTAGAATAGCTAAGATATTAGGTTTACCTAAGTACGTTTTACCAGTTGTAGCATTAACTATAGGTAAGCCAGCGAGAAGACCAGGGCTTCAACCTAGACAACCAGTAGAAGCCTTAGTAGACTATGAAAAATACAGTAATGTTGTCGATAAAGCTAATGCTATGTTAGGGGATAGAGAGCTTATGGCTAAGTATCGTAGAGTTATAGAGTTAACGTTGAAGCCCAACACTTACTATGATCTTGTAGGCGAGGAAATGTACAAGTGTATAAGAGAGTACTTTAATGTTAAAGTCTAAGCATTTTTTCTACACTATACTCATCTACTTCTATAAGCCTTGATTTCCTAAAATTACTTCTAACAATACTAACCGCTACATCTCTTCCAATAACCTCTACTACCCTACTATTTAGCTCACGTTTACCGAAATCATAGAGTTTTACTGGAGGGACTATGTAAGCTGACTCACCTACTACTGCTACTGTTTCATTGTTCCCTTCTAACCAGTAGTAATGTGGACTAAATCTTAGCTGAGGATACTTCTCTAGTACTGCATGCCATGATTTAATCCTTAGCACCTCTTTAACCCTAATATATGCTACCAAGTATATTCCCGCCTTACCGTTCTTCAATGAATGCCTAAAAGCTCTGGTTATCTCAGCTCTAGTTCTACGCCTATACCATGTGTCTTCGGGGTATTCTGCTAGTCCAGCCATGAATACTATGTAGTCTCCTACACCTAGCTTACTTGGAATTCTTCCTCTAGGTGCTAAATGCCCTGTATAGAATCCTAGATCTGGTCTAGGATCATTATGTACTATTACGTTATCACCCCATTCTAAGGGATAGTACTCTATTAGGCTTATACCTAGGCACTTGTCAGTTATCTTCCTTGCCTCCAAGAACCAGGGTACATGTTTTAGTCTATGTAGTTCTCTTATGGGTAATAGTGTTATGCATTCATTGCTGTGTATTGGTGAGTAGTAGCCTCCGTAGGTAGGGTTTGTGTCAAGGTATACTCTTAGCATTATTAGTTTAGTCAATTGCTTCTACCTACAAGAATAGTGTATGGGGGTAAGATTCTTAAACCCTACTAGTACCTGGGGGTTGCTAAGAATGTATTGGAGAGAAGGAGTAGTTTGAGTGTATAAGGCTATGAAGGGTATTGGTGGGTTAACTAATAGCATGCATGGAATACTTGGAAGGCTTGGTGAAGGTAATGGTAGAGTTATCTCTCTACTACTAGTCTTAGAAGCCGTATTCGGTGGTTTCTACGTTACTGTTTCACGTAGTATTACTCCTATATTCCTAGTTGCTTCAGGTTTCTCACTACGTGATCTCCTATTATTGAACTCTTACGCTGGTCTTCTATCTCTTGGCATAGCTTTAGCACTATACCATTATGGTAAGCCAAGACGTGTTAAGTCTAGGTTAATACTAGCATTACTTGTTGAAAGGATTTTCTGGTTCATTATACCATGGAGTATGGGTAGATTAGAGTTAACTGTAACTGTGTATGGCTTAGCTATTGCCTCAACTATACCTTCAAATGTCTTCATGTATACTGTTCTCTTCACATGCTTTGACGAGAAAGGGTATAGGAGGCTAATAGCGTACCGCACCATGGCTGGAGCTATTGCAAGTATACTAGCCCAAATAGTTGTTGTCTCAACACTAGCTGTAGGTACTGGTTTAGGTAAATACATGGTCTTATACACTATAGCATTTTCTGTAGGACTTATATCACCTCTACTAGTAGCGTTAGCACCAATACATAGAGTACTACTTGAAGCTAAGAGGAAGGGTCCAGAGGAAGCTGAGATACAGGCTAGCAATATATTCCTACTACTAGTACTGCTCCTCGCATCCACTAATCTACTAGGTATATCATGGATTCCAAGACTTATGCACGACTTAGGCGCACCTGACTATCTTGCAGCATCTATAGGTTTTGTTCAAACCATATCAAATATATTTGCTAGCCTCTTCTGGGCACATCGTAGTGCTCGTAGCTACCGCTATGCTATCTTAGTGTTAAGTTCTATACCAATACTAGTATACATGACGCCAATACCATACATGCATTTAGGCATAGCTGTTATGTATAGCTTCTCAATGATTGGAGCAAACTTTTATGCAAGTATAGGGTTTGCTAACCTCGTAAAACAACTAGGTGTTACACGTGCTAGCATTCTATTATCATCAGCTAACGCGTTAGCTCTTACTCTAGGAGGTATTGTAGGCTATGTACTTGCCTACTCACCAGTACTAGTATTCTTGGCTTCAAGCATATTTAGTTTAACAGGTCTAGTAATAGCACTTGTAACTCTACCAGAACTAGCAATTGTTCCACCAAACTACACTAGACTATATGCACGTATGCTATACACATCTAGTATCACTAGCTATAACTTCATAATGTTTACTGTTAGTGAAACAGCTAAGACCGTGCTAAGGTTTACCGGACTAGTAGTAGGTATAATCATCTTGTACATTATATACCGTACACTATACTATGTCGTAGTACTCACAGGTGGTATACCAGGTAGTTAGCATTGACTACGGTAAACGCATCTAATATGACTAGAGTAGTAAATGAGACAAGTATAGGTATCTTATGGAATGCGTTTAAGATGGCTCTACGAGACCTAGTATCAATTATTCCAAGTATACTCTTAGCACTAGCTATTATAGCAATATACATGGGCATAGCTATCCTATTAAACCGTATTATAAGAAGGGTTTTCAAGCTCTTCAAAGTAGATGAGCTAGTAAAACCCTTAATTAGGCAAGTACCTTTTAGCTTAACGAATCTAGTAGTAGTACTAGTAGACATAGGCTTAGGTATTCTTGCACTATACTCTATAGTTCTAACACTATTTCCAGAGCAAGTCCATACAACAACACTCATAGTATCATATGCTGCACGTGTAGCAAGTGTTGTATTTCTAGTACTCTTCGTATTCATAGCTCTTGAAGCAGTTGTTGAAAGAATACGCATGGAGGCAAAGATGAGGGGCTTTATACTACTGCTAATACTATTCCTCTCCCTAGTACCAATACTAGACATAACAGCATTATCACATGAAGTAAAAACAGCTCTTGCATGGGGTATAAGTATTGGTATAGGCTTAGCTATAGGAGTATTTGCTGCATGGTTCTTCTTCCACGAAATCCTTGAATCACTAATTGAGACGAGAAAAACTAAGAAGGAATGATAATCTTTTAGCCCATAGCTACGAGAAGAATTGTTGACCAGAACTAGGTTGACCTACCTTGATGTTGAGAGAACAACTAGAGCGTACTAAGTGGTTTTTCAACGAGTTCACTAGGATATACAAAGACTTTACTAGTGGTAGGGAAAGCATATATGCTGTTGAACGCTTATGTGAACTAGTTGCACAGTCACTCATAGACCTAGCTGCCATGATGGCTTCTCGTGAGAGAGGAAGCAAGCCTTCAAGTTACCGCGAATTAATGGGGTATCTTGCTAGTAGGCTAGGACTAGGTAATGACTATAAGGTTTTCCTTGAAGGCCTTGCAGGTTTTAGGAACCTACTAGTTCACGGCTATGCTAGAATTGATAGAGAATTAGAGGTTAAAGCCTTCAAGGAAATAATGGATAAGCTACCACATGTACTGGAATTACTTGATGAACATGTAGGTAGGGATCCTTGCCTAAGCGATATAATAGATAGGTTGAGAGCTGTGCTGAGGAAGTTTAATGTTGAGTATGCTATAGTGTTTGGCTCACTTGCACGTAATGGTTGTGGTAGAGATGTTGACTTAGCAGTAAAGTTTGCAGAGAAGCCTAGTAGTGCTCTTGAGCTTGGTAGACTTGTTGTTGAGCTAGCTAGCAGTATTGGCATAGATGAAGATAAGATAGACTTGGTGGACGTAGATGAGGCTACACCGGGATTACTGAAGACAATTATTGATGAAGGAGTAGTAGTTTACGGTGATGTAGATAGAGTACTAGTTGATTTGAGTAGAAAGTACGTGATATTGCTTGACTACTGGGAGACAATTAGGATTACGTCTAAGAAGATGAGAGCGGTGAATACGTCCCAGCCCCACTCATCCAGTTAGATTCCCCCGGGAATTGAACCCGGTGTTGTGGGGCTCTCCACCAATTAGTTTTTCTTAGCGCTAGTTTTAAGTTTATGTTAGGTCTCCACATGAGCAGTATGTCTCATATATTAGCTGGTATAGTTCTTCTAAGCCTTCACCTGTTTTAGCTGAAATAGTGACAAGTCTAACTGATGGCAGATACTCTATCATTAAGTCTATTAGCCTTGGTATGATTTCTTTTAGGGCTCCTCCAAGCTCCTTTAATGCTAGGTCTCTTACTTTTTCTAAGCCTATTGCTAGTGTTTCGCCAAACTCTACTCTAACTATATCAGCCTTAGTTACTGCTGGTACTACTGGTATGTCTAGTCTAAGCTGTATTATTAGCCCCATTAAGAGGCTAGTAGTTGCTTCGCTTATGATGGGGGTTATTGTTGGGTCTACTAGGTATACTCCTATAGTTGGTGCTATCCATCGGAGAGTACTAGTTATTGCTGGTCCAGCTGGCCTGAATATGAATATTTCGCTTTGACCAGGAGTATCTACTATTACTACTTCCTTTCTTATGTTTCTCACAATTCTCCTTAACTCACTTCTACGTTCAGCTAGTAGTTCTGAAGCACGTATCATTGCTCCATTAGGTCCTAAACCTTCCTTAACCATTATGTCTTCTACTGTAAACCAGTCTCTTACGTCGAAGTCGGGTTTGTAGGGTAGGGTTTCTGCACCAGGATCAAGGTTTATGTAGCCTACACTATATCCTTGGTTCTCCTCAATCCATTTACCTAGGCTTGCTGTAAGCGTTGTTTTACCTGAGCCAGCAGGACCCATTACTACTACTATCATTGCTGGCATAGTGTTTCTCCTAATAGCTAGTACAATGTATCTAAACCCTAATAACCTTAATGAACTGGTTTTCCTAGCCTACGTGCTCTACGTATTATCTCTCTTATCTCTTCTTCAACTACTTTAATTGACTCCTTCCTCCTAGCTACTCCTTGCTCTAAGGCTTTCCTTGCTACTGCTACTGCTTCACGTATATAGGCTTCTTCCTCCATCATTGAAGGTAGTATTCTGTTCTCACTTAACCCTGTTTCCTCAGTATACTTTGCAAGTGCTTCAGCTCCTGCTATACACATTTCATCTGTTATCTTCCTAGCTCTAACCTGTAATGCTCCACGGAAAACAGCTGGGAAGCCTAGGCTATTGTTTACTTGGTTAGGGTAATCACTTCGACCAGTAGCTACTATTCTCGCACCAGCCCTTAATGCTTCCTCTGGAAGTATTTCTGGTACGGGATTAGCTAGTGCAAAGACTATGGGGTCATTGTTCATTTCCTTAATCCATTCAGACTTGATTATGCCTGGTCCTGGTCTCGAGGCAGCTATAACTGCATCTGCCCCCTTCAACGCCTCTCTTATTCCACCAGTAACCTCGTCTCTATTGGTTTTAAGAGAAGCCTCATACCAGTGTGGGTGTGTATTCTTAAATGATTCTAGCATTGGATGGCTTCTGTGAAGTATTCCTATGCCTGGTTTCTCAACAACTATTATGTTGCCCAGGTCTACACCATATGCTTCAAGATACCTTAGTACTGAGTAGTTAGCTGCACCTAGACCCACTAATACTATCCTTGCCTTCCTTAAGTCTTTGCCAACTATTTTAAACGCGTTTATCAGGGCCGCTAATACTACTAGTGCTGTACCTTGTTGATCATCATGCCATACTGGTATATCCATTATCTCTCTAAGCTTATTTAGTATGTAGAAGCACTTAGGGCTTTCAATATCCTCAAGGTTTACTCCTCCAAAACTTGGTTCAATAAGCTTAATAGTCCTTATAAGCTCATCAGCATTTCTTGTAGCAATAACTATGGGGACAGCGTCAACTCCTCCAAGGTATTTAAATAATAGTGCTTTACCCTCCATAACAGGATATGCTGCTTCAGGACCTATGTCTCCGAGCCCTAGTACACGTGTACCATCACTAATAACAGCAACCATATTCCACCTAGATGTAAGCTCAAAGACCTCATCAACGCTCTCGGCTATCTTCTTAGCAGGGCCAGCAACACCAGGTGTATACCATATTGAGAAATCCCTCATACTCTTCAACGGGATCTTAGGTACTACTTCTATTTTACCCTTATATATTCTGTGAAGCCTAACTGATTCTTCATAAATAGTATTCCTGGTAGACACCAATTATACCCATCCCACTAGTTGAGCTACAAGCTATTTTTATTAGTAACGCTAACATCTCATTGTACCAATAATTAATGGCTACTAGAAATGCTTATATACTAGTAATACATTATGTCTCCTAGATGGTTTAAATGAGTATTGAGGAAATTGTGAAAGTTACAAGAAACTACCAGGTAACCATTCCATCAAGTATACGTAGACTTATAGGATTACGTGAAGGTGATAGGGTTAGAGTAGTATATGATAGTAGTGAGAACGTTATCAAGATAATACCTTTACGGAGAAAACGTACTACGATAAGGCTTGGTAGGAGAATAAGTGTTGAGGAGTTAGAGGAAGCTGTAGAGGAGTACCTAGATGAAGCTACTCGTTGACACGAATGTACTAGTCTATGATACTGTAGAAGACTCTGAATACCATAGCGAAGCCTCTAGGATTATAGATGATGCACTAGAACTCTATATACCATCAATAGTAATACATGAGTACATATGGATAATGCTACGCTACCTAAACCTAGACCCATTATTCACGTTATCTAAAGTTGAAGAATACTTAGGGGACCCGAGGACTACTTACCTAGCTGAAACCATAACCATACTTAGACGTGCATTCAAAATGCTCGTAGAAGATAAGGCGGGTTCTAAGGAAATAAATGACTACATAATACTTGCTACTGCTATGAACTATGGGTTAACTTTAGCTACATTTGATAAAGCCTTAAGGAGAAGAGCTGTTAAACGTGGGGTAAGAGTTCTTCCATAAGCTAAGATTAAGTCCCCTCTACATTATATAACAAGTTCTCATATCCTATTATCAGGTTAGGTAAGATTATTTTAGCCTAACACTATAACTACGTGGCTGGAATAGAGTATTAATAGTTAAGGGAGTAATGTATTGGTAGATCTACATGATATCATATTGGCTGGAGTACTTCAAGGCATACTAGAATGGTTTCCTATTAGCAGTAGTGGTCAGGTTATGCTACTTCTATCAGGGTTATTTGGTCTTGAAGTAGTTAGGGCGTATGGGCTATCAATATATCTTCACTTAGGCACATTATTGTCGGCTATAGTGTTTTACCGTAGAGATCTTGCTGGTATTCCTAGAGCTCTTTTCACTAGAACTGGCTTCTGGGAGAACGGTGTTCTACGTTTATGGGTTATCGCTACTCCTATTAGTATTGCTTTAGGCTATCCATTATATATAGTGTATAGTATGTTTTTAGAAGGTATTACACTTGATGTTGTTACTGGTGTAATAGGGTTATTACTTGTTGTTACGGGTATAGCACTAGCTATTACTGGCTCTAAACAGGGTTTTAGGAGTCTAAGGGACATGGTTTTAAGAGACTACTTTCTACTTGGATTAGCTCAAGGCTTAAGCATTATTCCAGGTATTTCTAGGAGTGGTTCAACTATAGCAGTACTCTTACTCTTAGGGTTTAAGGCTAGTGAGTCTATTCGAATAAGCTTTCTCGCATCAATACCAGTAATAGCACTTGCTACACTATACGTTGGGTATACTTCAGGCTACGTGTTTATCCCTGCAATGTTTCTAGGACTTATCTCAGCATTTATCTTCGGGTTGCTTGGGATATGGTTTATGAATATTCTTGCTAGAAAAATACCATTCTACTACTTCGCTATAACCGTGGGCTTGATCATGGCTTTAGCTTCAATACCACTACTCTTTCTCTAACACTAAGTTTAGCTTAAATCTACCACTACTAACTACAACTACGTCTTCACTGAAATCAATTACTTGGTCTCTGGGTTCAACCGACTTAACCTTATAGCCTATTGGAGGATATACTAATAGTTCACTATACTTTGGAGTAGAGGCTTCAGTAACAAGTCTATTATCCTCAATGCGTGCTTTAACCTTAACCTTACCTTTACTGGTACGTGCTTCTACTTCAAGGTTTCTTAATGCTTCTATTCCTAAACCTTTGAATAAGCTTAGCTTTGAGCCATTGTAGTCCTCGTGTAGCACCATTAGTCTTGCAAGGAGAATGTAGTCTGCACTAGCCCATCCATGAGGGTAGTCTCCTACAGTACCTTTAAGGGTTTTAACGCTATGTGCTTCACACCAGTGATTTAGTGGTTGAGAAGCTTTAACTAGCCACTTGTGGAGTATACTTGCCTTATCTCTATAGCCTACGAGTATACTTGCTTCAGCTAAGTGCATTGTTATGTATGACCCGTATGCACGCCATATTATGTCGTGTATGAAGCCTCCATTGTATACGAACTTCCAGGCATTATCTACTAGTTCACGTGCCAGGGTGGTGTCTTCTGGTAGTATTCTTAGAGGCCATATTGCTACAAGACTTCTACCAATACCTGAGTCAAGGAATAGTCTATTAGGAGATGTTGGGTGAAATGTTTTTGACCTATTAGTTTTCTCAGATAAATCCCTAAACAATAGTTCTTCGTACTCAGATGCTAGTCCTATGTATTCTTCACTTGTCTTCTTATCTCCTAATTGCTCAGCTATTCCTGCTATAGACCATAAGCCAGCAATACTCCAGTAAACATCCCAGTAGTAATGGTTTCTTGGCCCAAGGTCTTCAGCACTAGTACTTGGCGGGTGAAGCCATCCAGTAGAAGCTCCCTCATCAAACATTTTTACTATATACTCTGCAACCCTAAGTAACCGCTTATATACTTTAGATACTAGTGTTGAATCTTTAGTTAACGCTAAATACTCCTTCATAATCCATAGTAGTTGACCAGGACTATCTGCTTCAAATGGTTCTGGCTTGCAATCTATTGCTCCAACATATCCGTCATCACGTATACACTCTATCATTTTATTCACTATGCTCCTAGCTTCTAAGTGATACCCTGCTTCTAATAATGCTTTAGCCATGTAAGCTGCATCTCTAATCCAGAATCTATGGTATATTGTTGGCCCAGGAGTTATTCTACCAGAATCAAATAGTATTTGGAGTACTGCAATATTTCTCCAATACCTTGTATAGATATTGTTGTCAGATACCTTGAATTCATAACCTCTACCAAGTATCTTAAGCCAGTGATCCTTAGCCGAGCTTACATCCTCCTTATACCATTCACTTATTGGCGCTATATCTCTTTCCAATGGTATGAATACTCTTAGGGATACTGTTCTACCGTTTTCCGGGTAGAAGTATAGTCCTCCACTAGCCCATCCTGTCTCAGACGAGGATTCATTCATACCGTTTGGCTCAACATATTCTGTTATGTCACCGTTTTCTTCTATAGAGTATGCTCCAACATTATCAGCTACCCTGCTAACGTGAATTGTTATTTTCTCACTACCTTCATAGTATGCTGTTATACTCGTACTAGTTGCTTCTACTTTATTTACAACTGATACTCCAAGAGGGTTTAAAGGCCTAATCGCTATAACAGCTAAGTCGATGTTAGATGCCTTAAAATCTACTATTACACCACCCAGTTCATGTGAAGGCCAACTCGTAATCTTTAGCTTAGTCTTATCCTCACTGTATTCGACAACGTATACCGGTGCAATCAAGTCATCATACCTATAAACTAGTTTACCACTACCACTAGGATGTATGATCTTGGATGATCTTAACGCGTAAAACCATATACCAGGACCCCAAGGACTACGCATGAATACAGCATCTGGTGAAGCTATAACCTCAGCTTTATAGCTACGTGCACCAATTAGAGCCCATTCACGGTAAACTCTATTCATTACAACAGGTACATCTAAGCCCTCCTGGTATCCTGGACTACGTGGATCTAGTTGCTTCTTAAGCCATAGGGGTAACAGCATTCTACGTGTACGCGTAATAAGCGTATAGTAGCCTTCATGCTCATATAGTAGCCTATGCTCTATTCCTCTACGAGCCTCAACTCTAACATCCATTCCCTGAGACCTAAGCCTCTTAATAACCTTAAGTAGAGTTCTTGAATCCATACCACACCATCCTTTAAAGAGCTGAGGAAGCTAGCATTAATGTGTTATCCTAAGTATCTACGCTTAGGGTTTATACTTTTACTCTCTTCCTTACACATAGCCTCCACTTACATTACAATATTAGTTTATTAGCCCTGGCATAGTTATTGTGAAAACTGGTCGACTGTATTTCTACTCTATAGTGCATAGTAGTCTATAGGGTGTAATTGGGTTTGAGAATACTCGTAATATCGGATATCCACGGCAATGCAGTTGCACTTAAAAGTATACTAGACCATGTAGAGAAGTGGGATTATTTATGGGTTTTAGGCGATCTAGTAGACTATGGCCCAGAACCACATGTAGTCGTAGACCTAGTACGTGATCTTAAGCCAGACGTAGTTGTCCGTGGAAACCACGACCACGCAGTAGCATTTAACACTGACTGTCTATGCGCTAAAGAGCTACATGATCTAAGTGTTTATACTAGAAACAATATCTCATTTAAACTACTGTCTAGAGAGCAAATAGAATGGCTTAAAACACTACCACTTAAGGTAACAGTTAAGCTTGAAGATAAAAGATTCTACATAGTTCACGGGTCTCCAAGAAACCCTTTATACGGCTACCTTAAACCTAGCTTAAGCTTTAATGAAATACTATTCCATTTAACACCTTCACCTCTATACATTAAGCCTAGAATAGTTAAAGCAGATTACGTTATAGTAGGTCATACCCATATACAATGGTCTACTAACATAAATAGTCTAAGAATACTTAACCCTGGAAGTGTTGGTCAACCCAGAGATAGTGATCCTAGAGCATCATATGCCATCATAGACCTTGACAAAAACTCTATAGAGCTACATAGAGTTAAATATGATGTTGAAGTAGTATTAAGGAAATACAAGTCTCTCAGAATAGAAGACAGATACTATGGTCTACTAGAGTATATTCTAAGAAATGCTAGAATCCCATGAGTCATAGGTTTTTAATATACCCCAAGTACGCTAGGATAACCTATTGGTGCTGTAGTTGAGTGAGGTTATAGCTACAGTTCTAGCACTTGGAGCCCTGGGTACAACTGCTTACATGTACTACAACTACCATAATACTAGGAAACAAGTTAAAGAACTCAGAAAACAGGTTGCTAAGTTAACAAATAGCATAGTTGAGGTTAAGACTACTGTAAGCAGGTTTCGCCATGGAGTAAATGAGAGACTAACAATACTAATGGAGAATATCGAGGATGTTTCATCTAAGACACGCTACCTAGAAGACAAAGTTCACTTAAACGACAAGAAAGTTGAAGAGATTTTAGAGCATGTTAAGAAAGAGTTGAATAGAATTGAAGAAGAGTTAAAGAGGCTTATAAGCTCTGTAGACTCAAGAGTTGATAAACTAGAAATAGCCTATACTGGTATATCAGCTCGTACACGTAGAATGGATGAAGTTGAGAAGAAGATAAGTGAACTAGAGAATACGTTGAAAGAGATTAGAGCATTAGTAGACTCCATTAAGAAGAAGAACGTGCAACCTACGTCTAGGGAGGAGCGTGATAGAATACTAGTTGAGAAGTGGTTGAACACTCCTATAGAGGATAGAAGTGTTAATAAGATTGCAAGGGAATTCGGTATACATCCTAGTACTGCTATGCGAATCCTAAGAAAGTACCTAGGCGAAAACTACCGTAATGCTACATGGAGAGACTATGGTAATGCTAAATAATCTTTGATGGAATATTTCTTAGCCTAAGGTTATTAGGTTTTAGCATAACACTTTCTGGGTAGAGGCTAGATAGGTGTGAGTAGAGAGCTTGTTCTTAATGTAGGCTTTATGGTTGATGGAGTAGACTTAAACCTACATGAGAAGTCTACTATTACTGTAGATCCTGGTGGCTTCACTATTATTTCTAGTGGTTGGAGTACGAGTGGAGTCAAGCTGGAGAATGTTATTGCTTTACCACCATTATTTAATGCTCACATCCATGTAGGTGACTATGCCTTTCCTGAAATAGGTATTGAGTTAAGCTTACCTGAACTAGTAGCTGAGCCCCATGGACTTAAGCATAGGATGCTTAAGAGTACTCCTAGAGATAGACTTGTAGAGTCTATTAGGAGGCTCTTCGACTACTTAGTATCAATAGGTGTGTTAGGGGTAGCTGATTTCCGTGAGGGAGGAGTTGACGGCTTACTCATAGGCTTAGAGGCCTCAAAGAATAAGCCCTTAAACTATTTCCCGTTAGCTAGGCCTACTAGTATTTCTAGGGAGGAGCTTCTTACTCTTAAGGAGAAAGCTTATGGTTTAGGGCTTTCCACTCCTATTCGCTACAAAGTTAATGAGCTAAGGTTAATGGCGTCTCTATTCTCTGATAAGGTTAAGGGTGCTCATGTAGCTGAGGTTCCAGATAACGCATTGAAAGAGTTCATGCTTGCATTAGAGGAGCTTAAAGCTGACTACATTGTACATGGAACACATTTAGGGCTACGTGAGCTAGAGCAATTAGCTGAACGTGGCATAGGCTTAATCCTGTGTCCACGGGCTAACTCGTGGTTTGGTGTAGGTGTTCCTAGGGTAGACCTAGTAGTTAAGCTAGACGTGTTAGCAGCCTTAGGTACAGATAATGCTGGATGGGTTAAACCAGATCTATGGCGTGAACTCGAGTATACGTGGAATCTTATTAGGCTGAAAGGATTACGTGATATTGATCCTAGAAAAATACTTGCTATGGCCACTATCAATCCTTTAAGAATCTTTAAAGTCGAAGCAAAATACCTAGTTGATGGTGGTGAGGCCTCATTCATACTAATTGATGGGTATTCATCAAATATAGTATATGCTCATAACAAGATAGCTGGCATAGTTAAGAGAGGTGGAGGTGAACATGTTTTAGCAGTATTCTTTAAGGGTAAATGTGTCTACGGTAGCCTCTGTGATAAAATACAGGGGTAGTTATTCTCACCTCTTCCTATAAACAAATACTATTGCTGATACAATTACCAGTAATGCTATGATCACCGCTATGTAGAAAACCATTGTATGTACTGTTGACTCAGCTACACCTTTAGTAAACGTGGACTCAGTACTAGTATTAGGCTCAGTAATAGCCTTAACTGTAGGCTCCAATGATTTTGTAGGAGTAGAAGTTTGTTCTTGCTCAATAGCTTTTTCTCTACTAGTTTTACTTACTGTACCATTTGTTAATGCTTCAACAGTGCTTGTATACTCTTTTGCTGTGGCCTGGGGTTTTGTTATAGGCTTAGTTGTTATAGGTACAACTGATGTTTTTGTTACACCTCCAGGTAATATTATGGTTATAGTAGCAGAGTTATTTACCACCATGCTTGGTGGATTGAATTCTACATATGGTTTTGCATTAACATTGGTTTCTATAGCACATATTCTTAGCTTAGTTAGCTTAAACTTAACGTGTTCTCCAGGCATTACTGAAAGTGCTCCTACTGTAATGTAGCTATAGTTTCCAGTAGTCTTCGTGGAAATAACTACGTCGTTAAGCTTTAATGTAGCCTTACCATTACTTGTTTTCAATGCTATATTGTAGTCTTTTCCTAAGCCTTCATAACTATACATTACGCCATTAACTATGATTTTCTTAGTGGTAGGTTTAATCACTACTACTAGTGCTGGGTCTATGGGGTAGTCTCCTCCCTTACCAGTATTCCATCCATTGTGGAGTAATAGTATTATGCTTCCATTAGCCTCTATTATTTCAAGGCTTAAGTTAACTTCTACTCCTCTTAGAAGCTTATCATACTTTAAAGTTACTCCAGCATACCCATTATTTCCCTTATCAAACCAAGACTCTACTATTACTCCATTACGTGTTACGTTTACCCTACCACCACCATAGTATCTCTTCCACAGGATTACTAGCGTGTCATCTATTGAGTAGACTATGTCTCCTTGATCAACTCTATTACCTCCACCTACACTTGAACCAGCAAGATTGTTTACAAGTACTTTAACAGCGTCTATTATTGAACATGACTGCGACTGAGCTACTACACCAGCTAGTACTATTACCATTAATGCTATTGTTACTGTAAGATTAGTGTAGGATGTCATATACTATTCTACCTCCAACTATTACTAGTACAGGTTTTATTCCAGCTACATCTTCATCATATAATCCCCAGGGGTTTTCATCGACTACTACTAGGTCTGCATAAAAACCTTTCCTTATATTTCCTAAATACTTGTCTAGTCCTGCTATTGATGCATTACGTGTATACATTGCTAGTGCTTCACTAATAGATAATTTTTCATAGGGGTTAATGTCTCTTAGCCTACCACGTGTTATAGCAGCACTTAAACTTAGCCATGGGTTAACTGGTTCTACGGGTGCATCACTTCCAGCAGCTACTACTAGTCCACGTGAGATCATTGTCTTGTACATGTAGGCGTATTTTGCTCTCTCACCTAGCCTTGACTTTAACCACCAATCACTTACCGTGAAGTGTGGTTGAACTACTATTGAGTATGGCTTATGGCTTACTAGCTCGTCTAGTACTTCTGGTGGTGTTAGTGATGCATGCTCTATTCTAACATTCCCTAGCCCATACTCTTTAATAGCCTTTGATACTTCTAGCACTGCTCTATCACCTATAGCGTGTACTGCTAGGCTAAGCCCCTTACCTGCTAAGCTTCTTGCTAGTTCACCTATACTATCCTTGCTTAACAATAGTTTACCGTAGTTACCTGGGTCATCGCTGTAGGGCTCTAATAGTGCTGCTGTTCTTCCACCAAAGCTTCCATCAGCAAATACTTTTACTCCACGTATGCTTAGCCATTCATCACCTAGCGTTAACGTATTAGGTTTTTCCTTGTAGTCTCTAAGGGATAGGAATACTCTTACACGTATTGGTAGTCTTCCTTCTTTTCTAAGGATTTCTAAAGCCCTATACTCATTCATTGTTGCATCCATTGAGTGAACTGTTGTTATACCATAGGATGCTAGTCTACGTAGAACCGTGTGTATTTTATCTGCTAGTTCTCCTAGACTAGGCTTAGGTGCCTTGTCAAGTACTAGTTTTACTGCGTCTTCAAATAATACTCCATTAATTCTATTGCCTTCACGTCCTACTAGGTGTTCGTAGCCTCTAGGTATCTTGTCTAATATTCCAGCTAGTTTCAAAGCCATAGTATTAGCTACTGCTACGTGGCCACAAATCCTTACAATAACAACTGGCTTATCGCTAACAGCTTCATCTAGATCCCATCGCGTAGGTAAACGTTTCTCAACAAATAGTTCGTGGTCCCAGCCACGTCCTAGAACCCAGCCACTAGTAGTCTTAGCCTTTGATGAAATAGCATTCTTTAACTCCTCTATACTCTTAACACCTCTTAAATCAACCCAATCATGCATTAAAGCTAGTGACCCTAAATGTAGGTGTGCATCAATTAGTCCTGGGATAACTACTCTACCACCAACATCTATTCTATCAACACTATCATATTTCTCGCAGATACTTGGTCCACCAACATCAACTATGTACTTGTCCTCAACTACTATACAAGTATTCTCGTAGGATCCCATAACCCTGGCATTCTCAAGTACTATTACCCTAGACATACATTGAGCCCCTAAACAACCTATTATATATTGCTAGGGTATTCACTCTAATACTTTACCACTAGACCATAGGCTTTGTAGAGGATGAGTTCTCTATGAAGGCTTACCATGGCTTCTAAAACCAGATAAGTAATTATAGTTATACTATGCATAGGTAACTGGGAGTTAGATAGGCCTTGGATAAACCGAGAATTGGTATTGTAGGAGTTGGTAGGTGGGGTAGCAATATAGCTAGGGTTTTATGGGAGCTTGAGCGTGAGGGACTCGTAGAGTTTAGCGTAGTTGTTGACTTAGACTTAGAGAAAGCTAGGCTTGTTGCCTCAAAATATAATGTTGAAATGTATTCCTCTAGCATGGACTCATTGAAGAATAGTGTTGATGCTGTTGTTGTTGCTGTACCAATACCCTATCTTGCTAGAACCGCTATGAAGCTTGCAAGAATGGGTTTAGACTTATTCGTTGAGAAACCTGTAGCAACGAGTACTAGAGAGCTACTTGAGCTTAAGAAGACTGCTGAAGAAAATAGTGTTATTGTTGTACCAGGCTTTATTATGAGGTTTAACCCTGTAATAGAATACATTGCTGAGAAGTCTAGAAGCTTAGACGTTAATGTAGTAGAGCTTAGGAGACTTAGTAGACGACCACTACATGCTCGTAGGAATAGTATTTTATTGGATTTAGCAATACATGACGTGGATATAGCTAATTACTTATTCAAGGATTCTAGTGGAAAACTAGTTAAATGGTATTATAGGAGGGTTAGCGGTGATGAACTAGTTAAAATAGTATTAGAGTATGATGGTGTACCAGTAATGATACATGTTGACGGTATATGTCCTGTTAAGATAAGAGAGGTTGATGTTATAGCTGATAACTTGTTTATGCGTGGGAATACTGATAAGAATCAAGTACTTGTTAAGACTAGTAGTGGAGAAGAGGTAGTAGAGCTTAGTGGAGAAGAACCTCTTAAGAAAGAGATTAGGGAGTGGGTGAAACTCCTAGTATATGGTAAGAGTAGTTCACCTACAATAGATGATGCGTTTAAAGCATTAAGGATATTGGAGCCTATATTAGAAGCTGTTTCAAATAAGTAAGTGTAGCTTATTAGTCCATTCTAGTTTAACTACACGTTTATTTAAACCGTGATGAATTCTAAGAGAGAAAGCTTTATCCACTAGTTTGTATATGAGTATAGTGAGGTGTAAGTCTATGATAAGTGAACAGAGCCTACTTGCACAAAAGAGGAGGAGAAGGAAGAGGAAGGCTTGGATAGAGGATGCTAAGATAGTATTGAAGAAGAGGAAGACAGTACACGAAATACCTATTCCAGAAGAACTAGTAGACTTTGCCAAGAAGGAGATAGAGCTAATAGACTACATATTATTCGATTCACCAATAGCAAGTAAGCTTAGACATCCAGCTACAGCTAGGACAATAACAATACTATTATACGCTAGAGCTAAGGGTATACCTATATCAAGAGTAGCAAAACAGTTCAAGATAGCACACGAGCAATTATACCGTATAGAGAGACTACTTGAGAGAGCTGGGATAAAGGAGCAAGTATACCGTGAAGCTGAGAGACTATTAACACAGGAGGAAACAGAGGGTAAGAGGAGGAGAAGGAAGAAGCAGTAACGGTTTTTAGAGGTTAGTGAAGTCATAGAGAGTTCTCTAAGATAAGGGTTTCTTTCTTATACCTGCATATATACTTTTTTACCATGTCTTGAACTCGTTTTGTTAGCGTAGAGTATAGGCTATGCTGTGGGGGTGTCCTTAGCTTTGTCTACTAGAACTATTGATTTCTGGAAAAAGGTTAGAGTATTCCCTGCATGGCTTGTTGTTGCAGAGGCATTATTGCTTATAGCAACATTTCTACTACCAATTATTGTTAGAACAGCTAACCCATTAGCTCAACTAGTATTCCAGTTAGCGTTCATGATAATGCTGACACTGTTTATGGCTACGCTTACAACATGGATGGTTGCTTGGAGTATTGCTAGAGCTTTAACACTACTTAAAAGTGAGAGTGAGCAAGGAAAAGAGTTGAAGGAGTCCTAACTTAAGGTTTTCTTTATTATCCATGTAGTCTTTTCTCCTTTGTCCATTAACTGTATTCCTAGGCTTGATAACTCGCTTCTAATGCTATCTGCTAGGTCATACATCTTTCTTTTACGTAGTTCGCTTCTAACTCTTACTATTAGGTCTACTAGTTTTTCGGTAAGCTCTACCTCAGCTATGGTTGCTTCAGTAAATTCTTTGTCTAGAACTCCTAGTACTTGGTTAAACTCGTATAGTATCTGGTATGCTCTTAGTGCAAGAGCATTTACTTCACTATACTGAATGTCTTTGAATACTATAGTCGTTAGCTTGTATACATAACTAAATGCTTCACTAGCATTAAAGTCGTTGTCCATTGCATTGTAGAATCCTCTTCTTACTTCCTCCAACTCGTATAGAGTTTTCAATTCTTTTTCGCTCAGTCTATGTGCTACTGGGGTTTCCTTTATCTTCCTCTTCAATAACTCTACTGTTGCTATGAGTCTTTCAAGATTCTTCTTTGCTTGCTCCATGGCTTCTTCTGTAAAGTCAACTGGTTTACGGTAATGTATTGTTGCTAGCCATAAACGTACAATTCTTGGATCATATTCTTTGAATAAGTCTCTAAGTATTATTATATTTCCTAGACTCTTACTCATTTTCTCTCCACGTATCATTAGGTAGCCTGTATGTAGCCAATACTTTACCCACGGCCTCTTACTGAATCTTGCTTCACTTTGAGCTCTCTCATTCTCGTGATGTGGGAATATCAGGTCTTGGCCTCCACCATGTATATCGAATTGTTCTCCAAGATATTTTGAGCTCATAGTACTGCATTCTATGTGCCATCCAGGCCTACCCTTACCCCAAGGACTAGGCCACCATGGTTCTCCTGGTTTAGCTGCTTTCCATAATGCGAAGTCGTATGGTTTCTTCTTTTCTGCTAGTACATCTGTTTCCTGTCTCCACTGTTCTTTTTCGAATCTACGGCTTAGCTCACCATAGTAGGGGTACTTGTCTACCTCGAAGTATACGCTACCACTAGGTGCTACATATGCATAGCCTTTATCTATTAGTGCTTGGATAAACTCTATTATGTCCTGTATGTGTTCTGATACTCTTGGATGAATATGTACTTGTATATTTAGTTTCTCAAGTGCTTCGAGATAGTCTTTTGTATAGTAGTCTGCTATGTCCTTCCATGATACTCCTTCTTCTCTAGCACGGTTTATTATCTTGTCATCTATATCGGTTATGTTCTGGACATGTACTACGTCGTATCCCTTTAGTCTTAGATACCTCTTTATAACGTCGAAGGCTACATAGGTTCTAGCATGACCGAGGTGTGTGTAATCGTAGACTGTTGGCCCACAAGTATATATTCTTACAATTCCTGGTTTTAGGGGCTTGAATTCTTCTAGGCTTCTAGTTAAAGTATTATATACTTTCAACACAATACGTAGTCCACCGCGAAGAGGATTATACTAGTAGGATATAATAAGGTTTACACCTAGGCTAAAAGTGTTGAGAGGCTATGAGTGGTCTAGGAGAGTGTCGTATTAACGATTCCGGGACACTATCGCTTAAAGGTGTAGGATCAGTTATTGAATGCAAGGCTTCGTGGAGTTATAGTAGTCTAGATGACCTCTATAGTCTTGTAAGAGAACTAGCTAAACGTGTAGAGCATGTACTAGGTGTTAGCATTAACCGAATAGAGTTTACTGAGAATGAGCCTATAGGATTAAACTACATGTTATTTAAGTATAGATTGTATCTTAGAGAAGGCTATATTAGCTGTAGACTAATAGCACATGGCAACACTGTAAAACTAGTCGTATGTACTGTACCGTTGAAGCAGGGTGAACGTAGCGTTGAATCCTATAATGAGCCTAAGCTAGAAAGTGCTCCTAAACGTAATGTTGTAGGTATGCTACCGCCAGGTCAAAAATATGTTCAATTCTTCACAATATACCGCATACTTGGTCAGCCAGAAGTAGATGTTAGGAAGTGGCGTTTAAGAATTACAGGTCTAGTGGAAGAGGAGGCAGAGTTATCCTATGAGGAACTACAGTTAATGCCTTGTAAGGAGATAGTAGTGGATTTCCACTGTGTTACTGGTTGGAGTGTTAAGGGTGTTAAGTGGAGTGGAGTACCATTAAAGCATTTAGCAGGATTAGCAGGAGTAAAGGATAATGCTAAGTGGGTTTTAGTAAAGGGACTGGACGGCTACACGACAAGTATACCATTAGAAGACTTCCTACATGAGGACTCACTACTAGCTCTTAGATTAAACGGTAGGCCCCTTAGCATAGAGCAGGGTTTTCCTGCAAGAATAATAATACCACACCTGTATGGGTGGAAGGGTGTTAAATGGGTAAGCGAGATAGTCTTCACCGATAAGTACGTTGATGGATTCTGGGAGAAACTAGGATATCATCCTAGAGGTAATGTATGGTTAGAGGAGAGATTCAAGGATAAGTAATGGTGGTTTATTGGGAGACCTCATTGTAGCAGTAGATGTTAGCGTTAATGGAGCATACATTATAGTACTCGTAGGAGCTAGGGAAGATGTATTAAAGAGTAGAAGGTTCACTAGGACATGTAGTATGCTTAAACATTTCCGCAGAATAGGTTCTGATAGAAAGAAGCAGTACATGAGGACATTCATTAAACGATACCAGAATAGAATAAAAAGCCTAGTAGAGGTAGTAAAAGTATTCGATAACGTAGACGAGTTATTAGACTACTTAAACTCCTTGAACCCAGCACTAATCATAGTAGACGACAAGTTATACGATAAAATAGTACATCATAATAAAATACGTGAGGGTTCAGGAAAGCCGAAGTACATGGAATACCTAGTACTACTAGCAGATAACCTAGCAAACTACGTGAGAATAATTAAGAAGAATAATCCAAGGAAACTAGTAGTTGAACTAGAAGCTATAGAGAAGGAAGCAGAGAAAAGGCCGCGTCACGGCAAATAACCCACGGCTCATCCCTCCTTCACCGTGGGGGCCACTCCGCGGCCTCTTCCTCAGAGTTTACTCTAGGTTATCGAGCTTCATAAGAATTTCCCTTAATGAATAATAACAGTATTGCTGGAAATCCTCTTGTGGTTTCTGCATGGTGTTATCCTGGTATTATTCTCTCTTAACTTTGTTGTAGGCTTTTACTAGTATATGTGGAGGTCTTCTTTTATACTCTTCAAGGCTCATAGCTTTGTTCCTAGCTGAGGGCTAGGCTGGTTATGTCTATACTATCAACTACTGCTGCTACTAGCATGGTTGGGGAGAGAGTAGGTAGTAGTAGCTTGTGGAATAGACTTTCCAGTGTGTTTAAGGGGTTAGTTGTTGATAAAAGCCTTGTACATAACCAGTATGTTTCTAGATTGCCTAGATTTGTTTCTGAGTACCTTGTATCAAAGCTTTGTAGAAGAAATGATTGCCGTCGCCTAGTAGAGTTTGTTAGAAAGTATTATCCTGATCCATCATCACGTGATAAGTACTTACACGAGTTAATGGTTAAAGGTAGTATCAAGATCATAGATGAGTTGAAGGTAACAGTTGATGTAAAGAGAGGCTTACTTAAAGCTTCTATTCCTAGCTTGGGCTTAACTAGTGCTGGTATACTCGATGAAATAGTATCAGAGCATGAAAACCTACTTAGAACTGGTATGTGGGGTGTAGTAGAACTAGCATACAAGCCTGAGACAGATGAGAAGGTAGTAGTGGTAGGCTTTACCCCCTTCCAAGTATCAAGAGTAGACCTTGACTGGTTCATCGACGCTACCCGTAAGTTTACTCCTAGGGAATGGGTTGACGTAGTAGTTAGTACTATAGGCTTAAACCCAGAAGCATATAGTTGGAAGCAAAAACTAGTACTTCTCCTAAGACTTGTACCCTTCGCTGAACCAAATGTTAATTTAGCAGAATTTGGTCCACGTGCAACAGGTAAGACATTCCTTTACCGAAACATAAGCTATTACTCAAGGATTATAAGTGGTGGTAGAATTACACCAGCACAATTATTCTACAACATAATAACCAAGCAACCAGGCCTTATAGCAGTTAAAGACGTAGTAGTATTTGATGAAGTAGCTAGAATAAAGTTTACTGGAGGAGAAGAAGTAGTAGGAAAACTCAAAGACTACATGGAGAGTGGATTCTTTGAGAGAGGGCCTAAGCAAGCACATAGCGATTGCAGTCTAGTATTCATAGGCAACATTGACTCAGACAATAAGGTAGACCAAGTAGAAGTACTCCTCAAGTCACTGCCAAGCTTCATGAAGGATTCAGCATTCCTTGACCGTATCCACGGATTCATACCAGGATGGAGTCTACCAAAAATCATGGTCAGCAACATACACTTATCAAACAAGCCTGGACTAGTAATAGACTTCTACGCTGAAGTACTACACCAGCTACGTAGAATAGATTATAGGAGAATGGTATTAGACTACGTAGAACTAGGTAAAGGGTTCACGATTAGAGATGAAAAAGCAATAGCACGCATAGTATCCGGAATGATCAAGATAATAGCACCTCACGGTGAACTAGACAAACACCTATTCAAAGAAATAGTAGACCTAGCAGTAAAAACACGCTCCTACACCAAACACCTACTCCACACACTCCTCCCATCAGAATACCCTACTCCTATCCTTGAATACAAGATTAGATGGGGATAGCAAGCCTTGATCACATTCCCTTACACTAAACCCCTATACTCCAAGAGAACACCTATTGAAGCAGTAGAAGAAGCATACAAGGTAGTCGAAAAACTAGGTATACCTAGAGAAGAGGTAATGGTTAAGGGTATAGAAGTACTAGTAGAACCAGTTGAAGTAGAGAAGACGGGTACAAGAAAACCAGAATACAAGGCTAAAATAGCCTTAATGAAATGGTTTGGAGAGGAATGGCTAAGCAAACACCAAGGCAAACTCATAATGCCTGGAGAACAGTCAAGTATATCCCTAAAACTAGGTAGCATAAACATATTCTTAAACCCAACCAAAGAATACAGTGAATCAAAACTAGCAGTACTAGTAGTACTTAGATGGCGTATAGCATTAACACTAAACGATAGGAATGGACTAGTAGAAATAGATGAATGGGAAGACACTATAACCAAGAAAATAGAGCCACTAAGCAAAGAGGAAGTAGAAGAAATAGCAGTAAATACTGCTAGAAAACTAGACCAATGGTTTGAGGAAAAACTAGGTGGCAGAAAAGTAGTAGAAAGAACAGTAGACCAAGTAATAGACGAACTCATAGGAGGAGAAGACACTAGTAAAGAAGAATACAAAATACACATCATAGGCAAAGAGAAACACTACCACGTAATAGTAGAGTCAAAGTACTACGACATAGCCCTAAAAATAAACAAGTACACAGGCAAGACCGACATCATAAGACGTAGAATAAAGACTAGTAGCCTAGAAGAACTACTATCAAACACCCTAGGCTCACCAATAGAATCACTCATAATACTAAGAGAAGAAAATAAGGGCGAAACACTACACATAGTAGCTTCTACTACAACTAAGCTATACAAAGTAATAGTTGGAGCTGAAGGAGTCATATCCATCGAGAAGTACAGGGGATTAAACGAGGTAGTAGAAAAGGTTAAGGAGGAAGCAGAAAAGAAGGGACTTAAAGGAGTAGAGTTAAAGCTAGCTAAATGGAGTATTGAATCAGAGAAACCACTACACCTACTAGTAGAACTAGAAGGAATAGGAGTAAAGGTCAAAGCACTGGTAGGCGTCGAAGACAACAAAGTACTATCACTAGACATAGACGTAGGAGAAGAAGCTGTAAAGAAAATACTAGAAGACCATGGCTTAAAGGTCACGAGCATACGTAAAGCAGGGTCAAGCTACATAGCAGCAGCAACAGATGGTGTAAGAAACTACGTCTACCTAGTAGACCACCCACTCATAGTACAGCTTAGAAGAATAGAACTATCTAGAAGATACGCTCTAGAAAAATCCCTTAAACTACTAGCAAAACTAGGATTCAGTAAGCCAAGGCTAAAAACAATAGAAGAAGACGATAACGGTGGACTAATACTAACATGGATTATAGGAGCAGTAACCATAGACATACACGCACTAATAGACGGGTCAATTAGAGTTACAGGATACAGCTATGATCAAAGGATAATAGAGAACCTAGTAGAATACACGCTAAAATACAATGGCATAAGAAACTACAATATACTTGGAATAAAGAACCGAAACGCTAGGTACGCTGAAGCATTAATACATAGTAGTAGAGGACCACTAAGACTACTAGTAGACTTAGAGGAACTTAAGGTAAAACCAGCCTAGCCCTATGAAGAAAAGCACCCCTTCCCCCACTACTTCTTCTTCAAGCTTAAAGCATAGAACGAGTCTATTATAGCCGCTATTCTAGATGGAATCGTTTTATCATTGAACAACAACGAGACACCATGACCTAGTTTACCTGAGGCATAGAATGTAGGCTTAGTTATGTTTAACTCAGTAAAGTTTACAGCATTTATCTCCTTAACCACCTTTACTGCATAAGCATCTCCCTGACTATATATTATTGCTGCTCTACCACCATGCTTCAAGTACTCTATGAACAGTTTTAGCGGGAAAGGTATCTTAGCATCAAATGTAGGCGATACAACAACTACTCCATTAACACTCCAATTACTCTTATAGGCGTAGAGTACTGTTATTGAAGCACCAATATCAGAGCCGACTATGAACACCTTATCTACTCTGAAATAGTTCTTGAAAGTCTTTACAACTGCTTCAAGGTCAAGAACCATTCTCTCATAATCGGTTTCAGTTAGTGATGCAGCATTAACAATACTACCATTAGGCCTCATATTGCTTCCACCATGACCTCTAAGATCAAATAATACTACACCGTATCCTCTAAGAGCTAGTTGCCTTGGTAAACCAGTAGCATTCCAAGCATTACTAACCTCTCTAGACCCAGGTACAATGACGACTAAAGCCTTAGGAGGAGCACTAGTAGGCTTAGCATAGTAGGCTGACAATACTATGTCAGGCATAGTGATCTTAATATAACCCCATGTAACGGGAGGCTTCTTCTCAGCTACAACATGGGCACCAGTAATATATGGTAGAAGACTAACAATAAGTAGTGCTAAGACTATTACACCTAGTACTACAGCATAAGTAAGAGTCCTCATAACTACACATTCCCCCAGCTAGGCTAACACGACCTCTACTCTTTCCTTACCATTCCTAGTAGTATAAATTACTTCTCCCTCAAAGAAAAATAACCCCTAGAGAGCATCAAAGACTAGCCTAAGACGTTTATGCTAGGATGCTCCTAGGTTCTTAATCCAGTTAAAGAATATGTCTAAGTCATAGTCACTCCACATAGGATTACCCACTGCATCCCTAAGAACCTCAATAAACAATATGTTCCTTACACTCTTCCACATAAAGTCATCAGATAATACTAGTAGTGGACCACCATACTCTTTAACAAGATCCTCTACTTCAACATACTTCGTAAACAATAAGGCTACACCACGTACACTTGGATCACCTACAGCATACTCAAGAACATATTTACCCGACTCACCATAACCTACAAGTATTATTGGCAGGTCGTTAAAGTTCTTCTTAGCCCATGATACAACCGAGCTAATATCCCTAACATAGCCCTCATAGCCCTGCTCATATGGTACCGCTACTGAGCCACTAGCTAAGACGGGTGTACTATTACCGTGGAATCTAAGATCAAATAATACTACTATGCTATCATAGTTTAATAGCCTAGAAGCAACGTCAAGATTCCTCCACATATCCTTGTTAAACGTATAGGGTATGTCATGAACCATTACTACTACTTGCCTAGGCTTACTTGGCTCAGCATACAGTATATCTATTAACACGTTATCGTCGGTTAAAGTTATAGCTTTAGTCCAAGAAGCCCTATTTCCTCCTAGTATGCTTGGAATACCTGTATTCAATACCACTGCTACTATAGAGAATGCTATGACTATTACCAGTGATAGCGTAAGCTTACCCAATACTCGTTCAACTCCATAATACTTAATTTCCATCCAGAGTATTAGATACTAGCGTAGCAGGAGTTTAGACCATAAGTACCTGCAGTACACGGTAACTGTAGTACACTATGATATAGCTGTTAAGGTGTACTATGTGTACCAGAAGACTACACTACTACTAGTTGTGTTGAACACAGCTACATACATAAGCGTTATAGCATACTATGGACTAGGACCAGACTTCGGCCCAAACCCACAAGCAATACGAGACCTAGCACTACACCCATACTTCATACTATACATGGGCGAGTGGTGGAGGCTAATAACATCACTATTCCTCCACATGGACCCACTGCACTTATTCTTTAACATGTACGCATTATACATTGCTGGTAGAATAATAGAAGCATACTATGGCCCCACAAGAACACTAACAATATACTTCACCTCAGGAATAGCAGGTAATATAGCTAGCCTAATACTCCCAGTATTTAGTGCTGGTGCAAGTGGAGCAGTATTCGGATTATTTGGAGCACTAATAGTAGTTGAGAAAAAGATTACTGGTACAGCTGCAACAGTACTAGCCTTCCTAATAATAGTCCTACTATTAAGTAACCTAGCATACCCTGGCCAAATAAACAATATAGCACACATAGTAGGAGCAATTGCAGGATACCTAACAGCTAAGGCCATGACAAGCGAGTCCAAGAAAACACTAATTATATAAGACTATTTTACGGCCTCGACTTCCTCCCACGGAGTATTCATCCAAGCAGCTAGCTCCAATAATGCTCCAACCATCAACACTATTACTCCAAGCCCAGTTACAACTACGAGTAATCCGATAATGTATACTATTGGAGACCACTTAAAGAAACCTATATTGAAAACCCTAGCTAACACACCATAAGCTTTCTCAAGGTACAGTAAGGATACTATGAGTATAACCCATGAAGCAAGAATACCAGCCAACAATATATTCATAGCACCCCCACTAAGAATATCCTCCAACGACTCCGGCATACCCTCAGGTCCTACAAAGAAGTACGTAGTATAAGCTGATACAACAAAGACAATTAACGCTAAAACACCTAGAACAATCGATGCGAAGACATTACGGTAAACCAAGGGTAGTTGACGAACAAGAGCAACACCCCTAGATGCAAGTAAGACAATTATTCTCGAAACAAATATTACTGCAACACCAATTCCAGGAGCAATAAACAATAATATTAAGCCCACAAAGGATAGAGTTGAACCAGCAACACCAAGATTACGTGCATTAACCATAACTTAACCAGCCTAATCCTTTCTCCTTCCCATACTAAATAGTTAACCCAACCCCTGGTATAAAATGAGGAGTTTCTAGGATTAAAACAATACCCCTCTACTAGATAGACACTGTTAAGCCGAAGAGTTGGCTAAGCTTACCAGCTAGCCCTACCCACCACGGGACATGTATTCTAGTAACTCTTTCATCAACTATACCCCTAATTATAGCATCAACTACCTTCTCAACACTAGTACTCCACTTAACCTTCTTACCCCTAAAACTTGGGTGACTGAAGAACTCTGTACCCTTAACAGCACCAGGATAAACAGTTACAACCCTCACCCCAGTACCCTCAAGCTCATGCCTTAACGCTTCAGCAAAATAGCTTAAACCAGCTTTAGCAGCACCATAAACTGTTAACCCCCTAACATAAACATATACTGCACCAGTCAACACGAAGACTACTACGCCACGATTCTTCTCCAACAAGTAGTCTAGTACACGCCTAGTTAAGTGAATAGCTGAAACCATGTTAACATAAACCTGGCCCAAAACATCATCTAGAGACTGACTATAGACATCTCCGTAGACAGCGTAGCCAGCATTATTAACTAAAACATCAATACCACCAAGCCTCCTCAAAGCCTCCTCAACAACACCATCACAACACCTACAAGGCTGCTCGCCTAGATCACATGGGTAGCCGTAGAAGAAACCCCTAAACCTCTCCTCCAAAACCCTAAGCCTATCAACACTACGTGCAACACCAAGAACACGAGCACCACTAGAAGCAAGCCTAGAAGACAACAACCTACCAATACCCTTACTAGCACCAGTAACAATAACTCTTAAACCACTCAACCCCTCCACAAAACCACCAAGTAAACCCTAAACAACAACCAAACAATAATATATTTACCCACAACAAACACAAAATAACAAGTGGAGAAGAAAATGGAAGAACCAATACCATCATGGCTAAAAGTACACCTAATAATAGACGATAAAACAATAGAACTACCAGTAGACCCAGAAACCATACTAAGCTGCCTAGACAAAGAATGCCTAGAAGACTACTACCAAACATACATAGCAGAACACCTAAACAAACAAAAACCACTCAAAACAACAGTAAAAGAAACAAGAGGAGGAATAACAATAGAATACACACTCAAAAACAAAAAAGCCTACATAATAATACACCGAGCAGACATAAACCCACAAAACCTAACAAAACAATAACCCCCAACCCCCTAACTCCCACAAAAAGACTCTTTACCAATCACTTTCAGTTCTTTTTGGTTTGATTGAAGCTAGAAATTGATTATGCTAAAGGACATAAAGTACTAATAATCTTTCAGTTCTTTTTGGTTTTATTGACTTCACCTTCCAGACCTTAACAACCAAGCCCTTATCAAAACTTTCAGTTCTTTTTGGTTTTATTGAGCAAAGTTTGAATTCCTATACAATGACTGGTACAAAAAAGCACTTTCAGTTCTTTTTGGTTTTATTGTTAGTCACAACTGTAACAGTTATCACAAAAAACACTCCGAGGTCTTTCAGTTCTTTTTGGTTTTATTGTTGTGTAAAGGAGGTGATCTTGAATGAGTGAAGAGCTTGAATTAAGCTTTCAGTTCTTTTTGGTTTTATTGAAGTATAGGCGGGACATACCATTCTTCGACGAATGGCAGACACCCCTTTCAGTTCTTTTTGGTTTTATTGATGACCAACACAGGCTATTCCTAGACGAGCTAAGGCCTACAAAGTGCTTTCAGTTCTTTTTGGTTTTATTGAGATAAGAGATATAATTGACAAATACAAGAAGGAACTAGAACAAGCTTTCAGTTCTTTTTGGTTTTATTGAGATATATGGTATGAAGAGGGAACAAGAATAATCATACCACTCTTTCAGTTCTTTTTGGTTTTATTGATAATAGGTATTGAAGCTAAGTATAGGCATAGGGGTTGGTTTGGTCTTTCAGTTCTTTTTGGTTTTATTGCTATTATGATAGAATTCTAAATTCTTTATCAACATTTGAAATCCCCTTTCAGTTCTTTTTGGTTTTATTGGTTGAGGAGGTGGGGGTGGTGGCACGAACAAGAATACTAACACCTTTCAGTTCTTTTTGGTTTTATTGAAGGAAGACATTAGTAATAGAAGGCGAAGAGATTGACATCAGCGGAAGAACTTTCAGTTCTTTTTGGTTTTATTGGAAGACTACGTCAAGTCAAGGATAAAACACTACCACGAGACGTTCAACTTTCAGTTCTTTTTGGTTTTATTGATAATGGCTGGAGCGATGTTCCTAGCAAACCTGCTAAGAATAGTACTTTCAGTTCTTTTTGGTTTGATTGACCACCCCAACGTATCAGCATACGGCGAAGTCTGCCTAGGGACAACTTTCAGTTCTTTTTGGTTTGATTGCGGAGAAGAGATTGACGTAACAGGGAAGAGCGCAAGTGAAGCTTTCAGTTCTTTTTGGTTTGATTGGGATACTACACCACGATAGCACTAGCAATAATACTAGCACTAAACTTTCAGTTCTTTTTGGTTTGATTGAACGGTAAGAAGTACATACTTCTTCCCGATGAGTCTGGTTTCATCATCTTTCAGTTCTTTTTGGTTTGATTGAGATGTCACTTAGTGTGAGTGTCTTGGTGCCATCAGCAGTACTTTCAGTTCTTTTTGGTTTGATTGTTCACCCTTACGTACTGTATCTGGTTCTGCGTATTTTATCGCTTTCAGTTCTTTTTGGTTTGATTGCACCGTTCAACTCAACTAACAATATTTTTGCTCTCTTGTTGTTTTCTTTCAGTTCTTTTTGGTTTGATTGGCTATGCCCACGGTAACAGTGTTCATAAGGAAACAGGTACTAGACTTTCAGTTCTTTTTGGTTTGATTGACTCGTTGCACTGGGGATGAGGAAGTGATAGTAACACAGCTGATAAGACTTTCAGTTCTTTTTGGTTTGATTGAAGAACAACAAGAACAAGAAGAAGAGATAGAAGTTGAACTTATTCTTTCAGTTCTTTTTGGTTTGATTGCCAAAACAGAAGGTAACTAGTGCAAGTGTGGAAGTACTAGAACCACCACTTTCAGTTCTTTTTGGTTTGATTGAGCTTCAGCGTTATAAGGGACGGCACTTTAAGTGCTATTATCCCTGCTTTCAGTTCTTTTTGGTTTGATTGAGGGAGTGGCATACCCAGTAAGGTATGTGTTAAGAATTCCAAGTCTTTCAGTTCTTTTTGGTTTGATTGTGAATTTTGGGGTTTCTTCGTGTTTTACTATGTTATTGTTCTCCTATTTATTTTTATTGTATTATTCTCTACGTTAGAGGGGGTTACACAGTTTCCTAGTATATATGTTTTATATGTGCACCGGTGACGAGGTGGGAGTAGTCCTAGCTTATATGTTTTCTTGAACTCATGCTATTACTTGGAATTCTATTAGTTGAGACATGGCCTTCAGAACCGTGATGTAGAGCTGAACGTGTAGAATCAAGTAAATCTATCACAACCATGTCTCATCACATAGAATTAAGTGATAAATAAGGATAGAATAACATGGTGCACCGATAGAAAGGGTTGAGGGTTTGTTGTTTTGTGTTATCTTGTTAGTATTTGTTGTAGGTATGTGTATAGTTCTCTTAGGTAGTTTGATATGTTTTCTACTCTTTTTTCGAGTATTTCTAGTCTTGTTTCTAGTTTTGCTATTCTTTCGCGTAGTTCCATTATTTCTTGTGTGCTCATGTGGTTGCCCTCTTGGGGGTTTCTTTTCCTGTGTTTGTTTTTTGTATGTGTGGGAAAAAAGTGTGTTGGTTTGGGTTGGAGAAAATATTGTTGTTTTATTGTGGGGGTGGTGGGGGTGGGGGTGCTTGTGTTGTTGGTGGTGTTGGTGCTTGTTCTTTGGCTGTGAGTATTCCTATTCCTGCTAGTATTCCTGCTATGAATCCTAGTATTCCTGCTCCGAATATTACTAGCATTACTCCTGGGCCCATTGCCATTGCTGCTGGTATTGCTGCTAGTGCTATTATTATTGTTAGTATGTATAGGATTACTGCTACTTTTACTAGTGTTGAGCCGTACTCGTTTGCGAATTGCCATAGACATACTAGTTGTAGTATTCCGAAGATTACTAGGAATATTGCTGCTATTATCAATGCTATTATTGCTCCAGCGCTTGCTGCTAGTGCGTGTGCTATTGCTTGTGGGTTCCCCATTGCTGCGAATATTATTGAGGCTCCTACTGCTATTGCCACTATTATGAGGATGAATGCTATTATTCCTAGAAGCCCTGTAGCCTTCCATAGTCCTCTATCACGGTCTTTTCCTAAGGTGTACCAGCCTATTGCTACTAGTATTACTCCTATGATGTTAACGTATGGTATTGCTACTAGAATATACCCTATGCCTAAGAGTGTTTTACCCAAGAGTCTATACACCGAGGCTTTTATCCTTTAAGTGATAGAGTAGAAGGCTATAGTATAAGAGATTTACGGGTAATCTCATAAAGGGAATACACGTGGGTATACGGGGTGTAGTATTTTTAGCCTAGTACCGTAGTTCTATGATGTCTACTGTAAGGGTGTAGTTTAGGGTAATGGTGCTGAGTAACGTAGTGTGGAGGAGGTATCAGAAACCAGTTGTTGAGAGGATTATTGAGAGTCTACGTAGTGGTAGAGTAGTATTACTTGATAGTCCTACGGGTAGTGGTAAGACTCTTATGGTGCTATACTCTACGCTTAAGTATGGCTTTGATGAGGGGTTAAGGATTGTAGTTTGTGTTAGGACTAGGAGTCAGATGAACGCGTATTTACGTGAGATTAAGCGTTGGTTTAAGGGTGTTAAACCAGTATTTCTTGTTTCTAAGAAGGATGCTTGCCCTATTTATGCTGGTAGGAGTGGTGTTGAGAGTATTGATATTGATTGCCGTAGATGTCCTCTTAGGGATCAGGTTAGTGTTGAGAGGGTTTTAGAGGCTTTTAGTAAGAGCGATGATGTATTGCTCGCAGTCTTGGAGTTGAATTCTAGTACTCCACCGATATGTACTTATGGTTCTCTACGTGAACTTGTAGGTGAAGCAGATGTAGTAGTTGCATCCTATCCCTATGTTTTTGATCCTAGTGTTCGTGAGCCAACTATAGGTGACATACTACCTGATAGCATACTTGTTGTTGATGAAGCCCATAACATTGATAGACTACCCGATATGTATGAGAGGAGGATTACTCGTGGAGTTATTGAGCAAGCACTTATTCAGGCTAGGAATAGGCTTAGTGATCCTCTTAGGAAGCGTGTAGTAGAGGTAATTAGTCTTGTAAGAGAGAAGGTTATTGAAGTAATTGAGGGGGCTGAAAGCGAGGGTTACGAAGAAGTAGAGTTGGAGCTCAACTTGAGTAACGAGGACTTAGAATTACTAAGTGATGCTTCTAGTGAAATAGCTTACCGTATAGCGTTGGAATATGTTGTTGAAGCTAACTGGGTTAAGAGACTCTACGACTTCTTATACCATTTAGGGCTTCCAGGATTCAAGGCCTATAGGTTTGTTGAGCGTGGATACAAGTTTCTTGCTGTTAAACCAGTTGAACCAGCTATACTGACAAGTGTACTAGGTATTCCACGTAGACTAGTGTTAATGAGTGGTACGTTGCCGGATAGAGAATACGTTATGAGTGTATGGGGTATTGGTGGGGAAGTAGACTATATAGATGTGGAGGAAGAGTATGGCCCAGTATTCCCTAATAGCCGTAGGCTATGGGTCATAGTATGGGATGTTACTAGTAAGTGGGAGCACCGTGGAGAGGAGATGTGGTCTAGGTATGCTAGACTAGTAGAAAACGCCTACAAGTTGTCGAGGAAAAACGTATTAGTTATTGCTACAAGCTATGCTGAGGCAAAGAACATTGCCAGATATGTTAGTAGAGTACCATTGTTCTTGGAGGAGAGGAATACTGTTCACGCTGAAGTAGTAGAGTTTGCTAGGAAGGAGAAGGGGGTTATCTTAGCTGTTGCTTCAGGTAAGCTTAGTGAGGGAGTTGAATTCGTTGATGAGGAGGGGCATAGCCTTGTAGATGTAGTAGTTGTAGCAGGAGTACCCTTCCCCCAACCAGACGACTATACTCGTGAAAGGACTAGGAGACTTGCTGAGAGACTAGGTGTAAGCTACTATGAAGCTCTTATGAGGCAAGCAGCAATAATTGTTCGCCAAGCTGTTGGTAGGTCTATTAGAAGGGATGGAGATAGCCTAATAGCTATTCTAGGTGACAGTAGGTATCGTAACCCTAAGTGGATGAAGTTGTTAAGAATTAAGCTAAGTGAGCTAGTATACTCTACAGTAGACTTATTGGAGAAAACTGTTAGAACTAGGCTATCCCTATAAAGTGAATTGAAAATAAGGAAAGATGTATTAAGGGGATGGGTCTTCGCTTAACTAAGGTGTTCTGATATTGTTTTAACTATTGAGTCAACGTCTACTGTTTCTATTGGTGCGCCTGCTGAGTATGCGTGTCCTCCTCCACCTAGTGCTCTAGCTATAGTTGATACGTCTATACTAGTACTTCTAAGGCTTATACCCTTACTATATATGATTACGTATATGTCTCCACTAATTCCTCTACGTGCTAGTTCTAACTGTATATCGCCTGGATGAATTTTATCTGATGGCGGGGGTATTACTACTAGTCTATAGCCTTTAACGTTAACTATTCTCGTGTTCTCAATCGTCTTTGACAACAAGTACTCGTACTCGTCTTTAATTTTATCGTATGCTTCCTGAGCCCATGAAGGCCATAGGTCCCCTAATGCAAATGCTTTAACTGTTCTCCGCCTAAACTCCCAGTTATACCATCTTAGGAGTCTTCTCCACTTGACGGTGAGCGGGTTGCGGTTGAGGAATTTGTCGTCGTCTATTGCTAGTTCTACTAGTGCTTTAGCGTACTTGTCGTTTACTTGTTCACCGATTATTTTTGAGAGGTATTCTAGCACTATTTCTGCTGCTACGCGCTTAGTGTCTACTATTACTTCTACTCCCATCTTGTGGTATTCGTCTATTATTCCTTCGGGCCAGTTGTGGTGGTCTAGCCATACTACTTTTACGCCTGCTTTAATGTATTGTTCTATTATATCGCTTATCCTCCTATAATTGCCTATATTGGGGTTAAGATCGCTTATTATTATGGTGTCTGCTCCCTTAACAACTATGTCGAACATAGCGCTTTCAATAACTTTTGGTAGAGCTGATGTAGCTGATAGTCTTATTGCTACATTATCAGTGTATCTTGCTATAAGTGCTGCTGAAACAACGCCGTCGAGATCGCCGTGTGATATAGCTACTGTTTTCAAAGCTCCTACTCCACCTACGTGTATGGGTATGGTGAGAAAAGGTATAATATTCTTTACTTGTACCCAACGCATTAATACTAGATAACCTATTAGTGCTTAGAGAGGATGAGGGTATGGGCTATGATATAGTCTATATTGAGGGCTCAGTGTTTACTGGTAGAGGTGAGGGAGAATTCTATGTTAACTTGTATTCAAGGAATTTTAGGAGGACTTTGGGTATTAGTCCTTATCCTGGTACACTCAACTTAAGGTTAACTAGGGATTCTGTTAAGGTTATGGAGGAAATAGTCTCGCGTCCAGTTAAGGTTGTTGAGCCACCTATGGAGGGGTTTGGTAGGGTTTACGTGTGGCCTGGATTTATTAAGTGTACTAGGGTTTTCGTTATTCGTCCTGAGAAAACCATTTATAGAATTGATGTTGTTGAGCTTATTGCTGATGTTAGCTTACGTGAACTGTTTAATCTAAGGGATGGTGACGTGCTTAGAGTAGCAGTTGCTTTAAGAGATGGTGTTTTACCTGAATACTGTATTTAGAGGTAGGTTGTTGGTCTTCCACCTTTCTCAGTGAATGTTATCATTCTTTTTACTAGTTCTTCTCTAATCTTACGTGCTTCTTCTTCTATCTCCTTAGCCTTAGTATCTAGTTCTGATAGGTCTAGTTCAAGTTTTAGTAAGCCTAATACTACTTTCAATGCTGTTTTAGCTGCACGGTAGTCTGCTAGTGTTGATTCAGCGTATGCTGTAGTTGTTTCACCCATAACGCATGCTGCTGGTATGCCATGTACCTTAGCCCATCCAACTATTAATCCGTTAAGACCTGTAACTCCTCCTTCACTCATGGGTACTGCGCCGTTCTCTACTAGCTCGTTTAACAGTTTCTCATCATTTGATGCAACATATGCTTTTCTTTCACCACGAATACTTTCTGTAACGTAGGCTGCCATAGTTATGATCCTTGATACTCCGCGTAGTGCTAGTTCACCTACAACTTTATCGGCAAATTCGTGTTGTAGTTCACTTGTAAGTGGTTGGTAGTCTCCTGTAAGAATAGCTATTTTACGGTCTTCTACTACGTAGAGCTTGGCTACTGGTAGGCGTCCTAGGCCATCTTCTACTGCAATATATGATGGTGAGCCATAACTGTATATTTCTGCTACTGGTTGACCTCTTAAGGCGTCTACGAGGAAGTCTACTGAGACTTTACCTACAAGAGCCATTCCGGGGAAACCGGATATAACTGTGTAGTCTTTTAGGTCTACTTGTCTGTGAAAGTATATCTTAGTTGAAGACATCTTTATCTATCCTAGCCTAGACTTAGAGCTGATAAGTTAATAAAGTATTCACCTATAATAGCTTGTCTTACTTGAGAGTTCTTTGTCTAACTCTATTAGTCTACGTAGCCTCTCTCTTAGGGGTGGGTGTGTTGAGAATAGTGATATTTCTCTAGTTTTCTCAGAAGCTATTCTAAGTGCTAGCTCATAGTCTTGCTCCCAGCTACGGCTCCAACCCCATGTTCTAATGTTGTAGGATTCAGGGTCTGCTATGAGTAGTGCTTTAAAGGCGCTAGCTTTAGCTAGTTCTCTTTCAGCTGTTTTACCTAGTCTTCCAGTAACTACTGCTATTCTTGCTAAGGCTGCAGCAAGTTTACGTGCTCCTAGTGGGACATTTATTGCTGACTCGTAGTCAGCATAGTATTCTCTAAGCCTACTATGTCTTAGGAGTAATAGTATTAGTATGAAGTAGATTAGGTAGCTTATACCAGCAATAAGCATTAACGCTACTATTCCTCCACCTCTATCCCTACGATCCATTCCACCGAAAAGTGATGCAAACATAGCGTATCTAGCTATTAGGAAGAACATTGATGGTATAAGTGATAGGAACATCATGATTCCTACATCATGGTGTTTTAGGTGGCCTAGCTCATGGCCTAGTACTGCTTCAATTTCTTCTCTATCAAGGTTTTCTACTAGTCCTCTAGTTACTGCTACTCTTGGACCACTTAGAGGTGAGCCGTAGGCGAATGCATTTGGTACGTTTATTTCAGCTAGCATTAGCTTAGGTGTCTTAACCTTCATTTTCCTAGATAGTTCTTGTACCATCCTATGTAGCCATGGGTACTCGTTTGCTTGTAGTGGTCTTACATGGTATATTGCTTCTATAATGTATGGTGCTATCATCCACTCAAATATGTTGACCAATGCTATGATTAATGCTATGCCTAGTAGGTCTACTCCTAGTAAGCTAAGTATTACCGCTAGTGCTAACCCAGTTAGCCCTATGAATAATACGAGGGTTAGGGTCATAGATGCAAATAGTTTTGTTTTAAAGCTCATAGTCTTAATCCTCTTTTACAGTCATTACCTCTAAACCCATACTATTATACACTGTACTTAAAAAGTTAATTAATGCTACGAGAATCTTAGAATAGATATGAGCGTTATAGTGGTTCTACTATTATTCTCGTAGCCATGCCTCTGCCAAGTGCTATTGTTACACCTCTAACCCTCACTATAACTGGGCCACGTGTATTGTCTACAACTTCTACTATTGCTCCAGGAGTAATACCCATTTGGAGAAGCCTGGTTCTCAGCCTACACCCACTATCGATTTCTATTATTCTAGCCTTAGCTCCTGGTGGTAGTAGTGCTAGTCTAGTAGTTCTCGTGATCACGGTTTACCCGCCTCCATGGGGTTTTGCTAGCAGTTATCGTTTTCTACAACATAGATCATTCTAGCATATCTTGATGGTACTTCTACTATCTTGCCCTTATCAACTATGTCTACTACGACGTGGCTTTGGCTAACGTAGACTATGTGGAGTACTGATCCAACCATTAGTCCTAGATCTAGTATTGTTTTAAGACCCTCCTTTAAGACTCCTGCTATCCTAATGATTTTAACGCATGAAGCTTTATCTGCTTCACTTAATGGTTTTGAAGCTTTTAGCTCATCGGGTATAGGTGAGCCTGGTATAGGGTTTCCTAGTGGACAGGTTGGTGGTTTTCCTAGTTTCTCGTATATCTTCTCAACTACTTCGTCGGGTAAGTGTTCCATGAGGTGTGCGTAGTCGTGTGATTTAACTGGGTCTAGGCCTACGTAGTCGTATAGGAATCTTTCAATAACCCTATGCTTCCATACTATTTTCTCAGCTATACTCCTACCCTTATCTGTTAGCTTTACTCCACGATACTTTACGCGTTCTACTAGTCCCTGCATTTCGAGCTTGGATAGTATTTTGGAGACTGTTCCAGGCTTAACGTTTAGTTCACTAGCAATAATTGTTGTACGTGCTACTCCAAAGACTTCTTCAAGCCTATATATGGTTACTAGGTAGTCTTCAATAGCTGATGTCACGTCTTCTCTAGTCTTTGATCTAAGCCTTACTGTCTGGTACTGCAATTGCTCTACACCTAGTTTAGCACTAGGTAATTACTGCTTAAAAATATTTAGACAAATCTAAATATGATTAGTAGTTACGGTGAATAAATAATGCCTTCATGCTGTAGCAGGTCTACTACAAGCATAGATATTAGAAGTCAGCATAAATGTGATGTTGTTGTAGCTGTTGCCGGTAATCCCAATGTCGGGAAGTCTACTCTATTCAACGTACTTACTGGCGAGGAAGCCCATGTAGCTAATTGGCCTGGTGTTACAGTTGAGTTAAAAGTTGGTGTTAGAGAATATGAGGGTAGGAGGATATGCTTTGTAGACTTACCTGGAACTTATGGTATATCTGCTTCTAGTCTTGAGGAGGTTGTTGCGAGAGAATACATTGTTAACGGTAAACCTGATGTAGTACTCGTATTAGTTGACTCTACTGCTCCTGAAAGAACCATATACTTGGCGTTACAGATATTGGAGTTAACTCCTAGAGTTGTAGTAGCGTTAACTAAGATAGACTTAGCACATAGTATGGGCGTACACATACATGTTGATAAACTTGAGGAGAAGCTTGGCGTACCCGTAGTAGCTGTATCAGCTATTCAGGGTACTGGTATTCGTGAGCTATTGAATGCTATACTAGATGTTGCTGAAGGTAAACGTGGTAGGAGTAAGCCACTTAGAATAGACTATGATGGGCTTGAACCATACATTAGAGAACTTGAACCACTTGTAAGGGAGAGTAAGGTTTTAGGAGGATATGATTCTAGATGGGCTAGTATTAGGCTTATTGAGGGTGATCGTAGACTTGAAGAACTCTTAGCTCGTGGCGGTGAACAATACATTGTTGACAAGGTTAGGATTCTTAGAGAAGCAATAGAGCGTGGTGTTGGTAGGAATCCAGAAGACATAGCTGTTATGTCTCGATTCAACTTTGCCGATAAGCTTATGAAGGATATAGTTGTCCGTGTTGAAGGCAAACGGGATATAACTAGTAGTATTGATAAGATGTTTCAGCATCCTATCGTAGGCCCTATAGCTAGTCTAGCCTTATTGCTTGGAGTATTCTTCCTCGCTTTTGCCGTCAACACGGGCTTCCCGTTAAACATTGTATTGAATTCTATGGGGTTTAGTGAAGCTGCTAGAATTGTTGAGGAGTTTAGTTTTAGTGGTCTACTCGGTACAGCGTTTTCAGCTCTATCAGATTATGCTAGAACCATACTTGAAGACAGTGCTCCGTCATGGCTTACTAGTTTGATAGCTGATGGCATTATACCTGGTGTTGGCAGTGTCCTATCTTTTCTACCGTTAATAATGCTTATATCCTTCTTCATAGCATTACTTGAAGACTCTGGCTTAGCTCCTAGAATGGCTACTTCATTTCATAGCTTATTCTCGAGGTTCGGGTTATCGGGTAGAGCTATATTTCCCATGATTATTAGTCTTGGATGTAATGTTCCAGGTGTTTTAGCTAGTCGTACTGCTACTGAGGAAGAGGAACGTGTAGAGATTATTCTTGGAGCACCATTTATACCCTGTCAAGCTAGACTTGTAGTAATACTAGCTTTTGCGTCAGTGTTCTTCAAGTCGCCTATAGCTCAAACACTACTTATAGGAGGACTATATGTTGCTGGTATACTTGTCTTCCTTATAACATCCATTATCGTACGTAGACTGTTATTCAGGGTTAGGGAGCCTCCAGAGCTGTTAATAGAGATACCACCACTCCATAGACCTAGTGGTAAGGTTGTTTGGTGGATTACATGGGATTATAGTAAGCATTTTCTAAGAAAAGCTGGATTAATAATATTCACGTTGAGTATTATAACATGGTTTCTAGTAAGCTATGGGCCTAGTGGGCCAGTAGAGAACGTAGAGGATAGTTATGGTGCATTGATTGGTAAGTTCTTTGCTCCAGTAATAGAGTTTATGTGGGGTACAGGATACGAGAATTCATGGAAGATAGGTTTTGCTTTACTAAACGGGTTTATAGCTAAGGAGGCATTCGTGGAATCTATAACTATTCTACAAGGAGTAGATAGCGTCGATAAAGCACTTACTATGCTGGATTTAAGTACTAGTCAAGTCATAGCACTACTACTGTATGTTACACTTTACGTACCCTGCTTAGCTACAGTTGCCGTGATGTATCAGGAGTTGAAGAGTGCTAAGCTTACTCTAATAGCAGTTTTATACATGCTCGTCTTAGCTGGAATAGTATCCTTTATAGCATACCATTTACTTTCACTTATACTCTAATAGAGGTCTACCCAAATGGACGAGAATATTGATGAGAAGCTTGCCAAGGTACTAGGTATTGTGAAGTCCTTGAAGGTATTCTCGCCTAATGCTATTGCAGAGTTAGCTAAGCTTAATCGGAGAGAAGTTGAGTTAATCATAGGGTTACTTCTAGCTCAGGGAAGAATTAGGAGAGTAGAGAGAGGTAGGTGTTATTGTGAAAAATGTCCTTTCTCCCCAATCTGTAGCTTTAAGTCTAGGATTACGGATAATATAGTGGTGTACGAATATGTTGGTGATGATGCGCCTACAAGCTGATAGTTGATGAGAGGTCCCATTACTGATTCTTCTTTGTTTCTTCTTCAAGCCATTCAATATAGTCCTTGTTCCCAGAAATAATCGGTAATGCTATTACTTCTGGTACCGTATATGGATGGTGTTCCTTAACCTCGCTTACTAGCTCATTGAATAGGTCTAGTCGTGTCTTAACTATCATTAATGCTTCACTATCCTCCTCGATTTTACCCTTCCACCAATAAATACTCTTTAAGCCATCAACTACGTTTACGCATGCTGCTAGCCTTTTCTCAACTAGTATTCGCGCCAACTTCTCTGCTACATCTCTACCTGGTGTTGTAATAAGTACTACTATGGGAGAAGACCTAACGCCTACCATAAAGCTATTCACCTTGCACCTATAGTTGCTCCTTGACCTCTTCTGCTTTTCTTCTAATAAGCTTTATTTTCAAGCCCTTAATTCTTGAGAAGTGTTTTTCATCCATTGTTAGTAGTCTTGCATTATGTGTTAAAGCTATTGATGCTATTAGAATATCTGAAAACGGTATTGGTTTACCAGTTTTATGCAATTGCACATCTATTTCAAGAGCCTTTAATAATATCTCTTGGTTACCCCATATTGTTGCTCCTAGTTTTTCTAGAAACTCTTTACGCTTACTAATACTTCTACCAACGTATTTATGGCCGTAGAGGTATTCGTAAACTACTATCCATGGAATAAGTATTTTATTGCATAAAGCAATTATTTCTTCTAATAAGTCTTCTCTACCACGATCAACTAGTTCTATGAGAACTGATGTATCTAGAACACAGTCTTCTAGAACCAACGCCTACTCCTCAAATCATTAACTATTTTCTCTAGTTCAACAACTTCTTTATCACTAAGCTTTAGCTCTGATAATAGTTGCTTCAACTTGTTCACCAGGCTCTTCTCATACTCTTCTACGAGCATGCTAACTAGTTCGCTATAACTACTGGCACCTGTTTTCTCCTTAAGCTTTCTCAACTTCTCGTAGGCTTCATCAGATAATGCTATAGTCCTAGTCAACACACATACACCAATAATATAAACTGTATAAGCACTATAAATACTATAAACCTACTTTAGATTAAAGGCAAAATTAATTAATCGAGAAGACAAGCCGTAATGGAGGGGTCGTGTGGGTCCGGCTTCCTCATATTCATCGGTTGACCGGACACAGGTCTTCATCCCCTCTAATGTACTCTAGTAATACGTTGGGATAACTTAAACCTTAAAGCCTTAGGCGTAAGGAAGTTATAGTGATACCTAGTAGATGGGGCCCCGATGAATGAGGACACGGGCGCTAATGATAGTTAGGATGAAGAAGTATCCCGCAGATTATGAGGGGTCTCTTAGCGTCTATTCCTTGACTATACGGTAAAGCATTATGGTTGATATAGAGCTAACGAGTATTAGGCACGTTATGGTTACATGGATTAGCCTATAGGCTACGTGTACTACAGCTACTAGTATAGCTAATGGTATTACCGTGAATAATAGTTTTCTAAGGGATATCGTGTACGTAGGCAATGGTACCTTGTATTCGTGAATTAGCAGTAGTATTAGTATTGACGTAAAATACAATGGTATTATCCCTGGTATTGGCTCATAGGATACAATTAACGGTATTTTCCCCTGCATAATATATCCAAGAGTTCTAGTTATAAGTGGTATTACTAGTAATGGAGCTTCCGGACCATAACCTAAGTCTACGAGGTAGGAGACAACTAAGGCATAGACATAGGCTATGGGTGAAGCTAGTACAAGGTATTCTAACCTAATTTCCTTTAAGATACAATAGGCTATGTAAACAAACGGCAATACTAGGAGTAGTACTTCTAGTATGATCAGATAACCCGTGACGGCTAGTATGATCGATAATAATGTAATAGCTACTACTTGACTAGTAATTCCTATGTATTCTAAACGATCTAGTATAATCATAGCTAACACTAAGGTTACTCCACCAATAATGTATGGTAGATTCCCCTTCAACGCTGTTCTCAGCATGTAGTATATGCATAAAGTAATTACTGGTGCATTAATTAATAGTGCTTTATAGTTCATAGCTTAAAACCTCATAGCATAATATGCTTCAAGTACACGTAGGGTAAAGTCTACTGGTTTAACTAGTAGAACTCTAGCTCCATGCACTAATAGTTCTCTTTTAACCCTCTCAATTCTCTCTTGCTCCCTACTCAGTGTTAATCCATAGTATTCTACTAGCTTTACCCTATCTTTAGGTATTCTTATAAATGATGGTGTATAGGGTAGTACAAATAATGGTATATGTCCTAGAGCTCTAGTTTCATCAACTATACTTCCTACATCATCAACGTTTTCTAGGCTAGACATGTATATTACTAAGGCTTTACCCGTAAGAACATTGCCTAGAATACTTGGTATTCTAGATAACATGCTCTTAGTATTACTAGGGTTAAGGGTCTCTAAATGCCTTAACACCATGTATAGGTATTCTTTACGCCTAGTTGGCGGTAAGAGAAGACTAGGAATACCAGCAATATATAGTCCTACTACATCACCTAGCTTTAACGCAGATAATATGAGTGCTCCTGTAGCTTCAACGTAGTAGTCTATTAGTCTTCGAGGATACCCTAAACTAGACTCTAATCCAGCATCAATTACTATAAACAAGTTTAACCTTACATCACTACTAGTCTCCTTAACATAGAGTTCTCCCATAGTGCTTCTAGCTGATACAGTCCACGCAATCCTCCTATAATCATCACCTGGCATATACTGCCTAATGTATTCTAGCTCAACTCCAAAACCCTTAACATGTACTGGGTGACCACCTGGTGGAAGTATTCGTCTAATAATTCTTGTCTTCTCTTTAAACCAGTAGGTATAGAATTGTGGTACTACGCTAAAGAATACTTGTGAGCTCTCAACAACTCTTATAGCTCCAACAAGTCCTAATGGATCCATTAGTAGTAGCGTTATTGGACCTATACTTGTAGAACCCCTCACCACAGCCTTTACAGTATACTCTAAGTTAACGTCTCCACCACCATTATTCTTGAGTAGAAATACCTTACTAGTACTACCCTCAATTACTTCAAGGTTTTCAGATAACCTATCAGATACTCTTACTAGCCCCCTAAACCCCTTAATAGATATAGTGGTTTTAACAGGTATTATTGAATCAACTATAACTCTATCGGGTATTCTGCTACGACTCCTCAATACTACGCTAGTATTCCTAAGACTCTTAGAAAAGGATAATGCCTCAACTACCAGGGTGGAGAATATAAGTGAGGCAGATAGTAATAGTTCTATTCTAAGCAATAGTAGCCCTAAGACAACTAGTACTAGTGATAGAATTACTAGTGCTCTAGCCTTAGAAGTAAGCATCATTATATAGGTACCCTTACCTTATCAAGTATTGATTCAAGTATTCCCCTAACAGCACGATAACTCCATAAGGGCTCCCTACTATATGTTCCAATAACGTATTCTGGTCTAAGTATAATTCTATGATTCATTACATCAAAGAATACTGCCTTAACATCATCTGGTACAACATAGTCTCTACCCTCACTTACAGCTGCATAAGCTCTTGAAGCATAGAACAACATAACCTCAGCTCTAGGACTACCACCAAGTAGAATTGACGGGTGCTCACGTGTAGCTCTAACTAGGTCAACAATATACTCCATAACCTTAACATCAACTCTAACCTTAGAAGCCACAGTCTTAGCTGCATCTAATACCTCCTTAGCAGTAACAATAGGTTCAACGTCAATAACCTCACCTTTGACATGTTTTATCTTAAGCATTTCAACTTCCTCACTTCTAGACGGGTAGTCTACTATTATTCTAAACAGAAACCTATCAAGCTGTGCTTCAGGTAATGGGTATGTACCTTCTACTTCCACTGGATTCTGTGTTGCTATTACTATGAATGGTTTTGGTAGTTTGTATGTTATTCCGTCTACTGTTACTTGTTTTTCCTGCATAGCTTCTAGTAACGCTGCCTGAGTACGAGGAGGAGTACGATTCAACTCATCAGCAAGCAAAACATTAGTAAAAACAG
>WANQ01000040.1 GCA_015521735.1 Pyrodictiaceae archaeon | reverse complement strand
CTTTATCTTATGTAATAGAGGTTTTTGATCCTATAGTTATTCTAAAAATAGCAAATATGTCGCTTAAATTAATTGAAAAATCAATTAAAAATGTTACAAATATTGATAATCCTATAGAATTAGCTGTAAGATCTTACTTATATAATAGTGATCCTGTTACTCTTGGAAATATTGGCCCAATAGAGTATATAAAATTTACGCTCAATAATAATATTAGTTATAATTATAGAATATTGACAGGAGAGTCAGCTATATCTGTCGGTGATAATGTAAGTTTAGAAAATAGTAGTTTATTGCGTAAACGTATGCAAGGTATGATAAGCCATATGGCTAAAATTAGAGGTATCATTAACGAATTTATATCATCCCTAGATATCAAAAATTTGCATAAGTGTGTTGATAATTATAATAAAATAGAATGTGGTATCGTGTCATATATACTTGCTATATATATTGCGATGCTGGGTATGTTTCATTGGTTTATACCATTATTATCTTTACTTAAATCTAATGATAATATTGAAAAATTTATTTTTCCTTTGATAGAGTTCAGTATTAATACTGACCGTGCACATATAACTTTTAGAAGAGCCAGTAGCTATTCGACTACAGTTCCACCTCATATTGCTGTTCTAAGTATTATACTTTGGAATTCAATTTCAGAATATATAGATAAACTACAAGAAGCATTATTATATGTTGGAATGTTGGAGAATAAAAATTCTAGAACATGTTTTAACCTTAACATATTAAAATTATTACTTGAGAACTTAGATGTAAAAATATCTAGTTTAATAAATAGCAACAAGGATAGTAAAGATAGCAAGAGTAAGATCTACAGTCATATCTTGCCCATCTCAGAGTTTTATACTGCTATGGTTGAACCTAGTGCAAGAATTTTAGTTAGGCAGGAATTAGATAAATTAAGCAATGATATTAAAAATGTAATCGGTTACCTTCTGCCGAGAGGGTTTAAGATAGAGTTTCCTGGTAACTGTGTATACGAGGATACAGGTAAAGTTTTTGAAAAGAAAGCCTTATGTTTCTATCCATCAGCGCAGGTTGTACCTAACGAAAAGCATGTGAGGAACTTTGTAGCTCATGGTGGGTTTACAAAACTAAATAGGAACTGGTGTTTAGCATTAGATGAATCATGTAAAGGATTTGCTGTATGTATAGAAAAGCCGTTGGATCTTGGAATTTTGCTTAAGATAGTTTTTCCAATGTATTAGTTTAATATAACATAATATTTGATTTATTATTGTCTTATACCGATAATCTTATGTACTATTGTTGATGTTTGTCTACAGTTCCTTTTGTGATCTCGATCTTGTGTGTGGGAGTATTCTCTACTCATATTTAATGAAACGTCTCTCTCATGTAGAATCTTTTTTATAAAGCGTCCGATGTAGGATTCTGAGCATTGATCATAAACTTCTTCCTTTCCTGGCTATGGCTTGATAGCGGTCATCTGGTACGACTTTATATGTTGAGGCTTATCCTTATCAACTATGTATAATATTACTTACCCCCTAGCCGGGCAATACGAAAAAGATGTAGTCGTCGCCAACCATCTTGGTGTCCTTGGCGTTAGAGAATTTTGTCGGGATCAGGCACTAAGTTACTACTTAGGTGTGGTGATGCTGACGAGTACAATAGGTTCCTTAGAGAGAAAGCAATCCTTTATTATAGGAGTTTATAGTAGTGCTCCCAGCTTGAGGAAGGTAATCTTCACTAGGGGGAATGGCCTACTCCCTCCTAGTAACGAATTGGGTTAGAATGAGGTTATAGAGAACTCAATTAGGCTGAGACTCATGGAATGCCAACTACTACCCTAAAGGCATCCAGTATCTCTCTGATAAAGGGAGGACACTTACAAAGTGTATGCAGAATAACTATACAAAACTATGAACTCTGAGCCAGTAGATAATATAACCGACGGCTTCTTGGCAATGCCGCCAAGATTATCAGACTTGAGAGGAGCCTCAGCCACATTTTGCGGTCTCGGATACCGATACATTAGATGCTTAGGTTTATGGTAGTTTGGAGGTGTTTGTGGGGGGCACGCCGGGATTTCTAGCCCGGGACTACGCGGCTCCGCTGACCCAAGCTATAAAACCCACGTTGCACGAGTGCATGACGGGATGCAACGTCTACTCCAGCACGATAAGCGTATAGGAGGTTCACTCTTGATGTTAGTTCAATATCCAAGAGTAAAAGCTTAGAGACTCCAGGTCCTCTATACCCTAAGGG
>WANQ01000039.1 GCA_015521735.1 Pyrodictiaceae archaeon | reverse complement strand
GATATTATAGTGTGTAGTATATAGTAACTAGCGAGTTTGTAAAAACAAGCTCTTTTAAGTCTTAAGTTCCTTATTTTCTTTAACGTACTCGTACTATGAACTACGTATAAGCTCAAGGAGCATATTCTTTCTGAGTGGGATCAGTCCTCACACGGTTCTTCATTAAAGGATCTGTTCCGAGGTCGCTCGTCATCTCCCCTTGTTTTCTTCACTTACTTCTCCATATATTTGTTTACTGGTTACGTGTTTTTGTTAGTAGCTGGTTCTTATAGATAGCGTTTGTTTTACCGGATAGCTTCTTGTTTGTTTGGTTTACTTGTGTTACGATCTATTTATTTTGGTAACTTACTCTTTTATCTCTAATAGGTAAGGTTTTTATCTAAATGAATCAGTAATACTATAGGGTGTATTCTAGTTGGCTGAGGGTATGGATGTAGTCTGGTATACTGTTATAGCTTATCTTGCCGCTATGCTTGCAATAGGAGTATATGCTTCAAAGTACATTAAGACTACAGCTGACTTCCTACTAGCTGGTAGAAGGCTAGGAGTACTATTAGCTGCTGCTACTTTAGCTGCAACACACTATGGTGGTGGCTTCGTCTTAGGTGGTGGTTCTTGGGGTGTTAGCTATGGTATTGGTGGCTTCTGGTATGGTTTTGCTTGTGGCCTAGGACTACTGCTATTGGGATTCTCGTTTGCTAAGCTATCTAGAGCACTAGCACTATACACTGTACCCGAAATACTTAACATGAGGTATCGTTCTGGTGCCGTTCAAGCACTAGCAGCATTACTATCTCTCCTAGCATTGATAGGTATTATTGGTGCACAGGTATGGGCTGCTGGAGCAATATTTGAGGCTATGGGGCTACCAGGTCTCCAAGGCTCTATCCTAGCAACAATAATATTCATAGCATACACAGCTATCTCAGGGTTATGGGCTGTAACGTTAACAGACTTTGTACAAATACTTATTGGTAGCCTAGGAGTCATTATTGCTACAGCTATGGCTGTTGGCGCAGCTGGTGGTATTGGAGGTATTATGTCTAAGATAGAGAGTCTTCAGGCTAGTGGAGTAGAACTACCACAACCAGCAAGCATGTACATGAACCCCTTCTCTCCTGGAGGCTCTGTTATAGTATTGACTCTCGTAGCAACTGTTATGTACACGTTAATAGGCCAAGACTTCTACCAGAGATTATTTGCTGCAAAAGATGAGAAGACTGCTATGAAGGCTGCTATTGCTTCTGGAGTATTCCTAATGCTAATAGCATTTATACCACCACTAGCTGGTATGGCAGCACTAGCTCTCAGCCCATCACCGGACAAGGTTATAGCTTCACCAAGAGTAGCTATACCACATCTAATCCTAGTAATGCTTGGACCAGCTGCTGGAGCAATATTCATTGCAGCAGTACTAGCAGCTGTAATGTCTACAGCAGACTCATTGCTAACAGCTGCTACATCACATATTGTTAGAGACTTCTACTACAGATTCATTAACCCTAAGGCAGCAGACAAGCACATGCTGAAGCTATCAATCATAACAACTGTAATCGTAGGTATACTAGCACTAGTAATGGCCTTAACCGTTCAGGGAATAATAGAGCTACTAATCTACTCATACGACATATACACAGCTGGAGTATTCATACCAGTAGTACTAGGACTACTATGGAAGCGTGCAACAAAGGAAGGAGCACTAGCAGGAATGATAGCTGGTTCAATAGTAGCAATACTAGATATCGCGGGAGTTATAAAACTACCATACTGGGAGCTAATCTATGTTAGCAGAGCACTAGTATCACTAATAGTAATGGTAATCGTAAGCCTAGCAACAAAGCCAACAGAACCAGAAGAAAAACTAGCAAAACTACTAGGATGGAAGTAAAAGTAAAACCCTATTTCTAAACCAACTCTCTTTTCCACCAAACCTTCTCAACTAAAACCCTATTCAGCTTCTCCCCTACTCTTCCCATAATGTAGCATTAACTTCTACTGGAGATGATTAAGGGAAAGCTTATAAACTCTGTAAGATAAGCTCAGCTCATCAAGGAATAATACATAGGTGTATAATATGAGCCTACTAGTAGTCGACACATACGTAGCATACGCATATGCTGTAGAAGTAAGTAGACGCCATAGAAGGTATAGGAGAAGCTATAAGCCAAGTACAAGGTAAGCACACAAATACAAAGCCTATAAACCAATAAGTGTTTTTCCCGAACAACAGTAAGGGTTCTTTAAACTTCTACGAAAACTATTATAGCTAAAGCTAGATACAGGGTAACAGCAATATTATAACGCTAAACCACTAAATACTAATCACAGAGCACTAGCCAAGGGGCCTGCAAATGGCTTCACTAAGTGTTGATGAGAAGAAGCGTTTCCTGAAGGCTTTAGAAGAGGATGAAGAGTTTCGTTACGCTGTTGCTGGTAAACTAGGCTTAAGTGAAATACTCCAAGAACTTAAGCGTATTCACGAAGATATTAGGAAGCTTTGGTTAAAGAGCCTAGAACATGATAAGAGATTTGAAGAAATGGTTAAGAGGTTTGAGGCTATTGAGAAGAAGTTATTAGAACACGATAAGCGTTTTGAGGAGATGAATAAGCGTTTCGAGGTAATAGAGAAGAAATTACTAGAACATGACAAGAGATTCGAGGAAATAAATAAGAGATTTGAAGTATTAGAACGTAAGTTATTAGAGCATGATAAGCGTTTTGAAGTAATAGAGAGAAAGTTATTGGAGCACGATAAAAGATTTGAGGTTATTGAGAGAAAACTACTAGAACATGATAAACGCTTCGAAGCAATTGAGCGGAAACTATTAGAACATGATAAGAGGTTTGAAGCGATAGAAAGGAAACTGCTGGAACACGATAAGAGGTTTGAGTTCATAGAGAAAGAGTTGAAGAGTCATCGTAGACTTATAGAGCATAATAGACGTGATATAGCTGCTCTTACTGAAGCAACTATATCACGGTATGTTTACGAGGATTTAAGGGAAATGATTAGGGAGCTTGGAGAGAGGATATTAGTACGTAAACGTAATGCTAGAGTAGATAACATTGACGTAGACCTACTAGTAGAAACAGATAAGACGGTATACGTAGTAGAGGTAAAGATACAGCCAAACCACCATGACGTAAACTCGCTTTTAAAGAAAGTAGAATACGTAGCCAAGAAGTATGGGAAGCAAGTAAAACCAGTACTTGCAACAGTATGGATAGGGAGAGAAGTAGAAGAATACGCAGAGAACAAGGGAGTACAAGTAATGACATACTAAACACGTAAAACAAGTCATGAACCCATAATGCTATCACAATTAAACTTATACACTCTAACAAGCCCCCTACTACTCAGAAGCCTCCCTAAATCTCTAATACTACACGTATTCCCATCATAAATAGCTCTATCAATAGCTTGTTCTACAACCCTAGGAGGCTTCTCTAAAAACTCTAGTAGACTCCTACGTACATTTTCATCTACGACGAGAAGGGAGATAAAGTCAGCTAAATCCTCATCACCAAAGCCTATATGATGGGCAACCTCATGAAGTAAAGTAAAACCAGCATAGACGATATCGCTTAAAATAGTATAAGAAGCTACTAGCAAGTAAGGAGACCCGCCATTCCCACTCGACAAGTATACAGCGCCAACACGTTCACCTCCATCAATTATTTGGCAAGGAACAAAACCCAAAACATAGTCGTCACTACCACTCATAAACAACTCCATAGCACTCCTCAACCTATTACAAAGCTCAACAATACAACCCTCCAACCTGCAGTACTCCAACACCCAAGAATAAGCCAAACACCATGCCCTGACAAGCCTATCAGTAAGCTCACGGACACTAACAGCATTATCAAGTATTCTCTTCAAGGCCAATTACCTGAATACATTATGAATCTTTAGATATAATTTGACTCGCTAACAGTCTTTTTCATATGCTTGTATGAATTCTTCTCTCGATATTTCAGCTAACTCTAGTACACCTAGTAGGGTTCCTCTCTTTAACTCTGGATGAAGTGGTACAACTGTTACAATCTTCCTATCATCAACGTATTTAACTAGAACTATATGGCTTCCTCGTTGCCTCTTTACTGTGAATCCGAATTTCTTAACAAGTATTTTCACTACTTCACGTCCCGATAGCTTTGGAAGCTTTTGCTTCAACTTCTAGCACTCCCACAATACCCTTATTTACCTGCTCAAGTTTTTCAAGAGCCTCCGGTACTTCCTCTAAGTAGAGCTCTAAAGCTTCACGTAGATTTTCTAGAGCTTCTTCTATGGTCTTACCCTGGCTTGTAACACCTGTAGTAACTTCTCTTGCAACATACATATCCTCTTCACGCCAAACAATAGCTTTTACACGCAATACTTAACCCCTACAATAATACTATTATGTATTCTAAATAAGCATGTAGACACAAACACTGTAGAAACGGCATCTTCGCCTATAATGTATTCCCGCTCAATCTCATCCCATTGATTACTCTATGCTATATCTAGTGCTTTCCTTATCCATTGTAGTAGTACTCCGCATGCTGGTGGCGGGTTTTCTCTAAATCTTTTCCTATCCTCTTCTATCTCTTTAGCTAATCTAGCTGACTTGTCTACTCCTTCACCATATAGTGTTGACTTCTTTGGGTCTACTTTGTTTTCCAGGCTCTTCATTAAGATTAATGCTATTAGTCCTAGAGGCCTACGTGTTTTCTTGCTTAGACCTCCGAATCCCCATTCAAGTATTCCAGCAGATACTTCTCTTGCTACTACGTATATGTCGTGTAGACTTGCCTTATCAGGTGGTGGTAGCTTTTCTATGAATTCTCTTGAGAGATGTGCTGGCGTTGCATTACCTGGTAGTATGAATACTAGGTTCTTGTACTCCTTATACCACTCATATATTTCTGAATACATTTCACGTAATTCTCTCTCATCACCTATTACTGGGAGCATATCATATGGTGGTATTCTTGGACATTGTTCTTCTCCCTTTAAAGCCCACCATAAATCTATTGTCTCCTTGTTCAATGGGTCTATTCTATCCTCTAACACCATTGTAACTGATTTAAGGAATTCATCGCCTAATTCAGCTAGTTCTCCTAGTGCCCTCATATAGGCGTTGAATCTGTCGAGAGCTTTGAGCTTACGGTAATCTGATACTCTATCGGACTCCTCAGCTACTCCACGGTATACGTCTACCATGTATTTAGTAAAGTATAGGAAGTTGAGCTTAATGATTTTCTCATGGAAATCTCTTATCCAGTCCAACTTCTTGTAAAGCTCTACACCCTCTAGTATAATCCCCCATTCAAAGGTGTCATGCTCTCTATGCCATTCTATAAAAGACCTATAATTACTTAAAAGCTCCGTGAACAATACCTTGTCCTCCATGCTAGCATTCTCTAGTAACTCTATAGCACTTCTAGGAATACTTGCATAACCACTCCTAGTATACCGTTCTATTACCTCTAGTAGCTCCAAAAGCCTCTTAGCACATTCAAGAAAGCTTCTAGTATCTTCAAGACAACTATAATCTATATCACCTACGTCTTCTAGTGAAAAGCTAAGCTCCTTTAATGCATGCGAGAACTTTTCCAAGCGTTCTCTAGCATTCACAGCTAACCACATGTTCCATAAGAGAGTACATGTCTATTTATATTATCGGGTAAACAAGGGTCAATTACATGTAAAAATAATACTTGAGAATCCTCATACTGTACCTGGCATATATGTAAACTATGTGTTTATATCTCCTTTCTACTTCATCCTAGCCTCTAGTTTCTAGGCTAGCTGGCTTGTGGTGATAAGTATATGGTTATGTTAACTCTATTAGAACTAGATAACTGGTCAGGTGTTTTCACAAATAAGGCTCCTATATTCTCTTCTCCTATAGCTTCTTTTATGAGCTTGCGTATTTCCCTCTTAGCTTTACGTCTAGCAGAGCGTATATTCTTCATAGCCTCCCTGAAACTGATGTTCCGGCTCACTATGTTGTTGTAAACCTTCATGTATTCTTCAATAATAGATAGTATTCGTGATACCGTGTTCGGGTTGGATAGCTTCTCAATACAGTAGAGGACTAGCTTTACTCCTACAGCAGGGTTCTCTACTATTTCACGTGTTAAGGGTATTTTTAACAAGTAGTTATAGCTATACCCTAGCTCACTACCATCAACTATGTAGACTAAGCTTACTCTAGGCTTATCCCCTTTCTCAGCTATCATGCCTAAACGCTCGATTTCATTTACGAAAAGCCTTTCGAGTTCATCTAAGGTAGAGTAGAAGCCAGATAGCAGTACGTCTTTAGGGAGCACTAACTTTGGTTTAAACAGGTTTTTAGGAGGCATAAGATGCGTTAATGCATCTGTAAACCTTTCAGCAAACCTCTTAATAAATGTCTCTAATCCATTGGGGCTGAGCCTACCGTTTTCAGCAAGCTTCTTAGCCTCCCTTACAATACGCCAGCCATTGTATACATAGTAGGCGTAGAGTATTATAGCAGAAGCCTTCCCTAAACTGCTGGGTAGGATAGCACTCTCTATATTCTTCCTAGACTTAGCCTCCTTAATCCTACGGAGACGATAGATTATTGCACCAGCATTATCAATAGCATAGTCCAATACCTCCTTAAGATAATGAACAGTTGAAGCACTAATGCCTAGCTCTTCAGCTATTTCACGATAACTCTTACCCTCAAGAAGCCTGCGGAAAGTCTCCTCAACAATTTTCCGATTAATCTTCTTCATGTTTACACCAGAGCTAGATACAATATTGCATCCTACGTGTGGGTAGAACATTGTTTACAGAACCTAATAAATATTTAACTACCTAGAATAGTCTTAGGGAGTTGAGAAATATGCCCCTACGCGTAAAGATAGTCTCAAGTTATGGATCGGAGCCAAAGTATGTGTTAAGAGAAGTAGAAGAGCAATTAAATAAGGCCTTGGAGGAAATATCTAGGAAGGCTTCATCAATGGAATTACATATAGCGCCGATAACTGTAAGGAACATGTATGGTTTAGCAGTAGTAATAGTGTATGAGGAAGAGTAAATATGGTTTAAAGATGAAATATTTTTTCCCTTAATACTATGAGCTATTCTTTCAAGGTATGTTAGGTTTAGGTTTTGTTTGTGTTGTGGGGGTAGGGTTTATTTCTTTCTTCTTCTTCAATGATTGTTAGAACTGGATTGGGTGTCCAGTTGGTGGCTTTTGTATTTGCCTATAGAGGTGGTGATGGGAGGAGGTTTATTGAGTCTCTTAGGGGTTTGAGGGTTTTATGTGTTTATGTTATTGGGTCTACTATGACTTCTACTATTCCTGGGATTAGTATTGCTGGTGCTACGCCTAAGTTAACATTGTATACTCCTGCTGTTGATGTTGAGTACCTTGTTTTAGGTAAGCCCATCAGTATTGATAGTATACCTGTTACTCCTGAAGGTATTCCTACTCCTGCTGTTATTACTCGTGCTGTTCTAATGGCTTCGAGTACACCATTTATTGTTGTTGATGCTGGATCCTATATTGAGCCTAGAATACCTCATGTGGATTTACCTAGTAGGGTTGTTGGTGGTAGGATAGATAGTGGTAAAGCTCTTGACTATGATAGGGTTAAGAGTATTTATAGAGAAGCAGTGGTCTTGGGTAAAAGCCTCCTTGGCGTTGCCGATGTTGTTGTACTGGGTGAGAGTATTCCTGGTGGTACGACAACAGCATTAGGGATAATGGTTGCACTGGGTTATAGTGCTTGGGGTATGGTTAGTAGTGCTGGTCCAAGGAACCCGCATGATCTTAAGCGTAGAGTTGTTGAGGAAGGGCTAGGTAAGTGCTCTAATCTACCCACGAGGGATCCTTTTAAGGCTGTAGCATGCCTAGGTGATCCAGTACACGTAGCCTTAGCAGGGCTTCTTGGAGTAGCAGTAGATGAGGGGTTAAGGGTGGTATTAGCTGGTGGTACACAGATGGCTGCTGTTTTAGCGTTAGCTAAAGCTCTTGGAGTAAGTCTTGAAGGCCAGGTCATAGTTGGTACTACTAGATGGCTTATAGAGGATGAGTCATCAGATATAGTAGGATTAGTTAAGATGATAGCACCAGAAGTACCAGTAGTAGGATTCAACTACGACTTCTCCAACGCCCCTTACCCTGGGCTAAGATACTATGAGAAAGGCTATGTTAAGGAGGGTGTAGGTGCTGGAGGCACAAGTATAGCTGTTACTGCCTCCAAGAACCTAGGCTACGAGGTTCTCGTTAAATCAATATACTCTGAGTATGGTAGACTAGTAGAGAAGAGATGATCTAGGATATGCTAAGGATTACGACTATTAGTGAGAAGAACTCCTTAATAATAGAGTTTCCTCTAAGAGTTAAAGCTATTAGCTCTACTATACTAGGTGGAGGGTTAAGAGAGCTTACACACACCGTATTCCATAGAGTTGGAGAGGACTTCAACGACCCTAATCCTAGAGAGTACGCTATTAGACTGGTAAGGGATTTAGGCTTACCCATAGACACTACTGCTGTATTCCTTACAGCTGTTGACGTTGTAAACGAGTATAGAGTTGTAGAAGACAAGCGTTTTGGCGTAGAGGTTGTTGGAACTATTGGTTTTAAGCCACTAGCATGTATTGGTGAAATACAGGGTAGAATTCCATCAACTATTAACATCCTCGTATACACGTCTAAGAGCTTATCAGTTAACGCACTAGTAGACCTCGTAATGACTGCTTCTAGTGCTAAAACACTAGCACTCGTAGACCTAGCACTATCCTGTAGAAAACCTAGTTTAAGTAGAGCATACGCTACAGCTACGGATGCGATAATAGTAGCATCACCTATTGAGACCGGAGGAGAAGATTATGGTGGACCAGCAACACCTATAGGCTCAGCGACGGCTAAACTAGTATACGATCTAATATTATCACATGGACTAGCAAAGCTGGACATAAATGATAGACTAGAGAATATTCTAGGAGTTAATATTGAGTGGATAATAGATTCATCACTAAAGATATACTCTAATGCACCAGTACCAGGAGTACCCGTAGAAAAGATTAGAAGACTAGTAGAGAATAACCTAGTACGACTACTAAAGGATCCTAACGTATGGTCAATGCTAATGGCGTCACACTGCCTAGACAAGTATGGGTTAGCTGGGACCATACCAGGGCTTACGAGAAGCGAGTACACTATGGATTCCAAGAGAATTGTTTCAGATGAACTACTAGGCATAATGCTTGCATTATACGTTAATGGGTGGAAAGCATTATTCTCATACTACTGGGTTGACAGGTTAAAGAACGAGTTAGAGGAGTTCAAGGATAAACCCATGTTCATAGACGATATACTAGCTTCACTTATAGGCTCTATTCTAAGCAAGGTATACGATGAATACCTAGGTAGAGAGTAATGGGTGAGCTAGTAGTAGTGGTAATGGCTGGTGGTATGGCTAAGCGTATGGGTGGTGTAGAAAAGCCCTTGGTAAAAGTATGTGGTAAGCCCATGATAGAACACGTACTAGTTACTGCAAGTAATCTTTCACGTAAACTATATGTTGCAGTATCACCTAATACACCACTAACTGAGAGATGGTGTCTTGAGAATGGTTATCCAGTTATAGCTACTAGTGGTAAGAGTTATCCAGAAGACTTGAAAGAAGCTTTAAGCATAGCTAATCCACCAATACTATTCCTACCAGCTGATACACCATTCATAACAAGAAGTGTACTAGAAGAGTTCATTGAGAAAGCGTTAGGGTTGAAGGAGAGCGTTATAACACTACTAGTTGACAGAACGAAGTGTTTCCCAGAACACTTATGGGGTAGTGAGCCTAGGAGTCCTACAGGAATATCTCTTCTAAAAGGATATGATTGGAGCTGGAATAACATAGTTATGTGTAGGTTTCCAGACCTACTAGACATTGATACATGGTTTGAGCTAGAATATGCTGAGAGGCTATGTAGTTGAAGAGATTCCATGGTGGAGGAGTTAGTGGGGTAGTAGACTTCAGCGTAAACACTAATCCACTAGGACCACCATCACTAGTAGAGGAGGCCGTGGCATGGTGTATTAGGCGTAGAGTATACACTTTCTACCCCGACTCAAACTACGAGGAATTAAGACAAGCTGTATCCTCATTCTATGGTGTTAGTAGGGAAAATATAGTGGTATGTAATGGTGCTTCTGAGGCTCTAAGCTTAACAGTAATGGTTTTAAGACCTAAAACATTAGTCGTAGTTCAACCAAGTTATGGCGACTACGACCTACTATGTAGAGCTCTACGTATTAAGTGCATTGACTTCTATATGAGCGAGGTAGGTGAAGGCTTTAGATTTAACGTAGAAGTACTCCTAGACATGGTGAAGAAGCTTAAGGAACCCCTAATAGTTTTAACTAATCCAAATAATCCTACTGGCCTAGTACTAGAACCTAGAGTTGTTGAACAATTGATCACTGATGTAAGCGGTAAGGCTTGGATTCTACTAGATGAAGTATACTCAGAGCTTAGTGGCTATAAAGGGTTTATGGGTAGAAGTGAATTTGAGAACATAGTTGTTGTTAGAAGCTTTACTAAAACACTTAGTATACCAGGGCTAAGGATAGGACTACTATACTCACCTAATAAGGGCATGGTACGTAGAATAGATATGGCTAGACCTACATGGAATATAAGCTCAATAGCTGAATGCACTCTACGTAGAGTATTATCAAGGTATGCTGAAGAGCTGTGGAAGTTTATAGAGTATTCTAGAAGCTACATTGTGGAAGAGAGAATATTCCTTACAAGTAGGCTTAGAAGTCTAGGGTATAAAGTATATGATTCTAAGACAAACTTTATCTTACTAAGACATGACTGGATAGATACTATTAGTCTTAGAGACGCATTATTGAACAAGTATAAGGTGTTGGTTAGACCTGCACATACATTTAAGGGATTGACACGCTACCATACTAGGGTAAGTGTTAGGAGAAGAAAAGATAATGAGTTATTGGTGAATGCTCTTGGCGAACTTGTTAAGAGTTCTTAAAGGCTTTTTAGCTCTTCTATCATTTCTAACGATTATCCCAGCAAAGGTTTACGACATATCACTAGCTGCAGAATACTTCTATCTTGCACCACTAGTAGGATTAATTGAAGGAGTAATAGTTATTCTACCACTATATCTACCAGTTAACGTATTTCTTAAATCAGCTATAACGCTGACTCTAATGTATGTTATTACAGGTTTCAACCACTTAGATGGTTTTGCTGACTTCGCCGACGTATTGAGCTCTGGGAAGAGGGGAAGCGATGCTTTAAGGATTTTAAAAGAGCCTTGGAGGGGTTCCACTGCTATTACTGCAACCGTGTTAATTGTATTGTTGTCCTATTCGGCTATACTAGTACTATCTAATTACATGGCACTACTTGTTTTATCCCATATAGTTGTTGCTGAGCTAATGTACTTGTTAGCCACTATATCTAGAGAGCCAAGTTACAGTGGGCTAGGCTACTTGTTCCTAAGTAAGTCGAAGGACAAGTTTAAGGTTATGGTTAACGGTATTGTTTTCTCATTTCTACTACTTGCAATAGTATTCCTCATGAACCCCATGTACGTGTTGTACGTCTTAGCATCTATTCTATTAGGGTTACTAGTACTAGTTTATACTCATAGAACAGCTCATAGTATTCTAGGATATGTTAACGGCGATGTACTCGGCTTCTACTTCGAGCTTTCAAGAACAGTTGTACTTGTAGGCTTAGCTATAGCACTAGCACTGTTAGCCTTATAATGTACCTATGACTTCATAGTATGCAGGGTTATTGAAGTGAAAGCTGTTAAAGCCTATCTACTAGTTCTCATAGTATCCTTTACTGGTAGCCTAGCATTTAGGTTATCAATACCTGTTGTAGCATACCATGTACGTGAGGAACTTGAGGCTCCAGCACTAGTAATAGGATTTATAACTGCATCGTATTTTGTTATGAGGGCTTTATCTGCTAGCATTAGTGGAGAGGTTTCATCGAGAATACGTGACTATAGGCTGGTACCAATAGTGGGTTTTAGTGCTTCAGCAATAGTTGTACTAGCATATGCTTACACTTATACGTGGGTTATGGTTGTATTATTGAGGCTTGTACAGGGATTTCTAGCTGGTCTTATGTGGATACCATTACAGTATGCTGTATCTGTTTACTCATCCGAGAGCTGGCGTGGTAAGGCTTATGCCGTATACTTCATTGTAGGTGCTAGTGGAGCCCAGCTAGCAAATATTGTGTATGCTCTAATGGAGCCATATGGTGATTTAACAATTCTCTTACTAGCATCAATCCTCTATATTGTATCGACACTAATAGTATTGTTTATACCTATACCTAAGCCTAATACTAGTAATAGAAGGTCCTCCGAGAAAGCTGTTGGTGATCTAAGGTTATCTGAGATAGCACCAGTTTTGACTGCAGGTTTCAGTGTTGGCTTCACGTTATCAATATATTATGGCGATATACCCTATGTTTACGTACGTGAAGCATTAGGACTTACTAGGCAGGATACTGCGTTACTACTAGCTGTTACGGGTTTCCTGGGATTAGGGTTAGGGTTAGTTGCATCACATATAGCTGATCGTTATCCAGATAAACCTATACTAGAATTAACCATAGTGTTGTTACCGTTGGGACTATTACTTATAGGTAGTGGGTGGCTTTGGCTAGTTATAGTAGGGTTTTCGCTTTTAACAGTTGTTTCAAGGGTTTTTACTCCTCTGTCTAGGAGGATAGTGACTATTAAGTCTGGTAATCCTGCTAGAGCAGTAGGGTATCTTAATGCTTTATCTAATGTTGGCATGGCTATAGGGTTCATATATGTTGGCTATATGTATGATCTATTAGGTGTTAGTACTAGGCTTATGGGGTTAAAACTACTAGTTCTACCATTAACGCTGCTACCGATAAGTATTATGTCGCTTATATTAACATTCTATCTTGCTAGAGTACTTAGAAGGTAACACTATACTAGCTTCTTAGCGACTAGTAGCTCTGCTATTAATACTGCTGTTCCAGCTGCACCACGTATAGTGTTATGGCCTAGTACTATGAACTTAACACCATTGACTACGTTATCTGCTCTAATTCTGCCAACAACTACACTCATACCATTACCCTCCATTCTATCTAGTCTAGGCTGTGGTCTATCCTTCTCAGTTCTAACTATTATTGGCTTACTTGGCGCTGATGGTAGATTCAGGTTTTTGATCTTATTGGTCTTAAACGTGGATAGTACTCTGGATACTTCTTTCAGGCTACTCGGCATCCTATGTAGCTCTACGAATACTGATTCTAAGTGCCCCTCTAAGACCATTACTCTATGACAACTTGCTGTAACACCTATATCAGCATACTTTACCCTATGGTTGATGAGCCTACCTAGTATCTTCCTTGACTCGTTTTCCACCTTCCATTCCTCTCCTTCAATGAATGGTATTATGTTATCTAGGATAAGCATTGACGGTACTCCACGTAGACCAGCACCACTAAGCGACTGCATTGTTGATACTATTACCTTGCCAACCCCATACTCATCCATGAGGGGTTTTAATGGAAGTGTTAGTATTGCAGTAGTACAGTTAGGAACCTTAACTATGAATCCACTCCATCCACGTTTGCTTCTCTGTACTTCTACTAGTTCTACGTGGTCAGCGTTAACTTCAGGGTTAAGTAGTGGTATGTCTTCATCCATTCTCATAGGACTAGCATTTGATACTACCACTACACCTTTCCTAGCAAGCTCTACTTCTATGCTAGGAGCTATACTTGAAGGAAGTGCTGAGAATACAATGTCTACTCCATACTCTAGTATCTTATCTACGTTTGTAGGCTCAACTACCATATCATAGTATTTACTAGGTAGGGGCTTCTCTATAACCCAGTTAACTGCCTCTCCATACTTCTTGCCAACTGATTTCTCCGATGCTGTAACTAGTTGTAGGTTAAACCATGGGTGATCTGCTAGCATAGATACTAGGCGTTGACCTACTATTCCAGTAGCACCAAGTACTCCAACACTTAGCTTAGTCATAACCACCCCCCACGACTATTTCATGAGCTATTCTTGTTGCCTCAACAACTTGTCTTCTTGGGACAACAACTCTAATTACTGGTCTATTGGGTGGTACGTGTAGTCCAATGTACTCTATATTGTTCTCTGCAAGCTCCTCTACTAGCTTCTTAGCAACCCTAAGCCTGTTATTGCATTTACCTATTAAGGCTACTATAGAGCTATTTCTATTACTTCTAGATGCTGTGAGTTTTAGGCTAGGACTAGTTGTCCAAGGCACCACGGTAGTGTATGAGTTGTTTAGTCCACCTACGTATACTCTTATACCATGATTGTCTAGGTGTTTTAGTGGTTCAAAGGTTCTAGGATGAAGTTTTTTAGCTCCATGGATAGCTGCTTCAACTGCTTCATCATAGTCTAGTACTGGTACCTTCCTAACACTACCTATATGTTCTGGATTACCGCTTAGAATACCGGGTACATTTGATAATAGGTACGCGTCTACTCCTAGCAGTGATGCTAGTGTAGTAGCTGTGTAATCAGAGCCTCCTCTCCCAAGAACTACTACCTGTCCATCACTATTTGATGCTATGAATCCTTCTACTACAACTACGTCTACTTCTCCTAGGATTTTAGGTATAGCCGTGTTTACTAGCCTACTAGTTGAACTATAGTCTATTCTAGCATTCAATGGATTACCTCTAGCCTTGACTATGTCTAGTGCACTAACTTCTACAACTCTTAAGCCAATGTAGTCTAGTATGCTACCTAGTATTATACGGCTAATTTCCTCACCGTAAGCAAGTATTCTCGCCTTAACATAACTGTTAAGGTTACCTAGCCTTGCTTTTTCATCTAATTCAGCTAGCTTTACTGCTACCCTGTACTTAATTGTAGAACTTAGATTGCTTGCTATCTCCAGGTATTTTTCATGTACTTCCTCTAAACCCTTTCCTACTTCAACTACTTTGACTAGACTATCCGTAACACCCTTTGCTGCTGATACAACTACTACTAGCTTGAATCCTTTTCTAATGAATTCTTTCTCTAGTCTTTTAGCTACATTAAAGTATTCTTCTATGCTTCCTAGAAGTGATCCACCAATCTTTACTACTACTGTCTTCACCTATACCCCCTCTTCTCTAACGCTATGCTAATTATATCATCTAGTATAGTGTAGGCTGTTTCTATTCTACCAGCACCCTTACCTACTACAACTATCTTGTTAATTGAAGTGCCTATCTCTACTGCATTGTATGTTCCATTAACTTTTGCCAGCGGGTTTTCTAGTGGTATTTCTTCTAGTTTCACATAGGCTTCTCTTTTATTGAAGTCTACTTGTGCTACTTGTTTTAGTACTCTATTCTTACGTATAGCTGAGCGTATATCCTGTAAGCTTATGTTGTATATGCTTTGTCTTACCACGTTTTGTAGTTTTATGTTTAAGCCTAAGGTGTTAGCTATTATTACTATTTTAGCTGCTGCATCTATTCCTTCTAGATCTATGGCTGGATTGGGCTCAGCTATTCCTAGTGCTTGTGCTTTTTGTAGAGCTTCTTCTAGTGTTACTAAGTTTTCATGCATTTCTGTTAAGATGTAGTTTACTGTACCGTTCAATATGCCTTTAACGTATTCTACTTCATAGCCTTTAAGACCTAGTACTAGGTTTAATAGTGGTGTGCCAGCCATGACTGTTGCCTTGTATTTTACTCTAACATTGCTAGCTATTGCCATTGACATTATCTTATCGTAGTAGAGTGCTAGTGGTGCTTTGTTAGCTAGTACTACGTCTACATGGTTTTTAATAGCATGTATTATGTGTGATAAGCCTGGTTCACCGTCATCATAGTTTGGTGGTGTTAGTTCAACGTGTATTGTGGGTTCTACTTCATCGTATACATCTACTATGCTTGAATAGGTTTTACCGTAGGGTTTCTGTAGTCTTAGACTTGATCTAGGAGTTTCAACGAGTTTTAGTATCTCAGATGCTGTTAGTCCTCCCGGCTTTACTACTGCTCCCTTAGAGTCAACTAGTCCTATTATCCTTAAGTCTATGCCGTATTTTTCCCTAATGTATTCTTGTTTAAATGCTATTAGTTTTGCTAAGCTCCTACCAACGTTTCCGAAACCTACTATCAATAGTTCTTCGTATCCTAAGGTCATCTCCATACACCTAGTATTCTAGCTCCATGAACTGATATGGTTGATACATAGAATGATGCTTTTACTCCATGGCCTGTGAGGTAGCTTACAAGCTTTTTACATAGACTTATTGCTCCTGGCCTTGATTCATGTATGAAGAATACTGATGGTCCTGCTCCTGCTATGTTGAATCCTAGTGCTCCACTACTTAGTGCAAGCTTCTTAAGATCCCAATAATACTCTATTAGCTTAGATCTATAGGGCTCGACGACGTAGTCGGATGATATGGCTTCGCCTAGTAGGCTTAGATCGCCTACGTGTAATGCGTGTACTAGTTTTACTAGACTAGCTGATTGCTTAACGTGTAGTTCTAAGCTTATTTTTTCTGGTAGTATGCTTCTAGCTCTACGTGTCTTGTAGTCTATGTCTCTTTTCTCTGGAACTATTACTCCAATCCAGATGTTCTTCCTAGGTTTTACAACGTAGGCTTCAAGTTTGTTGGGGTCAACTATTACTATTCCGCCAAATAGGCTTGCTGCAACGTTGTCGTAGTGTGGTTTACCTGCTACATAGGCTTCTCCTATACCAGCTAGCTCTAAGAGTTCTCTCCTACCAAGTCCAAGGCCTAGTAGAACTGATAGACCATAGGCTGTAGCAGCTGCTGTGGCCCCAGAACTACCTAGTCCTGCTGATACTGGGATCCCCTTGTCTACTAATACGTAGATGTCTAGGTCTCTTAGCCCATAATCCTCTATTACTCTAGATGCTACTGCGTAGGCGACATTGCCTTTACCGCTAGGTATTCTTGGGTCAACACTTGCTACGTATACGTTTCCTCCTCCAGGCTCAACAACTATTCTAACTCTATCCCTTAGACCTGTAATAGCCATAGCTAGTATGTCGAATCCTGGTCCAAGATTAGCTATTGATGCGGGTGCTTCAACTATAATGCTATCTCTACCTAATATCCGCTTCATTGCATATGCACCTAGAATATTTTTCTATTATTTTTATCTCGTTATCTTTGAGACTATGTTAACTGCTTCACTAACACTACTTGCTTCATAGGACTCTATACCATGTTTCAATGCTATTTCAGGGTCCTTGAGTCCATGGCCTGTTAATACTACTACCACTTTCTCGCCATGAGTGATTACTCCTTCCTCTACTAGTTTACGTAGACCAGCTATTGTTGTAGCACTAGCTGGTTCAACTCCTAGGCCTTCAAGTCTTGCGAGAACTTTTTGAGCCCATAGTATTTCCTCGTCGCTAACATCTATTAATACGCCATTACTCTCATACACCACCTTTAACGCTCTTAAACCATGTACTGGATTACCTATCCTAATAGCAGATGCTATTGTTTTAGGTTCTTCTACTGGTTCAAATATTAGTGATTTTTCTTGGAATGCTTTTACTAGAGGTGATGCTCTACTAGCCTGTACACCCACTAGTCTTGGCAGGTTCTCTACTAGCCCTAAGTTCTTTAACTCCTTTAACCCCTTCCATATAGATGTAATGTTCCCTGCATTACCTACTGGTACTATTATCCAGTCTACCTTGCCTAGCTCATCTATTATCTCGTAAGCTATTGTTTTCTGACCCTCAATTCTCCACGGATTAATAGAGTTTAATGGATAAGCTATATTCCTATGAGCAAGCTCTAACACGACTTTAAGAGCGTCATCGAATAAACCGTTTAATGAAACAAGTACTGCACCATGCATTATTGTTTGAGCTAGCTTGCCCTTAGCAACACTATTCTTAGGTAGTATTACTACTGGCTTAATACCTGCTCTTGAAGCATAAGCAGCCATTGAAGCAGCTGTATTACCTGTTGAAGCACATACTACTACTTTAACTCCAAGATACTTTGCAACCGATACTGCTACACTCATACCCCTATCCTTAAAACTACCAGTAGGATTAGCTCCCTCAAACTTCCCATAGACTTCTAGTTCAAACTTCCTAGATATATTCTTCAATGGTATTAGTGGTGTTCCTCCCTCACCTAATGATATTATTTCAGCATTAGTTGGTAAAGGTATTAGCTCACGATACCTCCATAATCTAAAGGGTCTACGTCTAAGCTTTTTCCAAGAAACTTCTGGTCTTCGACTAAATACTACTTCTAATAGTCCTCCACAATCACATAGAACTCTTTTATCAAGTAGACTATAGGTTTTAGAACAAGAAGTACATTTTAGGAAAGCTACTTCGTTTGGAGCATATCGAACCCCACGGGTAAACCCCTAGCATAGGGTTCACTATATAAGCTTTACTTTTCTTAACTATGCAATAATATGAGTGTTATTTGAATTACTTGAAGAAGTTTTGTATAGTTTATTTTTGTCTATTATCGCAGTAGTTGAGATTATTAGTTATAGTCTGTTTAATAGGATTACTATTTATCTTCACTTAGTATATTCTTGGTACTATGCCGTCAAAGTGTTTGTCGAAGCTCATGATATAGTCTATACTGTATCTCTTAATTAGTGCTATTGATGTAGCATCAGTAAAGCTTAAGCCTTTATGAATGTACTTGTTGAATATTCTCCATGCATTATTGAAGACGTATTTATCCACATGTAATATTCTTAGTTTTCTAGATGATAATATAAAGTTTCCTATATCAATTGCTATTTCAGGTTTCCTAGTTCTTATTAATGCCACGGTTACAGCTTCATCGAATACGTAATCTGATGTATACATTGCACCATATTTTCCTCTTAGAGCAAGCTCTAAGAGGTAAACGGCTCTTTCATGGTTAATGTCGCTCTTATTTCTTGCTGCTACGAATATGTTCGTATCTATGAATACTGCCACTACTCTCACCGTATAGTACTTCATCTATTTTTATGGATGCATCCTTTATGTTCCAGTTAAGGGGTTTTCTTAAGAGTTTTAGCATAGGGTCTTCTTGCTCTGTATTGGACTTAAACTTGTTTACTAGCTCCTCTTCTTCTTCAAGGCCAAGTTCTATTAATTTCTCAATAACTTCGTATAGCCTTGCCTTAATTCCTCTAAGTCTTAAACGTGCTTGTAATTCTTCAAGCTTCTTCTTAGCTTCAACTCTAATCTTAACTGTAGTGTACAATATTTTCTACCTGGTATACTTTTCTACTATGTAGCATATAAGTGTTACAGTTCCTTTTATGTACTAGACTAATTTCTATAACA
>WANQ01000038.1 GCA_015521735.1 Pyrodictiaceae archaeon | reverse complement strand
ATTGAAAATATAGCCTGGTGGTACTAGTATTGAGTCAAACAACATTAGTGATGTCTAAAACTCAAAAAGAATTGAAAATTACTAGATCTGCTAGATAAACTTGAAGACTTTGTGTTCAACTAAAACTCAAAAAGAATTGAAAATTCATTCTCTCTTTTATGGCTTTTACTTCTATTATGACTAGGCCTAGCTAAAACTCAAAAAGAATTGAAAATTTAATTATATCTCTTGGATCAATCTTCATGTCGTTTGGTAGTATCTAAAACTCAAAAAGAATTGAAAAGTATGTTAGCACCGGCCATTGCTATCAATAAAAGTTTGGTATCTAAAACTCAAAAAGAATTGAAAATTAATCACAGGGGCCAGATCCGACAGATTAGCATATCTTCTACTAAAACTCAAAAAGAATTGAAAATAGCGAGCCATCTTATAGTGTAAGCCTAGCACCACCGAACATCGCTAAAACTCAAAAAGAATTGAAAGTTGATGAATGCATGAGCACTAGCGACAACAACAGTCTTTACTCTAAAGCTACAAAAGAATTGAAATGCATGGATGGTGTGATAGGATTGGGAATGAGGAGTGTACATAGTGTGTGAGGGGATTAGGAGAGGTTGGGCTGGTTTCCTTGTTTTTCCTTTGAGTATGTGTGTAGGTATTCCTTTGCTGCTATGTATGTATAGCAGTCGTTGAATGCTTCTATGTAGTTTAGGTCTAGGTGTGGGTCGACGTAGTCTTCAGCGTAGTTGCAGACTTCGTCTATTGTATAGCCTAGTCTACTGTATTTTTCCTCGATGTTCTTAATGATTCTTAGAGCTTCTTCAGCGTTCTTGATCTCTACTACTTCTTCTACTTGATCTACGAGTGCTTTTATGAATCTTTTTAGTAGGGATAGGAGAGTGTTCATTAAGTTTACCCCCTGGATGTGGCCTTAGCTTTCACTGTATCTTCCTAGGCTAATGAATGGTTTAGGCTTGTAGGTGAGATTAGAAAGGGGTTTGGTGGGGTAACTAGGTGGTGTGTTGGCTCATCGCCCGCGGGCTTTTCGCCCCCTCGGGGCGACATCTCCCATACGGGCTCGCAGTTCAGGGTTAACCTATGGTTTTGGGTGCTATTTATTTCTTTTCAGGGTTTACGGGTTCTACGTGTAGTGTTTTATTCTCTACTATGTTGTGGTGGTTTTGTGTTGGAGAAGGAGTTGTTGTGGAGAGTGGTGTTGGAGGGGGCGCATCTCCCCTAGAGGTCTTCCCCCTCGTCGTGAGGGGACATCTCCTCTAGGGGATTGCGTTATAGATCTATGCTTGGAGCACTATTTATTTCTTCTCCCCTATGCTGGATGTTAGAGAATGGTGTGGGTTGGAGTGTTGTTATTGGAGTGCTGGGATGTGTTGTCTAGAATGTGTGGATGTGTGGGCTCATCCGCCAGGGGGACCTGAGCCCCCTGCGGGCCCCCATCGGCTGCCCCCCTGGCTCGCAGGTTTTGTTTGCTTGTTTTCTTCTTTTAAGGTTTTTGCCTTGTTTGTGGCTTGTGTTTTGGGTTGTGTTTTCTGAGTTTGTCTAGGAGGTCTTTGTTTTCTGGTATTATTTTCATGATGAGTTCTCTTTCTTTTTCATTAGGTTTGACTGGTGTACCCAGAGTTCTCTTGGTTTTCTGCGTGTTTTGTGGGTCATTTATGTGTGTCCTCTTCTGGTTATTTTTCTTGCTTTTTGTTTTATGTCTTTTATTTCTTGTATTGCTTTGAATCTTAGTCTTGTTGTTAGTGCTTGTTGTTTTTCTATTATTGTTGTTCCTTTTAGTGTTTTTGCTTTTATTCATGGTGGTGCGTAGTCTATTACTGTTATGTCTACTGGTATCTTTAGTTGTTTTTCTAGTTCTTTTGCTAGTGTTTCCTGGTACTCTTCTACTTTATTGTAAGGTATCGTGTATCCGGTGAATACTGCTATGTCTATGTCTCTGAACGTGTTTGAGTTAGTGAAGCTTCCGAAGATTACTGCTACTAGTATCTCCTTTCTCTTTGAGAGTGCTTGCTTTATTATTGTTGTTATCTTCTTCTTTCTTCTATGCTTACTTTATGGTATGTGAACTTCTTTTTGTCTTCAAGGATTCTTAGGTGCAGGTTCTCTTACCTCTCCTAATGATTGCTTGTTTTGGTTATTGGATGTTATGGTGTTGGGTGTGTTTTTATGTTTCCGGTTATTCTTGTTTGCTGTGTTGTTTGTAGTAGTTTTACTCCTAGGTAGCAGAATGGTGTGTCTGCTAGGGCTATTGTGAGTTTTACTATGTATTGTCCTAGTATTAGTCCTGGTAGTTGTAGTAGTGTTATGGTTGGTGTTCCTGTTGTTATCCATGGTATTATTGTGAATGCTAGTGTTATGAATATTGTTGTGTCTATTAGCTGGCTTACCATTGTTGACGCGTTGTTTCTTAGCCATAGGTGTTTTCCACGGGTTATCTGTTTCCACTTGTGGAATGCCCATACGTCGTGGTATTGGCTTACTAGGTATGCTGTTAGGCTTGCTACTACTATGTTTCCTGCTGGTGCTAGTATCCTTGTGTAGGCTTGCTGGAATTCCTGGCCTTGGAATGGCGCTATTGGTAGCTCTATTGCTGTCCATACTAGTGCTAGTAGTAGTAGCTGGCTAATGAAGCCTGCGAATACTACTCTTCCTGCTACCTCTTTCCCCCAAACCTCGCTTATTATGTCGGTCATAAGGAATGTTATGGCGTAGGCTACTACAGCTGCTGGTGTTAGTAGGAGTATTCCCCCGATCTCACCTAGTACTACTAGTTTTGATGCTGTTAGATTAGATGTTGTAAGAGCTGTTATGAATAATGCTACTAGTATGTAGAGACCCCTACTCTCCAGCCCCTTACTCAACTATCTATCACCTCGTCGAGGGTTCTTCGTCTTAGGATTGACTGGGGTTGGCCATGGGTTTTAGGTGATCCTGTTTACCGTTGACTCCTAGCCTGATAAGCTTTACGGGTTTTCTAGGACTGTGTTTACTGTTTTCCGGGTAGTGTGTGGTGTAATTGTTTTTATTATTGGGGTATGGTATTGTTTGTTTCCGGGTAGTTGGGTTTGGCTTGTGGCCGTGGTTTGTGGTTTAGGTGTTCTCCGTGGGTTTTGGTGGTGTTGTTTGGTCTTGTTAGCTTGTTTGCTGATGTAGCCTATGAGGGTGGTAGGAGTATACTTCCACCTTATATGACTCGTGTTCTTGGTGCTACTATAGTTGTATTGGGTGTTGGTATAGGGTTAGCTGAGTTCATAGGCTTTACTGCTAGGTTGCTTGCTGGCTTCTTGGCTGATCTTACTCGTGGTTACTGGGTGTTGGTGTTTCTTGGCTATGCTTTAGTCTACATGGTTCCATTTCTAGCTCTTGCATGGAATCCCTATGTTGCTCTTGTATTGTTTGTTTTTGAGAGGTTTGGGAAGGCTATTAGGTCTCCAGCTAGGGATGCATTGCTTTCAAGTATACCTAGTATAGGTAAGGGGATGGTCTTCGGTGTCCATGAGTTGCTTGACCAGCTTGGAGCAGTTATTGGGCCTGGGATTGCAAGCCTAGTACTGTTATATTATGGCGACTATAGGCTAGCATACATTGTCCTAGGTGTAAGCGTTACGCTAGCCCTCATAACATTGGGATTTGCTAGGAAGTGCTGGAGTATTCTTGGCTTAAAGCTTCCTGGTGTACCTCGTAGGAGAGTAGTTGAGGGAGAAGAGAGGGGTAGTGGAGGGTTTACTAGGCTACTCGCGTTATACTTGGTTTTCGTTTTCCTAGCTGTAGCAGCACTAGTACCCTATCAGATAATGCTTTATATTGCTGAGGATATTGTAGCTGAATGGGTGGTTCCGCTAATATACCTTGTAGCTCAGGGAGTTGATGCTGGTGCTGCCTTAGTTGCTGGCTATAGCTTTGATAAGTATGGTGCTATTGCTCTTGTACCAGCATTAGTTGTAACTCCTATTACAGCTATAGCGTTAAGCTACTCGTATACTCATATAAGCATGGCTTTTATTGTAGCTACAGCAGTATTCTATGGCATAGCTATGGGGTATCATGAGAGTGTTTTTAGAGCACTATTATCAAAACTAGTACCACTTAGGCTTAGGGGTACGGGCTATGGCTTGTACTATACGAGTTATGGTTTAGGTCTAGTTGTTGCTGGATATGCTGTTAGCGTCTTATACGTTGACCCGCTTAGGATACTACTGTACTCTACCGTACTGGTGGCTTGTGCTCTAGCAATACTATTGTATATTTCTAGGAGAGTTGATTAGGAGTTCATGTAGGCAAAGGATAAATACCTTCAATGTAAGACGTGTCAGCGTTGTTTCGGAGGTGGACTTGTATGGCTAAGTATTCAACTGAGCTTTTACGTGAGGTATCGTATGCTTTTCAAAAGTTTAAGGAGTTTACACCTGAGGTAGCTGAGAAGTTTCAGGGATTTCTTGAGGCAACGTTGAAGACTGGTAGGCTCTCGCTACGTGAGAAGGAGTTAGTGCTTGTGGGTATAGCTGTTGCTATTAGATGTGATCCTTGTATAGCCTTGCATATTAAGAAGGCTCTTGATGCTGGGGTTAAGCCGGAGGAGATTGCTGAGGTTATAAGTCTTGCTGTTCTTATGGGTGGTGGACCAGTAGCTACTAGTAGTGCTAAGGCTTTCAGGATATTAGAGGAGCTTACTGAGAAAAAGAAGGAGTAAGTAGGTCTTCATTCTATTAGTTTGCTCATTAGTTTTTTGTATACTATTGCTCCGGTGGCGTATACTATTATTGTGCCTAATCCTATTAGTGGAATATACTGGGATAGTTCTCCTATACTCATGCCGTATGCTAGTATGTTTCTCGCGGCATCTACTGCTAGTGTTGCAGGGTTATGGTATGCTATTGTTTTTAGTGGTTCTGGTAGCCATTCCTTTGGAGGCCACCATACACCAGACGTGAACATTAAGGTGAATGCTAGGGCATTGGCTAGTGCTGTAGCACCTGCTTCGCTTTTAGCGAACATGCTTATGATTAAGCCTAGTCCTGTAAAGAATAATGTTGCTATGATTATCATTGCTACTGCTATCCATGAGTCAATGCTTAATGGGTTGAATAGTATTCTTGCACCTAGGAGTACTCCTAGGCTAACTGATGGTATAGCTGATATGCCCACAGCAACTAGTACTCCAATAGTCTTACCTACTAGTAGCTCCCATCCAGAGATAGGTGATGCTAGTAGGCGGTAGAGTGTTTGTCGTTCACGTTCCTCTGTTATTACTGTAGCTCCCCTAATCAATCCTACGAATAATGATTCAACAGCTATTATTCCTACAACAGCCCATGCAAGTAGTGCTGACCTATCAATTCTTCTCTCTTTAGGCGATACTTCTTCTACTGTAAGGTTTACTGGATTAACTATGGATTTAAACCATAGTCTAATATACTTGCTTACAGTCTCATTTAACCCCATGGTCGCGTTGATGTAGGATAAGGCGTAGTGCATCATTACCTCTACTTTCTTTTCAATAACGTGTTTTGAGAACTCGTTTATGAAGCCTGATATAACGGATTTCACTATCATCGACTTGGTGGGATTCTTGGCTGAAACATAGGCTTCAAGTCTTGTAGGGAAGCCTCTAGTTAGGTTACTGGTGAATCCTTCTGGTACTACTAGGACTATGTCTACTTTATCCTCTAGGAGGCTGTTTAGTGCTTGACTAGTATTATTGTATTCTATTATCTTGAACAATGACTTATTGTCTACTTTAGCATAGCTGAATGCTTGTAGAAGCCATTGTGTACCGTTACCTTTGTCTAAGTCTACTATTCCAACACTGTAAGTTGTAGTTGGTGAGGGATTGAACCATATGAATGCTGATAGGAGTACTAGTATTATTGGGAATACTATTATCCAGAATACTACGCTACGTATGCGTAGTAGGTGTAGGGTATCGCTCCAAGCAATACTGAGAATAGCTCTAATATTCATTCTAGTCTCCTCCCAGTAAGTTTTATGAATACGTCTTCTAGTGTTGGCTCGCGTATCTCTATTCTACGTATGCCTAGGCCTAAGCCTACTACTTCCTCAATTATCTTGGGTAGAATGCTTCTGTAGTCTTCTACTGGTACTAGTACTTTTTCGTCTACTTGGACTACTTTACCTATAGAATACCTCGATAATCTTGGAGTTAGCTCCTCCATGCTACTACTCAAGTATAATTCTATTATGTTTGGAGGACCATACTTCTTCTTGAGTTCTAGTGGATTACCTTCTACGACTAATACTCCATCATTTATTATCGCTACTCTATGGCATAGTTTTTCTGCTTCTTCGGTATAATGTGTTGCCATTATAATGGTTTTACCTTCTCTGTTAAGTCTTGATAATAGATCCCATAGGTTACGCCTTGATGCTGGGTCAAGGCCTGTTGTAGGCTCATCTAGTATTAGTAGTGGTGGGTCGTGTATTATTCCTGCTGCTATTGATAGTTTCTTTTTCATACCGCCAGAGTATTTTGCTACTTTAACGTTAGCGTATTCTTCTAGTCCAAAGAATTCTAGTAGTTCTCTTGCTCTCTTCTTTGCATCGCTTCGCGGTATTCCCTGTAGTCCTGCATAGTATAGTAGGTTTTCTAGCCCAGTTAGGTATGGGCTTAGAATATTTTCTTGGGGTACATAGCCTATGAGCTTCTTAGCTTCTATGGGGTTTCTTGACAAGTCTATTCCATTGACTATGACTTTTCCCTTAGTGGGTTTGAGTACGCCTACTATTATTCTCAATAGTGTTGTTTTACCAGCACCATTAGGCCCTAGTAGGCCGTAGAACTCGTTTCTCCTTAACTCTATGTTTATGCCCTTCAACACTGTTTTCTCGTTGAAACTCTTCCATAGGTCTACTACTATCAGTGGTTTATCCAATACCTAGGCACCTATATGTTCCTTGGCTATCTATTAGTGTATTGGAGTATAAAATATGTGGGTATACTCTTACTGTGAGAGCGGTATTGTTTAATTTCCTAGTGATTACATATGGTACTTGGTGTAGGGTGCATGGTTTTCGAGGTCTTTAAGCCTGGTAAGTATAGTGCTGAAATAGCTGTTATTGGTGGTAGTGGCTTATATGATCCAGGTATTTTTGAGAAAACAGTTGAGCTTAAGATCTATACACCCTACGGTGAGCCAAGCGACTACGTTATAGTAGGTGAGGTTAAGGGTAGGAGGGTAGCTTTTCTACCAAGACATGGTAGGGGTCATAGGATACCACCTCATAGGATAAACTATAGGGCTAATATCTGGGCTCTCAAGCAGTTGGGTGTTAAGCGGGTTATTGCTGTTAGTGCTGTTGGTAGTCTTAGATGGGATTACAGGCCTGGAGATTTTGTTGTACCAGACCAGTTCATAGATATGACTAAGAAGAGAGAGTACACGTTCTTTGAGGGTGGAACAGTAGCTCATGTGAGTATGGCTGACCCGTTCTGTGAGCATCTTAGGAGAATACTAGTTGAGACTGGTAGGTCACTGGGAATAACAGTGCATGATAAGGGTACGTATATATGTATTGAGGGGCCTAGGTTCTCGACACGTGCTGAAAGCCGTGTATGGAAGGATGTGTTTAAAGCCGATATTATAGGTATGACTCTTGTACCTGAAGTAGTTCTTGCATGTGAAGCACAGTTATGCTATGCTACGCTAGCTATGGTTACAGACTATGATGTTTGGGCTGAGAAGCCTGTAACAGCTGAGGAGGTTGCAAGGGTTATGGCCGAGAATGTTGAGAAGGCTAAGAAACTATTATATGAGGCTATACCAAGGATACCAGAGGAACCTGATAAGAAGCTCTGTAGTTGCTGTGAATCCCTTAGGTACGCGGTGATATAGTAGGTATGACTACTAGTTTAGCTAGGGATGTTAAAGCTGTAGAAGAGTGGGCTAAGGAGCAAGCACGAGCGGTAGTGGACTTTGTTCTCGGACATGAACGTATAGCTGTTTCCTTTACTGGACTAGGTGTTATTGCATCAAAGGTTTTTTCACATACCATTAGAACGCTTATACCAGGCTACCCCCTAATAGATGCATCAATAGATACGTTAACCTACCACGTAGCACCCTATACTGAGGGTCTAGGTATAATAGTGTTTGCTGAAAAGGGTACAGAGAATAGTCTGATAAGGCTACTTGACTCAACATATTATACGGGTAATCATGTTCTATTAATAACTCCTCAACCACTACAACAAGTGAAAGCTAGGCTTAGGGGGCAGCAACTAGTATTAGTTGATAGGCCTCGTAGAATTCTACGCCAAGTATTACTGGCTTCTATCTCGGGTTATGAGGTAGCTGATAGGGTTAGGGAGAAGGGTGATAAGGCTTTAAGGTTTAATAGGCTTAGAATAGAAGTACATGACTACTCGTCGATAGTAGATGAGCTTTTATCCATTTATTCCAGTGAGCTTAGAGTACTTGCAGACTCCTTGGATAAGGTGTCTGTGATAGCCTATACACCTACTATGGAGTCTCCAGCTTATTACTTACAGAGTATTGTGTTGGAGAAGACTGGTAAACTAATACCACTCGTGGAGTTGACAAGTATTGTAGGCTTTGTTGAGGATAAGGTTTTAAGGAATAGCACGATAGTATTGTTTTCTACTACAGTGGAGGAGTATTCTGTTAAGGAGCTATTGTTTAAGTCTATGATGGCTCGGAACAAAGTTTTAGAATTGAAGATAAGGACTGATCCACTTACAGCTCCAGTCTACGCTATAATGTTGTTGGAGGAGCTTATGTCCAGTAGCAGATAACTGCTGTTATCAATCCCAACATACATGATATAATTGATAGGATTATATAGCCTGCTATTACTTCAACTTCAGTTACTGGTTCTTTCAGGGATAGTAGGTGTGGTATTGTTATAGGTGCTCTTGGATCCTTATTGGCTGTTATTAAGCCGTTTCTAACTATGACTGGTCTTACAATATTTCTACGTTCTACTAAACCTTTGATTGAGGATAGTATTTGGAATCCGTTCACTATGTATACTAGCATAGCTACTATAGCTGGTACTTCAGCTCTACCGAGAATAGCTGATGTTATAATTAGTGCTCCAACAATAAAGCTACCGCTATCGCCATTGAATACTTTTGCAGGATACCAGTTAAACCATATGTATCCTAACAGTATTGCTACTGCTATTAACGCTATGAGCAATCCTGTAGCATCAGTAAGTCCTTTATAGTATGCTGAAGCAGTTGAGAATAAGACTACGCTTAATACTAGGAGTGCTGTTGAAGGCATAACACCGTTATGTGTATCAGACATGTTGACAGCATTCAATACTATCATGTAGGCGGGTGGAAGTAGTAGAGGGTATATTATCGTTATTCTAAGCATTCCTGCAAAGGGCATTAATGGTCTAGGAGTATACGTGTTAAAGAGTATTATGGGGGCTGAAACAGTGAATGCTAGTAACGTCTTAGTTTTAGCATCAAGTACTTTAAAGTCGTCTACTAAGCCTATGAGCCCAGCATATAGTATGGAAGCTGATGCTACTAGGAACTTGTACTCGTCTACACCTGCTATGTTGAGTAATAGTACTAGTGGTATTAGGATAGCATAGGATGCTATGAGAGCTATACCGCCTGGTTCAGCAACTCTAGGCCTCCAGGGTTTATGGACATCTATTCCTGTAAGCCCTTTTCTCTCAAGTAACTTAATCGTAGTCTTAGTTAAAGTATAGGATGCCACAACTGCTATAGTCATTATTAACGGTATAGCAATATATGCTTCCAATGCCCTAAGCCCTAGTCTAATGCCTAGCTATTACTCCTACATTATCCAATGCTTTATAAGGGTAACTCATGAAAACCTATCATAGTAGCATTGTTGAGGCCTATAGTTAATGAATGTAGGTGTTGTACACGAAGCTCCAAGGCCTACTAAGAGTAGTATGGAGCTGCTGAAAGCATTCCAGGAACTAGGAGTTAATGCCAAATACTATAGGATTTCAAGGCTTTCAGGAGCGTTTGGTGAGAAAGGGTTAACTATAAGGTATGGTAAACACGTAGTCCACCTTGACGCAATAGTTGTTCGTAGCCTAGGCTCAATAATGACTACTGAGCAATTGCTTAAGAGGATAGGTTTGCTCCGTGAAATGGAGCTTAAGGGTATTGTTGTAGTTAACCCTAGTGAAGCATTCATAAAAGCTCGTGATAAGTATACATCCCTACTACTCTTATCTAAGAATAAGGTACCAGTACCAGATACAATTGTGACTGAGGATGTACACGTTGTAGTAGATGCTGTTAAGGAGTGGGGTACTGTAGTGATAAAGCCTATTATAGGTAGCTTAGGCTTTGGATCAGTTAAGGTAAATGACCCAGACATAGCCTATAGAGTTGCTAAAACACTGTTGAGTCTAGGACACCCAGTCTATGTTCAAAGATATATTGAGAAGCCTGGAAGAGACATAAGAGTTTTCACTGTAGGTAAAAGGATTCTAGCAGCTGCTTACAGGATAGCGCCTCCAGGTCAGTGGAAGACTAATGTTGCTCAAGGAGCTATTACTAAGCCAGCCAGAGTTGACGGAGTTCTCGAGGACATTGTCCTAAGGGTAGTAGAGGTTTTGAGCTTAGAGTATGCTGGTATAGATGTAGCTGAAGCACCTAATGGAGGATACTATGTACTTGAAGCCAACGTCGCTCCACTATGGGAGGGGTTGGCTAAGGCTACGGGCGTTAACCCAGCAAAAGCTATAGCGAGACACGTAGTAGAACTTGCTAGGAGATGATGAGTAGCAAACCAGGGGTACCTGGCAAGGTGTGCCCGAGAGCTCTCACCCTGATCCCCTTCCCAGTAAAAGTTATATGCTAAGCCTCTTCTCCTCCTTCAACACCTTTAATACATACATAGTATATGTTCCAGTAACTCCTTCAACTCCACCTATCTCGTCTATAACCTTGACTAGTTCTTCCTGACTCCTAGTTCTAATCTTAGCTAACCCCATGTACTCGCCAGTAACTTCGTATAATTCTACAATACTTCTTATCTCTCTAAGCTTTTCTAGAACATCCTTGTATCTACGTGGATCAGCTTTAATTAACACAAATGCAAGTACATTGAATCCTACCTTAAATGCATCTACATCAGCGTAAAAGCCTCTTAGAACACCTTTCTCCTTCAACCTCTTAACTCTGAGATACACTGTTGCTTCACTTAACCCTAACATACGTGCTATCTTACTGTAAGGTGTTCGGGCATCAATTAATAGTATTCTTAGTATAGCTTTATCTGTTTCATCTAAGTCTACGAGAGACATACTGGTATACCTCTACGTCTACCAATCATTCTAAGCTATGCTAAGGCATTTTAGCTTAAGGGCTACACAGCCCTAACAGTACATGGCCTTACATGGTGTAGGGGTATGGGTAGGGTTAAACTAGTAGTTGATGAGAGTGCTTGGAGTGTTGTTAAGGATTTGGTAAGTATACTAGGGTTTAAACACGTAGATGTTGAGAGAATTAGGGTTGTACGTAGCTTTAACTCTAGGACTACAGCTTATGCTAGAATATATGGGTTGCCAAGGGTTTTCCAAGTAGCATTTGGCTACAAGCCAAGCTATGTGATAGAAATAGTGGATAGTAATTTCTCGAGACTTGACTGTAGATCTAAGATTAGAGTACTTATTCATGAACTACTTCATATACCTAAGACATTTAGTGGTGGCTTAAGACCACACGGAGAGTTATTCTATTCCAAGAATATATCAAGGCTATTGGAGCTCGTGGAATCTCATGTGAGTTTAGCTAGTCTCTGTAGAAAACTCTAAGAAGTTGTGCTAGTGTATGTGTTCTCTTATCCTAAACCTACTTGGAGATGTTGTCTTGTAGACAACGTATGCTATTACTTCTTCACCTACTTCTTCAGCCCATACTAGGGAGAACTCTATTCTACGTAGTTCTTCCGGTAACCTTGCTAGTACTTCGAGTGCTTTACTACCTTTAATTACGAGTTTAATGCTGTCGTTAGGTTTAACCTTATCCTTTAACATGGCTAGACCTGCTAATACTTCGTTAATATTTGTTGCTTTAACCTCTCCTCTTATATTCCTAACCCAGTATTCCCTCAATATATCACCAGCGTGTAAATGTAATAGAGCTAGGCTAATAAACCTAGAAGACTGGATAATAGAGTATGGAGTAGGATATGAAGCTTGATCTTGCTACGAAAATATATCTTGAAGCACTACAAGCTAGTCGTGTGTTAAAGGGGGTTATACATAGAACTCCACTTGACTACTCGAGAACGTTTTCACGTATAACTGGTGGTAAGGTTTACATGAAGCTTGAGAATCTTCAGAAAACTGGTGCATTTAAGGTTCGTGGAGCATATTACAAGATATATAGGTTGCCGGAAGAATCTAAGAAGAAAGGTGTTGTGGCGGCATCAGCAGGAAATCATGCTCAAGGAGTAGCTTTTGCTGCATCAGCTGCAGGTATACCAGCAATAATAGTAATGCCTGAGACTGCTCCTATAAGTAAAATACAGGCTACCCAGGGCTATGGAGCAAAAGTAGTTCTGCATGGATTAATATACGATGATGCTTACCGTAAGGCTTTGGAGATAGCTGAGGAAACTGGTGCTACGTTCATACATCCATTTGATGACCCATACATTATAGCGGGTCAAGGATCTATAGCAGTTGAGATACTACAAGACCTGCAGGACATAGATGTTGTTGTAGTGCAGATTGGTGGTGGTGGACTAATATCGGGTATAGCATCTGTTGTAAAGAATACTCTTGGAGACCATGTAAAAATTATTGGTGTAGAACCAGAATCTGCTCCAAAGATGAAGGCTTCAATTGAAGCTGGTAGAATAGTTGAAATAGAAGCTAGGCCTAGTATAGCTGATGGACTACTTACCCGTAAGCCAGGTGAGTTAACCTATAAGCTTGTATCAGAGCTAGTAGACGATATCGTAACAGTATCAGATGACGAGATAGCACACGCCATACTAATGTTGTTGGAGCGTAGTAAAACAGTTGCTGAAGGAGCAGGAGCAGCTGGTCTAGCAGCACTATTATCTGGTAAAATAGATGTTAGAGGTAAGAAGGTTGTAACTATTATAAGTGGTGGAAACATAGATGTAACACTACTATCTAGGATAATAATGCGTGAACTAGTACGTCAGAAGAGGATAGCTGTACTTAAGACAAAGCTACCAGATAGACCTGGTACTCTTAGACGACTACTAGAATACTTAGCAGAAGCTAGGCTAAACATAATAGAGATATCACATGATAGATATGATCCTAGACTAGAACCTGGATGGGCTGAAGTTAGAATAATAGCTGAGGTACCTCAACCTGAGCGGTTAGAGCGGTTAGTCGAGAACTTGAAGACTAATGGCTATGAAGTTGAAGTCAAATACTAGGGGTGTGAGGTTGTACCGTGTTAGTTTTCTACTAGAACACCCTAATCCAGTAAAGCTTAGAGAAGTAGTAGAGTACTTGTCTAGTAGTGGTTTGGGAAGAGTAGCCAGGATAGGTGGCTCAATAATTATAGGTGGGAGCATTAATGGTAGAGAATTCCTTGTTAGGGTAAGTATTGCTAGGACTAGTAGTAGACGTGTTGAGGAGATAGTTGCACCAGCCTTTAGGGGGTTAATTGTAGTAGTTGAGTCAACTAGTTCGCAGGTTCTCGTAGAAGTTGTTAACAGAATTGTAGGTGAACTTAAATCTAGGGATCCAGAACTACTAGTTAGCATACTTGAGTAAAGAGATTGTCTATTTAGAAGGGCTTGATCGTATTGGTTAAGGCAATAGTACTTGCTGGTGGGTTTGCTACGAGGCTTAGACCATTAACTCTTACTAGGCCTAAACCGTTACTGCCGATACTAGGTAAGCCTTTACTAGACTGGATAATTAATGGATTATACGAGAGCAATATCAAGGAAATCATATTGTCTATACGTTACCTAGCACATTTAATAAAAGCTAAGTATGGTGCTGGAATAGATAGGGGTGTTGACATAAAATACGTTGAGGAGACTAAGCCTCTAGGAGATGCTGGACCACTAAGACTAGTAGATGAAGTAGTAGGATTAAATGAAACCTTCCTAGTAGTATACGGTGACGTGTTTAGCGATGTTGATTACTCAAAGCTACTAAGCTTCCATAAACGTAAAGGTGGTATAGCCACTCTAATGCTTACAAGAGTAGATGATCCATCAAGGTATGGAGTAGCTGTATTAAATGACGACCACTTAATCAAGGACTTCATAGAGAAGCCTCCACGTGAAAAAGCTCCCTCAAATATAGTTAATGCTGGAGTATACGTGTTTGAACCCGAAATACTAAAGTACATACCGTCTAAGAAGCCTTCAAAACTTGCTCGCGACGTAATACCAAGACTTGTTGAAGAAGGACAGGTTTACGGGTATATACATGAAGGTCTTTGGAATGATATAGGTGTTCCAGAAGACTATTATCGTGCAAACATGAGAGCTCTCAAATACTTTTACCCCCAAGGATACATTAGTAGATCTGCTGAAATAGATTCTAGTGCTGAGGTAATTCAGCCAGTATACATATCGGACAACGTCAAAATTGAAAGGAATGCTAGAATAGGGCCATTCACTATAATAGGTGAGGGAGCTAGAATAGGAGAGCACACATATATTTCTAATAGCATAGTATTCTCAGAAGTAATCATCGAGTCATCAGCTGTCGTTAAAGGCGCTATTATTGGTGAGCGAACAATTATTGGTAGATGGTCTAGACTTGAAGATGGAGTAATAGTTGGTGATGAAGTAGTTATAGATGAAGCTATCCTATTGAATAGAGGAGTTATAGTTTTACCGTTTAAGGAAGTCGATTCAAGTGTATATGATGAGAGAAAAATAATTTTATAGTCTTACTGTATAGAAAAGTACTTACTTTTCCTTAATAGCTGCTTGAGCTGCTGCTAGTCTAGCTATCATTACTCTGAATGGTGATGCGCTTACGTAGTCTAATCCTACTTTGTGTAGGAATTCTATGCTCTTTGGATCTCCTCCATGTTCTCCACAAATTCCTAGTTCTATGTCTGGGTTAGCCTTCTTTGCTAGGTTTACTGCTATTTCTATTAGCTTACCTACACCCTTAATGTCTAGTGTTTGGAATGGGTTTGCTGGTAGTATCTCTAGTTCTAGGTACTGTGGTAGGAACTTGTTTTCTGCATCGTCACGGCTGAAGCTGAATGTTGCTTGGGTTAAGTCGTTTGTTCCAAAGCTGAAGAATGCTACGTGTTTTGCTATTTCATCAGCTGTAAGGCATGCTCTTACGGTTTCAATCATAGTGCCTACTAGGATCTCATGTTCCTTGCCGTCATTTGTTTTGAATACATAGTGTCCTGGCTTATCCTTTACTATTAGCTCGAATCCATACTTCTTAGCTACATCTCTTAGTGCTGGCTCAATAGCATGTTTCTTAACGAATTCTATTTCTCTAGCTTCTGCTACTTGAGGCACCATTATCTCTAACTTGGGGTTCTTACCCTCCTTGATTAATTCTGCTGCTGCTTCAATCATAGCTCTTGCTAGTGCATAGTATATTTCTGGATAAGTTACACCTACTCTTACACCACGATGACCCATCATTGGGTTAGCTTCTTTGAGAACCATTACACGCTTGTATAGCCATTCAAGCTTCTCTATCTCCTCCTTTGGAGCACCCTTCATCTTAGCTTCATATATTTGTTGTAGTAGTTCCTCTGGTGCTGGTAGAAACTCGTGTAGTGGTGGGTCTATGAGTCTTATTACTACTGGTAACCCGTCCATTATTTCTAGCATTTCCTTAAAGTCTTGTCTAATCATTGGTACTAAGTCTTCTAGCGCCTTCTTACGGTCCTCAGCGTTTTCTGCTAGGATAACTTTTCTTAGTACTTCTAGTCTTTCAGGTTTACGGAACATTCTCTCAATACGAAGTAGGCCTATTCCTTCTGCACCAAACTTTCTTGCTAGCTTAGCGTCTTCTGGTATGTCGGCGTTTGCTCTAACACCTAGTTTTCTAAACTCGTCAGCCCACTTCATTAGCGTGTCTAGTTCTGGTATTATTTCAGGTTCTATTGTTGGTACTTTACCGACATAAACGTTACCTGTATTACCGTCTATTGTTATCCAGTCTCCCTCCCTGACTACTATGTCTTTGCCTCTAATCCTGAACTCTCTCTTATTGTAGTCTATTATTATGTCTTCTGCACCAACTACGCTTGGCTTACCTATAGCTCTAGCAACAACTGCTGCGTGACTCGTCATACCTCCACGACTCGTGAGTATACCAACGGAAGCGTAGAATCCGTGGACGTCGTCGGGTTTGGTCTCAATTCTTACTAGGATTACCTTTTTGCCTTCACGTGCCCACTCTACTGCACGGTCTGGGTCGAATACTACTTGACCTGATACTGCTCCTGGTGATGCTGGTAGGCCCTTAGCTACGGGGGTTGCCTTAGCTTTTGGATCTATTCTTGGGTATAGTAGTTGTAGTACGTGTTCGGGTTTGACTTTGAGTACTGCTTCTTCTCTACTTACTACTGGTTTCTCTATCATTAGCTTGCCTTCTTTTTCTGGTAGGTATTTCTTCTCTATAAGCTTCTTGCCATACTCCTTGTCTTCTATTGGAGGCTTAGTTGCTAGTTCTACTGCTGTCTTAACTCTTGCTAGTGGTGTCATCTTAGCATTACGTGTTTGTAGTAGGTATAGCTTGCCCCTCTCAACAGTGAATTCTACATCCTGTACTTCTTTGTTAAGCCATTCTAGTAGCTTAGCTGCTGCATATAGCTGATCGTATAGTTCTGGGAATTGTTTACGGAATTCCTCTATGTCCATAGGCGTACGTATTCCAGCTACAACGTCTTCTCCTTGAGCATTCGGTAGGAATTCTCCGTATAACTTGTTTTCACCTGTAGCTACGTCTCTTGAGAATGCTACTCCAGTACCAGAGTCCCAGCCCATGTTACCGAATACCATTGTCACAATGTTTACTGCTGTACAGTCGGCTATGTCTGGTGTAATGTTGTTCATTATACGATAGAATATTGCTCTAGGATTCATCCATGACCTAAACACGGCTTTTATAGCTAGCTTTAACTGCTCCCATGGATCCTGTGGGAATTCTCCCCACTCCTTCTTTATCAACTCCTTGTATTTTTCTACGAGTTTCTTAAGGTATTCTACTGAGAGCTTCCATAGATTTGGTGCTACATCTCTTGGTGGCTGGGCATCTAGTCTTAGGGTATACTTGGGGTACTTCTTGGTTATGGCTTCTAGTTCGTCCTTATACTTTTCTTCTGCTATTTTCTTGAACTCCTCCTCCATTTTATCGAATTCTTCGTTAAACTTTTCCTCAGGTATGCTTAGGACTATTCTTCCAAACATGTTAAGGAATCTACGATAAGCATCGTAGGCAAACCATTCATTCTCTGATAGCTTTGCTAGAGCCTTGGTTGTTTCATCGTTTAATCCAAGATTTAGAACCGTGTCCATCATTCCAGGCATTGATACTGCTGCTCCACTTCTAACTGATACTAGTAATGGGTTTTCTAGTCCACCGAATTTCTTACCTGTTTTCTCTTCTAGTTTATGCATGTATTCTCTTACTTGATCCATTAATCCTTTTGGTAAGTCAAGTGTGTCTATTATCTCCCATATCCTCTTTATTATCTTGTCTCTTACTTCTGGTGGAGGCTGACGTTCTAGTTCTTTAACTAGTTTGTCTAGTTCCTCCTTAGCTGGTGCATAGAAGTCTCTACAAGCCTCAGTTGTTATAGTGAATCCTGGTGGTACTGGTAGTCCTAGCTGAGTCATCTGTATTAGGCTAGCGCCTTTACCTCCGAATAGCTTCTTGTTTCTCCAATCACCTTCCTCGAACATGTATACGTACTTCTTTGGCCCAGAAGATGTAGTGCTAGCGCACGGCATACCATAAAACCTCTAGCGTTCTAATAAGGGGTTTACGCATAAAAGGTTTTCTTAGAATTCTACATTATAGAACACATTGAATACTATAGATTAAGTAGTCTTAGCGAGCAAGAAGTATTTACGGACTCGTAGCGCTTGTTACAAGAGATAAGACTATGGTAGCTGTAGCAGAGAGTAATCCTACTAAATATATTGTGTCAAACGACCCCATACCGCCAATGCTTACAATATACTTGTTCTTAGCATTCTCAACTACATCCCTTATTTTGAGAACATCTACTCCTAGAATTGTACCAATAGTCCCAGATACATATGATACTGGGCCTGCAGTTGAGATAGGGTAGCCAGCCATTTCAACTAGTATTAATGCTGTACTAGCTGCTGTTAGAGCTGGTACAATTACTGGTACTATTACTCCTATTCCATTAACTACTCTTGAAACTCTATATGAGATGGCTGTAACCATGAATATACCTACTAGTATTAATAGTATGATTAGTGGATAGTTTATGCTTAATGCTATAATTATGTGTATAGATATTATTAGGGGTATAATTGCTCCACCAACATTTAATGCTAATAGTACTTCTACTTCACCATACCGTTCACGTAGTCTTACCGTAGTTAATGGTATATTCGTGTCGCTTAACAATATACTTGTTACTGCTAAGATGAATACTACTACTATGGATGCTGTAGCCCCCAACCCTATTCCACGGTAAACGTATGGTAGGATTACTATGCTTGAAGCAACTAGTAAGCCTATAGCTATGAACCCTACTACTTGTTCACGTATCCTGTTATTCAGGTTTGTAGACGACATTATCCAAAGGCCTCTATAGCCGTTAATCATAGCTTATACAAGGAGCAGACTATTTATACACCAACCCCTCATACCATAACTAGGCTCCAAAAACCTAGTGTAGCTATGGTTATATGGGGTGTTTTCTTGGATCCAATACTAGTTTTACGTAAGGTTATAGGATCAGTTCACTCAAGTGCATACGCATACATAAAACCTGGTGCAATGCATCGATATGCTCCAGGACCACAACCCTACAACTACGTGTTACTTGCACTAGGTCTCTCACACGAGATATATAGGCTAGCACTAGACTTTGAGCGTGCTAGTCGTGGTGAAATAGGATTACCCGACATAAGGATTGGGAGTCTATGGTCTAGAGCTCTTAGACAAGGACTTATGGTGCTAGGAGTTCTGCCTTCACTAGACCTTATTTCATCCATAATAATGTCGTCTATAGCCTTAGCTTATGGTTATGTGAAGCGTGAGGAAAAAGCATCTGGATTCCTTAAAGCATTATACGATTTCCTTTCAGCAACTACTGTTAGAGATACACTTGAACTCTATGATACTATGAGGAAAATGGGTTATAGTGAGGTAGAGGAGCTTGAACTACAAGGCTATACTAGGGGGCATATAGAGGTAGAAGGATACAAAGTAAATGATTTACTAAGAGTACTCTCGAGTAGGCATAAGCTCTTCAAGTACACGCAACCCTATAGTAGAGTTTTAGTAGAGGTAGCTGAAGTAATTGTGGAAGACTATGAGGATACAAGGGACTTAAACAATGCTATTGTTAGGGGGTACTTAGAACTACTTGTTAGGGAGAGCAAAGAATTAGAGGATAAGGTGTCTAGCATACTTGAGCTAAAGGTTACTAGGACTAAGAATGGACTTAAGGCGCTGTATATGTTGGATCAAGAGCTACGTAAGAGTGGTAGAAGCTATGATTACCTAGTACCAGTCTTAACTCTAGCTATAAGTATTGCTAGTCCAAACCTACCCGTATAGAGCTTAGTAGTAGAAGGAAGCTAGCTTACCTACCGCCTAGAGCTGTTATTGCTAGGTAGTATTCATAGTCGTTTACATCCCTGAACACTACTTCTCTAGCTATCCTAGTCCTTCTTGTCCTAGCCTTACGGTTTACCCTGTTTATAACTATACGTGAAACTACGCTCATTGCTTTGTTTCACCTCTAGTCTAACTCTGTGTTTCAGAGCTTAAAAGTGAGTGCCCTGGACCCGTTAGGCAGTTGTCGATATTAACTCTCTTATTATTTCTACGAGTTTAGACACATTCTCGTAGGTGGGGTTACGTCTTACTCTCGCTATTATCCCTCTTAACCCTAAATGATATGATGCTAGTATCCTTGCTATTAGGTTTAGTAGAGTCCTTCCCTCACTATTTAAGACTCCATGACTCCAGTATTCGGGTTCCATTATCTTGTCTAAGAGGTATTCAAGGTATTCTCTATCCCCACTACGTATGTTCAAGCCCATACACCTCCTAGCCTATACCCGTAGATATATGATTTTATGAGTCGTACAAGACGTTTATCTACGAAGAAATATGATAAGCCCATACCTGTTATGAATCCTCCTACATGAGCCCAGTATGCGACTCCTGACGAAATTCCTGTAAGAGACCAGAACCCCATTATCAGCTGGAATATGAACCAGAACCCTATGTATAGGCTAGCTGGTACAACCATTGTTATCGGGAAGAACCACCAGAATGCGAAGACTCTTACCCTTGAGTTAGGGTATGTTAGAAAGTATGCTCCCAGTACACCACTTATTGCTCCACTTGCTCCTACAGCTGGTACTACCCACGGATTTATTGTTAGGTACGCTGAGTTCAGTAGTGCTTGTGGTGGTATGAAGGCTACGCTTAATACATGGAATACTACAGCTCCTACACCAGATAATAGGTAGAATACAAGGTATCTCAGATGACCCATAATAGCTTCTATGTTGTCTCCAAATATTGCGAGAAACCACATGTTGCCTAGTAAGTGTATTATGTCGGCGTGAAGGAACATTCCGGTAAGAATAGTCCAGAGTCCTTGTAACTGTATTATCTGGTAAGGTTTTACCCCATAGGCCCATATTACTTCTTCATAGGTTTTACATCCAACTATTCCTGGTGCAAGCCATAGCGTGAAGAATACTATGGTGTTAACTGCTATTAACGAGTAGTTCACTATGGGTGTTCTCCTAATAATGTTCTCGTCTCCAATAGGCATGAACACTGTGTAACCACTAAGCTAGATTACTTAGAGTACTAGGATTTAAAGAATACTTCAAGACCTCTCATAACCCTACATACCCTACCATACCATACACTCTTCCTCGCAACAATGCTCACATTATAGATTTTGACTCCATTAATTGTTGCCTCAACTACTCGTGCATTATGTGCATGCGCATGGAAAGCTGCATCGGGTTTGACTCTTACTACTACTTCAAGCATAGCTTTGCTCCCCATTTCCGGGAGTATGCTTGGTGGTTCTCCTTTAGCTGTTTCAAAACCTATAGTGTAGTGGGATGCAAGAACTACTATGTCAGCTCTATTCTTTGCTTCGCGTAGTAATTGCTCAATTTTCTTAGGTCTTTCACGATATATTCTCCACAGCTCTGGTTTATTCTTACGTTGCCATCGTGTAGGTCTTTCTAGTGCTCCACGTGTACCTACTACTCCAAGCTTAGCACCGCGAATATCTAGTAGCTTGTATTCATCGTCAAGCCATATTATACTTGGATAGTTCTTACGGAATACTTCCTCAAGTCCCCAGTACTCTTCATTGCCAAATACGCTTACTATAGGTGTTTCAGGATAATATCTGCGAGTAATGGTTACTACTGGTTTAAGTGCTTCAACTCTACCCTTTCTCACCATATCTCCTAGCCATAAGATTACATCTACTGGTCTACCTCTAAGAGAGCTAATAGCCCTAGAATACATTTCTAGGTAGTCAGGGCTATGTACATCGCCAACAGCTATAATGTTAACACATTTATTGCTCACAGGTTCCTACACCGCTAGTATGTCTTAACCGACAATAGCTAATATAAGCTTAGAGCAAATAGTCTAGAAAGGGATGAAGACAATAGTCCCACCATAGGACCCTAAGAGAAGGGATGACTTATCCGGCAGGAACTGACCACTCCTATTGTATAGTTAAAGAGTTCCCATAAGAGTTAAAAGACCCATAGCAATAACTTTAATTACGATGATTTAACGTATTATATTGTGTAGATGATAGAATTGAAGTTATTTAAACGTAAGAATAGGAATAAGCAAGTATGTATAGAATTAGATGAACATCTTAGAGAACTAATTGATAACTACATGGTTGGTGAAGGTTTAAACAGTCTAGAGGAGTCTGTAAAAAATCTAGTATCCAAAGGTTACTGGTACTGGATACTAGAGAAGAAATACGGTCGTAATAGAATTGATAGTGTAGAAGTATGGGATAGAGCATATGATTGTCTTAGAATTGAGAGTGGATACTTGTATTATAGGTTAAGGCTTAGAGATGTAATTGAGGAGATGAGGAAGCTTATTATGATTTTGAGTAGTGTATTATCAGATTTAAAGACATGTTATAATGTATTGAAGAATTCAGGGTATGGGAATATAAATTCTAGTGAGGAGAAGATTAAGGAATATCAAGATTTTCTTAAAAACTATATGGAAAACTACGTGTTAGTTCTTAGGAGGGAACTAGATGAGAAAAAGTATGTTGAAGATGAAGAGTCTCTTCTCAACGATATAGTAGATTTAGTGGAGAAGTATCGTAGGAAAATGTTGAAGAAGAATTGTTAACGTGGTACTAGTTTACGTAATCTATGCTTAATGCCTTTTCCGGCAACTCTACTATCATGCAATATTGTTGCAGAGGTCTTATAGCCCTTAAGTACTTCAACAACTCTTATCCATGCTAGAGCTTCAGCTTTGTTAGGTTCTTCTCTAACTTTGTAGTCTTGTTTTCTTATGAATGCTCTTACACTTTCTAATAGTTCCCTGAGTTTCCTTAATTGTATTTGCCTTAATTTATTTCTAGCATTAACGCTCTGAATACTATTGAGGACCATTGTGTAGTGTCTAAGGCATAGAATTGAGCTACTTTTAGCATATAGTTCAAGTAGATCTGACTTCTCCGTACAAGTAGATAGTTCATCAACATATATTCTCTCGTAGTCTTCAACATATCTACATATTAAGCATGAGCCTATATGTGATAGTGTACTATCATGCTTTGATTCTATTCTAGAGATAAGGGTTGTCAGCATATCCTCATATATTATTGATGGGCCCAATGCATCTAAGTAGGGGTTCCTACGTACAAGATCTACTAATAACCAGGCATGGTATGGGCATAAACCTAAGCTTTCCCTAAGCACTCTACGTGTTTCTGGGTCATTTACTTGTTCATAGAGAAGGGCCTCTATGAGATCTTCCTCTACTTTATGTAGGAGTCTACATATAGGGCATCCAGGAACTTTTAATGAGTCCCTTATGCTTACATAGACTATTCCTTTACAGTATTCTCTACTCCTTTCTAAGACTGCTTTAAGCCTATCTATTAGTTTACGCGTTTAAGTAGCACCCCATTTAAAGACTTCTGAATTACTACAATAGGACTCACATACATGCTTTATAAGCTTAGCTTTTAGTTGATAGAGTAGTAATAGAATATGATTATACATTCAATTCAAGTATTTTATGAGTGAATAAATTATCTTCAAGGTAAATGTCATCCCTGCGCGGGCTCATCATTTACTCTAGTATGTTCAGCCCTTTCGAGCTATATCATCCAGGTTAGTATGTTTACTGTTCTAGTTTATTTAGGTGTCTCCTATCCTACATAGAATGTAGTGTGGTGTAATTGTTTTGAGGATTGTAGTTGGGTTTAGTGGTGCTAGTGGGATTATTTATGGTTGGAGATTGGTAAAGGTGCTAGCTGGTTTAGGCCATGATGTTTGGGTTGTTGTTAGTAGAAATGCTGTGGAGGTAGGTTTATTTGAGTGTAGTGACAGGTTTGTAGAAGAATTGAAAGGAATGAGTACTGGTTTCTGTTTTGAAGATGACTGGAGCTGTGATTTAGCTAGTGGTAGCTTTATTTATGATGCGATGGTTGTTATTCCTTGTAGTCTTAAGAGTCTTGCAGCTATTGCTAATGGTATTGGAGATAACTTGCTTACAAGAACTGCTTTGAACACTATTAGGCTTGGTAGGAAGTTAGTGTTGGTTGTACGTGAAACTCCTTGGAGTAGTATTGACTTTGAAAACGCTGCTAGGCTTTCACGGATAGGTGTTATCGTTATGCCTGCTTCACCAGCATTTTACCATAATCCTAGGAGTATAAGTGACCTAGTAAACTATGTTGTTGGCAGGGTGTTAGATGTTCTTGGAATAGATCACGACCTATATACTAGGTGGAGTAAGGCTAAAACTCAAGGTCCTCTAAATCTTTGCGTCCAAGACGTCTAACTAGTATGCTACGTGCTTTTTCATCCATTTTCTCTTCTGCTAGTTCTTCTAAGTAGTCTTTTGTCTTCTTTTTCTCTTGTTCTTCACGTAATGCGAAGGCACAGGGTACCATCTGGTAGTAGTGCTTTCTTTTCACAGTAAGCGTACTGGCATTGATGTCCTATGCAGTTATCTCCAATCCATCTACAGAATGCTACTTTAACGGGTTTACCTGATTCATACTTTGTCATAACCATTAGAGCTCTATTAGCGCATCTAAAGAATGGGCAGAGAGGATTACATTTTTTGCCTATAGGTAGTGGTTTTAGTTCTTCTTGTCTTCGCTGAGGTATTCTTGGTTGCTGTCTTGGTGGTCGAGGCCTATATGGTTGTCTAGGTCTTCTTTGATAATCATGTCTACCCTTGGGAAAACGTTTTTCACGGTTCATGATAGTCCACCGTTAATGTAGTGCTTGTTTAAGTAGAAGTATTGTATCATTACTTGTTCCTTCCTCTCTAACCATGATATATACTAGTGTGTACTAGTAGTGCACACGAGAAAAGGCTAGGGTTTAAACCATTTAAACATTACGTATTTTATCCTATTATGTCTCGGGTTTACAGCAGCTATTATAAAGCTTTTACGTACGCTATGTGAGAGTCTACCTGCTCTAACTATTTCTATCGGATCTATTACCTCATCTAATGGTAGTACATGTACAAGGTATGGTGCATGATCTATTCCTGGCCCAAACTCGTATACAGCGTAGTCTGCTCCAAACTTTAAGCCACTTCTAACAATATAGCCTTTATCACGTAAGTCCTTGTAAACCATGTATAAGGGCTTAAATCGGGGTATGCTCTTCTCAGCGTATTCTAATAATTCTTCTAAACTCATCTTGTTACCGTTAATGGATTCTACTTCTAGAACTCCTTTCTCTACGAGATAAATTGCCTCAATTAATGATAGCTCAAGTGGTGCATTAAAGTCTGCTGACTTAGGTTTACGTATACCTACAGGTTTACCGTAGAAGCCTTTAGAGAATAGTTTTCTAGCTTGCTCGTGATCTAAGACTACTACTTTTATACCTACTAGAACACCTTTAGCTTCAGCCATGTTTTATTAGACCTTGTGTAATGCAATATATTTCACGTTGTCTGCTGCATCTCTAGTTAAATCTGATGTTTCTTCTAGTAGGTCTACTACCTCCTTTACTACTAGTAGTAGTGGTATGTTTTCAGCATAGCCTTCGAACACCATTAGCTCTAGTTCACGGTATTCTTGGTCTACCTCTTCCTCCATTCTAATAATGTCTGATGCGTGCTCTATTGCTTTCTTGGGGTTTATAGCGAGCATTTCTATTGAAGATCCTAGACTAGATATTTCTTTCCTTATACTATTCATGAACTCTTTAACTCTGTCAACTATTGTTCCCTTCAATGTGTATCCTCTATCAGCGAGTAGATATAGTCTATAAGCTACAGCGTCAAGATTTTGAGCTATTCTATCAAGGTCTGTGAGTACTATCCTATATACGTCCTTATATAGTAGGCTAGTGCTTACTCTTACTAAATACTCCATTGCCTTGTCCTTTAACTCCTCAGCTTGGTTCTTCATGTGACGGGCTTTAACGTATCTTGTTTTAACTGTTTCTAGGTCACCGTTTAGGAAGCTTAGTACTATATCGTTTACCTCTATGAACGTGTCTTCTACAGTTCTTGTAATGGATTTTAACATTTCTATTAGGTTCATTTCAGCTATACTTGCTTTACGTATGTCTTCTGGTGAATAGTATTCCTCAGCCATAGACTATACCTCGTCATACTGTTAGTTTCTCCGTGTGGTACCACGTACTTGCATTTAATAAACCTTAACGAAGCCTTAAACATACTTAGCTATTAACATGGTTAAACTATTAATTCCTATCTAGCAAGCTTAGTTTAGTGGAGTGGTAATGACAAGAGTATTATTAGTTGATTGCTTGGCGAGAGGAAAAGGTGAAAGAAAGGCAACATTAGATGTTGTAGGTGTAGGTCCTCGTAGTATTAGTGGTGTTTTAGAGAGAGAAGGAATTGATGTAAGAATCTATGTGTTTGAAGAACTAGCCAGTAATCCAGCCGTAATGCTTGACTACGACGTATTAATGGTTTCAGCTATGTCTAGTGATAAGGGTTGTGCTACTAGAACTCTTAGGTATTGGAGAGAATATGGTAGTGGTCCCGCCATAATAGGTGGGCCTATCTCTGAAGAATATAGTCTCTTATTGGATAAGGGCTTTGACTTAATAGTTGTTGGTGAAGGAGAAAAAGTTGTTAAAGCACTACTAGATGCAGGTCTACGCGATGGAGTTCTACCTTCAATCCATGAATTAAATCTTATAGTAGGCTTAGCTTACAAGGTAAACGACAAGATAGTATTCACTGGACGTGCACCTAGATTAACTCGCAGTGAACTAGACTTCTTTAAGCCCTCAACTAAGAGAATTACTGATTACCCACATTATTGGGGGTTGAGAGTTTACGTTGAAGTAGTTAGAGGGTGTAGCAACTTTATTAGACCTAGAATGAAATTAGCAAATGGAGTAAAATGCATTGACTGTGATCTATGTAGGCAGGGAACTCTAGAACAACGGCTCTATTGCCCAGTAAATATTCCACCGGGTTGTGGGTACTGTAGTGTTCCTGCACTCTATGGTCCACCACGTAGTAGGAGTATTAACTCTATCTACGATGAGGTCAAGGAGCTAGTGGATATAGGTGTTACACGTATTGTACTAAGTGCTCCAGACTTCCTAGACTATGGACGTGACTGGCTTGTAGAACCATTACCGTTAACTAATCCTAGAGAACCACCACCTAATACTAAGGCCATAGAGAAGCTATTAAACAAGCTATGGAGTATTCCTGAAATCTCTTCAGGAGAAGTAGTTGTAATGATTGAGAACATTAAAGCTAATCTTGTAGATGAAGAAGTAGCTAGACTTCTAGGAGAGTTCTTAAAGGATACCCCAGTCCACATAGGATGTGAAACTGGCTCTGAGAAACATGCAATAGATATTGGTAGACCAAATACGCCAGAGGAGTGTATTAAAGCTGTAGAACTACTAGCTAGACATGGCCTTAGACCCTACGTTTACTTCATCCATGGTTTACCAGGTCAAACTATTGATACAGCTATTGATACAGTAAATGTTATGGAGAAGGTGTTTGAGAAGGGAGCTGAGAAGATAACTGTTTATAGGTTTACACCTCTTCCAGGTACAGCTTTTGAGGGATTCCCGCCAGGGCTTCCATCAATTAAAGATCCTGCTAGTAGGCTAATAGATGAGAAAGCTGTAGAATTGAATAGAGACTACAAGAAGAAAATGCTTGGAAGAAAACTCGAAGTTATAGTAGTAGGGCGGAAACGAAGCGATGGAATAGCTTATCCTGTAAAACATGGACCCGTAGTGGTTATCAGTGGTGGCTCCATTTATTATGGGTATAGGGTTTTAGTTGAAGTAGTAGATGTGGTAAGTGATAGATTGGTTAGGGGTAAGATTAAGCGTGTTTTAAAGAAGGTTAAACGTTAGCTACTGTTGTAGTGCTACTATTCTTTCAAGTTTACTCTTAAGCTTTCTTACATCATTAATGTTTTCCTTGAACTCACTAATTCTTGAGCTAAGTAGCTTGTAGCCTTTCAATCCATAGTTTAAGGCTCTTGTTAGCAATTCCTCTTCTTCGCTAAGACCTATTAAGCTGTAGTACTCTAGTAGGGTTAACACATCATCTGTATAGATGTCGTCTAAGCTAAGTGTCTTGTTTATCCTCTTCCTTATAATTGATAGTCTCCAGAATAAGTGTATTAGCTCTTTCTCAATATCGCTTGTATCATCTACTTCACTTAATTTCTCAAATAATTCCTCTATTCGCCTGATTATCCTAGAGTGCTGGTCTATTAATCCTTCAAAATCCATCATGGCTTACTCTAATTCCTCTTCCTCTTCTTCTACTCTCTTCTTCTCTTCGAGTCTACCTAGTTTAGGAGGTTTTTCTATCCTTCTAGCTGTTGCAATACTGTTATCTGCTACACCATCCTCTCTAAGTAGATCCTCATTACACCAAACCTCGTTTACTAGAACATTTTCATCTAATATGGCCTTAAATGCATACCTATGTCTTCTAGCTATAACTATTTCTAAGTACTCTTTTACTCCTAGCTCCTTAGCTAATTGAGGATTAATGTATGCGTACTCGGGCTTAACGTTGGGTTTCCTTCTAACTCTTATTCTTTTCTCAGCTAACTTCTTCTCTTTTCTTCCAAGAAGCTGTGTAGCAGGTGGTATAACTGCTACAAGTGCTTTGATATCCTTCTTCTTTTCTTTCTGTTTGCTTTGATCTTCTACTTTCTGCTCTCTAGCTTCTTCTCTACTCATACATATTACACCCTTAAATATTAGGCTAAGAGGGTTTCGTAACTGGTTTAATGTTTCCTAGTTGTTCTAAGTCTAAGTTACGGTATATGAATTTTTGTAGAGTTTCTACAAGTGCTTGTACTGGTACTCTAATCTGCTTCCATGTATCACGGTCTCTAAGTGTAACTGTATCGTCTTCTAATGTTTGATAATCCACTGTTATTGCAGCTGGAACTCCTATTTCATCTGCTCTTGCGTAGCGTCTACCAATACTACCTGATTCATCGTATACGACGTAGAATCCATGGTTTACAAGCATATTGTAGATCTCCTTAGCTTTAACTACTAGCTCCTTCTTTGCAAGCAGTGGGAATACTGCTACTTGTATTGGTGCTAGATCTCTTGGAAGACTTAGTATTACTCTATCATCTTTTTCACGGTATGCGTACTCTAATGTTATGTATAGTAGTCTTTCAGCTCCAAAGGATGGTTCTACTACGTGTGGTATAAAGTGTTTACCTGAAATCTTTTCCTCAACCTCTACTACTTTAACGTATTTCTCGTCTATTCTATAGCCGTTAACCATCACGTATCCTTTTTCTTTAAGCTGTTTTTCCACTTCACTTATACTCATAGAGTTTAGCTTTTCAATTATCCTCTTAGACTCAGCTTTAAAGTCCTTTCCCAATAACCCCTTGTTTACTAATAGCTTCTTTACCTTAGTTTTAATTGGCTGTGGGTAGGACTTGAATACTCTTAGATCTTGTCCACTATACTTCATGTGCCTTGATAAGTCATAGTCTCCTCTATACGAGTGACCTGATACTTCTACCCAGCCCCATCTTGAAACCTTTACTAGCTGATCAAATGTTTGTGAAGAGTAATGTGCTCGTTCATGGGGTAGCTTGTCTTCAAAGAACATGTTATCGTATGGTACTCCTAGTTCATGTACGAAGTCTCTTGCTACTGCCATCCAGTATGCTAGCCATGGATTAATTATGATCTTCTCCCTTACCGCCTCTTCTACAGTATATTCTTCTGGCTTATCTTCACCACGTTTCTTAGCTTCAGCTGTAAGTATTCTAAGCTTGGTATCCGCCACCTTGTCCAGTAGAGGGCATTCTGGCTCCTCTGGGTCGAAGAAGAATTCTACCTCCATTATAGTGAATTCTCGTAGCCTAATCATACCCTGTCTAGGTGATATTTCGTTACGTGCAACCCTACCTATTTGAGCTATACCTATAGGTAGCCGTGCCCTCATAGCCTCATATACACGCTTAAATGCAACAAACATTCCCTGAGCTGCTTCAGGTCTAAGATACCCTATATTACCTTTATATGGCCCTATAGTGGTCTGGAATAATAGGTTGAAGAGCCTAACATTACCTAATGGTCCACCACATACTGGGCAACGGAGATCGTGCTCCTTAATTATTTTCTCTATTTCTTCTATACTCATACCCTCTACTTTCAATTTGAGTTTTTCTTCTACTAAGTGGTCGGCTCTGAAAACCCTGCCACACTTTAAGCACTCGACTATGGGGTCTGTAAAGTGTTCTACATGTCCACTTGCTTCTAATACTCTACTAGGAGTTATAACTGGTGTTTCTATCTCAACAACATATTCCTGGTGGCGTCTAATGAACCATTCCCGCCACTTATTCTCTATGTTCTTCTTAAGCAATGTGCCTAGTGGTCCTAACTCGTAGAATCCACTAACACCACCGTAGATCTCATATGCTGGCCAGAAGAAGCCCCTACGTCGTGCTAGTTCTACTATTTTCTCATACTTGTCTTGACCTGTCAAGGGAGTATACCTACACTTTCTTGATGTTATGTAGGCCTAGTACTTATGTGTAGTGCTTAATAGGGAGTATATTTAACCATATTCTACCAAGAAAGCTAAGGTGTTTAGATGAGGCGTTGAGAGTGGGGCTTCTAGACATATATGTTTCTAAAACACCATACGTGTTCGGATGCTTTGAACCTAAACGTGAAACACCTTTAGTACTAGTTGGTGTACCATTAGATACAACTGCTAGTTTTAGACCAGGTTCACGTTTTGCTCCTCAAGCTATAAGGCAGGCTTCATGTAATATAGAGTTCTACTCACTTCGTAGTGGAGTAGACTTTGAAGACTTTGGTGTCAGAGATCTAGGTGACGTAGCATTAATTCCTGGAAGTATTGAAGAGAACCTTAATAGGATTACAAGGGTTACTGAAGAACTACTAGGTATTGGGGATAGACTCGTATTTCTTGGAGGTGAACACCTTATAACCTATGCTATAGTTAAGGGCTTGCTAAAGTATAAGCCTTGCATAATATATTTTGACGCACACTTTGACCTAAGAAATGATTACCTAGGATTAAAGCTTAGCCATGCATCAACTCTTAGAAGAATAGTAGAACTACTAGGAACAGACCACGTATTCGTTATTGGTGTTAGAGCATTTACGTCTAGCGAACTAGACTATGCACGTAAGCAAGGCATACCTTACCTAACACCTATACAAATACGTATACTCGGAATACGTGAATCCAGTAGACGTATAAGACAGTGGATGGAGAAATGCGAGCACACATACTTATCAATAGACATGGATGTATATGATCCCGCCTATGCACCAGGAGTAGGAAACCCAGAGCCAGAAGGATTAGATCCTGCAACACTATTTGACATAGTAAGCCTAGTAGTTGATAAGAGACTAATAGGATTCGATATAGTAGAAGTTACACCAGACTACGATAGAAGCGGAGTAACTAGCATACTAGCTGCTAAAACACTAGTTGAAGTCTCATCCAAGCTCATAGCAGAGCTAAGGCTTAGGAAGTCTAAATAGCTTTAACCTTCTTTAAGACGGGAGTTCTAACCTTGTATATTACTCTATAACCACAATGCGGACAACGTACTCTTGGAGCAAGTATCCTTAACTGCATAAGATCAAATACCCTACCACACTTACCACAACGATACAATACTTGACCAGTAGACGATGTCACTCCCAGATCCCAGCCAGTAGTAGCTGGGAAGAACGTTTATAAGCCTTGCCTACCATAAGGGTACGAGAAGAATACCTAGAAAATATGGAAGGGCTGAAAAAGAGTATGGGAAAAGATTATTCCTCAATATTTGGAGCCCTACCACCAGAGATATATGAGCAGTTAACAAAAGAAGAACAAGTAATAAAGATACGTCTTGAGAAGAGAAAGTTTGGTAAAGAGGTCACTATTATCGAGGGTGTAGATGAAAAAGAGTTCAACTTAAAGAAACTTGCTTCACAGCTTAAGTCTAGACTAGCTACTGGTGGTACAGCTAAGAATGGTAGAATAGAGTTACAGGGAGATCATAGACACCGTGTTAAGGAGATTCTAGTAGAACTAGGATTCCCTGAAGAAAACATTATAATAATAGAGTAGTCTTTTAAGGTAAAAGACTCTTTTTAGTTTAAAACAATTATTTTCTCTTCCACTAATTCCTTATTGTGGAAGAGTTATACCTAGTTCTCTAGCTAATTCCTTGTAGCGGTTACGTACTGTTACCTCGGTAACTCCTGCTATCTGAGCTATCTCTTTCTGCGTCCTCCTCTCATCGTTTAGCAATGCGGCTATGTATATAGCTGCTGCTGCTAATCCTGCTGGGTCTTTACCAGCTGTTATTCCTTTTTCACGAGCCTTACGTAGTATCTCTATAGCTGTCCTAATAGTAGCACCACTTAATCCTAGTAGACTAGCAATACGTGGAACATGATCAGCTGGATCAGCTATAGGTACGCGAACCCTTAGCTCACGTAGTATAAGCCTATAGCAACGAGCAACTTCTTTACGGTCAGCCTTAGTGTATTGCGCTATCTCGTCTAGTGTACGAGGTATACGTAGACGGCGACACGCTGCGTATATGGCTGCTGCTACAACACTCTCAATACTCCTACCACGTACAAGGCCCTTGTCAACTGCTTTACGGTAAATTATAGCTGCTTCCTCCTTAACAGTACGTGGAAGGCCTAGTAAGCTAGCAATACGTTCCAACTCATTCATAGCTTGGGCAAGATTACGGTCAATACTACTCTGAATACGAGCACGTATCTGCCACTTCCTCCAACGAAGAACCTCTAATCGACGACGAGGTTCAAGCCTCTTACCACTAGCATCACGGTCACGCCAATCAATAACTGTAGACAAGCCTTTATCATGAACGGTAGGCGTTAACGGGCCACCAACACGACTACGACGCTCCTTTTCTTCAGGAGTAAAAGCCCTCCACTCAGGACCCTGATCAATAACACGAGCCTCAATAACCTCACCAGTCTCAGTACAAATATACTCGCCCCTCTCCGGGTCAAACACTATTTTATCAGGAGGACACTCTTCAGACTCAATAACAGGTTCATCTTCACCAGACAAGACCATTCTAAACCTACACCCCCAAATACACACAGTAAACGATACCTTTAAAACCCCCACTAATAAACCTTACCCACTCAGAGCTTAAAAACCTATATGAAATACAAGGAAAAATACAGTAAAACAGAAAACCCCACCCAACCACACAAAATATACCACGGAAAGCCGGGTCGTCTAGCGGTCAAGGATGCGGGGCTCTGGCCCGAAACCCGACCGCCACGGTCGGGGAAGGGGAGAACCCCCGTGACCGGGGTTCGAATCCCCGCCCGGCTACCACATACCCACAAACAATAAATACCCAACCAAACCCTACAACAAGCATAGAGTAAGGGGCCGTAGTCTAGCTTGGTAGGATGCGGGGCTTGGGCCCCCGTGGTCCGGGGTTCAAATCCCCGCGGCCCCACCAAACAAACACATGTACAATAGTTCTCAGTTAACTAGTACGGCATGACATAGCACGACATATCAATGCTTTCATTACCAATTACGATGGTTATAGATAGTTATTGGTCACACTCATCAGCTATAAATAAATCGTAGTAGTAGGGACTAGTAATTGCTACTCTTACTATTGATGTCTGCTTGGATTAGTTACGGCTAAGTTATTTATTAAAGCATTGTAACATACTATTATGTGGGGTATATGCTTATGTCGAGGGTTGTGGAGGCAGTATACGAGAGAGGCGTGTTTAGACCATTAGAGAAAGTCAGGTTGAAGGAGGGAGAGAAAGTGAAGATAGTTATCCTCGCTGGGGAGGATTTCTACGATCTTGTTGAGAGGCTTGAATTGGAGGCTAAGGAGAATATAGATGAGATTATTGATGAGGTACGTGGACGTGCAAGAAGGAATAGCTAGTGTAGTCTTAGATACAACGGTCATTGTAAAGAGTTTATTGAAACCAGCTAAACACTTGCCACGTAATATTCATGACAGAGAATTGTCTACTCATAAGAAGTGTAGGGCTATCATGAGGCTGCTTAAGAAAAAGAGGCACTTTGTATATTTTCCCAGAGCTGGACTCGTTGAGGTAGCTACAGTACTAAGAAGGAATAGTTTGAGTCGAGATACAGTGAATAATATATTGGATACTATTGAGAAAACCTTCATTATAGTTAGTGAAGATTTAATATTTAACAAGGCAGTGGAGATAGCATTGTTGGAGGCTCCATCAGGATTCGATACCTACTTCATAGCATTAGCGTTGAAGGTTAAAGCCCTACTACTAACAGATGATGAGCCTATGGCTATTCATGCGAGAAATCTTAACGTAAAGACCATATTAGTGAGAGCGACAAGTGAAGAAGAAATCTTAAAGGAACTAAATGGTAACAATAAGCCCTAATAACATTAGCCACCTTCTCACTTAGTCATACATACCTGCAATACCCTGAATTATCCGAACATATCCGCGTAGTGTTCTAAATGGTTGTATCCACGCCTAAGTCATATACTCCCATCAAAATAACATATTTTCAAGTTAAGGCAAAGCTTAGCACTATCAACACTACACTAACATATTCCAAGTTTAAGAGTACTTCATCTACCCGAAGACCCTACCTAACGATTACAAGATATAGCTACTTAGGTTATGAGAACGTTGTAAATACGTACATGGTCTTGGCAGGAAGCTCACATAGATACAATATCGTGGCATATCAGGTTTTAGCTAATAGCTGTTATGAACGTATTTGTTGAATATCGTTTATGCCTACTTGGCATATCGACCATATGCTTACTGAATTGCCTCTGGCATATCGCTAGGGGCCCCGTGATCCAGGGTTCAAATCCCTGCTGCCCCACCAAATAATTTTCATAGAGTTTACGATGTGTCTCTAATTGATGACAACTATTGTGTTATATCGTCATTTTTAAGCTACTGTATTAGACTTTAAATTGCGGTTTGAATCCAGATCCGAATTCCTCTCTTAAGAGTTTATGATTCTTGGCTGAGGCGGGGATCTTCTAATTGAACAGTAAAACCAATGCTCTAAGCATAAAGCTCTTAATCGTTTCCTCCTGGTGGCAATTAGCATGTTAGCTCGGGGTCTCTAGACATATTCCAGCTTTGCTGCATAGTTATGATTAATAATTAAGTGTTAGCAAAATGATATATTGCAGGAATTCCAAACTCGTACATTTCGCAGATCCATCATTCTGGAGAGATGTTTATTTAAAGCGGTGGGATAGAGCTTGACTTTTGGATACCTAGTTATCGTAAGTATTGTAAGTTCTGCGTTCTTAGATTAAGTTCGCGACTTTCTGTTCATAGTTACACGATCTTTACCTTCATGGAATACCCTAGCATTTTTGCAGCATCACTTATGTACTTAAAGTCTTGATCTCGTGTAATCAGTTCTTCATCCCTATTTACAACTATCGCAGCTATCAGTAGATCAGAGAAAGCTTGTGGTTTACCTATTTTGAGGAGTTCCAGTTGAAGCCTATGTGCTAAGATAAAGTCTTGTTTAATGGGAAATACTACTCCTCCATAGAAGTACTTGTAATAGACAATCTTAGGATATTCAACTAATGTAACAACTGTTATATCTTCATTAATGGGTTTTCTCAACTTAACTTTATCGATGACTACACTCGTATCGAGTATCGTCATTTCAATCTCTCCTTCTCTTTAAGCTCTAAATATTCTACATTGTATGTTTCAATCTCCTCTACTAGATCTCCAGGTTTAATACCAAGTTCTTTCCTAAGCTCATCAACACTAACTCTACCTCCCAGCTTAGCGACAATCTCCTTAACTATCCTCTTAAACTCTTCTTCGGAAAGCCATGGAGGCAGCTCCACAGTAACAACCCTAGACATCATTCAACCCCACTACAGATAACGTTCTTACCAAACTTAAAACTTGGTATAATCTTATCCTTATTAAAGATCTTATTAATCAAAGCTTCATAGGGATATAGTAATCAGTACTAGCTCTTAACATATCTAGGTACAAGCTTAAGGAGTGCATAGCCGAGTACGTAGATAAGGTTAAAGAATTATTAGAATAAGATGTATATCCATTGTCGTAAACTTCAATCATTTACCAACTAGTGTGGCACGGACACCTTGATAAGATACATATAGTTAAGTATAAATTATTACCAAATGACGCCCTAATAGTAGCTACATGTAAAGCCTACAACATAAAGAACATTGCTACATTTAACGAAGACTTCAATAGAGTTCCATGGCTAAGAATATGGAAGAAAGTATAATATCTCAACGTAATGCGCCATTTCATGGCTAAATGATTGCTCAAGGAGCTAACTTATCACGTTAAGATATTACACCCATGCATCCTCGTAATGTTAGTAGTAAGGTGTTCCTAAATACAATACCCGTTTCATTCATCTGGTATTTCAATTAATGGTTGCCTTGATAGTGCTAGTTAAAAATACCGTTTATGCTAGCTTGGCATATTAGTTATGTTTATGTTAATTTTCACCCGACCTATCGCCAAGACACTTGTAGTCTAGGATTTAAGTTTCTGTAGCCTCACTAAGCAATTCCTTATGAACTCTAATCACTTCTGATTGACTTTAACTCACCAAGTATATCATTGCTACCAGATCAGTATATCAAATGTAAATATCTCTTGGGCATATCAGCTAGGTGTATGACGAGGTGATAGTATAAGAATAATTTGTTGAAACTAAGTACGATAGCATGAGGTGGGGATTGGCACTGTGGATACTGTGGTAAGGTTATTCGTATCCGTTATGATAGTATAGTGTCTTGGATTTCTCTGATAAGGCAGACTTAGGGAAGTGAGAAGGTTCGAATAGTTATGTTTTCTAAGAATTCGTAAAGCTTGTTGAAAATAAAATCAGAGGTAAAGGGGTGCATGAGAGGGCTTCAAGAGTATTTGTCGTGGAAGCAGAAGAAGCTTCCTAATGCTACTCTGAAAGAGATTTCGTATTCTCTTTAGAGCTTATCTATACATTAGCGAATTATTACGATGTATTGCATCGTTAGGGTTTAGGATTTTGGCGTTAGAATTATGAGGCCGGATATCTTAAAGTATAGTTAGAGTCGATGGTGTTTGGAATTGACTAGTCTATTATATAAAAGGGTATCCAAGATACTTGGTGTTGAAGAGGATGTATTAGAAAAAGAGGCATTACGCCAGTATATTTTATCTGAGCTTAGACATGTTAGGTTAGAATCTAAACTCATTATGGCTCGATATGGTGTATCGAGTATTGAAGAACTTGACGAGAAGATTAGGCGAGGAGAACTAGAGGAAACAAAAGTCTTTGAGGATCTTACTCGTCTCGATTACTTACTTGACCGAGAGGAGAAGTTGAAGAAACTTTTAGAGGAATTGAGAGGCATGGAAAGTCAGTGAAAGCGATAATGTAGATGAAATACTTGAGAGGCTTAGAGAGCTTGCTATTAGCTTATATCCAGAAATAGTTGTTGATGCAGAGATGGTGTATGGTAAATTAAGGATATACCTCATCGATGAAAGCTTTATTGATGTATGGATTTCGCGAAGACTGCCTAATAGATACGCCATACATTGGGAGAGGTGTCATATAGATGGTACTGTATATCGATGGGATAATACACCCCATGAAACACATAGACATATATCAACGTTTCCTCATCACTTCCACGAAAAACATGATCATATAGTAAAGCCATACCATTATCCTGGAAACATTGAAGAAGCACTCAAGAAAGCGCTAAAGTACGTAAAAGAGAAGATAGAGAAACAACACCATAGTGTAACTACATAGACATACTCTACGGTAATAAAACCCCTCACGTCTACATGTTCTCCTTAACGTGAAATTCAGAACCATACTCATGCATATAATGGTATTTCTAAAACTGGAATATTTATGAAGTGTAAAGTACTTTTCCCAGAGCATTTGATTGCCATGAGAGACGTATCCTTGAGATCCTTAAGGACGTTGTAGATATGTGCATACGTATCCTTGGCTATAAGTTCACATAGACACCGTATTGTGGCATATTAGGTTTTAGCTATTGTAAGTTCTATGTCTCCAGATAGGGTTTGCAATTCTTCGTTCGTAGTTACATGATCTTTACCTTTATGGAATACCTTGGTGAAGTAAGCTTAAGTTAAGAAGTGCTTAAATGGTCTTGGGTTTAATAAGTGATTGTCTTTATTCTTTCTCCGTTTTCGTTGAATACGTGTACTTTCTTAACTTCAATGTCTACTGTGGTGTCTTCTTCAACGTCTTCGCTGGCTAAAACCTTTAACGTTATGTTGGGAGTTACTTCTACTTTAGCGTATTTTCTTGAGCCAGCGTACTCGATTAGTCTTACATAGCCTTTTAGCATGCCTTCTCTACTTGTTATTGCTTGTGCTTCATCGGGTCTAATGCCTATGTACAAGTACTTGAGTTGTTTGACTGAGCCTATGTGTTCTGTTATGTCTAGTCTATGTATTATTTCATTGCTTGTGTTCACTTTAACTATGTTCATTGGTGGGTCTCCTATGAAGTTTGCTACAAATAAGTTCCGTGGTTCATCGTATAGTTCCTTGGGTTTGCCTATTTGCTGTATCACACCATTCCTTAGCACCATTACTCTATCTCCTACTGCAAAAGCATCTGCTTGGTCGTGAGTTACCAGTATTGTTGTTATACCTAGCTTCTTCTGTATTTCTCTAACAAATTCTCTTGCAGTAACTCTTATCCTAGCGTCAAGGTTGCTAAAGGGCTCATCGAGTAATAGTACGTCTGGTTGCTTAGCAAGTGCTCTAGCTAATGCTACACGTTGTTGTTGCCCTCCAGACATGTGAGCTGGCTTTCTATTCAATAGATCTATTATCCCTAGTGCTTCTGCCACTTCCTTAACACGCCGGTCAATTTCATCCTTTGGTAGTCTTTTTATTCTTAGCGGGAAGGCTATGTTCTCATAAGCTGTCATGTGTGGGTATAGTGCCCAGTTTTGGAATACCATTCCTATATTACGGTCCTTAGGTTCAACGTATATGCCTTTTTCAGCATCTACAACTACTCTATCACCTATGATTACTCTACCTTTAGTTGGGACCTCAAGGCCAGCTATTATTCTAAGTAGTGTTGTCTTACCTGATCCCGATGGGCCTAGAATGACGAAGAATTCCTTGGGCTTAATCTTGAATGAAACGTTTTCTAGTGCCTTTACGTTAGGTGGGAATACTTTGCTTAGGTTTTCAATAACTACTTCAACAGCCATAAGTATCACCTCTTCATAGCCCAGCCTCTGAACCCGCTAACATAGTATCTATTAAATAATGCGTAGACGAGTATGGGTACTATCATAGCTATAACCGAGCCTGCAGATAGTAGACCCCAGTCAACCTGGTATTGTCCTTTTAGTCTAGGTAGCATTTGTGTTACAACCATTTTATCGGGATCGAATATAAGCATTAATGCGAAGAAGAAGTCATTCCAAACCCATGCAAACTGAAGTACTGCAGCCGAGACTATACCAGGAAGAGCTACGGGTAGTACTATTTTGAAGTATATTTGCCTATATGATGCTCCATCAACTTTAGCTGCTTCTTCAAGTTCTACTGGTAGTAGTGAGAAATAGTTTCTTAGGAAGAATATTATCCACGGTATACCCCATGAAGAGTGTACTAGGATTAATCCCAAGTATGTGTTCAGTAAATGCATGTTGTTGAGCATGAAGAATATGGGTATTATGGTCATTTGCTGGGGTACAGCCATGAGGAATAGTATCGTAGCGAACAAGTAGTTCTTAATGGGTAAACTGAATCTAGCGAAAGCGTAAGCTGCAAGTGATGCTAAGAATACTGGTATGAGTGTACTGGGTACAGCTATTATCAATGAGTTTATGAGCCCCTTATACAAGGAGAACATAGGGTTGAAGAGAGCTTCAAAATAGTTCTCAAATGTTACCGTAAATGGATGTATAGTCCACCAACCACTTACAACTTCACTAAAGGGTCTTATTGATGTCATGAATATGCCTATAAATGGTGTTATCCACAATACTCCTATTATCCATGCTATAGCATTAATTACTAGCCATTTAATAGGTGACTTAAACATTAATCTCTGCGTTGTAATATCGCCCATTACGTCTTACCTCCTCTTAACGTGGCTTTAATCCATAATGCTACAACTGGTAAGGTTACTACAGTGAGTATTACTGCAACTGTAGCTGAGAGAGGATAATCTTGTAGTCGAGCAAAGAAATCATACATCAGCAATGCTAAAACCATTGATGCTCCACCAGGACCTCCCTGTGTTGAAGCATAGACTATGTCAAATATCTTTAAGTCCCATAGTATGGTCATTGCAACTACTGTTATTGTAACAGGCCTAAGCAACGGTATTATAATCTTAAACAATATGGTCTTAAAGTCAGCTCCATCAACTATCGCTGCCTCTATAACCTCCTTAGGAATAGATGCTAAGCCTGCAGAATACATAGTTACTGTAAACCCAGTCCACAACCACACTGAGCCTAGGATTAACGAGAATAACGCTGTGTCTGGATAGATAGTCCAACTCCTTGCTATGAACCCTAGACCCATGATTTTCAAGAATAGGTTTACAACACCTAAGTCTCTATCAAATGAAAACTGTATTAATAGGCCTCCAACAATCATGGGTATAACCATTCCAAGGAATATGAATGATCTAATAATAGTACCTCCTTTAACGTTTTGTAGTAGAATAGCTAGTAGTAGCCCAGTAATCAACGTTAAGGGTAAGTGTATTGCAATCCATATTATGTTGTGTATTATTGCACCCATAGGAAATGAAAATGACTTCAAGCCCTCAATGTTTATGAACTTGAAATTAGTTAGCACCTTTACATAGTTTTCTAGTCCAGGTTTTCTGTCGCCAACTACGTTTACATTAGGTATAGGGTTAATGTTGAAGCTTAACATTATAGTTGCTATTATAGGGTATACAACAAAGGTTAAAACTAAGAGTGATGCCGGAAGTAAAAAAGTTACTTTAGTTGTTAAGGGAGTTTTTACCTTAACAACCATTTCCTTAACCTATGCCTATTTCTTGGGGAAGTTCTCTGCTAGAGTCTTTAATACTTGATCTAGCTTACCGGGGTCAACCCATAATAGCTTTAGTTGATCCCAGAAGAGTTTCTGCCAGTCACCACCTACAGTGTCGTCGAGATCTGGTAGTGGTGTTTTGTCTTTAAGTTTAGCGTAGACTTCTTGCATAGGCTTCCAGTGGTCTTCAATACCTACTTTAAGCCATGTAGCAAATTTTCCTGCTCTAGTACCGACGTGTACTCTTTGACCCTCTGTAGCTAGCCACTTTGCTAGCTCTAATGCTTCCTTAGGATACTTAGTGTACTTAGGAACTATTATGTAGTCAGTTCCCATTACTACACCCTTACATCCTGGAAGTGGGAAGAACCCTAAATCGTCTGGATCGTCAACCATACCAGTAATCCATGTCCCCATGAAATATAGTGCATACTTGCCTTTCCACCACAATTCTAATGCTCTAGTCCACTCTATGGGTTCGCTAAAGTATCCCTTCTCAAGTAATGGTACTAGGTATTTCTCGAATATCTCTCTTACCTGTGGGTCCGTGAACTTTACTTCGCCTTTAATTAACTTTAACTGAAGTTCTGGTCCTCCAAAGGTTATTATAAAGTGCTCTGTTACATCACTTATAGGCCAACCTACATTATCTCCTGTAACTATGGGTGGCCCATTAAGTATTTCCTTAAGCTTATCAAGTAGTTTAAGGAAGTCATCCCAAGTCTTAGGTGGTTCAAGCCCATATTTCTCGAAGAAAGACTTCCGATACCAGAATCCTGGTTTAGCCCATGCAGTAAATGGTAGGCCATAGATTTTTCCATTAGATGTTACTGGATCAAATATTCCCTTAACGTATTCATCCGTGTTTACTAGATTACTTAGGTCATATAAGTGGCCTTCTTCTCCCATTTTCTTAACCCACCAACCCCAAGCAGTGAAAATTACGTCGCCAGGCGTCATGTTTGCTGCAAACTGTGGTGGTGCTATGGAGGCTAGGTCTTCGGCACGGTATATTCTATACTCAACCTTTATGTTGGGATGTGTTCTCTCAAACTCCTTGAGAACCTCCATGAACGCTTTCATCTCGTCGCCAGCCCAAGGACCTACAACTGTTAATGTTACTGGAGCTGTTGTTACAGTAGTTGCTGGTGCAGTTGTTGTCTGTGTAATAGTTGTAGTAACTGTAACTGTCTGAGCTGGCTGTGAAGGTGCTTGCATTAGCCCTACTCCATATCCTACAACTACACCTATTACAAAGGCTATTATAATAGCTATAATGAGCTTGGTTTGAATCTCCATGGTATCACCAGGAGAAATATATTTTTCACCTGTCAGTGAAGAATTCGTATTAGTACCTAATAAAGTTTATACTATTTGAAATCATTTCTCACTCAAAGACAACCTCAATGTATCTAGCTTCAACATCTTCTATTGAAGCATTTATTCCTCCAATAACAAGTTTCTCTCCATTACTTAACTCTATAGTGAAGTTTCTTATAAAGTCTTCAGTATTTACATTACATACGTATCCTTCAACCGTAATATTCCTTCTATCCCTAACATTTACACCCACTATCTTAGCCCTAACATTAAGGCCTAGCTTTAATCCATCGTTTATTAATTCAAGAATTAGCCAATGATGTCTTGACTTATAAGTTATACCTTTCTTTACATCGAATCCTTTGAATCTCTTAGCTAATCTCCAATTACCATGATAGAATGACTCGTTTAGTATCATTATTAGTTCATGCTCTGTTGTGAATAAAGCATATGATCTCCCAAAGATTAATGCTTTCGAGAAATCAACTTCAATTGCCCTTAAGACACTTGTAGGTAGAACCCTAATATCTAAGTTAGGTATTTTCTCAAGTTTTTCTATACTCTTTGATAGGTGTGGCTCAAATGTTAATGTTATGGTGAATAATGAAGATTCGCTTGATATTAGTTTAACGTATAATGTATCTACAAGCTTATTCAGTATTTCATCTGAAGCAGCCATAAATCCATCGATGCTTAGCTTATTTATTAATTCTCTAGCTTTCTCAATACTAGCACTAAAACTACCTGATATCCATATTGATAGTCCTTCTTCACGCGAGGTCTTATAGAGACTGCTTAGCTTACTTATTATTCTTCTTCCTTCACTAACAATACCGTCTATGTAGCTTCTAAGATAGAGGTTTAAGGCTATACTTGGATGTATAGCTCTATACGCTTTAGGTCTTCCAACTCTAACTTCAGCTAAACCCTTGTTTACCAGGGACTCTAGTACTTCGTAAACTCTTGTTAAGGGTATTTTAGCCTTAGATGCTACTTGTGAAGCTGTAGCCTCACCAAGGCTTAGTAATGCTAGGTAAGCTCTGCTTTCATAGCCTTTAATTCCTATCATCTCAAGGAATTTCAACACATCTTCATACTCCTTGTTCCTCTCCTCGGTCTTCACCTTTTTCACCTATAGGTGAGAAAATAGTTAAGTAAAATAAGCTCACACGTTTAGGTATGTATTAGGAGGTATTAATGTTAATCTCAGATCTTCCATCAAGAAGCATATACGAGTATACTAGAATTATTGGTGAGGACGAAGTAGCTAGGCTTATAAGTTATTCAGAAAAGCTGAGGGGCCACAGTGTAACGCATGTTAACTCAACGTCTTTTGGTGGTGGTGTTGCTGAAATACTATACTCACTTGTTCCCTTAATGAACTCTCTTGGAATTAAAACCGAATGGGAGGTTATTGAAGCACCTATAGAGTTCTTCAACATTACTAAAAAGATCCATAACGCACTACAAGGCCGTAAGGATATTACGTTAAGTAGAGATGAACTATCACTATATATTAATGTTAATAGAATTAATGCGGAAAGCAAGCTACTCTTAAGATCCGATACGGTTATCGTACATGATCCCCAGCCATTACCGATACGTTCTTTTGTAAATGATAATAGGAAGTGGATTTGGAGATGCCATATAGACTTAAGTTCACCTAATGAAAACGTATTAAAGGTCATTGTAGAGTTTCTCAGAAAATACAATGCCTCCGTATTTCATATGAGAGAATTCATACATGAGTCAATACCAACTCCTAGAAAATACGTAATGCCCCCTTCAATAGATCCTTTAAGTGATAAGAACAAGGAAATACCTTCCTCACTTATACATAAGGTTCTAAATAGGTATGGAGTGGACCCGGAGAAACCAATACTACTTCAGGTAGGTAGATTTGATCCTTGGAAGGATCCTTTTGGAGCAATTGACACGTATAGATTAGTGAAGAAGAGGATAGGTAGAGTTCAACTACTACTTGTAGGATCACTTGCACACGACGACCCTGAAGGCCAGGAATACTTATTGAAAGTCAAGGAATATGCAGGCAATGACCCAGACATACATATACTAACAAACCTGGAGGGCGTTGGAGCTTTAGAGGTTAATGCATTTCAGAGAGCTGCAACAATAGTTCTACAACTCTCCATTAGAGAAGGCTTTGGGCTTGCTGTTACGGAGGCTTTATGGAAAGGTAAACCAGTAGTTGCTAGGCCTAGTGGTGGTATAAAGCTCCAGGTAATTGATAATGTAACAGGCTATCTCGTAAACAACCCTGAAGAAGCTAGTAAAGCAGTAATTCACCTAATAAGGAATCCTGAACTAAGACGTAGAATGGGTGAAAACGGTATTACACACGTAAAGAAAAACTTCATAATTACAAAACACGTAGAAAGATACCTAAGAATACTAGATGAATTATATTCTACAACAACTCCTTAACGATTTAGACACTAATATTATTACAAGGTAATTGGTGGGCTAAGAATATTGATATGCTACCTTAAAACAATGTATTCTTTAAAGCAAGTGATATACCGTAGGCTAATGATGATGCTATTAGCAGTATTATCCATGACAGTAATGAGTCCTCAACCACTTGTCTTGCTGCTCTATGAGCATATTCTGCTGCACTAGGCGCTACTATTGACGATGCTGTTAGTCTTGCTGATGGTGCTAGTGCTCCTAAAGCCTTACCTATTATTGCTAGCAGTGACACCATCAAGGTGTATGTGTCTAGACTTCTTATAACTCTTTGGATATTGAATCCAGTGAATATTAAGCCTATGATAAATGATAATGCTAGAATGACTATGGCTAAAACCACTACTCGTTTAATAAACCTACTCAACAACAAGGTTATCATCTAAGAATATCATCTAAGAAGTGGATATTACTTGTACATGTAATAAGCTTTTCACTATATAGTCCATGTTTAACAAGGCTTACTGCAACCTCTACACAACCATACCTACGTATATGGTATTATTATGGGTGTTCCATCATCTAATAGTATCATTTTAGCCTTAATACCGTAGACCTCCTCTATTATTTTAATTGAAAGCTCTAATGGTTTTCCGCAAAACACTATTTTACCCTTCCTTAACGCTATTACTTTATCTGAAAACCTTAATGCTAGGTTTAAGTCATGTATGGCCATTATTATCGTTATATGCTTTTCTAATGCTAGTTTTCTAAGTAGAGATAATACTTCGAGTTGGTGTTTAAGGTCTAAATGATTTACTGGTTCATCGAGTAATAGTATTTTGGGTTGCTGTGCTAGTGCTCTAGCTAGCATTATTTTCCTGTATTCACCACCGCTTAGCTCATTTACCTTTCTATGTGTCAGGTGTTCTATTCCTAGTTGTTTTAGGATAGTATAAACTTTCTCTAAGTCTTCTTTCGTAGGCTTAAATGATGTGTAGGGTGTTCGGCCGATTAATACCATTTCAAGTACTGTTAATGGGTATTTAGGTTCTTCTATTTGTGGTAGGTAGGATATTCTTCGTGCTAATTCTTTAGGGGAGAACTTGTTTAATAGCTTGTTTTCTAATAGTATGGTGCCTTGACTAGGTTTAAGTATTCTTGCAATGCATTTAAGTAGTGTTGTCTTACCTGCTCCATTAGGGCCAATTATTGATACTAGTTCACCTTCGTTTACAGTGAGCTCTATGTTTTCTAGTGCTTTTACACTATTGTACCTGAATTCTAGGTTTAGTATTTTGAGTACTACCAATATCCTTTACCTCTGCTAAACAATAGGTATAGGAATAATGGTGTCCCCATAAACGCTGTTAGTATTCCTACTGGGAGTATTAGTGGTGAAAGAATAGTTCTTGAGGTAGTATCAGCTGCTAATAGTAGTATTGCCCCAGTTAACGCTGAGGAAGGTATTAGATATCTATGGCTAGAGCCTATGATGAATCTTGATATGTGTGGTGCTAGTAAGCCTATGAAACCTATAGTTCCTGTAAAGGCTGTTGGAGTAGCAGTTAGCAGGGCTGCTAGTACGAGTACTATTATTCTAGTGGTTTTCACGTTTACGCCTAGGGTTAAGGCTACATCGTCACCTACTATTATGGCGTCTAAGTTTTTTGAGAGAACTATTAGCGTACTAGTTGAAGCAATGAATACTACTAGTGTTATTTCAACATCTAGCCAATTAGCCTTACCTAGATCTCCGAAAATCCAGAAGACTAGAGCTGCAACTTGCTCAGTTGTCCCAAAGTATTGGAGAAGTGATGTTGCAGCTGAGAATAGGTATGTTACTGCTATACCAGATAACACTATTGTTCCTGGTGAAGCACCTATATAGAAGGCTAGAGCTGAGATCAACGCTACACAAACCATGGCGAAGAAGAATGCGTTAACGACTATTGCGTAAGGATTAGTGTATATCATGTACGTGCCATGCCAGCCTACTATACCTGCTCCTAGAATTATTGCTACAGCTGCTCCAAAAGCCGAAGATGCTGAGACCCCCATAGTGTATGGTGATGCTAATGGGTTTCTAAGTATAGTTTGAAGCACTGTACCAGCTACTCCAAAAGATGCTCCAGCTATAATAGCTATTAGCACGCGTGGAAGCCTTATGTTGAAAACTATATTGGCTATTAAAGGATTGACACTTACTTCTGGGTTAAATATAGCGTAGAGAACATTTAATGCTTCATTTAGCTTAAGCGTAGCTGTACCTAAAGATAACGATATAATGAATAATACTGCCAATGTTAGTGATAGGGCTAGAAGAACTAGAAGTCTCCTAAGAGTTAACGTAGAGTAAAAATCATACATGGCTCTATAAGCCCTTCAATTACTCCTTCTCATAACTCTGTTTCAGGTATCATGCCAAGCTCCTTTAACGTTCTAGTTAGTAGTGGTAGAGCATTATAGTACCATAAACCATTAATGTTCTTGACTACAACCTCCGAGGGCGATAATACTGGTTTATCCCATCTACGTTTAGTAACCATTACACTTAAATGTACTTCACGGTTATCTCCAGCCATTACTCTTAATGGCAGTAATCTTATGTCATTAGCTATTCCTCCGAAGGATAAGTCTATCTTGCGAAGTACCATGCGAGCTACAGCACCCAGCTTCAATGCTTCAATTATTGAACCCATTGGGTGATTCTCCATAGGCGTGCCTTTTATAGGTCTTAGAATAGTTATTGAGACTCTTGAGAGATTCCTTATATTCTCCTTAAGCCAGAATATATGTTCTATGTAGTCCTCATAGCTACTTCCTATACCAACCATTATGGTTGTTGAAAGCTTTAATCCAACCTCGTCTATCGCCTTAGCTAGCTTTATCCTAGATTCAAGGCTATCGCCAGGTTTTACTTTCTTAAAGACCTGGGGATTCATTGTTTCAAAGTTACTACTTACCTCATACACTCCTAGTTCCTTGAGCTTAACCAAGTCATTGAAACTTAGTGAGGGGCCAACGTTTATTCTAATCAATATGTGGGGTGCTATTCTTCTACAAATCTCTACAGCTTTGATAACTATTTCACCAGCACCACTCCATACAGTGCCTCCACCTATCTCTACTCTTTTTAAACCAGTCTCAGCTAGTAGCTTAATCCCTAGTTCAAGTTCACTAGTAGTCAATGGCTCAAAGTCTCTACCTGTAGATCTTCTACAGAACCTGCATGGGGGTTTAGTTGTACACTTGGTTATGGGGCTGATAAAACCTTCAATTTTATATACTCGTCCTACCTCATTGTCTCTTATCCTGCTTGCTACCTTGAATAAATCCATTAGTCTTGAATAGTCCTGAGATTTTCTTAGAAGAATTAATGCTTCTCTTTTATCTATACTATCAGTTAAGGCTTTCTCTAAGATAGCTTCATAGCTCAAGGATTCTCCCCTAGCCATGGTTTAGGATAGAACCAGATGCCTTTATAGGGAACTCCTAGCCAGTGCTCAAAGTATTCTTTGTTTATTTCTTCAGGATCCACGTCTTTCATTAGTTCTGGATAAGCTATCTTTGCCAAATAGTATGCTCCTATAACAGATCTAAAGCTTCCAAGCATAACGTAGTGTATCAAGAATACTTTATGGTTCTTAACAGCATTCACTGACTGTAATACTGGGTCATTGAGTACGTTCTCCACTATTTTCCTAGCTAGACTACTATTGTTTTTCGTGTATCCAAGCCAGTTATCTGACCAATCACCAATGAGTATTATGTCTGGGTTTGCTTCAACAATGTATTCTAGATCAAGTTGCCCTGATTTGTCTAGTTTAGCTGATGCAATGTTCTCCATGTTTAGTTTCTCGAGTATATAGTTCCACTTAGCTAGTTTACCCCATGTTCTTGTAGGTAATTTATTTGTTGGATGGAAGCCCATGCCTACGAATACTTTAAGTTTAGGCTTATCTTTAATATCCTTAAGCTTTTCTTCAAGGAACTCCCATTTACTGAACCACCATTGGAGAAGCTCTTCCGCTCTCTTCTCCTTACCAAATATTTTCCCAAGAAGTCTTATTGTCTCTGGAATATTTTGTGGCTTAATACTTATTACTATGCTTTTAACACCTATTTTATCTAGTTTATCAATTATTTTTCCTACGGGACCTACATCCATTAGTATTACAACATCTGGCTGAAGCTTAGCAATTAACTCATAGTTTAGTCCACGGAATTGACTACCCGTAATGGGTTTATCAGCCATTAGTGGAAAGTATCCTCTAGTCTTAATGCTTGGCTCAATACCTACAACTTTATCAGCAGCCCCAATCAATTGTACTAGTTCAGCTACTTCATCATCAGTTACAACGACTTTTTCTACGGGATATGGTAACTCTATTTCCCTACCCAACGCATCAGTTACAGTAATAGTATTGCTTCCGCTACCTGATCTCAACGAACCTCCTTGATCAAGCATGTTTAACTTATAGAATATTAGTCCAGCAATGGCTGCTAAAACCAAGAGAATTAATGCTAATACCAGCTTGTACTTCATTGCTTAGTGCACCATTATATGCTTCAAAGTGCACATATATAAAGCTTACTTGTACTTAACTATAAATGGGTTAAAACAAGTCTACATTAATTAATTAACTTAGTCTACTACTATTATCTTTGTTGAAGCTTTTCTAAGCCTATTCATTACTGCTAGGCCTACACCTTTTTCTTCAAAGCCTTCTACTAATGCTATATCTATGTTTAGTTTATCTAGATCTCTTAGAGCCTTAAACAAGTTCTTTGCTACACTATACATGTTATTCCTTGAGCCAAGGACTACAATCTTAGCCCTCTTGCCTAGATGTTTAAGATACATCTTAGCTGTCTCAGATGAGGATAGAATAGCTACTCTTTTACCTTTACTAATGTTTTCCTCTGCTAGTTCTATTATTTTTAACGTTAACGCTGATAGATCAGTATAGTCTTTAAGCTCTACTAGTATTAATGGTGTTCTAGGAGCATAATGTCTATACTTCATGCCTGGCGATAATGCTTTATCTGCTTCGCTTAACCCACGTGCGAATTCTGGTATTATTATGTTTTTACCAAGTATTTCTCTAAGCTTTTCAACAGGATAGGGGCCCGGTCTTAGTAGGACAGGTGGTTCTCTTGTTAGGTCTATTATTGTTGATTCTACTCCAAATATAGTTTCACCAGCATCAATTATAACATCTACTTTCCCCCATAGATCCTCTATAACGTGCTGAGCCGTAGTAGGACTAGGTCTACCAGAAATATTAGCACTAGGAGCAGCAATGGGTACACCAGACTTCTCTATCAATTTTAGAGCCACGGGATGTAAAGGCATACGTACAGCTACGGTATCTAATCCAGCAGTAACCTCACCGGGAATACGTTTACTTTTAGGTAAAACAGCTGTTAAGGGGCCTGGCCAGACCTTGACTAGGAAATCTTTAACCCATGCAGGAATACTTGATACTACCTCATATAATTGTTTAAAACCTGCTATGTGTACTATTAATGGATTATCCATAGGTCTTTGCTTAACAATGAATATCTTCTTAACTGCATTGGGATTGTAGGCGTTTGCTCCAAGACCATAAACGGTTTCCGTAGGGAAGACAACAAGACCTCCTTCTCTAATATAACGTGCACAAACCTCTATTACTTCTTCATTAGGGCTCTCAGCATTAACCTTGAATATCTTAGTAGTTTTAACCACATTAGTACCCTATAAACACCCAATTCAGTATTGGGGAAATAATGTTTGTTTATTCTCCCCCAAATAACTTCTTGAGTCTACCAAGAATTCCTTTAGGCTTTTCCTTGACTTCCTTCTTTACGCCTAATTTCTCTAAGATATAGTTGTTTTCTAATGCACTGAGCACATAGTTTATGTTTTTATCCCAGAGCTTTTCTATTAAATCTTTGACAGCATTTAGACCTAAAAGCTTTATCTTGTTTGTACTAGTATCGAGTATGTAAGCTGCCGTAATACTGTTATTGAATACTATGACTAAGTAACGGTCTCCATTAGTACTAATACTTAGCAGTAGAGGCTGTTTTTGCTCTTCAAAACTATATATGTATTCTGTTAACAGCTTTGATAACTCCATAGCGCCTTTGCTAATCTCTTTAGTGGGTTTTAGTATTGCTTCAACGAGTTTCTCTTCATCTTCTTTAAGACTTGTACTTATACGATCTAGTTCATTACTTATCTTTAACTTAGAAATTATTTCTTCAACATCTACTTTTCTTTCTTCAGTTTTAACCTCCTCTTCGACTTTTGTAGTAGGTGTCTCAACAACTTTCTCTAACATACTTGATATTTTCTCCATTAATGTCTTTACTTTGATGGGTTCTTCCAGTTTAGCTTTAGGATTGAATTCTAAGTCTAATTTAATAGCTTCCTTATCTAGTTCAACTATTTCTATGAAACCTGTTGACTCAGGTAGTGTTTTTACCACTTCCTCTACTGCATCTTTACCTAACTTATTAGTAAACCCTTTAATGCCTGCTGCGATAACCTCACCATTTAGTATTTCTATTACTATCTCTAGTTCTCCTTTACTACTACGCATAACACCCTGTAGCCTTCCAGTAAAATCCTCTGTTAGTACGCTTGTGAACTCTTCTACTAAGTTTACTTCACCTAATTTAATGAATTTCTTTGTTGTGCCCTTAGCTACTGGCTGCAAAATATGCTCACCACTATGATGTAGACTTGCAGTGTCTATAATTATAGTTTACTCTAGACAGTTCTTAAATGCTATGACAAAATGTATTGTTGCGATGTAGAAAAGTTTAATTTTGTTTTGAAAGCAGGGTAAAAATCAATATATTATTGAATTAGTGAGATTAGATTGCTGCTCTTAATCTCTCCTTCTGCTTCTTAATCTCGTTTCTAATCATTCCTAGCATTGCTCCACGCTCAGCTACTACTGCTAGTACGTTTTCACCCATTGAGCCAATCATTATTATTCCATTTGTATACTCTACACTTGTTATGTCACTTGACCCTAGTCCGAAGTCTTTTCCTAGCTTATCTGCTGCATTGAATATCTGCATAATGGCTACTGCTATGTCTTCTGCGTTAATGTCTCTCCTGGGTATTACTGCGTCTAGTACGAGTCCATCACGTGATACTACTATTGCTGCTCTTACACCTTCGATACGAGTTATTTCACCTAGGATTCTTCTAGCAATCTCAGACATGTGTGACCCCCACGTTCTATATTCTTTTTCTTGCGTGATTATATTAATATCCGCTTCTATATAAGCATTTCGCATATTAGCATGTATTAGAGTACTAACGTTACTCATGGAACAATCCATATTAGAGAAAATATATCATATATAGGACCGTATTGGTTTGATAGTTTTAAGCATCTACATAGTATTTTTGGAAAATAATCTTAGACACAAGCATAGTTATCTATAATCTTTATTTATGTCTACGTGGTATTTTACTGGTAATAGATCTTGACCTAGTACTCTTAAATCCCTAATAATGTCTTAGGGGTAGGTAGCATTAACTATGAAGTGGCTTAGAGCATACATTATTGCATGGCTACTTAATGGTATAGGCGGAGCTATATATGCAACGTATAGTAGACCCTATATAGCTGATCGCTTAGGCGTGTTAGGATATAGTATTGTAGGCTTCCTACTTGCAGCTGAAAGGATTCCATCTCTGGCTAGTGTTTTTACTGGGTATTTAGCAGATGTTGTTGGTAGGAGAAAACTACTGCTCCTAGGTGTTGCTAGATTACCTATTTACGTGTTTATGGGCTTACTTAACCCATTATTCTTGCCAATACTAGTGTTTGTAAACTCAACGCTGAGCTCGCTTATTGCACCTAGTATTATGGGTACAGTACTTTACGCTACACGTAGCTCAGGGTTTAAGTACTCATTACTTGCTACTATGACAACTATAGGATGGATTTTTGGCGGAGTTATACCAGGTTTACTTAGACCTACTATAGGTTCTCTAGGATTATTCATGCTTGCTGGAATACTTGTCACTATCTCCACAATAATACAGTATGTATTCTATCCAGTCACAGTATCAAGTCAAGGTAGTCTTAGTATTGTAGATGCGTTGAAAGCTATACGTAGAATGAGTGTGCTGGCCTTAAGCTTGGTTTTATCTAGTGCTGCTGTAGGTTTCTTCTACACTATACTGTCTCTACGTATTTATAGTGAGGTTAAGAGTCTGTTAGCATATGGCTTAATAGTTTCAACTTCTACTGCTATAGCTAATTCTATAGCAAGACCTATTGCTGGTAAACTCGTAGACAAATATAATCCTTTAATGATGCTATGCTTCTCGTTAATAGCTTATATTGCATTGAATACTGGCATCTATTTCTCAACGGGGGTAGCTATGATAATATTATGGGCTCTACCAGTATACCCATTTAGGGATACAGCTACAATAATAGCCTTATCAAGAAGTATGCCTATGAGCCTACAATCAACTGTTGCTGGATTAAATATTACTTTAAACAGTTTAGCAGGAATAGTTATCCTAGCACTAGCTGGTATTAGTGGTGGTAATATTACATTAGTATACGTACTCCACATTATATTACTTGTCATAGCTCTACTGCTACTAATAAAATATAAGAGAATACGTGAAACATAGTGTAGAGTATGTGATGGGATGTTTACTTAGAAAACTAGTTGAATTAATGTTCTTTGTCTAAAGGTGTTTTATGCTAGAATTGATGCTATAAGTGCTAGTACTGCTAGAGATGCACCGTATTTCCATAGGAATCTTATTGCTTGGTCAGGTCTGTATCTAGGCATCATTGTATCTATTAAGCATAGTATTGTATATACTATGAAGTACTTTGCGAATACAACTAGTACTGCTAGCCAATAGTTTTCTGTAAAGCTTATTGGTGCTGAGCCTCCTAGGAATAGTAGTACGTATATTATTGGTAGGATTATTTTTTCAGTAAAGTGTATGAAGAATAGTAGTGCTAGTCTAGGTCCACCATACTCTGTGAATATACCCCAGTATATCTCTGTTTCAGCTTCTGGGAAGTCGAATGGTTTTATCATTAGTACGCCCATTAATCCTATGAAGCCTGCTATAAGTGCTAATATCATTGCTATAGATGATGGAGTATTAATGGTCCATAGGTTTATTGAGTATAGTGATGTAAGGTAGAATGAGTATTGTGCATTAAAGTATTTTGAAGCTACTATTATTGGTACTAGTAGTGCTGAAATAAGTATTGGTTCAGCTGATACTATTAGGGCTAAGTATCTTCCAACACCTATGTTTGTATAGGGATTTGGTGTACCCAGTACTGCTAAAGCTATGGCTAGTGATGACCATACTAGAAAGTAGAATAGTACTATTGAATCATATGGAGCATATATGGGTTTGATAGCTATAGGTGTAAGGAGTACCGATGCTATCAATGCGCCTAGACCCAGTGATGCTGCTATAACTGGTATGTGTCTTGAAGATATTCTTGGAATTACATCCTCCTTCATTAATAACTTGAAGAAGTCTGCGAATGGCTGTAGTGTACCGATTGGCCCAGTCCTACTAGGGCCTCTCCTAAATGCCATCCTAGCAGATGCTTTTCTCCAATACCACTGTGTTAATATTACCATTACTATTATGAACATTAGGCCAGGGTATATGAATAGTTGAATTATAGTTGTGATCCAGTCCATTCCTTTATCACCTAGCCAGTACTGATACAATTATTATCAATAATAGTACTATGAACATGTAAAAGAACCAGTCACGTACTAGTTGTGTTCCCATAGCTGATGTAAGTGTTTTGAAGGCTCTCCTAAAGCTCCTAGACATTATATCTACGAATACTCTGGATACAGGGACAACAAAGTCCTCACTTAATGGTTCTTCACCGCACATCACTATGTCTTCTTTTACTGGGTCACTAAGCTTAATCTTGTCTCCATAGAGTTTCTTAAACATTACATAAAACATTAAGTATACTCCAAGACCTGCTAACGCCATTAGCCCCGTGTATATAGATACTAGGATGAATATATTATTAATGTAGGAGTAGGTCACGGCTAAACCACCTCAATCAAATATTTTCTTAGCATATTTTTCAAAAGTAGATGAAACATGTTTACGTGCTTCCCGGTCTTCAATTGACTTAGCGTTTATCCAGTGTACATAGAATACTTTCCTAATATCATCTATGTCTACGACAACTGTTCCTGGAGTATTGGTTATTGAGTTAGCTATGGTTGTCTTAGCGTAATCTGAGGTAACCTCGTAGGGTATTCTAACAATACTAGGGTTAACAGGGGTCTTTGGATGCAGTATTATCTTGACGACCTGTAGGTGGGCTTTCAACTCTATCACTGTAAGATAGATAAAAGCGTATGCTAGGAAGTAGAGCCATCTCCTAACGTCAATGAGTTTGTTGGGGTTCCTTAACAACATATCAGCTGTAAATGATGCTATTATACTGGAGCCTACTAACCCTAATAGTATGTCCATTGGTGTTATTGCTCCAGTATATACTATGTATATTGCCATCAAGAATAATGTAGTAGCTATTATTGATGCTATAATCCGCTTTGTCACTGCGTTTCACCTCTTATTCTATTAATTATGTCTCTTGTATCTAATGTACCGTATTTACGGTAGAGTAGTATTGCTGTAAATGAAAGAAATACTAGGACTGCAAGGCCTATTACTATTGCTGTAACAACGAGTACTTGAGGGAGAGGGTCTACTGCTTGTTTAGCAAATTCCTTGAGGCTAGTAGAGTTAGGTAGGGTTTCTACTGTGAATGTAATGCCCGGATAGACTGGTGGTATGGTTCTACCTACGTGTAATCCTATCATTACTGCTAGTATATTAGCTGTATCGCTTAGAATTGACAACATTATTATCTTCTTTAGTAGATTAGGTCTTACAGCTATACCATATATGCTCATGAATAATATCAGCATTAGTACTGCATAGTAATAACCCCATAGTAACTGATTAATCATTTCTCTTCAACCTCCACATCAAGCATTTTTGTAGGAGAGACTAGTAAAACGAATACAAGTGAGAGACCAGCTCCTACAGCTAGGAATTCTGATATGTTAAGCCAGAATAGTGTACCTGATATAAGTGTTGGATTAATGAAATCTACTATTGCGCTTAAACCAGCAGGTGCCCATGGCTTAGGCTGGTTCTGCATGACATAGGCTATAATACCTTTAAGTGCCGATAAAGCTACTACTATGATTGCTATTAGCCCTATTAGTAATAGTCCTGTGGTTCTAAGAGCTAGTAGTCTATCCTTACTCCAACCACGCATAACTATTACTCTAAGAGAAAACACTGATATAGCCAATAGTGGTGCTACAGCAAATGCTGAACCTCCTTGAAAGCCACCACCAGGAGTTAAATGGCCGTGGACGGCTATCGAGTACGCTACTATGGGTATTGACGCGAAGACTATGTTTGTAACAGTCTTTGCTATAACGGTTAACCCAAAACCTCTACCCGATGTTTCAGGTGTAAGCTTCAATGTTCTCACTAGTGCTATTGATGCTATTATTGCTAGGAAGAATACTGCTGTTTCATAGACAGTATCTATTCCTCTATAATCCCATAGAATAGATGTTACTGCTTCAGGACTCCCAGCCCATAACCACCATTTCTCACTATTAAACACGTTCTCAAGAAACATGTTTGCTAGAGGCCTATTGGCTTCTGGCGCAACGGATGCTATATTATAGGATATTATTAGGTAGGATACTATAGCTGCAACTACTGCCAATGATAAGCCTATGCAAACATCTTTTAATTTAACCATTGATTTATTCCACCTCTTTATTCCTTTTCATATCTCTCAGTATGTGAGACAACTATTATGAATAGAGCAGAGTATATACCTACACCAACAGCTATGTATGCTAATGCTAGATCAGGAGCCATTAACGCTATGAAAGCTAGCCCATATGCTACTGCTTGACCAGCAGAATACACTATTGCTTCAATGAGGTCTCTCTCCACCAAAGTCTTATACGTAAATATGAGAGCTAGTGTTAACGCTACGAGTAGTAGTATGTGTTGGAGAGTATACTCGACAGTCATTTAAACACCCCCTTCTCCCTATCTTCTTTTAACCTATCAACACCTATGGGTTCTGGCATAACTCCTACGCGATGAGCGGCTCTTGCAAGTATATGAGAGCCTACGGGAGCTGTTATTAATACAAAGAAGGCTGAGGTAAATGATATCCCTGCGATATAGAATCTTATTACTCCAAGTTGTTCTAGACTCAGCGATAATAGCCCTAAACCTAGAAGTGGGTAGAACGCTCCACCTATTATGCCTACAGTAGCTGCATGTAGTCTTAGATAGAAGTTCTTGAACTTGTTAATACCTATTGCTGCTATAACATCCATCAACGCGCCTATTGCTAGTAAGCTTATCCCTATCCATCCTATTACTTCTAATATCATCTTACTAGTCACCTATACTTTTTCTCTCAAGGTATTTTGCTACATACATGTCTAGAATGTAAGCCCACAATACAAGGGGTAGTGAGGCAACTGCAAGGTATGGTGTGTTGAATAGAAATGATAATGCTATTATCATTACAGCCATATCGTATGCTAGAGCATCTACCGCTAATACCATGTCTGGTATTGTGGGTCCTCTGATTATCCTTATAGTATATAGCACTATTGCTGTTATGAATAGTACCATTAGCCCAGATACTATTGATTTAACTATTGCCAAGTCCATTATGCTTCCACCTATTTATTTGATGTTTTCTCAATAAGCTTCTTCTTAGAGTAGAATGGTGGAGGTGGAAGCCACTCGTTCTTTGAAACAGTTATCCTGTATGGTGGTTCAGGTTCACTTAGTTCATACGGCATGTATATGGTCTTTTCTTTATCTTCTGTTGTAAGCTCCCATCCTGTTATATCAGTCATAGCTAAAGCTCCAGTAGGGCATACTTCAACACACATTGCACAGAAGGTACAGCGGTGTAAGTCTATTCTAGGGAATATCTTCTTCTTATTTCTCTTCCAATCACCTTCTACTCTAACCATTTGTATGGCATCCGCAGGGCACACACGCTGGCACATTGTACATCCAGTACACTTATCCATGTATAACACGTGTTTACCTCTAGTAGTCTCTGTTTTGAATGGTCGTTCTTTCTCTGGTACTAGTCTTGTGTAGGGTCTTGTGAACAAGTACTTTAATCCAAGGATTATTGCTCCAAGAACCATTTACTATCACCTATCAAGATCTGGTGCACATGGATCAAGGCTTTTCACTATTATGGGGAAGTCAGCTATTGTTACTTCTTCGTTCTTCACTATGTGTTTAATGACTGTTGTTAAGTGAGGCATTGATGGTGTTCTAAGCCTTATTCTGTAAGGTGTTTGTCCTCCAGTACTTGTTATGTGTACTATGTATTCTCCTCTTGCAGACTCAACCCTCCCAATACCTTCACCTGGAGGTGCTACTAGTGGTATTTTATAGCGGTAATGTTTATCGTCAATTAATTTTTCAACCTTATCTAATAGTTGGCGTATAATATTCATACTCTCATATATTTCCTTTAACCTTACAAGACATCTATCATATGTATCACCGTATTCGCCTACCGGTATATTGAATTCTACTTCATCGTATGCTTCATATGGGTCTACTTTCCTTACATCATATCTTACTCCTGATCCTCTTAGGACTGGGCCAGTAGCACTAAGCCTAATTGCATCCTGTGGTTTAAGTATACCTATACCTCTAGTTCTTGCAATGAATATCTTATTTTCGTATAAAGCTTTCTTTATATCATCTACTATTTTGTTAACGAATTTCAGCACTTTTAGTGTACGTTCCCTGAAATCTCTAGGTATATTCCATCTTATACCTCCTGGAACTAGGTAGTGATGGTATATTCTATGCCCCGTGATATAATCGTACCATTTTAGGATTTCTTCTCTGGCAGCCATAGCCCATGAGGGTATGTATCTTGCACCTACAGCAGCTCCCATAAATAGTAGCCAGAATAAGTGGCTTTGAATACGGCTCATTTCAGCTATTATTGTACGTACATATTTGGCTTTCTCTGGTACTTCTATGCCATACAGGTTTTCTACTGCTAGTACGTAGGCTAGTTCAAAGTTGTCGGGGTCTTCGACGCAGAAGCGTGGAGCCATTACAACATTTACTTCCCACCATCTATACTCCATTAGCTTCTCGAATCCTCTGTGAAGATACCCTGGAACAACTTCTGCATCTACTACTCTCTCTCCATCTAGTGTTAGCTTGAATGCTACATTACCTGGTGCTCCAGGATGCTGGGGGCCAAGGAATATCTCAACTGTTTTTAAACCCAATACCATATCACCTTATATTGGTCTCTCATATCTTTTGCCACCATAGTATTTTTCTAGAACCCATTTCCTTGAGTCAAAGTCTTTCCTTAAAGGTGGTGGGCCATCCCAATTACCTTCTAAAATCCACTTTCTCAAGCCTCCATGGTTTCTAAATACTACGCCAAAGAACTCATAGTTTTCTATCTCCTGATAGTATGCTAGTGGAAATATATCATGGATGCTGTCTACTACAGGGTTATCTCGTGGTATCTTGAATCTAACAAATACTAGTTGACCATTACGTTCTATTGATGAGAACATGTATATTAGTTCAAATGTATTATCTTTTTTCCACCAATCAATAGTCTCTATTCCTATAAAGTAGTTAAAGCCTAAATTCCTTAAATGTAATGCTATTTTGCGCAGGTTTTCAGGTTTTATTACTATTTCCACTATGTTGCTCTTAGCTTTAGATAACCTTATTTCCTCTACTAGTTCCTTAGGTATACTCGCTTTCAATTCCTCTAGTACATTATTGGTCAAGGCTTATCCTCTCTCTTTTCTCATCTTTTCTTCTCTTTCTCTTAGCTCTGCTAGAATAGCTTCTTCAAGCCAGCCAGGGTATTCTTCTACTGGTCTAGGTGTTTCAGGCGTTCTTCCTTCTCTAATTTTACGTGCTAGTTCTAAGAAGCCTTTTAGCCAGTCATCTGCTCTCGGCATACATCCAGGTACCCATACGTCAACTGGAAGGTATTTGCTTATATCTTTCACAGTTGCATATGAGTCCCAGTAGAGGCCACCAGTTGCAGGACAGTTACATCCTACTAAGACGTATTTTGGTTCAGGCATTTGCTTGTATAGTCTAAGTAGTACGCGTAGTGTTTTGCGTGGAACATAGCCCATTACTACTAGGACATCACTTTGCCTAGGAGAAGGAGCAGGCATAAAGCCGTATCTTTCAAAGTCTAGGGGAGCCATTACTACTGGTGGTAATTCTACTGCACCACAAGCTGAACAATAGTGTACCATCCAAATTGACTTAGATCTAGTCCAATTACTTAAACGTAATCCTCTACCTTTACTACTTTTTGTTTGATTACTCTTACCAGTATTCATAGAGGATATCACCCTTGGAATATTAATTTGAGGTATTCTTCAGCTATACGAACGTATTCTATTCTATTATTTGGATTAAATAAATACTCGGATATAGGGGATATGATATTTGAGGAAATATATGGGTAGAGTATTCCAGTTAATAATACAAGTATTGCGAAAACTAGTATTAGTGTATTAAGGATGCTGAATGTGGTTTGTGGTGATTTAATTGTCTTAGATACAGCAAAATATGTTGCATAAAATGCTCTCATGAACCCTATTAGGGCTAGTGCCGATGAGAGTACTATTACTATTATCAATGGATAGTATTCCTTTTCAAGTACTGATATTATTAATGATAGCTTTGCGACAAAAAGATTTGTTGGCGGTATGCCTCCTACAGCTAGACCTCCAATAAATAAGCCTAGAGCTAGTATTGGCGTTGACCTAAGCATTCCTCTAAGTTCTTCAAGTTTAGTAGTTCCATAGGTTTTCTCAATCATGCCTGCAGTAAGGAATAATAGTGGCTTAACAATAGCGTGGCTCATAACATAGTATAGTGTTGCCGTAATTGCTGTTGGAGTATTCAGCCCTAATCCTATGAACATAAAGCCTACATCCATTACAGTACTATAGGCTATGAGCCTCTTTAACTCATTCTGTACAGTTATCATGAAGCCTCCGAAAATGGCTGCTAGTGAGCCTAGGATTAGGAATAATGGTAGTACCCATAGGGATTGTTCTACTCCGATTATAGTGTGCACATATCTTAGTATAACGTATACTGCTACGCCCTCAGCTACAGCTGAAAGTGTTGCTGCAACTGTTGCAGGTGCTGCAGAATAAGCATCTGGTAGCCAGAAGTGATGTGGTACTAGGGCAGCTTCTATCATGAAAGCCCATACCGTTAAGCCTAGTAATAATGTTAGTGTAACGCCTACGTTGGTAGTGTAACCGTATGTTAGGTTAAACAATGTGTTTGTACCTATTGTATGAGCTGCTATATCAGCCATACTTAATGTTCCTAGCCCGCTATAAGCTAGTACTACTGCTATGAAGTATATCGTTGATGCTATTGAGCCTACAATAGCATATTTAATTGATGCTTCTAGGCTATAGCCTAAATGCCTCTTGAAAGCTACTAGTGCGTAAGCTGCTATTGACGCAACTTCTAGCATAACGAATAAGTTGAATATATCGCCAGTATAAGCAATGCCTAGTAGACCTGCTTCTAATCCTAGGTATAAGGTGTAGTACCATTCAATACCGCTATACTCTTCAAGATACTTGTATGAGAATATATTTATGAATGGAAAAATTAATCCTATGAGGACACCCATAAAAGCTCCTAATACATCTACTTCATAGGCTATTCCAAGAGGTGGAGGAAAACCTGCAAACATATAGTATATTATCCTATTAGTGCTAAATACATAATTGAATACAGTAAGTGTTATCAATGCATTAACTACTAGGACCGTTTCTGATATAGCGAATACAAGTTTTCTACTCTTAAACCATGTATAGATTAAGGGTATAGTGAATGCTGAAATAATTGCTATAAGTGGTGATAGAGCTGCAAGCGAGCTTACAGCGTACTCTAAAGACATTTCATCAATCACCAAATCCTTAATTTAGAATTCTTTTTAAATTCTTTTTCGTACACACATTATTGTTACTTGATAAACGGCAAAGTATTCTATACATTACATTACTCCATTTTTTACGTGGGTATAACCTAGCTATTACGGGCTTCGCTATTATTTCAGCTAAGAACTGCGGTGAACAGTTCTTTCTAATAAATGCTTCACGATAAGCCTTTCTCACTATTTTCTCAATTGCTAATCTAAGTTCCAGTGTTGGCTTAATTCCATCCTCTAATAATACTTCCTCTAAAGTACTAACTATTCTTCTAATACTATCATCTACTAGATCTATGAATTCGTTAGCTGCCACTAAGCTTGTTTCCTGGAACTGCAATATAGTTCAGCCATGTGGCTTATTTGTCTCAGCTCCTATTAAATATTTTTCATAAGATTGGTAGAAAACATCGTTATATTAATATATCTACAAATATTATTTTATTAGCATGTTTAGGTTTAATTATTTCTTTACAATATCTTCAAGTATTTTTATGAGTAATTTGTTCTTGAAACGCATGGTTAGGCCGTTGTACTTTACACGAATATGTGCTTTACTATTAATTACTTTACCTTTCTCTAATAGTTCATGGTTGAAGACTATGGTTAGTCGTAAACCTTTGATTAGCCTTGATAAATCTATTATGAGTCTGTTCTCATATATAGTTGTATTGAACCATCCACCTCTACGTACAATTATTTTCTTTAGATCATCTGATTCTAGGTCTAGATGACTTATCTTACCTTTAGGGGAGAAGTGTATGAATACTTTTCCTTGTACTTCTTCAATATGTGTTGACTGGTCTAAGAGTATATGTGCAATGACTTCTACTTTGTTTTTATTATTTGCGAATGTTTTTCACCAATTGATTTTTTGCTAGGTTAGCGTATATAGGGTCTACGTAGACTCTTAGTACAATATAGTATCTGGGTAGTGTATTTATTATTGTGTCAATGCTTGAACTTGTAATCCATTCTATTGATCCGTTGGGTAGTATTACTCTTACTGCTTCATCTTCCTTTACTATTGGTACTGAGTCAGCGAATACTATTACAGCATTTTTAGGAATAGTCTTTGTTAACTCTTCATATAGTCCCATCAACTTATTGCTATCGTTATTTGTCATAGGTGTATTGGACGTGTACGATAAGTCTAGTATGTTCTTGTACCCTCTCCTATCAAGAAAGAGTTTTATTAGTCTTTTAGTGTCATCACTCACGCTTCTATCCTTTAATGCCTTATATAATAATATGTGTATCCAGTAATCTTCCCAGTAAGGATATTCTCCTTGCTCTATAGCCTTATACACCCAGTTTGGTTTCAGTTTTTCGGCTTCTACGTCGTCTAGTTCTTCGGCTACTGCCTCTATTATAAGTCTTAGTAGTGATTCATATCCTATTATGGTTTTATGGTAATAGACGGACTTGTACATGTGGAATCTAGCTACGTAGAAGTTTTCTACTGCATGTAGACCCTTGTAGGATACTGCTAGTGAGCCATCATCGCTTACTGTTAAGGTGTCTATTATTCTATGTAGGTCTATTACACCATATGTTACACCTGTATGCAGTGCATCTCTTGGTAGATAGTCTGCTCTATCAGCATCTAGGTCGCTTCCAAGTAACATGTTGTATACTGGTTCTTTGTGTCTACCCTCTATTATTGAGATTATCTCCCATGGATCTATGTTTGAGGATGATATTATGTCTGATAGGTCTGGATCTTTTAGTATTATGTATTTAGCTAGTTGTTCATGGCTTGGTCCATCCATTTTTAGGTAGTAGGCTTCAAGTGTATGGCTGTAGGGGTAGTGTCCTATATCGTGTAGTAATGCTGCTAATCTAAGAAGTTGTATATCGTCACCTGGAATATAGCCTTCTCTTGCTAGTTTCTCAGCTATAATACCCATTATGTACATTACTCCTATGCTATGACTAAACCTTGTATGAACTGCACCAGGATATACTAGCCATGCAGCTGAGAGTTGCTTTATTCTACGTAGTCTTTGGAAGACAGGTGTATCAATTACACGTGATTCAAGTTCTGTTAACCCTATGTAGCCGTGTAGTTCATCATATATTCTCGTAACGTATTTTAGCTCTGAACTACTCCACGTACTTGGCTTCAAGGCGTTTTGCCTATACACGTCTACCTATTTTAGGCTAAATGGTATTACCTCTATAAGAGTCCTTCCTCCCTAAGAAACATTAAGGCTCTTAACGCGTCCTTACGGGATACATAGGGTTTACGTTCAAGTAGTTCATCTACAACGTCTTCTGGTGGAGGGTATATCTTCTTAGACAACATGTATAGGCTAGCGATTATTTCAAGCCAATACCCTACCTCATCCTCGTTTAAAGCAAGCTTCTTCCTCAAAGATCTTAGGAATTCTCTGAACTCTCTAATACCCTTAACTCTATAGTCTTCAATGGTGTTAGTATTAACATTGTTTTGAGCTAAAAACGTGTTTATTAGCTTATAGTCTCTTGCTATTTCATAGCTATAGGGCCCATATGAGTGCCAGACAAAGCTAACTCCCAAGTCTACTCCAAAAGCTTCCTGTAGGAGGTAGGCAACTTTTTGTACAATGAGTTTACCACTAAAACCCTTTAATAAACTAGGATTTATACTATTATCTTTCAATGCTAGCACTACTAACTCAATTCTACGCTTACGCTGAGCACTAATAACCACTACACTCTACCCATAGAGGTAGTATAGCTTAAAAATGCTAATAAGTAGACCTTATAGGTAATATCCTGGTAACACCATTCAATTAGAAATAAAGCGGGCGAAGAGGATAGACTATAAAAACACTAAAATCGCAGACTAGAAACGCTGGATAGCCGGGTCGTCTAGCGGTCAAGGATGCGGGGCTTTGGCCCCCGTGACCGGGGTTCGAATCCCCGCCCGGCTACCATAACCACTTCTCTCACAACAACCAATAATGAATACAAAAACACATCATTAGAAATAACGCTTATAAATCCCTTAGACACATGAACTAGCTGGCGGCCCGACCCGGCCATAGCGGCCGGGCAACACCCGGACTCATATCGAACCCGGAAGTTAAGCCGGCCGCGTTGGGGGTAGCTGTGGAGTCCGAGAGGCTCCGCAGCTCCCCCAAGCTGGGATCGGGCCGCCACCCACCCTTCTTAACTCCCACGCCCATCAACCTTAAGAGCTTCCTATACAATTTGAGGCCGGACGTAGTTCCATCTAGTTGAGGATCGTTAGTTTATTTAGATAACAGCTATGCTGTGAACTAGGCCCACAGGTTCTTAATGGTGTTTTGTATTTGTAGTTATGGTTTGCTTGATGTGGGATACTCGTTCTTTACTGAGTTTGTAGTTTAGTATAAGTTGTAGCTTATTAGAGCTTTTGTGTTGGGGTATGTGTGTTATGTATGATCTTGTTATTAGGAGGGCTAGACTTGTTGATAGAGAAGGTGTTTATGATATTGCTATTAGTAATGGTGTTGTAGAATTGGTTTCTAGGCGTGTTTCTGAGAGAGGTGTTGAGGAAATTGATGCTGGTGGAGGACTTGTTACACCAGTATTTGTTAATCCTCATCTACATTTGTGTAAGGTTTATACTTTTGAGATGATTGGTGGTGATGCATTAAAATATTATCATGGAGGTGGTATGGGTTCTTCTATTCGTGCTATTGAGCTTGCTAGTAAGGTTAAGGAGAAGTATGATGAGAAGTGGATTATTGCTAATGTTAGGAGGGCGTTGAAGGAGGCATTAAGGTTTGGTACATTGTATATCCGCGGCTTCGCTGATGTTGATAGTAAGGCTAGACTTGAAGGTGTTAAAACTTTACTTAAAACTAAGGAGGAGTTTAAAGAATACATTAGTTTACAAGTAGTAGCCTTTCCTCAGGACGGTATCGTCCGTGAACCTGGAGCCGAGGAGTTGTTGTATAAAGCAGTTGAGCTTGGAGCAGACATTGTTGGAGGCATACCGTGGATAGAAGATAGTGATGAAGATGAGTGGAAGCATATAGAAGTAGCATTCAATATAGCTAAGGAGTATAATAGAGACGTAGCAATGCTTGTAGATGATGCTGGAGATCCTACGCTTAGAACTACTGAGAAATTAGCTAGAGCAACATTAAAGCATGGATGGATTAACCGTGTAACAGCTCACCACGCTCGTGCTATGGCCCTATACCCTGATACGTATACTAGGAAGCTGGCGCGTCAGTTAAGGAAAGCTGGTATATCGGTAATTGTTGATCCACATACGGGGCCGTTGCATGCAAGAGTAGACTTATTGCTTGAGGAAAACGTGAATGTAGCATTAGGTCAAGACGATATAGTTGACGCCTATTACCCTTATGGTAGAAATAATATGCTTGAAGTAGCATTTCTAGCATCACATATAATGTGGTGGACTACACCAGATAAAATCAAAATAATATACGACATGGTTACCTGGAGAGCTGCTAAGGCAATGGGGCTAAAAGACTATTGTAGAAGAGTAATGGAGGGATGTAAAGCAGATCTACTAGTACACGGCTACCCAACACTTAGAGAACTATTATTGAACCACGAAGCACCTAGATACGTTATAAAGAATGGAAAGATAATAGTTGAGAATAAATACATTACGGAAGTGAAGTCTAGCGCCAACACTGAAAGAAACCTATAATGGAGCCGCCGGCGGGATTCGAACCCGCGACCACCGGCTTACGAGGCCGGCGCTCTACCGAGCTGAGCTACGGCGGCGTTAAGGGCTACACCATTCATTGATATTATTGTAGGGGTATTTTAGGCTTTAGAAAATAAGTGTATTACATGTTATCGACGGAACAGTTGATTGATAGAATTTATGTGGAAGGTAATGGTGCCGCCGCCGGGATTTGAACCCGGGACCTCCGGATGTCTCAGGCGACCCCGAGCTGGGGTATACACCGTATGAGTCCGGCGCTCTAACCAGCTGAGCTACGGCGGCAGGTCTCCAATAGTTTACGTATTTGGTGAGTTTTTTAAGCTTGTATCCTGTTTCGTTCTATTACCTTCCTTCACTGTTTAACAGATTTAATAGTGCTATTCTTATAACGTCGCTTCTTGTAAGCTTCTTTTCTTGTGCATACTTATCTATTTTTTCTAGTATTTCCTCTTCTACTTTGAATGTAACTATTCTAAGCATAATTCTTCCCTAAGGCTTGTTGAGTGTTAGTGGTAGTATTATTTGTTTAGGTATTATTTGTACGGGGAGGGTGTTCTCCGAAAGTATTATTGTCTATTAGTTGTTTACTATTTGTGTGATTCTATTTCTTCAACAAATATAGCGTAAACTCTTAGAACTCCCTTACATTTGGGGCATTCTCCTTCTACTTTACCTACAAAGTCTCCTGACTTGAACTCTCTCTTGGTTTCATAGTCGCCTTTATCGCATTTTATTAGGGCTATTGTCTTCTTTTCCTTTTTCTTAGAAGTCTTTTTCTCAGCCATTACTATTGATAATGCTAGTAGTACTACTATTACAATTATGGCTGCTATTTGAAGTATTTGTAGGGCATTCAATTCCTACACCTACTTAGACTATTCCTACAGTGTTACCTATACCTGCTACTATAACCTTGCCTCCTTTAGGTACTCTTGTCTTTATTATTTCCTTAACATACTCTACAACATTATCAGCTGCTTCAACTATTTTCTTAGTCATAGCCTGTATTGCTTCTTCAGCACTCATTTTAACGACTATTGCGTCAACAGGTATATTGTACTTAGTGGCTATCCTCTCAATCCTTATTTTCTCTGGTCCAGGATCACCTATTGCTGCTCCTACTCCTTCAGCTATTGCTCCTGTTTCTTCACCTTCCATTTTCAATGCTGCGTCGACGGTTATTATTCTGGATACATTGCCCTTCTCTTTCTCAACTATTTTCTCAATAGCTTCTCCAGGTTTACCCACAGTTGCTCCAGGTCCCTCTGCTTTTACAACATACACTATTCTACCATCTACCTCGATTATTGAATACACTGTCTCCTCAACAATTTCATGTCTAGGACTAGTAGGTGCTAGCTTAAATGCTACTAATGGTCCTAGTCCATCTCCTATTGGTATACCTTTTTCAAAGGCGTCAAGAGATTTATGGTATGCGTCTGCTATTCTAAGAATATATGGCATTAGATAGGCTAACTGCATTATTAGTATTAGGTTACTTGTCTTCTCTCCTAGCAGTAAATAGTGTCTAACGAATTTGTAGAGATAGTTAAGGGCTGCTGAAACCTCTAGGATTACTTCTATGTTATTTAGCTCGTGTTTGCTTTTTTCGCCTAAATCCTCTATCAAGATCCTCCTTATGTTTCCTCTACGTGTTTCCAATATATGTGCAAGTCTACGTATAATATCTGTAGGCTCAATACTTACAGGTTCTACTACGAAGAACTCTGTTAGTCTCTTAACAGTCCTCTTAGGATTCTTTGAGCCAGCAATAGATAATACCTTTTCAGCTCTAGCAAGAGAATCGTTCAGCATTCTCTCGAGAATTGCCAGCTTAGATCGCAGATTAGCTGTCATGAACATTAACTGTAGTTTCTGGCCTACATTAGTAAACATCATTAAGAACAATGTTAGGAACAGTAATGTAGAAATTATTCCTTGTATGTCGCCATCCAAATGCCACTAACACCCCGCTACTCTACTTACGTGTAGCCAAAATGTTTTTGTGTCATTTAAGCTTAGTTGTAACAATAACTTCCTTGTCGAGTACTACTATTGTATGCTCAAATTGGGCAACCATGCCATTACCTGCTTCAACTAGTATAGGATACCCTAATAGTATTCTACGCTTCCACAACTTCTCAATACTAGTTCTAAGTAGGCCTACATCACCGTTGAATACGTCTACAAGCCATCTTTCAGTGAAAGGCAGTGTCTTAAACCTGTGTTTTATAGCATCAAGTAGTTTCCTTTCATTACTAGTAATCCCTTTAACCTTACCCGTCTTCCAAAGAGCGAAGATAGTTACGTGCTTTGACTCCTTAACCAAACCTTTACCATTAGTACCAAACGGCTCAATAGCGTATGCTTGTCCAGGCTTAAACCTTCTTAGTGATAGAACATCATGGTAGTTGGGTATAGATTCACCTGCATGAATCATGTACCTACCAAGACTATGACCACTAAGATTCCTTATAGGCTTATAACCATGTGATTTAAGTACTTCTTCAACGACCTTGCCCACCTGGCCAAATTTAACACCAGGTGCTACAATCTCTAATGCTTTCTCCAATGCCTCGTGTACAGCATAGACTAAGTCCTCAAATCTAGGATTAAAGCTAACTGTTATAGCTGTATCAGCTATATAGCCTTCAACGTGAACTCCTATATCAATTTTAACGACAGCGCCATCCGGTAAGACTAGTTTATCACCTATTACCGGGGTCCTATGGGCTGCTTCATGATTTATCGATATATTACATGGAAATGCAGGCTTACCTCCAAGTTCTATTATCTTCTTTTCAACTAGTTCAGCTAATTCTAAAATACTCATACCAGGCTTCACTACTTGTTTAGCATAGTCTCTAACACGTGCTGCTATTTCACCTGCACGTATGTAGTACGATAACTCCTCTTCATCCAAGACTATGAGCCCCTACGCTAACTAAATTCAACCATGGGGTAAGATTTAAGATTATTTAAGATTATATGCTAGACTAGACGTGAAGACCATTCTAGACGGGTGTAAAGACATGGGTTATGTTAAATGGCTAGGCCACTCAGCATTTGAAATAGTATTAGATAACAAGAAGATACTAGTAGACCCCTGGCTCACTAACCCGCTATCACCTGTTAAACCCGAGGATTATAAGGACGTAGACTTCATAGTCGTTACACATGACCATGGAGACCACTTAGGGGATGCGCTAACTATTCTAAAAAGAACTAATGCTAAGTTTATAGGAATATATGAGTTAGCACAATACATGATTGAGAACGGCATCAGTGAGGAGAGAAGTATTGGAGGAAACATAGGAGGACCCATAAAGATAAATGGAATAAAGTTCATACTAACCCAGGCAACACATAGCTCAAACAGGGGAGCCCCTACAGGAGTAGTAATCAAGGGAGAGGAGGCAACAATATATCATGCAGGCGATACAGGACTATTCTATGACATGGCACTAATCGGCGAATTATACAAGCCAGACATAGCATTACTACCAATTGGAGGACACTTTACTATGGGTCCCTACGAGGCTGCAAAAGCTGTAGAATTAATTAAACCTAAAGTAGTTATACCAATGCACTATAAGACGTTCCCAGTAATAGGAGGCTCTCCCGAAGAGTTCTTAAACTACGTTAAGGAGAAGAAATTAGATGTAAAAGTAGTTGTACTTAAGCCTGGAGAAAAATACGAGTTCTAATCGCAGAAATCCTCACTCATTAACCATAAACTATATTTTTAGGATTAGTAAACACCAACCCGTATACCAGGTTCAAGTATAATCCTGGTTAGGATAGGTGTAATATAGTATTGACCATACCGCTTAGTGAAGGCGAGTATAAGGTATTAAGCCAACTAGCTAAGTTGAAGAAGACTAAGTTAGATGAACTAGCAGTAAGTACTGGTCTTCCTAAATCAAGTATAGCTGCATACATAGAACTTCTCGCCTCAAAAGGTTTAGCAAAGATAATTGAAGAGAAATACGTCAGAATAGAAGCTACCGAGGAGGGAAGGAAATGGGTAGATAAATTACCCGAGGAGGTACTAGTAGATATTCTTAAGGAGAAGACTGGTAAAGCAAGTATAGATGACGTGATTAGGGATTTAGGTAAGGATTTAGCTTCAATAGCATTATCATGGGCTAGGAGACGTGGATGGATAAAAATAAAGAATGGAATGATAGAATTAGTAGGGTATACCGAGCCTAAAGAGGTAAAGGAGTTCCTTAGGAAAGCATTAAAGGGGTTAACTCTAAGGAAAGGGGAAGAACCTATAGACATAGTCAAGGAGTTAAAGAAGAGGAAAATGATTAGAATAGAAGAATTAACCGAGAAGTTTGTAGAGATAACTAGTAAAGGTATTGAGGTACTACATAAGCCTATACTAGAGGTAAGTGTTTTAACATCGGACATAATAGCTACTGGAAAATGGAGAACCATAAGATTAAAGCCATATAATGTTGAAGCAGAGCCCCCCAAAGTATATCCCGGTAGAAAACACTTCTTCATAGAATTCCTTGAGGAAGTTAGGAGAATACTCCATGAAATGGGTTTTACTGAGATGAAGAGCTACTATGTTGAAACAGAGTTCTGGAACTTCGACGTACTATTCCAAGCACAAGATCATCCAGCAAGAGAAGTCCATGACACATTTCACTTAAAATATCCTTCAAAAGGATCGATAGACGCGTATAAGGATATTGTGGAGAGAGTTAAAGCTGTACATGAACACGGTGGAATGAGTGGAAGTAAGGGTTGGGGATATAAATGGGATCCTGAAATAGCTAAGAGACTAATACTAAGAAGCCAGACAACAAGTGCTTCCGCAAGATATCTCTATTACAACAAAGAGCCTCCAGTAAGAGCTTACATCATAGGCAAGGTTTTTAGACCAGACGAAATTAGTGCTAAAAGGCTTCCAGAGTTTTACCAGTTTGATGGAATAGTAATGGAGGAGAACCTTACATTCAGACACCTACTAGGCATAATAAGAGAATTCTTCACACATCTAGGTATAAAGAAGTTAAAGTTTAAGCCAGGATACTTCCCCTTTACAGAGCCAAGTGTTGAAGGCTACGTATACATAGATGGGCTAGGATGGATAGAAGTATTTGGTGCAGGAATGTTTAGACCAGAAGTACTAGAAATGCTAGGAGTAAAACACCCTGTAGCTGCATGGGGGATGGGTTTAGAGAGAATAGCAATGGCCTTCTACGGTATAAACGACATAAGACTTCTCTATACAACAGATCTGTCAATGCTTAGAACTATGAAGGCAAAATGGTGGTAACGTAATGCCTGTAATACGTATCTATAAGCACAGACTAGACAAACTCGTAGGTAGGACCCTTAATGTCGAAGAACTTGCAGAACTATTATTTAATCTCAAATGCGAAGTAAACATAGTTGACGAAAATGTTCTAGAAGTAGAATTGAATAGTGATAGACCAGACATGCTCATGACCGAGGGTATAGCTAGAGCATTAAAAGGACTACTTGAACTAGAGTTAGGGATTCCAGAGTACAAGGTAGCTAATACAGACATAGTAGTATACGTTGATCCACCGCCAACAAGACCTTACATTGCTGTAGCAACAATACATAATGTTAACATTGATTACGAAATGTTAGAAGAATTAATACAGTTCCAGGAAAAACTACATACAACGTATGGTAGAATGAGGCGGAGAATAGCAATAGGCTTACATGACTTAGATAAACTTCCATCGAAAACACTCTATTACCGAGAAGTAGATGTAGATAAAGTAAAATTCATACCACTACACGACTACAGAGAATACACAGCCCGTGAAGTAATAGAAAACACTAAGCAAGGTAAAGAATATGGTCATATATCTATAAGAGACAATAAGTATCATCCAATGTTGTTCTCAGGGGATAAAGTTATAGCAATGCCTCCTGTAATAAATGCTGATATTACAAGAGTTGAACCTGGAACAAAGAATCTATTAGTAGATGTAACGGGGACAGATAAGAGGTATGTAGAAGAAACAATTGATATAATAACAACAATGCTAGCCGAATCCGGAGGCCAGATAGGTAGGGTACACATAATATATCGTGGAGAAAAAAGCAGTGAGGTTTACCCTAAACTAAGAACTGAGGTAATCAAGCTTAACGTAGAATATGCTAGGAGAGTCTTAGGATTAGATATATCAGCTAAGGATCTAAAACACCACTTAGAGAAGATGAGGTTTAACGCAAAGATAGGTGACGGCTATGTTGAAGTAACTATACCACCTTATAGGGTTGACATACTTCATCCAATAGATTTAGTAGAAGACATCGCAATGAGCATAGGCTATAATAATATAGAGCCATTACTACCAAGCACTATGCCTCCAACACCTCTCCCACCTAAATATAGGCTCATAAATACCCTAAGAGAACTACTTATAGGTCTAGGGTTCCAAGAACTACATTTATACATGCTCACATCATCTAAGTCTTTAGTTAAAATAGGTGTTAATGAAGAAGACATAGTAAGAATAGCAAACCCCATAACAGAGGAACTCGACGCCCTACGGCCAACAATGCTTAATCAGCTACTAATAGCATTAAGAGACAACCAACACGTTGACATGCCAGTTAAAATCTTTTCAATAGGAGATGTAGTCGTAGTAGATGAAGAGAAAGAAACCAAAACCAATGAAAAAACAATACTCACAATAGCCTATATGTCTGGTAAAGCTAGCTTTGAAGACCTACAAGCTCCACTATGCACAGCAATAAGACTACTAGGCTTTGAAGTTAAAACAATTAAAGCAAAGCATAGACTAACAATTGATGGTAGAACAGCAAGCCTAATAATAAACAACGTGAATAGAGGATTTATAGGTGAAGTTAAACCAGAAATACTAGAAGAACTAGGCATAAAGTATCCAGTAGTGATAGGAGAAATAGATTTAACAAACCTATGGACAACACCAGTAAAACAATAAATAAGCACCTCTACCCTAGGTAATGCTATGGGGCACCGGGCCTTGACAACCCCGCTCCTACCGAAAAGAGCCCACCTAAGCATACCCTAAAATCAAGAGGGGTGCTATGAGGGTGGGTGTTAGCGGTAGGGGACAGAGGCCCGGTGCCCCATAACATTGAACCAACATAGCATGGGTTCTAATACGACAAGTTTATATTGTAATCTTTCTTCTTGGTTACCACAAGATTATGCTATACAGTCTTAGATAATCAGAGTGATGTATATGAGTGAAAGAATAGAGCTAGTAACACGTAACTTAGCTGAAGTAGTAACATTAGATGAGCTAAAAAAGCTACTTGAGGTAAAGAAGCATCCCCGTGCATATATAGGTTATGAGCCAAGTGGATTATTCCATATAGGCTGGATTATATGGGCTATGAAGGTTAAAGATTTAGTGAAAGCTGGATTTGAAATGATACTCTTAGAGGCGACATGGCATGCATGGATTAACGATAAACTTGGAGGAAGAATGGATCTTATAAGAAAAGATGCTGAATATATTAGGATGGTTCTTGAAGCCCTAGGAATAGATATGGCCAAGGTTAAAACTATTGATGCAGAAGAACTAGCAAGCAATAAAGACTATTGGGCACTAGTTCTTAGGATAGCAAAGAATACAACTCTCGCAAGAATAAAACGTGCACTTACAATTATGGGTAGGAGAGCAGAAGAAGCAGAAATGGATTTCTCAAAACTAATTTATCCAGCCATGCAGGTAGCAGACATATTCTATCTTGGAGTAGACGTTGCTCTGGGTGGAACAGATCAACGTAAAGCACACATGCTTGCACGAGATGTAGCAGAAAAACTAGGCTTCAAGAAACCAATAGCTATACACACTCCCCTTCTAACCGGGCTTCAAGGAGCTGGTAGAATGGATGTAGCTAAAATAGATGAAGACACAGCCGCTGTAGAGCTAAAAATGAGTAAATCTAGGCCGGAATCAACAATACTAGTACACGATACACCTGAAGAAATACGGAGGAAGATAAGGAAAGCCTATTGTCCTCCACGTGAAGTAAGGTTCAACCCCATAATCGAGATAAACAAGTACATATTGTTCGCACAAGAAAAATTCACCTTACACATAGATAGACCAACAAAGTATGGAGGCCCACTAGAAATCCATAGTTATGAAGAACTAGAGAAACTCTATACTGAAGGAAAGATACATCCACTAGACCTCAAAAACGCTACTGCTGAAGCTTTAATAAAAATGCTTGAACCAGTTAGAAGATATTTTGAAACAAATAAAAGGGCAAAAGAACTACTTGAAACCTTAAAGACGGCTACACAAACAAAATAAACGTAGCCTCCTTACTACTCTACTCGGAGCACGCTTAATACAATAACATGCTAGGTCCACTAGAAAGCGCTAAGCATGCATGCATGACTTAGGATGAGGTGAGATAGTAGTGCCAAAATACCTGGTGAAAGCAAGAATAGAGGTTGACGGAATAGTAGAAAAACCCGATGTAATAGGAGCCATATTTGGTCAAACAGAAGGATTATTTGGACCCCAATTAGACCTAAGAGAACTACAAGATAAGGGACGTATAGGTAGAATACAAGTAGACTTGAAAGTACAAGGTAGTAAAACTATAGGGGAAATAACCATACCGTCAAACCTAGATAGAATAGAAACTGCACTAGTAGCCGCTATGATAGAAACTGTTGATAGAGTAGGACCCTATCCAGCTAAGATAAGAATAGTAGATATAATAGACCTAAGACTTGAGAAGATAAAACGAATAGTAGAGCGTGCAAAGGAAATACTAAGAAAGTGGAGTCTTGAGAAATCACCTGATGTAAAGGAGATATTGACAGAAATAGCAGAGTCGTTAAAGACTATGGAGATAACAAAGTATGGTCCAGAAAACCTGCCAGCAGGACCTGATGTAGATAAATCAAATACAATAATAATAGTTGAAGGAAGAGCTGATGTAATAAACCTATTGAAATACGGATACGGCAACGTTATAGCAATTGAAGGTGCTAGAAGCAAAATACCAGAAACAATAATAGAATTATGTAAGAAGAAGAAATGTATAGCATTCGTAGATGGAGACCACGGTGGAGAACTAATACTAAAAGAACTACTCAGAGTAGTTGACATAGATGAAGTAGCAAGAGCTCCACCTGGTAAAGAAGTAGAAGAATTAACTGGAAAAGAAATAGCTAGAGCATTAAAGAATACTGTACCTGCATCACAGTACAAGGCTATACTTGAGAAAGAAAAGAAGGAAAAAGCAAAGAAACCAGTAGAAAAAGAGGAAGTAAAGGAAGTTAAACAAGTACAAGAGGTACCAGTAGCAAAACCAGAAGTCATTGAAAGAAAAGAGGAAGTAAAACCTCCAACAAAAATTGAGGAAGTAAAGGGCTTAGAAGAATATGTTATAAGTTTCCCTGAAACAGTGTTAGATAGCATACGTAAGCTTCAGGGAACACTAGAAGCAATACTATACGATGAAACCTGGAATCCTATTAAGAAAGTCCCAGTTAGAGACCTATACGATGAATTATCAAAAGCTGAGCCCGGCAAGATATATGCAGTAGTATTTGATGGCATAATAACTCAGAGATTAGTGGACATAGCATCTGATAGAAAGGTTAGAGTCCTAGTAGGTGCTAGAATAGGAGGAATATCTAAAAGACCGCACGGAGTTGAAATGCTTACCTTCAATGACTTACTCTAAACTACTTTTTAGCGAAGAAGTCAAACAATGATTTCTGTCCGGAAACCGTAGCCTTTAACTGCTTCTCTGTTATACCGAAGTAGCCGAGAATTCTTAATGCTGCTGGAATTACTTGGTGATCTATATAGTAGTTAAAGTCTACGTCGCTGGGCTTAACCATGAAGTATGGATATGCTCTACTAGATAGCTTACCTGAACCCTTAACTATAACGTATCCTATTTTATCTCCTTTCGATACCTGATAACCTGCTTCAATCATACGCTTAGCAGCTACAACATGTGGTGCATCAACACCGTACTCCTCTATTTTCTTGGACAAGGTTTTCCATATAATTAATTTCTCAAGTGGTATCTTGCCTTCCCTCAACTCTTTTATTACCTTTCTCACGTATTCTATTGCTTCCTTAGTATTTCCTTTACCTAATATTATTTCAACTATCCTTTCCTGTACTTCCTTAGCTATTTCGGTCCAATCACCTCTAACAGCTTCAAATCCTACTATGTCTATTCTTCCATCTTCTAGTAAACCTGCATATCTCTTCTTAGCTTCAGTAAAGAATACTCTACGATATATCTTGTCAACCTTTATCTCAAATCCTAGTTCTTGCTCAACTCTTCTAATGAACTCCTTTATCTTAGCCTCATCGTATGTTACGAATAATGAGTCGGTATCACCGTATATGACTTTAAGTCCAAGGCTTCGAGCTATCTCTATTGCCTTCTTAATAGTCTGGCGCCCCCAAGCTGTGACTGCTTCTGCACCTTCACGGCAATACCATCTAGCGCCAACCCAGCCCATGTAGCCGTAAGCTGCGTTAGCTAGTACCTTGAGAGCACGTTGTCTTTCATCTAGGATTCTATATTCAACGCTATCTACGGGGTACTCTTTCATTTTACTTCTAACTTCTTTCCTTAATTTTAGGAGTGTTTCAAGTACTTTTTTGAAGAATCCTGGAGGTTCTTTACGGAATCGGTGGCCTACTTCAGGTGCTTTCCAGCAACCATATTGTTCACATATACTTGGATCACGTACCAGCGTATCTGGGCCGACATTGTATTTTATCATTATGTTAGGATACATTGAGCTAAAGTCTAGTACGGCTATATTTTCATGTACACCGCGTTTAGGTTCTAGAACTATAGCCCCAGTATATGGTTCATAGGGTCTTTCAACTCTATTAGGTATTAACTCATTATAGAGGTAAGCTGACCTCATCAGATACCATTCAAGCCTAAACCCTACACTAGCTGCTCCAACTTGATCTAATGGTAAACCAGTAATCATTGATAACTGCATTGCGAATGGAAGGAACTTTTCAGATAAACCATAAGTAGATCTCACGTCATCCTCAGCATACTTTAATAGCAACTCTCTCTTCTTCGGATCATCCCAGTATTCAGGTATTTGGTACCATTCTATCAGTATTCTTTCAGACTTCTTCATAACGCCTAAGTAATCTGCTACATTTTCTAGAGACTTAACCTTTATCTCGTGAATTTCCTCAGCAAAGTCATATAAGTCTACGTTTAATCTACCAGCTATGGATACATGTCCGTAAACACTTGTTGTAGGTGTACTATCCTTTCTACGTCCTACATCAAGTCTAATACCTAGATACTTTGCTCTTTCAACAAGATATGGCCAGTCAAATCTATTGCTATTATAACCTACAATTATGTCTGGATCATATTCTAGTATATAGTCTACAAATCCCTGTATAACTTTCCTATCATTGTAGCCTTCGGCTTCAAATATCTTAACTTCTCCTTTATCATTCATAACTGATATTATTATCACGGGATCTCTATCAGGTCTAGGACTCCCCTGCTTACTATAAACCTCTATATCGAATGCAAGAATCCTTAAGCTAGGAGGCTTTATTTCCTCAACACTCAATGGCTGTGGAGGCGACTTTACTAAGTATTCTGCTGAAACTCTATTCTTGTATTGTGGTGATAAAGGTATTTGCTCTACTTCTACTACATGCCATCCACATGGAACTAGTTGATGATCAATTATGTATCTCATACTAAATCTTATATCAGCCTCAAGAACATCACGTACTCCTTGGATTCTTTTAACCTCCTCACGATACTCTCTTACAGTTTCAGGTATAACAGTTGTTATACGTAAGGCCTTTACTTGTTCTCCAAAATAGTTTTTCGCAACCTCGTTAACAGATATGATGGGGCTTCTAGGCTTCGATAATCTTTGTATCCTATGCTTTACTTCACTAGCATTAGTGTTCTCATCGAGTATTGCATAGAAGTATGGCCTAAAACTCCTATCCCTTAAGACTATACGATTACCTTCTTCATCTATTCCCCACATAATTATGTGTGGTTCCCTTCCCACAATCTCATATGTTACGTCAAGTAAGTAGAATCTTAGCTTCAATTACTTCCTCCTCATATAACTATATAGACGTACCAGGTAGTTAAATTAAACCCACATACAATGAACTATTCCTTTAACTCCTTAACCATAATATAAGCGTCTTCGCCATCAGGATAGTATCTTGGTATTACGCCTACTATGCGGTAACCTAGTTTACGGTACATACTTATTGCTACTGTATTGCTTTTCCTAACCTCAAGTTTTATTCTATGAACACCTCTCTCCTTAAACCTTGACTCTAATTCCAACATTAGCTTTTTACCATAACCTCTTCCTCTAAATGATTTAGCAACAGCAATAGATAGTACATGGCCTTCAACACCGAACTCTATTAATCCTACAACATAACCTACTATTCTTCCACAAACCTCTAATACTAAGAACAAGTTTCCTGAAAGAGCTAGCAATGCTTTAAGGTATTCGCGCGGATAAGGATACTTAAACGATTCCAGCTCAATGTGATATATCTGTTCTAAGTCATCGTCATTGGCAGGTCTGACAATTACTTCACCATTACACGTCAATACTGTTCACGCCATATACTATTTTATGGCATAGGTCTATTATAATTAAGGTATCCTAGCTGGTAGAGATGTTAAAGCTTGGAGGGCACTATACTTGAAGATACTATACCATAATCCAAGGACAGGTGAAATAAGACTAGTACCCGAGACTGAAGACGACCTATGGGTACTATATACTGTTATTTCTCCAAGAGACATAGTTATAGCTAAAACAACTCGTGATGTAAAGTTCGGTGAAGGTAGGAGTAGAAGAGTGCCAATGACCCTTACATTAAGAGTAAAAAGCGTTGACTTTGAACCTTTTACCACAAGGCTTAGAATACATGGTATAGTTGAAGAAGGACCTGAAAGATTTGGCGTGAAGGGATCTCATCACACGTTTAGAATAGACTTAGGAAACGAGTTAACCATAGTTAAGGAGAAGTGGAGTAAACCGTTACTGGAGAAGATAATGAATGCCAGTAAGCGAGGGTTAAAGGCTATTGTAGTAGCACTTGACTACGATGAATACGCTATAGCTATGGTTCAAGAACAAGGAGTTAGGTATGTCAGTGAAGGAAGCCTAGGACTACCCGGTAAAGAAGACTTAGGCTACGATAAAGTACTCGAACGTGAGCTAGTTAAACTATCTAATACTATAATTGATCTTGCCAGAAGAGAAAACGTGAACACAGTAATAGTAGCTAGTCCAGGAGACTTAAAGAATAAAGTAAAAGAATACATAAAGGAGAAGAATCCAAGAATTCATGTGTATACTGATACCGTTAGTATAGGTGGACGTAGTGGTGTTTTCGAGCTATTGCGTAGAGACGTTGTTAGAGAAGTGTTAAAGGACGTGTCAAGCATTGAAGCCGAGAAGATCTTAGACGAATTCATGAGGTTACTTGTAAAGGATGAGGGAAGAATAGCTTATGGCGTAGATGACGTAGAGCATGCTGCTAAGCTAGGTGCTGTTGAGGAACTTCTAGTTTTAGATGAGGTATTGAGATCATATAATGTTGAGGAGCGCTTAAGAATTGAGGAAATACTAGCAGAAGTCGATAAACACCGGGGCAGAGTTAGAATTGTTAGCTCTAAGAGCCCTGCAGGTGAGCGTCTTAGAGACTTGGGTGGAATTATAGCTATACTAAGATTCAAGGTTAAGTAGATGTTTACGTTTTATTGAAGGCATATACTCTATTACACGATAACTCCTACTACACTTATCCGCTATACTAGGATGTGTAACTAGTTTACCCCCCACCTCTACAACTACTTCCCTACAATTCTCGTCATCTACTGCTTTCTCTATAACTGCTACACTAAGCATACCATCATAGCCTATTTTCTCGTATGGCTTGGCTATTGTAACTGCTTTCCTATAGAGCCGGTTCCTTAACTGGTATCTATCCTTAAATATTGCTGGACAGAACCTTACGGAAATCCTACTTAGATTACGTCTAGCCCATTCAAGAAACTCTAAAGCTGTATCATAGCTTCCTTTAACGCTTAGTCCATCTCTACTAATACTGAAACCCCTACTACGTATACCATTTATATTTGACTCTGAAACCTCAAGTTCATTTAAGTTCATGAAGACTCCTCCAATATTTTCAAGGTACAATGCTAGCTTCTTCAGCCACTCAATTTTACCGGGTATTACTGGTACCTCTACCCCAACAAGCATGCTTGTCTCCTTAACAGCTAATTCTATTCTACGAAGGTACTCGTCCTTAACTGGATGAAACCTTATTTCATCAAGTCCTATTCTATCAAGTATTCTAAGAACTTCCCTTGACGCGTATCTGCCAGTAGTGTATAAGTGTATGTGGAAGCTATCACCAAACTCTTCCTTAAGAGTGCTTATTATTTTAACAACATCCTCTAATGCGAGTAGGGGGTCACCACCTGTTATTGCAGCTCCAGTTGCTTTTATGGCATAAGCTTCTCTTATTATGTCGTTGATGCTCTCTACTCTTTCATCATCAACATACTTAACACTCCTACCACGGCGGTCAAAGCTTATAGGGCAGTAAAAGCATTGATCACGGCAAATCCCAGTAACAAATACTACTATCGATGCTCCTGTAAAACATATTCTACATCCAGGTGAAGGTGTACCTATATTGTAGCCGAAGTCTGCTGATCCCTTAACAGCTCTCATATAGTTATACCTCTATCCTTTAAAACTCTTCTGACATGAGGGTTATCTCTCGCTAACTTGCGAATAGCTTCCTCAAAGCTCTCATCACCACCCAGTTCGTAGTATATGAAAACACCTGTTCTACCAACTTCATCCCTCCTCGATAGTACTTTAACTCGTTCTAGAACTATATCTATTGATACACCAACTATTCTAGCAACCTCGCTTTCACGACCTATTACAGGTGATTCCTTATGTCCTCTAGGTGTAGGCTCTATTAGTACTAATTGCTTATTCACTCCTGGAACTCTAAGATTACTGGTTAACCCTTCTAAATCCACCATGCCACCGAACTTATAGAATTCTTGCTCCCGTGTAGTCAGTTTAGCCAGTGGGAATGATACCATCTTTAATTCTTCTTCATCTAATGCTATGTATGCTTTAGGTGTATGCCTTGGTGTCGCTTGTACGATGAACTTCTTGTAGGGCTTGAATCCAGCCATCTCTAGTGCTAGTTCAACTTTAAATGATGGTACAGGGTAGGGTATGAAGACGTCTACATCACTTTTCTCATCAACGTCTCCACGAGCGATACTCCCATGAACTATGGAGTACAAGCCCATAGACTTTAAAGCCTCCATTATTCTCTGGGCAATCCTCCGCTTCTCCCTAAGAATTCTCCACCTACGCTCATCGTATACTATCTCCCTATACTCTACTCTACGAGCAATTTTCCACTTAGCAGGCATACTACACTACATCTCCACATAATACTATGCTCTAGAGCCTACTACTGGTTTCCTAGTCACCAACGTTTTAAGCCTCTTCTGTACCCAGCATAGCTGGGTACAACAACAGTATTAGAGGGGTGCTATAGCAGTGGATACATATAGCGTGATAAGCTACTTCACGTACATTATCTTAGCTTGGGCTATAATACTATCACTAGGCTACATGTTCAAAGATAAGTTATCAAGATATGGCGTAGAAGTAGGATTATTCACGTTAATGTGGAGAAGACCCGTTAGCGGTAAAACTTTAAGTAAATTATCAGGTAATCCTCTAGTGAAAGCATATGGCTGGATTAGTATAGCTTTAACACTAGGAGCTATGGGTTTTGCATACTACTTTGTAAGCAACATAGTCTTATCAAGACTAATGCCTTCAGAAGTCCCAGTACAGGCTAAATTCATACCCCTACTTCCAGGTCTAACAGTTGTAGGAATACACATGTTCTATTCATTACTAGCTATAGGATTAGCTATAATAGTACATGAACTTAGCCACGCCATAGTAGCATTATCTGAAGGCATAAGGATAAAGAGCTGGGGGCTAGCATTAGTATTCATAATACCTGCTGCATTTGTTGAACCAGTAGAAGAAGACTATAATAGTAGTAGAGTTCTAAGTAAAGTGAAACTACTAGCAGCTGGTTCTGCAGCAAATGTAGTAGTAGCAGTAATAGCCCTAGCCATACTCTACATAGTAGCTACACAGCATCCACTAGTAATAGGGATAATACCTGAGATAAACCATACAACTAGTCCTGCAGCAAACGCTGGCTTAGGAGACTACGTGCCCTTTGCAATAGTATCAGTTAATGGTACAGAGATAAATAGTTTAACAACTCTATCCGAGATAATAAGAAGCCATGTTAATGAAACAGTAACATTCAACATAACCATATACTCATATAAGTACATGAACTACTTCAACATACTATTGACTAAGCCTGCAGGACTCTCAATGATTGGAGTATACATAAACCCCTTCACAGCACCTAATCCACCTATATGTATGCTAGGTGAAGCATGTATACACGTACCTGGTATATTAACCTGGACACTATGGGTGAACATGGGCTTAGCACTAATAAATGCAATGCCATTATTCATAACTGATGGAGGAAAAATAGTTTCAGAAACACTAGGTAGAATAAATAAGCCAGCATCAATAACTCTACAGACCATAAGTATACTATTACTAATAACATCATTAGTATTAAGCATCATAGTATAGTCTAAGCCAAAAGCTAAAACACTAGAACATATAACCCAGCATAAACCATTACCTATACCTGGCGGCTACCGCGGGAAGGGCCGGGGGGTCGCCCGCCCCGTACCCCGAAAAGGGCGTAACGCGGGGGCCAGTAACCCACTAGGCTACACCACTACCCCGCTAAGGCCCATAGCCGCGATGACCCCCGCCCCGTGGGGCTGGCGGTGGCGGACCGCCCGCCGGAGGGCGGGTTGGTACCGCCTTTGCCAGGGGAACCTGGCCAGGCCCGGAAGGGAGCAACCTAACCCTGGACGCCAGCGTTCACGGGTCACCGGGGCGAGGTACGGCTATGGGGGACCTGGCGGGGTTAGTGGTGTAGCCTAGTGGGGTCCGCGGTGCCGCCCACGTATCTTCTCTAATCACTTCTACCTACTCTATTCTTGGATAAGCAGACTAGATGAGTGTATTTAAAAAGTATTGGTTAGATAGGCGATTCCTTGCATTGAATAAATTGTGTGAAGTTAGAAAAGATTATTTCAACTTTGTTCTACTAGTTCTGCTATCTTCTTGTAGAATCTATCCCACCATTCTCTTGCTGTTTCTTCTGGTTTTTCTGAGAACTTCCTAGTCCATTCTTCTACTCCTACTTCGACAGCTATTGTTGCTACTAGGTCTCGTGATTTCTTAGTTTCCCAGAATACTGGTTCTGCTTTAGCTTTCCTAGCGTATTCTGCTATCTTCTTATACACTTCTTTTGCATGTTTAATTAAGTCTATTTCTATTCCCCATAACTCCCTATATAGCTTGTCTAGTATTTTCTCAGCCCAGCCTCTATGGAATCTACAGATGCCGGCGTTGTCTATTAGGTATTCTTTGAGAGCTCTTTCATAAGCTGATTTAGCGTATTCCTCTGGCGTCATGAATGTTGGCGAATAGTTAGTCCAGTATCTTCCGAGAACAAACAATGGTGCCACCATTCCTGGTGTCCAGTAGAGGTTCGGTGTCATGTATCCTTTGTCTCCAAAGCTCCCATAAACTGCTAGGTCTTCAAATCTTACTCCAATTACTGATACTCTATCCTTAAACTTCTCATCGAGAACTCTAGCTGCAACCCTTATCCCCTTCTCTGCAATCAACCTTAAGATCTCATTCTTGCCTTCAACTAAGCCTTTAATGATCTTGTATGCTAGTTCAGCATTGTGTTTAGAGAATCTTACATCATAGCTTATTGGGTCAAAGTATGGTTTAGTATCCAACCCTACATCTTCTGGTTGCAGTAGTCCTCTATGTAGTGCATCAAAAATCCACGAGACTACATGGCCTACTTCTATTGCGTCTAGTCCTAGAGCGTCTACTAAGTCTACTAGTTTAACCGTGTCCTCAAAGCTAAAGACTCCTATGATAGGGCCTAGCGCATTAAATGGCTCATAATCTACCTTCTTACCACGCCACACCTTCTTACATACCACTGGGCATGGTTCTCCACAATTATACCAGCTCTTAGCTTTCTCAAATACTTCTACGTTGAATGGCTTCCAGAAGTACTTCATTATCATTTCATAGTGCTTCAACCTTAAAGCCTTTGACAAGTACATCATGTTGTAGGCAAACGTTGGTATTAGGTCTCTATAGTGAGGATAGTTTACTCCAAATGTCCCACCTGTCCCAAGCTTAGGATTATATCTATACTTCATTGTAGTTGAGTTAACTGCTTGTATGTAGTCTTTTCCTAGAACCTTCTTTGCTATATCGTTTACTAGGTTTAAGTCACCTAGCCTAGGGTTAATACTGCTTGGCTTAAACTTTCCTCCAAAAACTATTGCTGCAACACCATGTGCTTGGAATAAAACTGATCCCGGTCCTCCACGTGCTGCTGAGTCTTCAGCGCCAAGTGCTAGTTCTCTACGTCTAGGATTAACGTCTAATGAGAATAATGCTCCATTAATTGTTCTTAGAGCACCAGGACCTACTACAATAGCTCTAGCATTGTTTTCAATAAAGAATTCATGGTACTTGTCTAACAAGTATTTTGTTAAAGCATATACTCCCTCATAACCCTCATAACCCTTGTATATCCTATCTAATTCCTCTAGGCTTATCTCCTCAAAGGATACACTTGCCTCCCCTTTCTCATCGCCTTTAATAAACACTATTAATGGCTTTTTAGACTTACCTTCAACTACTACTGCATCTAGTCCCGTCAACATGAACTTATAGGCTGCACCACCAACAGCACTTACATGTAATGTCTTAGTCATAGGGCTACGGAATACTGCTACAAGCCTATGTACTCCTACAAGCTTACCTCCAGTAAACGGGCCCTTACCTATAACTACTACGTTGTTTTCTGAAAATACATCGTGCTTCCAGCTTTCATATACTTCTAGATGGAGCTTTACACCTAGGTCTATCGGCCCTAATACTCCGTCATTTACAGTGTACTTTTCTACTCTAAACGTCTTATCTGAAGCATTGATGTATAAAGCCTTGTATTCATATGCCAAGGCCGGGAACCCTTCTCCAATCCTATGCTCTGATCTCCAACGTCTTGCTTTACGGGATTGTACACGTTTAATATATACTTTCGGGTAATAAACTAGGTGTGAAAACTAAAACATTAATTACAGAGGAGTACTTTACGCTAGAACCACAACCGTGTTTCCGCATATTAAATAATATTATTCTATCCCTTAATTATTCTCAATAAGGTGATAAAAACAATTATTCATATAAGAGTATCTTGACATAGCATTGTGCAAACCTTAAATTCCCCCGAGGATACTAGAGTATATGGCGAAATACATGACGGCCGCTAAAGACATTATGAGACATGATAACCTTGTTACAGCTTCACCACAGGAGAAAATCATAGATGTTGTAAGGAAAATGCATGAAAACAAAGTTGGAAGTGTACTAATAGTAGATGATCATAAACTAGTAGGCATATTCACTGAGAGAGACCTTGTAAGAATAATAGCTGAAGGAGGAAAACTAGATCAACCAGTAGGCAATGCCATGTCACGTAACCTAATAGTAGTGAGCCCCCAAGACTCTATAGCAATAGTGGCATCTAAAATGATAGAGCATTGGATAAGACACATACCAGTAGTAGATAAAGAAGGGAAGCCAATAGGCATCATAAGCATTAGAGATGTTCTAAGACACATTGTAGCGTCGTCAACATTCCCCTAACAGTCTAGAACATCACTGTATCCTCAGAACATTCTAATACTACATCATCCTTTTTCTATTCACACGGTGTAGCTATTCCTTGAATGCTACCGGGCCTCCACCTGTTAAAGGCTATCAATCAATAGAACTTAATATGGAGAATGCTTCTAAAGCTGTTGAAGCTGTTAAACAAGCATTAAGGTTCATAGAGTCTGACCCACCTATAATATGCTATGACTCAGTAAACAATAGATTTAACCCTAAGGAGACATATAACAGAGTTTTCAATGTAAGAGTTGATAAGAAACTGTTAGGGAGAGAACACGTCAATTATTTAAGGAGCTAAGAGCTATCGATGTAGCAGATGCCACGAACTAGAGAACGAAATAAATTGTATTACTTGCTTGAAACCCATAACAACACATGTGAAGGTATTAAGTATTACCCAATAGTGCCTAGCGAGGTAGGATATAGGTTGATGGCGCCGGGGGCGGGATTTGAACCCGCGCGGGGCCACGCCCCACCGGCTTAGCAGGCCGGCGCCCTACCAGGCTAGGCGACCCCGGCTTAGTGGGGGAGCGGATCCGTTGTTGTTAGTATGTGGTTGGTGTTTATATAGGTTTATTCTGGGTTTGTTCTACTTGTTATTAGTGTTGTCTTGTTCTGTATTGTTATTGTTATTGTGTAGTTCCATATAGTTGCTATTGTCTTGTTTTGTGATGTAGTGATTTTTGCTCCTATGTTTTCTAGTGCTTGTGTTAGTGTGTTGTAGAATTCTTTTGCGTCTTCTTCTGTATCCCATGTTATGTTCCAGTATATTTTCCATTCCTTTGTTTTATTGTCATAGTATAGGGCTAGTAGGTCTCCTCCCCACCCCTTGGCTGCTTGTATTGCTTGTTGTGGTTTTGTCTTAGTTGCTAGTATTAGGAGTATGTAGTATTCGCCCATGGTGTCTACTAGTACTGGCCTCGTTGTCTCGTTCACGACTAGTTTTACTTGTACCGGGTTTTCTCCTTGTAGGTATTTTTCTGGGTGCATTACTTGTTCTGTTGATTTTGGCGGGTTACTGTATGCTTTATTTACTAGCGTCCATGTATTGTTTGCTTTCCTGTATAGGTATGCTATGAATTTCTCGCCGAAGATGTAGGGGAATGATTGGAGTGCTATGTAGGGGTTGTCTACTGGTATTCCTAGTTGAGGTCTAGGCGGTATTCCAGTTAGGTTACAGAACCTGTCTGCTACGAAGTCTGCATCACCTTCTATTAGGGCTAGTACTGCTAGTCTACCATCTAGTGTTGAAGGGTATTTGGGGTGGAAATAGTGGTATTGGAGTATATGCGTTAGTTCGTGTGCTATTGCTCTAAGAGCTGTAGGGTCCTTGGGATTAAAGTTTTCTTCTACTATGTATAGTGTGTAGCCTGCTGTAGCAGCCATAAACGATGCTGTCCACTCTGCTTCTCCTTTAACTATGCTAAAGTTTGGTGGAACTAGGAGTGTTAGCTTATAGACCATCTCTTTGTACAGCATTTGCTTAGAGGGCTTAGGTGGTGGCCCCCAGTGCTCCATTACCCATGTCTTGTTTATTATTATAACCTTTGATTGTGGCGGAAATTTTAGTCCTCTTATTTCTTCTACTTTATGTTTTACTTCTTCCACTATTCTTTTTATCTCTTCTTTTAAGCTATGGCTTTCTGAGTAACCATGGGTTTGGAATGGGAATACTGTTCTGGTTAGTAAGGTATAAGTAGTCATTGACAATGCTACTATGATCATCATTACTATGGCGTAAACTAGTGGTGTTCTATTCAATCTTTTCTAGCCCCCTTTAATACTCTTCTAGATACTTGCCATACTCGCCACTATACTCATCTCCTATCTCTTTAGATTTCCAGCCTTCAGGGCATCCCTTACCATGTCTTATTGGTTTTTCTAGTCTACTAAGCAATACTACACGGCTTGGTATACTCTCAGAACGTATGGGGTATCCTGTCTTTTCTGCAAGTTTTCTAGCGAATTCTCTAACCTCACTGTGGCGTGGCATGTTTTCTGGCTTTAACCTCTCTCTTGATGCTCCAACATACATGTATGCTTTAACCTCTATGTATGTTGGCTGTGCTATTTCTACTAGTTTTGCAAAGCCCTCAACATCCTTATCTGACATGTTTAATCCCTTAATCAAGGTTATCCGTATTACTGTTGGCGAGCTAAGCGTTGGTAGTAGTTCAAGTGTTCTTAACGTTAGCTTCCAAGCATTAGGCACTAGCGGTTCATTCAACTTCTTATACATCTCCTCATTCCATGCCTCTAGAGAGACGTAGAGCTGTGAGGGCTCTTCTTCTAATCCTTCTATTACATCTGGTCTTACACCACGTGTTACCAGAAATGTTGTAAGCCCTCTTCTATGGAATACCTCTATTAGTTCGCCTAGCCTAGGATATAGGGTTGGCTCACCACTTAGACTTATAGCTACGTGTTTAGGGTTTAATGCTTCTTCAACCATTTTAGGGTCTACTCCTTTCCTACCCTTATAGCCAGATACTATTCTCCTATGCTCCTTTATTGCTTGATCAGCAATAAACTCTGGATCATCTACTCTTGGTAAACGTGTATCATCCCACAATAAGCCTTTATCACTAGGCCTAAGCCTCCAACAATGTAGACAGCGATTCCAACACCACAAAGTTGCTGGAGTCATCTGTATACATCTATGGCTCTCAATACCATAGAATTTACACTTATAGCAAAACCTCCTCTCTACAAGAGCGGCATGAGTCCAATGACACTTCTTTACAGCGCTATGAAGACCTATTACATGGTAGCCTTGCTTCCTCAGTATATTGTTTAACCTAGTGTAAACATCTACTTGCAGTGTTCTAGTAGCCACAACTATACTACCTCTTAAGGCTCTTACCTCTGCAGAAATGTTAGTGTAAAAAGACTATAAGGTATTGTGGCGGTAAACTGAGATAGTACACTTAGTATTTGAGATACCGCATGATAGCCTTAAAACCATGAATACTCTTATAATAATATCTTTCCGTATTCAACAAGTTGAGTTCTACTTATCTATTCTTGTTTTAATCTTATTATTCCTGTTTTTCTTAGGAGGGTTAATCACATTAGTGATAACATATATGGATCCTGTTTTCTCAAGGCTTTCTAAAAGTGATCTTACTCTAGGAGAAAAACCTTCAAATACTATTAATTTAACAACATTGTGGTTTCCAAGTCTTATAGCTAAGCTTGCTTTTACTACATCGCTATGTTCTTGTTCTATAAGTGCTATATTATGTACTACATCAATATTATGTATTAGGCATGCTATTCCTTCAACTCTATCACTTGTTATAAGCATTGATCTTTCAGCTAAGTATTTTATTGTTGCTTCAACAACTGCATGACTTCTACTAGGTAAACCCATCTCCCTTACTAGTGCATCTAGTCTTTCAAGAACTTCTCGAGGAAATGCTATCCCAGTTTTTATTAGAGCAGAAGCCAAACTTCTACTCCCAGTAATGGTGCACATGTTTTTCTCATATATTAATTGGAGGGTAATAGGGAGTCTGTGTTCATGTACCGTTTCTTACAATGATCTATTATCTATAGTTTTGCTCCAGGCATATGTTCTGCTATGCGTAGTAGTACTAGGAGTACTGCTAATGTTATCAGAGTAGTTGATATTGCACCTAGTATTTGCGATAGTATTTCCTCTATGCTAGGATTACTATATGCATACCACAAGATATTGGCTATGATGTATAGTATTAGTGGTGATATTAGTAGTACTCGTACTTTCCAATACTTTAACATTTCAACACCATATACTACGTAAGCGTATGTAGCCATAACCCATGTGAAGAATGCTCCTATAATCATACCGTATAAGCCCATTTTACTATGTATTAGCCAGCTAAGAAATGCTACCATGAGTCCAGATACAACTAGTACAACGACTTTATTGTCTACAATTACTGTTTCCTCAACACGTTTACGTATACTCACTTGATAAACCTCTTCTTCAAGATCATTATCTTTCTTTTCGCTATACCCACCATTATTCCTAGTATGGTTGTTGAACCTATAACCTTTATCTTCCTCCGCTTCACGTATTCTAGGAAGTCTTCGTAAGATTCAACTGGATCGTCTACAAACACTCTTACTCTACCCAGCTCGTCTACTACGTGAGCGTCACTTCCAGCTGTGTATACTTTACCTAGTTTTTCTGCAAGTTCTAATGCTAGCTTGTTTCTACTCATAGGTGTTCTACCATTAAGTACCTCTATTCCCTGAATTCTATGCAGTATTTCAGTCATTTCTACAATGGGGTATCGTAGGAACAATGCCTTCCCGTAGGGATGGGCTATTGATACCAGTACTGAGTTTTCTAGACCATAATCTATTACCTCATAGACATTGGGTTTACGTCTTAGCCTTTGTGGGAGTTCTTCTCTTACACCATACAATAGTATGTGTCCTTCACGACAGTTTACTTCAACTCCTGGTATGACGAGTAAACCTAGATTTCTTGCCTCATTTAATGCTTTAAGTGCCCCTACCACCGTGTTATGGTCTGTTACTGCTATACCGTTTAAGCCCTTAATTTTAGCATAACGTAGTATCTCTCTAACAGTGTGTACGCCATCAGAGAATACTGTATGGACATGCATGTCTACTGCTATGCCGTTACCTTTCCTAGTCATTTCATGCTACCCTGCTGTTACTTAGTTGTTCTGGGAACTGGTTTCTCGGATAGTATATGTTTTATGCTTGAATGGGATTTCTATTACTCTTTGCTTCCAAGTACCTCTAAGCATCCATGCTAGTGCTAATATGCCTGCACCAATATTGCTAATGGTCATTGCAATCCATATTCCCGTAGACCCTATACCCATTACCAATGCTAAGAGTATTGTTAAACCTATCCTTAAGACCCATAACCTAATGATGCTTATTACCGTAAACGCTACTGTATGTCCAGAGCCCCTAGCAATAGCTCCTGTTAAAAAGAATAGGCCGAAGAATGGTATTGATGGAACGAATATTGCTAGAAATCTATCTCCTTCAGCTATTACTCCTGGATCACTTATGAATACTTCATAGAGTTGTCTACGGAATATGTAGATTAGCAATGCACCAATAGATAATACTGTAAATGTAAGCATCATATTCTTTTTCGCTACCTCCTCAGCCTTAACATAGTTTTCTGCTCCAATGGTCTGCCCTATCATTATCGATGTAGCTCTCATTATACCCCACGTGAATGCTTGGATGATATCTATTATTCTTATACCAACACCATATGTTGCTATAACCGTAGTACCCATACTTGAAACAATGCTCATCATTATAACGAATCCTAGAGAATTTGCTGACTGCTGTATCGCTAATGGTACACCTATTTTCAGTGTCTTCTTAAGCCACCATTTCTCGAAGAATAGGTCTCTAAATCCTATCTTTAATCCCATATAACCTCTAGTTAATAGCACTACTCCTACAATTGATATAAATGATCTAGCTACGACCGTTGCAATTGCTGCACCAATTACTCCTAGAGCTGGAGCTCCAAACCACCCAAATATTAGTATTGGGTCTAATACAACGTTTATCGAGGACGATATGGCTGCTATTAGTGTTGGTGTACGTGTATCGCCTAGTCCATTAAGTATAGAGATAAAGGCAAAGCCTATGAAAGCTAATGGTATTCCAGCAAATATAACTCTGATATAATTGATAGCTAATGGTAATACTTCTCCTGGTACACCCATTAGTTTAAGTATGAAAGGTGACACGGTAAAGCCTAGGATAGATATAAGTGCTGCTAGGATGAGCATGAATCCTATCATGTAGCCAGCAGATTTTCTAGCATATTCTTTCTCGCCAGCACCAATGTATTGGGATACTAGGGTTACACCAGCAAAACTAAGCCCCATACCTATAGAGTAGAAGAACATTATTAGAGGCCAACTAACAGTTGGAGCTGACAGAGACTCCTTTCCAATCTTACCTAGCCAAAACGTGTCAACTAGGTTATACGATATATTTATGATGTTAGCTAGTATTATAGGCCATGCAAGCCAGAATGTAGTACGAATAACTGGTCCGGAAAGAATCCTGTCTCTATACTTAAATAAGCTAGGCTCTGAACTAACCAATACCGTTAACCCTCAATACAATTACTCAACCATTCCTTTGCCTTCTCAATTAACTCTAACACCTCAGCTAAACACTTAGATTTCCTTGAGGAAAGACCTAGCTTTTCCAGGGCGTAAACATATGCTTTTAAAGACGCTTCTAGAACATGTGTGTATACTTTGATTTTTCTATTCAATAATTCAACTAGTACTTGGTATCCCTCATTCGTTAGTTTACACATTCTCCTCTGCTTACCATGAACTTCAACGCTATAACATTCTATTAGACCCTCCTTTTCCAATGAGTCTATGACAGGGTATAGTGATCCTGGTGCTGGTTTCCAGTAACCTGCCGTAATCTTCTCAATTCGTTTCATGACCTCATAGCCATGTGCGTCACCTTCAGTAAGGCTAACCAGAACTAGGAATCCCAGTAAACCTCTTTCATGGTACCTTGTATGTGCAGTATCCTGACGTGCATCTCCATCCACAATTATAGGCCTCATATAGGCTCTTAGTTCTAGCCTTTACAACGATATGTGGAGGATTAGCTATAAATATTCCGGTTACCGATATATCGGGTGCAGATATAGTGCAGTATAGCTATATAATTGAGCTATAACAGCGTTAAAGATTTATTAGTTTCCAACTAACTTCTACTACTTAGGTGTATGACGCGTGTCAAGTATTGATCCTAGAAAGAAGGTAGAGCTACTAAAACAAGTACTTAAAAGCATACATAGAGGAGAAGACGTAAGCGAAATTAAAAAGAAGTTCAGAGAACTATTAGCACAGGTTTCACCATTTGAGATACCATTAATAGAACAAGAATTAGTGAAGGAAGGTATACCAATACGGGAGATATTGAAGCTATGTGATCTACACGTAGAATTATTCAGAGAATACCTTCAATCACGTGAGTTATCGGGTATTCCCAAAGGCCATCCACTAGACATACTATTAAAGGAAAACGAGTATATCCTAAAATTAGGCGAGGCGCTAAGCCTTTATGCTAATGCACTAGCAAGATCTAAGACTACAGATGAGGCATTAAATCACATTGAAGGACTTAAAAAGACTTTAAGTGAGCTTAAGAAAACGAGAATACATTACCGTAAAATACAGATGGGCTTATTTCCATACTTAGAAAGGAGAGGTATAATAGCAGTTCCTAGAGTACTCTGGGGTAGAGAGGATCAACTACTAGTTAAAATAAGAGAACTACACACATATACTACCAGTAGAGAACCCAGAGAACTAGTTAAAGAGAAGAATAGATTAGTAGAAAAGGCTCTAGAGGTAGCAAGAGAAATATCTGAACTAGTATTCCGTGAAAACAAGATATTATATCCTGCTGTATGGGCAATGTTCTCCGAAGGCGAGTGGGCTGCTATTAAAGAAGTATTTGATGATATAGGATACTTAGTCGACGTAGAACATGAGTGGAAACCGCAAGCTAAACCAGTTTACCCCTATGAGATCGCTGGCCCAGTAGTAACTAAGGAGCAATTAGAGAGATTACCCAAGGAGATGAGAAGTATAATAGAATCTAGAGGCATTACACCAGATAAGTATGAGATAAGGAGACCCAGAGATCTTGACTTAGAAACAGGTTTCTTAAGCGTTGAGGAGGTAAAAGAGATATTCAATAGCCTACCACTTGAAATAACGTATGCAGACAACAATGATAGGATAAGATATTACACTCACAGCAAACTAGTTAAAGGATTCATTAGGACAAAAACCATACTTGCTAGAAGAGTAGAATTCTGTCATCCACCAAGACTAGAGGGACTTGTTAGAAAAACCATAAACGAGTTAAAGGAAGGTAAGAAACCTTTCGCAGAGTTCTGGACAAAGCAAGGTGATAGAATACTACGTGTACTCATAGTACCCGTAATAAATAAGGAAGGAGAATACTTAGGTACTATAGAGATAGTAGAGGATCTAACAGAGCCCATACTTAATCCCGATAAAATACTTAAGAAGATAATGGTTCTCTAACACCAACCTTACCGTAATCTACTACTGGAACAAACACCAGTGCCACTATAGCTGAAGCATACATTCCCTTAGGAACTTTTTCAACATACTCAACCCTATACTTAACGTATTCAAGCTTCATATTCCTAGCTTTAGCCATAGCCTCTATCCTATCCCTTAACATAGACTTAACCTCGTTACCCGAAACCTTACCATAAGCTTCAACTACAAGGCCGTATCTCACACCATTACTTCTCACACCAAACCCCCATGCAAGACCAGCACTAATCTCCTCACCATCCCTCCCATCAATACGAGACATAACCGTAAACACTATTGAACCAGGAGTAATCTCTACATAGTCCACCTCAACAGCGTTACCCGGTATTATGCTGGAAACTGGGACAAGATTACATTGACCTATACCAGCCTTAATCAACGCTTCATCAAATGCATTAAGACTTGAAACACTACTAAAGCCTACTCCACTAGTAACAAAGAAGTATCTTGGAAGCTGATTCCATACAACATCGTGTTGCATAACTTATACTCCTCACCTAGAACTAATAAAGACTAGTACAACTAGTTCAACGCCAGGAAGGATAATAAAACCATAGCATCTATGTACCCTAGAAGATACGTAGAAAACGGATTGAATAAAGCCGCCGCCGGGATTTGAACCCGGGACCTCCGCCTTACCAGGGCGGCGCTCCAACCAGGCTGAGCTACGGCGGCTCTTGTCTCGCGTTATTACAAGTGTTTCTGCTAGGCTTAATATTTTTTCTAACTAGTCATGATGGGGTTTTGCTTCATATTTTCCGTTTATCAATTTGTTTTCGAGCTATGTTATTTTGAGGCTTTATGTTTTTGTAAAAGAGGTTAGTGTGATATAATTCTAGTATTTAGTATGTAGTCTTTTTCAATCCTTTAAAGAAGTCTACTAACAACATTATATTGAGTACAAGGCTTACTGCTGTTATTACTCCTACTACATATCCTGTTAAGATGTTTCCTCCAGCTATTGTTGCTGGTACTACTACTGCTTCATACCATATTAGGGCTATTGTTACTGTTATCCATAGGAAGAACGCTGGTGACAATGTTAAGGCCTTACCTAGTTTTGGTGCTTTCTGAACCCTTATAACCCATAACGATATAGTCATTAGTGCTAGTGATGCTAATAGCTGGTTCATTCCAGCAAAGGCGGGCCAAAGAACCTTCCATGCTGCACCCCATGCTAGTGGTACTGCTACTCCTACCAGTATTATTGATGCTAGCCATCTATTGGATAGAACCTTGTATAGTCCTTCATACTTCTCTTTTAACGGCACCATTAGTTCTTGCCAAGCAAACCTGCCCAGTCTTGTCGCTGTATCTAGTGATGTTAACGCAAAGCCTGTTATCCATAGAGCTGAGAATATGGCCATAGCTTCAAATGGTAAATGGAATACTGTATTTGTCGCAGACGCATAGGAATACGGTATTATGACGAACCATTTCTTGGCTTTCAATATACTTACCCATTTAGCGGCCATTGTAGCAGGATCTGCTAGTGCTTGTGGATTACTTACACCTGCAGCAGTAAGTGCTTCAAAACCAAATGCTGCTAGTAAGGCTATAACCATTGTTGAAAGGAATCCTTCAGTTAGCATACCTCCATATCCTATCAGTAATCCATGTGCCTCATTAGCTAGTTGTTTTGATGTTGTTCCAGAGCCTACTAAGCTATGGAAACCTGATAAGGCACCACAGGCTATGACTAATGGTACTGTTGGCCAGAAAGGTGATGGCTGGCCTCCTACAACTCTAGCGTCTAGTAGTGATGTTACTGCTGGTAGCTCCATTTGTCTAAAGGCTAGTATAGCTGCAAGTCCTCCTATAGCTAAGCTAGCCCACAGTATGTAGGCATTGAGATAGTCACGTGGCTGTAATAGCACCCATACAGGTATTGATGCTGCTACTATACAGTATATTGCTAGTACTATTACCCAGAAGTGGTAGGGATCGTAGAACGTTATCTTCAATGGTATATTCATCCCAGCAAATATCGCCAAAACTAGCAATATTATACCTACTATTGTCCCACCCTTAAATCCTAGTGGTGTCTTATACATTAGTAATCCAGTTATAATGGCGAATAGTATTAGTAGCATTGCTGCTGTAGCACTACCAGGTACTACCGAGAATAACACTGAGACAACAACAATGAATACTGCTACAACTAATAGTAGCGCAAACCATATATAGGCATTAAAAGCATAGAATGCTCTCTTACTCATTAATCTCCCTGAAATCCAGCCAATACTTCTACCATCATATCTAACCGACGACATTAGCGCTAGATAGTCGTGTACTACACCTATGAAGACATTACCAAACCAAACCCATAGTAGTGATGGAAGCCAACCCCAAGCCAAAGCCAGAGCTGGCCCTACTATAGGTCCTGCACCAGCTATACTAGCAAAATGGTGTCCGTACAACACGTACTTGTTAGCAGGCACATAGTCTACTCCGTCATAAAGTATTTTTGCAGGAGTATCTCTTAAAGGATCAGCTTTCGCCACATGTTTTTCAAGGTACTTGCCATGAGTGAAGTAGAATACCATGTATATGATTAGACCTAGAATAATAACTAGCGTCGTCGTACCTATCATTTCTTACACCAACTCATTTTTAACATATTTACCACGTAAAATTATTACGAGATTCTATAAAAATTTAATGTTTTAATCAATAACATAGTTATAGAGAAATATTAG
>WANQ01000037.1 GCA_015521735.1 Pyrodictiaceae archaeon | reverse complement strand
ATCCAGTATTACTAAATATCCTGTATATAACCTTACTTTTAAGGTATCCTCTAAAACTACTGTTAACATTATTAGCCATAATCAATCCCTTAGATCCTATGAATTACTTGCTGAGACCTATAACAGTGTTATAGTATCCAGCTAAAAAATTTAACTCCGAAACATTGCACTAATATTACTGTATCCATTATAGTAAAAGCTTAGATATTGTTTACATATAACCAGGTTAATTAGCCAGAGTTTACTATAATAAAAATAATATTAATGAAAACTCTCGTTTCTAAGGCATCATCGAGCAGTATTCTTCTGATTGAACTGGTACATCCCTCATGATTACTAAGTTCTTGTCTGGCAATATTATTTCTCTTAACAGTAGTTGAGAATCCATTTTACTGAATACTAGTATTATTGTTTCATTAGTTGTTAGATATTTGTTTATTATAGTGCTTGAGTTAACCACATCTATATTGTCGTTGACTTCTTTGATTTTCCAAGCTCCATTCAGTATTAATGGTATAGTCTTATTGCCACTTTCAACATATATTGTATTCAATGATTTTCCTACTACTCTTCCCATCATTGTTATTTTTGTTTCTTCTCTATTCATATGTTCTTCAGCTTCTTCTTCACAGTATTCATGCATTGATTCATAGCCATGCATACCGCATATTCCATGTGGCATGTGGGTAGCTAACCAGTTCCAGGTACTCCATGAAATAAATGTTATAGGAGCTGCTACAACTATTGTTAAGGCTATGATACCTATTAATGTGTAATTCATTTTTGACAACTCTTCTTATTTGCTAACTCATTCTTCTTTATGCATATGTGGCATTCCTACTGGACCATGCTTTAAATAGTATTCTGGGTTTTCCTCGAATGCCTTTTTACAATGTTTACTGCAAAAATAGTACACGGTTCCTTTGTATACTGTTTTATATGGTGTCTCCGCTGGATTTACCTCCATACCACATACAGGGTCTTTAACCATACTCTTACCCGGTAACCTATGTAGGATCAGTCCCTAATATAGTTTTTTCACCGGTACGAAAATTTTATGTGTAGCCGTCATAGGTTTCTAGGAGGCTTCCACTTCTTCAATGTTAATGCGTTAGCAGTTACCGATATAGAGCTTAAAGCCATAGCTAATCCTGCAAACTCGGGCCTTAGTATCAACCCTGTTAGCGGATATAATGCTCCAGCAGCTATTGGTATTAATACTACGTTGTATATAAATGCCCAGAACAGGTTGAAGACTATTTTTCTTCTAATAGCTCCGCCGATTTCTAGTGCTGTAACAACTCCTCTTAGATCATTTTTGACTAAGACTATGTCTCCAGCTTCTTTAGCTATATCTGTTCCACCACCCATAGCTATACCTACATCTGCTTGTGTAAGGCTAGGTGCATCGTTTATACCATCACCTACCATTGATACAATTTCTCCCTTTCTCTGCATGTTCTTTATAACATCGGTTTTATCTTCTGGAAGAACTTCTGCGATAACCTCGTCTATACCTAGTTTACGGGCAACGGCTTTTGCTGTAACTCTGTTATCCCCAGTTAGCATGACTACTTTAAGCCCCTTCCTCTTGAGGTAAGATACTACGTGTACTGCATGCTCTCTTGGCGTATCAGCTATTGCTATAACACCGGCAAGCTCTCCGTTAACAGCAACGTATATGACGGTCTTACCGTCTTCTCTAAGCTTTCTGACAATGTTGGTTATAGGTGTTAGGTCTACTTCGTAAGCTCTCATAAGTTTTTCATTACCTATAACAATAGTTTTACCATTAACCTTAGCTATAACACCTTGTCCAGGTATTGAGTCAAAGAACTCTGGTTCAGCATCGTACTCATTAATGGCTTGTTTGGCCTTCCTAACAATAGCTTGGGCAAGTGGATGCTCGCTACGTTTCTCGGCAACATAAGCTATCTTTAATATATCAAGTTCCTTATAGCCGTTAACAGCATATATATCGGTAACTTCTGGTTCACCTTTAGTTAAGGTACCTGTCTTGTCAAATACTATGGTTGTTAGTTTAGGTATTTTTTCCAGGACCTCCATATTCTTAACTATAATGCCTAGCTCAGCAGCTCTACCAACACCTACGACTATTGCTGTAGGAGTTGCAAGGCCTAGAGCACAAGGGCAGGCTATTAGTAGTACTGATGCAGTGAATAGTATTGCTAAATTAAGTGGTATGCTTGCTATGAAGTACCAGTAACTAAACGTTAGTATGGCGATAGCAATAACTATCCATGCAAAATAGCCTGCAACCTTGTCGACAAGTCTTTGTATAGGAGGTTTACCCATCTGGGCTTGTCTAACTAATTTGATAATCTGAGATAAGACTGTTTCCTTTCCAACTCTAGTAGCTATTACCTTTAGTGAACCACTCTTTAGTATGGTTCCAGCAACAACAGGGTCTCTTTCCTTCTTAAGAGCGGGTATTGGTTCTCCTGTAAGCATTGACTCGTCAACATAGCCTTGACCCTCAACTATAATTCCGTCAACGGGGATCTTTTCACCTGGCTTAACAATGACTATGTCTTTGACTTTAACTTCATCAATGGGGACTTCAACTTCTCTTCCATTCCTGATAACCCTTGCTTTCTTAGCTTGAAGTTCCATGAGCTTACGAACAGCTTCACCGGTGCGTATTTTCATTTTTAATTCAAGATACTTGCCTAGGAGAATAAATGCTATAACGACTGCTCCAGCTTCAAAATAAGTTTCTGGAGACTCTATGAGGCCAGCCATAACTGCAATACTGAATACGTAAGCAGTTCCTGTTCCAAGAGATACTAACGTGTCCATGCTTGCACTTCTATTTTTAAGAGCCTTGTAAGCTCCAATAAAGAATCTATAACCACCTATCAGTATTACTGGAGTAGATAGTATGAATCCAATCACATGCCTATACTCCCAGTAAGGTAATTTTATTCCAAGGGAGCCTGTCATCATGTATATTGCTAGCGAAAGAGCTAGTGTAAGACTTAGGATGACAATCTTCTTAAGCTTCGCAATTTCTTCTCTAAGTATCTTGCTCTCGATATCCTCAATTTCAATCTCGCCTTTAACACTAGTAACTTTATAGCCTATTGCTTCTACTAGCTCCTTAATACTATTGATACTTGTAGTTAGAGGGTTGAATGTAACTGATAGACTTTTAGCTACGTGTGATGCTCTTACATCAATTATTCCTGGCAGAGACCTAACTTTATTCTCTATTATAGGTTCTTCTTCTACTGATGAAATATTTTGTATGGTAAGATATGCTTCCTCCTTATAAACATCGTAGCCAACATCTCTAATAGCATTGACGATCTCTTTTAATGTTACCTTGCTTGGATCATATTCTACTTCAGCTTCCTCACTTGCAAAATTAACTACAGCGCTGACAACTCCTTTAAGAGACTTCAATTTCTTTTCTATGGTTACCGCACATGATGCACAATGCATTCCTACTAACTTTAATTTTTCAATCCTAGTACTCATTATATTGACCTCTCTGACGATATTTTTCGTAGTGGTCAGATAAATTTTTTAGAGACCTGGGTATTTATATTTACCTGGTAGGTCGTATGGAGAAAATACCATTAATAGTAAGATTAAAGGAGGCAAAGGCTTTATCGGATGAGGTAAGAGTGTTCATCTTGGACTTATTATCTAAGAAGCCTATGAGTGTTCATGAAATAGCTGAAGAGTTAAAGAAAAGGGGTATGTATAAGAATATTAACACAATAAGATACCACATCCAAGTACTTAAGGATGCTGGATTAATAGACTTAGTAGCTACTAAAGAGGTTAAAGGTGGTGTACTAAAATACTATGCTGCTAAGAAAAAAGTCTATCCATTCGAAGTACCAAAGGATATAGAGGAAGCATTAGAGCCCATAGCTAAGCAATCATACGAGGACTTAAAAAGGATAGTATTAAACTTAATAAGAAATCATGGAGACATCATAGTTGAAACAGCTAAAAAATTAAAACCATGCCCATATTGTATAACAAAACACTTCGCTGAATACATTATTTTAGAAGCTCTAAGATATGCTCTAGGGAAAGTCATGGAGGATCCCGAGGTCAAGAGGGAAGTAGATAAGTTTAAGGTAGAGGAAGAAGAAGAATAGAGAATAAGGCTTAAAATAATGGGCTAACATGTTATCCTTTATCTTAAAAGGCTTGCGTTTACTGCTACGATTACTGTGCTTATGGACATGAAGAGGGCTCCTAAGGCTGGTGGTAGTAGGAAGCCTATACTGTATAGTACGCCTGCTGCAGCTGGTATAGCAAATGCGTTATAACCAGTAGCCCATAGTAGGTTTTGTTTAATCTTTTTATAGGTTCTTCTTGATAATTCTATGGCTTTTGGAACATCTCTTGGATCGTTTTTAACTAGTATGATGTCTGCTGATTCTATTGCTATATCTGTTCCTGCACCTATAGCTATACCTACGTCTGCTTCCATGAGTGCTGGTGCATCATTTATACCATCACCTACCATAGCCGTAACGTATTTTTCTTTAACCTTCCTTACAACTAGTGCTTTTTCGTGAGGGAGTACTTCAGCGTAGAACTCATCTATACCTAGCTCTTCTGCAACATACTTTGCTACTTCCTTATTGTCGCCAGTTAACATTATAGCTTTAATACCCATTTTCTTTAATACTTCTATTGCTTCACGTGACTCCTCTCTTATTATATCTGATAATGCTATTGCGCCTACAAGTTTATCATCTACTAAGACGAAGACAACTGTGTTTCCTTTCCTCAGTAGCTCTTTAACTTCTTCGGTAATAGTAATATTGTGTTCCTCTATATAGCTTGAACTAACAACTCTTACTTTTAAGCCATCAACTATTCCTTCAACTCCAATTCCTGGTAATGCTTTGAATTCAACGGCTTTACCTATGTCTATATTCCTTTGTTGTACATAATTAATTATGCCTTTAGCTATTGGATGCTCACTGTATTGCTCTAATGTTGCTGCTAAGTATAGTATCTTCTTTGAATCATATTCTGGATCCAAAACTACTACTTTATTTACACCTAGTTCTCCTTTCGTAAGTGTACCTGTCTTATCAAATATTACTGCTTGGATGTCCTTTGCTTTTTCAAAAGCCATTCTATTCCTGATAAGGATTCCATTTGATGCTGCTATAGCAGTAGATCTTGCTACTACCAATGGTATTGCTAAGCCAAGAGCATGTGGGCATGCAATAACCATTACAGTTACTGCTCTCTCCAATGCGAATAGTGTATCAAAGCCATGAAGAACCCATATTGTGAAGGTTAAAGCTCCTGCTGATAATGCTATGATTGTTAGCCATTTAGCTGCTCTATCAGCTAAATCTTGGGCTCTAGACTTACTCATTTGTATTTGCTTTACAAGTTCTATTACTTGTGAGAGATATGTATCTTTTCCTACACCTAGTGCTTTAACAATAATAGAGCCATCGAGATTAAGTGTACCAGCTATTACTTTATCACCAGGCTTTTTGTATACGGGCTTTGATTCACCAGTGATCAGTGACTCATCAACGCTAGTAGACCCATCTATGATGACTCCATCAACAGGTATTTTTTCACCAGGTCTAACAAGTATTTTATCACCTGGCTTTAACTTAGATACATGTACGTCAATGTATTCACCATTCTTTACGAGATGTGCTACTGTAGGTAAGGCTTTCGCTAACTTCTCTAGTGCTTTGGAAGCTCCTAGTACACTTTTCATTTCTATCCAGTGGCCAAACAACATTATATCTATTAGTGTTGCTAGTTCCCAGAAGAATGTTCTACCAGGTATTATGAAGACAACAGCTGTACTGTAGAGGTAGGCTACAGAAATAGCTACGCCTATTAATGTCATCATACCAGGAAGCTTCTTCTTAACCTCAGCAACTAAGCCTAAAAGAAAAGGCTTACCACCGTAAACGTATACTATGGTTGAAAGAATCCATAAGACTATGTCTCTACCTGGAAAATCTATTGTATACCTTAGAGCACCTTGAACTTCAGGTGAAAGTAGTAATATAGGTATTGTTAATATTAGTGACCATATAAGCCTACGCTTATAGTCTGCTGTCATAACCTTATGGTGTTCTAGAGGTGTTATAGAATGGGCATGCTCTTGTTTTACGTTTCCATGTATATGTATTTTATGGCTACTAGACAATGTACTTACACCTTAAACTAAAGTTTAAGTCTGGTTATTTATTTCAATTCCATGGTGTACTTTTATTAGACCTAGGTGTTTAAGTATAGTGAATAGTTTATTGAATACCTTAATAGCTTTTTCTTGATCAACAGTATTTAATATGAGGGCACGACCGTTATTGAACAATATTATTTCGTGACCATTTAGTTTCAACTTAGCTACATATGGATTCTTTTTAATTACGTGTAGCCCATTAGTATCTACTAGCTTCTCTAAGGGTACTTTCATGTTTTCTCCGGGTATTACTTCTACTTGGTTTGAGCCACAAACGGTTACAATTCTTTCCTCCGTTTTCCCTAAGTATTCGTATTGTTTAAGTACACATAATGGGCATTTGGGATTCCTATGCACAATTACTTTTTCTACTTCATTTCTAAGACTGTCAATAACATAAAGTCTTGATTCAATATCGTGTCCTAACAATATTTTTACTGCATCTGAAACAGCTATTGATGTAGCTAGGCCTACGACAGTGTTTACTACGCCTAGAATTTCACAGACATTAACTCTTCTCCTTGGTGCTTGAGGCATTATGCATTTAAGACATGGGGTTTTGCCCGGTATTATTGGCATTACAGTAGCATACCATTGTTCTACACCAACATATATCCATGGTATCCTGTTTTTCACTGCAACCTCGTTTATAATGTATCTTGTATGCATGTCATCTGTTCCATCAAGTATTAAGTCTACGTCGCTAAGTAGTTTTTCAGCATTACTAGGTGTTAGTCTATCTACAACTGCCTCTATGGTAACACTGCTATTTATCTTAGCTAAGTGTTCTTTGCATGCAATAGCCTTAGGTTTCAGTTCTTCTACATCGCTTTCAGTAAATAATAGTGTTCTATGGAGGTTGCTTAGCTCAACTATATCTTTATCTATGACCCTGATAAAGCCTACACCTAGCCTAGCTAGAAGTTCGGCTTCAAAGGTACCTGTAGCACCACATCCTACAATAGCTACACGAGAACTAGCTAGTTTTAATTGTCCTTTAACACCTATTTCCTTAACTAGTATTTGCCTTGAAAATCTCTCTACTAGCTTCTGAATATTGGTGACAGCCATAGCCTCACCATATAATGCTTCTACTCATTATACCGGTGTTATTTTTACATACACCCTAATATGTTTAAGCTAATTTTAGGTTATGGTATTTAAGGAAAATTAATATAAGCTCTAAATCACACTGTTATAGATTAGGGAAGTACTGTATGATTAGGAAGTCTTTTTGCGAAACATTTGTTATGAAGTATTCAACTGCTATAAGAATACTAGTAGCTAAGGAGCTAATGGAACGCTATGGGTTGAGTCAACTAAAGGCTTCAAAACTTGCTGGTATACCTCAGCCATTGCTTAACTACGTTATTAACAGAAAACGTAAGCTTAAGGGGCTAGAAGATCTTTACCGTAATCCTAAGGTTATAGAATTGATAAAGAGTATTGCAGAAGAAGTTTACAAGGGCTTAGATATAGATATGTGTACTATATGCATACTTTTACGTAGGAGTAATGCTGTAGATAGATTAGTTAGAGAATATAGTGACTGAATGCTATGGGGCAGATATTGCATCTAGTATAATCTATTGAAGGATCTATACTTGCGTGAAATCTACATAGTTCCTTCCTAGCTAAAATAGCTAAGGATAATCTTACTAATTCTACTTGTACTGTATACTCATTCACAGACTTACGAGATATTCTCTTCGCTAGTTCTCTTAGTTTCTCATTCACATATGATATGCTAGCTATATCTATGGCTGAGCCACGTTGACCTTCAATGTACCTTGATACAGCTGATTGCGATACACCTAGGATTCTAGCTATTTCTTCTTGCTTCATTTTTTCGTCATAGTATAATATCTCAGCTAATCTCTTCCTAATAGCAGGATACACGTACCTGTAAAGTAGCTCAAATAAATCTACTCGCATGGTGTATAAAAATATACCGCGAGGCATAAAAATCTTATGCCTTAGTACTGCATCAAGCCTTACTAGTATTACATACTATGTATTATACTAATTCATTATGCTAGAATTTAAATAGGAAAACACTATATGCTTGGCTAGTTAGTAGTTCTTGCTCTTACTATTATCTTCCAGTAACCTTTATCTTCTTGTACATTAACATTATATGAGCCTATACTTTCAACTGTTTCTCTTATCAGTTTAACGCATTCTTTAATATCTGTTAAAACTATCAGTGTTTCATCACTTATCCTAGCTAGTGTACGTGCAACTTTTACTAAAGGTGCAGGACATTCTTCTCCTCGTAAGTCTAAGATAATCTCACTCATGCTATCACCTTAACCACATATGCTTAGCATGTCACAGTATGATTCTTCTGCAGCTTTAATATCCTTGTTTTTAGCGTATAATCTGTATTTGATGAACTCTCTGTATATAAGGTATTTTTGTAGTCTTAATGCTATTGATAAGTCAGTGTTCATTACAAATAGTTCCCAGCTTCTAAGTGCTGGACACATGTAGCATCCTATTCTGTAAAATCCTTTCTCGTATAAGGGGTTTAACTCTATGTTGTTGTACAGTATGTATAATTGCACGTGAGCTGCACTCCACATTTTTATTGGTGCTAGCATTAAGGTGTTTTCATCAATTACTCTTATTGGGGGTCTTGCACTTCTTCTCTTAGACTCAGCGTCACGGTCACCTGTCACTATTATTGTGTTTCCTTCAGCTAATCTAGCTATAGCGTTCATTACTCCTGCTATCTTTCTCTCCGTACACCATCTATTATCATGTGTAGGCATAGGTTTTCCTTCGCTAAGTAGTCCTTTATCTACTCCTGCATATACTCTATTCACTTTTATACCCAGCTTCTTTGACACAACATCTATGTACTCTATGGTCCATGGGAATTCAGTACCTGTGTCCGAGAATACTACTTTAACCTTGTCCTTGGGAAACACTTTAAGTACTAGGATAAGAGTAGCAGTACTGTCTTTTCCACCACTCCAAGGGACTATAACTGTATCAGCCCAGTCTCTGAATTGCTGTAAGAACTTCATTGATATTCTCTCATATAATTCTATCACGTGCTTGTTTGCCTCAATTATTTTATCTAGATTAATACCATTACCATGGAATTCCTCTATTACCTTGCCCGTAGGTCTAAAGCCTTCATCAGGTATTTCTAGTAAGGCTATTTTCTTATATCCACAGTAAACATCATGTAACCCGCCAAACTTACGTACAAGAACGGGATTATAACATATTCTTTTCCTAAATACCCTAGTTAAAGCCTTGTAGAACCCATTGCCTATCCCCATAAATACGTCATAGGCTGGATTGTACTCGAATTCTTCTAGTGCTTTACCTTGCCGTAAACCGAAAACATAGCTTTCATATTTTTCACTCCAAGTTACTGCTAATCTAAGCTTGCTTCGAGCCATGTTGAACTCGTTTGATAGGTGCTCTATTCTAGTGTTTCTTATCTTTGCACGTGGAACTACATGGACTGAGACATTCATTGGTGTATACTTGTCTAGTTCACGTGCAAGTTCTTTGTCTTCTCTACCAAGTAATAGAACATAGAACTTATCACTAGTTACTATGTCTTCCAGTTCACTTAACGCCTTATCAAGTCTACGAGCACCATGAAGTGTATGGACATTTATTCTCCAGTTATCATAGAATACCCTTAACATAGCTTTTACTGCATCAGCATCTCTCTTGCTCCTAACTATAATATCTATCATAGTCCTTTAAGCCCTGGATAGCTATAGTTTTACTCTTACCGTTTAAAACCTAAATAGTTCCAAGAATATATGTTTAAACGAAGTGATGACCCGGAATTATACTGATTAAACAAATATGATGACCCAGCCGAGTACTGACTACCTCTATTACTTCCCTATACAGCTAACTGTATAATTTAGATACGTACTCGTTTACGATACTTGTCCATGTATGTATCCTTGTACTATTAGTCTTCTTTAATAATACTGCATCATTAACTATTCTTCTTAGTTCTTCGTCAACTATGATTTTTACATTTGTAAGCTTAGCGAATATGCTTGCTATATGCTTTGATGCTATAACAGGAACACCTATCATTAGTGCTTCAGCAGTAAAGATACTAAACGCTTCATGTGTGCTAAGATTTATAGCAAAACGTGCTTTTGAAAGTAGGGATAAGTATTCTTTACGTGGGAGGTGATCTACTAATTCTATATTATGGTGATGAGAGGCTACTCTTCTTAGTTTTTTAAGGTATGGTCCTTTCCCAACTATTATTAGTCTAAGTTTTTGTCTAAGCCTTTTGCTTATTACGGGAATGATTTTAATGGCTTCATCCAATCTTTTATATTTCTCTATTCTACCAGCATAGACAACGTAATCACCGTCTTCGCCTTCCCATCTATAGTTTAATACATCTTCTTCAACACCATTTGGTATAACCACTAACTTGTCTTTAACATTATCAAAGTGCCTTAATACTAGATTTGCTTCAACATGGCTAACTGTATGAACTAAGTTTACGCTATCTATAAGCTCTCTAACATATCTCCTCCAAATAGTTTTCCATAAAATCTTCCTAATTAACCCATGGCCTCCGCCATGGTAGTGTAGTGATGCAATTAATTTTACACTACTGTCTAATTTCCTAGCAAGTAGTCCACTCATTACTGAGAGAATGCTATGAGCACTATGCACGTGTACTATGTCAGCATTACTTGCTAGTTTGCCAAAGACTTTCCTAAACTCATCTCTCTTTTTAGGAATATGATATGCATCCGATGGCGAGAATGTAGGCCAGCGTACTACTTCAACATTATTTATGTTCTCGGCTACGGGACGGTCTTGGTGTGGTGATCCTGCTAACACAGTTACCTTGTAGCCCTTAATTTTAACTAGTCGTTCAGCTACTGATTTAACTACGTATTCTACTCCACCAATGTATGGGTAGTAGTGGGAGACTACGTAGAGTATAGTTTTCAAGACTTGTATACCCTTTCTACTAGTTTCTTTATTATATGTTTCATTTTGTTAGCACTATTGTTCCATGTCCTATTGAGTGCTTTAGACCTTCCCTTCTCCACCTTTTCCGTGAATAACTCCTTGTTTTCAGCATATAGTCTTATTATGCGTACATAGTCTTGGTGCGTTGATACTATTTCTAATACATCCTTATTTAATATTGCTTCAGGTATAGGAGTTGAAAGTACCAGCTTATACTGGGAGAGGTATTCCCATAACTTATTGGGTGCTGCATAATAAGCTGTTAAGTTGTATATATTAAAGGGTATGACCCCTATATCCATTGCTGCAATGTATTTAGGTACTTCACTATGTGGTACAAAATCAAGCCATATAGTTGAATTAGCTATGTTGTATTTATCTTTAATCCAGTACTCAACTTTTCTAGCATAGCCTGTCTGTAAGTGCTTACCTATGAGGAGTAGTTGTATGTTACCTAGTTCGCGTTTAAGTATTGATATAGCATGTATTAGTGGTTCCATATCAAGCCAGAATTCTATGCTACCTACATACCCTACTACTAATTGACTCCTATCAATGCCTAGTTTACTTCTAATCTTTAGACCATCGTATGTTTTTAAGAAAAACTCTGAAATACCATTAGGTATGATGACTGTCTCACGAACACCAATGCTTTTAGCATATATGTATAAGGCGATTCCTGGAGTAGTTACTATGTCGGCTCTTCTCGCTAGGAACCGTGTTATTACCTCAAAGAATCCTCTCAACATAATTCCTTGAATTGATTCTGGCCTAAATATATATCCTGTTGCTGATACAGGATAATAGTCTTGTAGATCAAATATTAATGGTATTTTTAGCTCCGATAACTCGCTAATCAGTGTGTATAGAAGTGGTGGTAGGAGATTACCTACTACTATAACATCTATTGACTCATTTCTCACAATATCCCTAATACTCAGGACATGGCTTGGAGCATTAGCTAAATAATACAATGCAGCATTACGTGTCTTAAACTCATATTCTACTTCATGGATTATACACTTGGTTTTCAAGTGTTTTTCTCCAAAGAGGTTAAATCTAAGTACATGTACTTCAAAGTCTTTTCCATCATGTATACGCTCAAATAAGTGATTATGTCTTTGCGGGAATGGGTGACCTAGGTAGTCGCTACTTGGTATTAATAGTATTCTTATCATAGCGCTAATAACCCTTGCTAACCCAACACGTATTTGTTCATTAGGAATTATATGGCAGATAGCGTTATTAAGCAGTTTTACTTAAATTTCTTTCCCCAAAGCTTATTCTTAGATTCTTAGTGGTGTGTATTGTTGGACATAGTGGGATTGCTTAGTACACAACCTTTATTGCTAAGAGTATTCTTGGTTGGCATGATACCTGCAGTACTAACTATTGCTGGCTCTATACCCGTGTTGCTCGGCTTTAAGTTTACTGAACCAGTAATTGATTCTGGCATGGGTTTTGCTGCTGGCATAATGTTGGTTGCCTCTTTTACTAGTCTACTCTTACCATCCATAGAAATGGGTGGTGTAGGTGTAAGTATACTAGGTTTTGTACTGGGAATACTGTTGATAAGGTTATTGGATTCTATTATACCTCACTTACACTTCATCAAACACTCTAGTAGTATTGGAGGTAATGCACTGTATAAAGCCTGGCTTATGGCTTTAGCAATGATTATACATAACATACCTGAAGGTATGGCTGTAGGAGTTAGTACAACCTACAGTATTACGGATGGGTTGACTATAGCATTCGCTATAGGAATCCAAGACATTCCTGAAGGACTAGCTGTAGCACTACCAATACTATCTATTACTAGGAGTAGAAAGCTTTCATTTACTATAGGAGCGTTAAGCGGCTTAGTTGAAGCTATTGCTGCATTAGTACCTGCTGTACTAGTTACGTATGCACATGTAGCATTACCCTTAATGCTTGCTCTAGCATCGGGCTCAATGGTATATGTTGTTGTCCATGAAATTATACCTGAAATCTATGGCCATGAACACAATGAGCCATCAACACTTGGATTCTTTATAGGTTTCATAGTAATGTTGGTACTAGATAGTGTTTTTGGCTAACTACTTACGCTAACAAGTTCTCTATAATACAATATGTATGTTCCATTAGGATAGCTTGGGGAGGGAGGAGGATAGCATTTTGTCTTCTCTAGTAATAGTAGCCCCGTAGTAGAGTAGTAGTATTCGTCTTCGAAAACATAGCATTCGGGCGACCTAGGCTCTAGTCTACCCCTATACACCCATACATCTATGCTTTTCCCATGGTAGTCTATCTTCTCCTTTACTGGGGTCATGTTAAGAACTGGTTTTCCCAGTAACTCTATGGGGAGAGCTACACTAGTGAAATACACTTTACTTAAACCTTGGCTTTCAACGTTGTTCCTTACTATTTTCACTATAAACCATATGGGTATCTTTTCTGTTTTAAATACTTTCTTTGTAGACACGTTAACTATTGTGTATGTGAATGTACCATTGCTTACTCTTCCGAAGGGTATTTGTGTACCATTAGGGTAGACTAATACTTGATACCATCTGTATTTGAGCTTGGCTCCAGGTGTTATTTTAAAGGTATATGTTTGCCCATTAACTATTATTGACAAATTCTTAGCACCAGTGTTGCTTTGACTCCAGTAATAATATAATGTTATCAGTATTAATATGGTGATCGCAATGACAGTTACTGTCAACGTTATTAATGGTTTTATTTTTACGTACCTACTGCTTCTTGTTCTTCGTCTTTTCAAATAAGCACAACCTCTTATCGTTGATAAATACTTATAATTTAGTTTAATAATCTTTAGGATAATGGGGTGGAGCCTAGACGCCCCCTTACGGGGTTGGGATGATAGGCTCTCTCCCGGCCTTCACAGCATAATAGTAATTAAATATAGTAATGTGGAGATATAGACTGTGCTTCCCATGTAATTGTTTTATTTGCGGTTAAGAATAGTTGTTTAAGCTAAAAATACGTTGACTTCAATTACTATTAATTTAGAATCCAATGAAGTCTTCAGGTTTTGGTGGTTCAGGTGGTAGGCCTTTTCTTTCTCTTATCTTTCTTATAACATCCATTAGTAGGTTTTCTGGTACTGGTGCCCAGCGGCTAAATTCTGTGCCCCAGAATGCTTTACCTGCTGTAGCTCCTCTAAGCTCACTTGCTAAGTCGAAGCTTTCAGCTACGGGTATTTCAGCTATTACTCTTGCTAGTACTCCGTGTTGCGTTACTGTTACAATTCTTCCACGTCTCTTGGTTATTACTGCTGTTACTGCACCAATATACTCCATGGGTACACGTATGTCTAGTTTCTGGAGAGGTTCAAGTAGTGTTGGCTTAGATGTGAGCATTCCAGCATAGATGGCGTTTCTTACTGCTGGATATATTTGTGCTGGGCCACGGTGTGCTGGGTCTTCGTGTATTACTGCGTCATGCATTATTACTTTTACTCCACGTACTGGCTCCATTGCTAGTGGTCCTTCCCTCATAGCTAGCCTAAATCCTTGTATTATAGTGTCTCTAACTTCTCTTAGGTGTTGTACACCTGATGTCATGTCAACGAAGACGTTTATGTTCTCGTCAATAGCCCAGATACGGCGTGCTTCATCGTAGTCCCAGCCTGCTTGCTCTTTTAGTATCTTGGCTCTTACTCTTGGGTCTAAGTCTTCTGTTACTACACCTTCTTGTATTAACTTTATGGTCTCCTCATTTAATGGTTCAACGCTTATGTATAACTTGTTGTGCTTGTTAGGTGATTTACCTTCAAATACCTGGCTTTTTGCGCGTATTGTTTCACGATACACTACTACTGGTGGACTCGTAGTTACTTCTAATCCAAAGTTTTCTTTTAGTAGAGTTAAGGCTATTTCTAGGTGTAGTGGTCCCATACCGGATAGTAGGTATTCACCTGTTTCCTGGTTTATCTTTACTACTAGGTTGGGGTCTTCTATGCTCATTTTTCTTAACGCGTCTATTAGCTTAGGTAGATCTCTTATGTCTTTAGGCTCAATTGCTATTGTTACTACTGGTTCTGAGACATATCTTAGTTTTTCGAATGGCACCATGTTTTCTTTGAAGCGTATATCTACTACTGTTTCACCTGCACGTGCTTTATCTAAACCTAGTGCTGCTGCTATGTTGCCTGCTGGTATAGAGCCTACTACTTCTCTATCCGGACCCATGTAGATTCCTACTTGTAGTACTTTTTGATTAGTTCTAGCACCTACAAGCCATACCTCTACTCCAGGTTTAAGTGTACCTGAAAGTACTCTACCAGTAGCTACTAGTCCTGCATGTGGATCTAATCTCATGTCGTTGATTAAGTATACTAGTGGGCCGTTGGGATCTGCTTCTAGCATAGCCTTACCTATTTCTGAGTTTATGTCGCCTCTCCATATCTTTGGTATTCTGTATTTTTGTGCTTCTCTTGGATTAGGTATGAACTTTATTACCATTTCGAGTAGTGCTTCGTGTAGTGGTGCTACTTTGTTTGCGAATTCTTCTACTGCTTCCTTGCCTTTAGCATATGCGTCTATTATATCGCTCATCTTGATGCCTTTACGCTGTGCCATTGGTACTGTGAATCCCCATTTATCTTTAGCTGCACCAAAGGCAACATTACCTAATGCTGGGTTTATCATCCATTTTTTCTTGAATTGTGGTTCAGCATACATGTCTATTAGTGCGTTAATGTCCTTTATTATCTCTATAAATCTTTGTTGTATCTCGCTTGGCGAAAGCCTTAGCTCCTTAATTAGTCTGTCAACCTTGTTTATGAATAGTACTGGTCTTACTCTTTCTTCTAATGCCTGTCTTAGCACTGTTTCTGTTTGCGTCATTACTCCTTCAACAGCATCGACAACTACTATTGCTCCGTCGAGAACACGTAAGCTTCTAGTAACCTTGCCTGAGAAGTCCACGTGTCCTGGTGTGTCAATTAGGTTTATGACGTAGGGCTTATGCTCGTATTCGTGGTAGAGGCTTATGTTTGCTGACTTTACAGTTATACCTCTTCTCTGCTCTACGTCTAGGTAGTCTAGTGCAAGTGCTTGTCCAGCTAGTCTAGGTGATATAATGCCTGCTGCAGCTAGTAGTGCATCCGATGTAGTAGTCTTACCATGGTCTACGTGTGCTATTATGCCTATGTTTCTCACTTGATCTAGGTTACTGATTATCTTCAATATTTGTTCTACTGTTTTAACACGTCTTGGCAAGGTTTACACCATAGCTACTATGAGCACTATACGTCTTGGTGAGTATAGAGTACAGAGACTTATAAATTCAGCTTACTTACACTAGCCAATGACTTCTGAGAATTGTTGACTAAGTACTTGAGATTAATCTTTTACTTCAACTACTTCTCCAGACAAGCCTTTTAATTTTAAGACATCTACAGTGATGTTAAGTAATACAGAGGCTAGTTTATTTAAATCTACTTTACCTTTAATGGTATATCCTCCTGCACCTGGATGACCTCCTCCACTCCCTTTAAAATAGTTTCCAAGTTTCAATAGTATATCGTTTACTAAGTGTATTCCTAGTTTCTCAGTAATTACGTGTGAGGCTCTAGCAATTACTCTTACTTCTTCATCGTGATCGCCTATAACGTATACTATATCTGCGCCAATTTCTTGTATAATCCTAGCTGCACTTGACTCGTGGGCCCCAACTCTTGTAATTGCTATTACTACATCATTTACTCTGTAATATTTTGCTCTAAGTGTTGCTTTTATTCTAGCAATTCTCTCAGATATGCTAGGTTCAAACTTCATCATGTTAGCTACTTCTCTGTACTCTACTCCTTCGCTCAGAATATCTGCTATTATTCGGAATGTTAGAGGTTTAGCTAATAGTAGGTGTCTTGTATCAAGTATTATGCCAGCTAATAATGCCTTTAACAAGGGTTTACTTAAATGCTGATTTAGAGCACGTGATATAAGATAAACTATTTCTGAGGTAGAGGATACTTCAGCATACTTGAATACTATGCTTGCTTTTCCATCTAAATCCCCTATGCTGTGATGATCTACTAATACTATTTCCTCGACATGATCAATTATCCATGAAGATGGGCCAAGCTGGTTGCTATTAGATGTATCAGCTACGATTAGCAATGAATTATCCTTAATGTATTCGTTAACGTTCTCGTTTATTTGAATCTCAATGTTTAGTTTCAATAGTATGTTGCGTGAAAGAAGATTTGGTTTTTCAGGTACTAGTAGTTGTACACTTGCTTTACCGTTAGTGATCTTTTCTACTATTTCTTTTAGGGCTATTATCGATGCTACACCATCAATATCAGCATTACGATGAGTAGCTATGATTATGGTGTTCCTGCTATACTTATCAAGTATTTTCTTTAAGCTTACTGCTTTCTCCTCTAGATTCTTTAGCTGCATTCCTTAGTACCTCTTCAACCCTACTATATGCTTCTCTTATAGCTTCTTCAATAAGTGTATTGAAATCTAATCTTCCTTTAGACCTCCCTATTAGCTCTACATCAACTGTTACTCTAAGTACATCGTTTACTTCAGTCTTAACTATTACATTTAATTGATCGAGTCTTCTACCAAGTTTTTGACTAATGTGTTCTCTTACAGTATTCTCTACTATTTCAGCTATTTCTTGTAAAGAATTTATTGAAAATTCTTTTAGGTTTAAACCTAGCTCCATAACCCTTGGCTTACGTTTGCCTTGAACCTTATCTATCAACCAGCTTGACCCTTAAGTGCTTTTTCTGCTAATTGATATGACTTTGATAATACTTCCTTTATTCTAGCCTGGACTTCTTCTAATTGTCTTCTAGCTTCTTTTTCTTGTTTTTCTAGCGCCTTTAACCGTAGTTCTAGGAGTTCCTTCTTTTCATCGAGTTCCTTCTTAACGTCTGCTTTACTAGTCTTTACTAACACGTGGCCTATGGACTTGTATATTTCTACTTCATCTGGTAGTCTTTCTAGTTCTGATAAAACTCTGTTTATTTCTCTAAGCTCTGTTTCAACAGCTGATTTTTCTGCTAGTATTTGTGCTAGTAGGTTTTGTAGCTGTTGATACTTGACTGCATAGTGTTGTACTTCTGGGGGAACCCTTTCAGCCAAGACCTATCCTCCTCACAGATTCTATACTTGCTATAGTTACGTGTAGTAAATATAGGTATGCATTAATCATTGCTCGTAGAGCATTTAAGTCGCGTGCATGTAGTTCTAGTACTACTGTATTTTCACTACAATGTATGTCGGCTCTACTTCTCTTAGAAGAAGGCTTAAATTCTACTTCAGGCTTTAATGCTTGACATATAGTTTTACTTACTAGTTGATCCTGGGAGTAGACTCTAAGGTATGCTTTTATTTCCCTCATAGTCTACTACCTTTAAGAACTTTATTACTGGTCCACCAAGCTTCTTAGTTGAAGGGTTCATGAAGAAGAGTTTAATCACCTTGCCATCCCATTTAGGTATTGCTAATACATCTACCTTACCTGCAATTTCCTCTAAGCTACCCATATGTATCTTAGCTTTAAATGATTTAGAAAATATTTCTACGAATATTTCCTCAACTTTAGTTTTAGCATGAGATGCATCAACCATTAACTTAGATGGATTGTATATTCTTACAGCATAAGGGTTTTCTCTTGATAACTTAACGCCCTTTATGACGTAGAGTGCTAGTTCTACCAGCTTTTCCTCCTGAGAATTCACATAGTATACTTTAATTGAGCCTGGATTACCTTTACGTTCACCTACTATGATTAGTCTATCAGCTTTATACTCTATTGAATCATATAGTAGGTCTTCTAATGTCTTCTTACCCCTATTAACTTTAATAGCGCCTGGAATAACTGATGCTAAATCCTTAACAAAACTTCTTAGCCTAGGCGATGGCTTATGAGAAGTTGTGATAACTATACTCAAAACAAGTTTACTCCTCTACCTTTACGATCGATGGGAAGTACTTGTTTAACCCTGTTCTAGGAACATATGCTCCTCCAGCCCATACGGCACCGCACTTCTTACATTTCCATAATCCTACGCTTATTCTAACAACTCTACCCTTAGTTTGGCAGAACGGGCACACGTGGTCAGCATACCTTCTCTCAAGAATCTCTTTTACCTTCTTTCTTAGAGTAGCACCATATCTTGCACCATATCTTCCTGCTATTCCTACTACTTTTGTCCTCCTAGCCATAACAACACCCTTTGAACTCATTAAATGTTTCCATCTAGGTGTAAGGGATTAAGCTAGGAGCTTAAAAACTGTATTCCCGCTACCGTTTAGCTACGTATTCCTCGAGTATAGAGTGAAGTTCTTTACCAGTCTCTAATGCTAAGTTTACTGCCTTATATACTTCGTCTACTGTAAAGTCTCCAGGACCCATTTTCTGCATTCCAGCAATTCTACCGTCCTCTGATACTGATACTGCTAGCTTGGCGTCGAGTACTAGTTCTTCCTCATCAGTTGGATCAACTAATAAGTATTCATCTAGTTTACCTACAGTAACTGTTACTACTCTATGGTTTAGAGGCAAGCTTCCTACGTGAACACTCTTATCTACTTTAACTTCACCTTGCTCACTTACCTCCACTTTAGGCATTTTAGTAACCATTAACGCGGCCATTGCTGCAAGACTGCTAGCATCAAGTAGATTACCTGCATGGTTTAAGACATATATATCAACCCATACCATCCATACTTTTTCTCCTGGAATTATTGCTAATTTCTCTAGGTCTATTACCCGTATTTCTCTTAGACTCCTATCAATTACTCTAGCTAGCTCTATAGCATTTTCATCAGGTGGGCCTGGTTCAAATGTGGGTGAGGCTAATGGAACAAACTCAGCATTAACCATGAGCACTCCTTCGTTAGGTGTATCTGGGAATGGTTGTCCAACCTCCATTTTAACTCCAACTAATACTACGGTATCCCCCATTCTAACTAAAGCAGAGCCCTCTGCCTTAGGTATGTAATTAGGTTCTATCACTATTTTACGGTATTCATTAAGTTTTCTCCCATCAATTCTAATACCTTTTGCTACTAATGTTCTAATTGACTCTTTCTTTAATTTAGGTAGTATTGGTATATTTGAAGGCGTAGTAGACATGAACTGAATCACCTGGCTAAGTTTCTTCTGGTTTTATTTCAACATACTTCTTCTTCAATGCTTCACGTTGCATTCTATAGATCTCCTTTATACCTTTTTCAGCTAGTTTTAATGCTTCCCGAAATTCTTCAGGTGTTAAAACCCCATTTAATTGTAATAATGTTATTTTACCTAGCGACGGCATCATGGCCACAGGCATATCTGCTTCACCGTATTCATCTTCAAGCTGGTCTATGTCGAGTACTAGTACTCCATCAACTTTACCAACTGCTACACCAGCTACCAAGTCTCTTAACGGTATTCCTGCATCAGCTAATGCTAGTGCTGCAGCTGTTATCCCCGTAGTTCTTGTACCACCATCTGCTTGGAGTACTTCTATGAAAACATCTATTGTAGCTCTAGGGTATAGTTCTGTAAAGACAGCGGCTTCTAGGGCTTCTCTAATAACTTTTGATAACTCTATCTCTCTTCTAGAAGGTGCTGGATTCTTTCTTTCCTCAGTTGAGAATGGGGCCATATGGTATCTACATCTGATTACAGCTCTATCAGGTAATGATATGTGTCTAGGGTGGAGTTCACGTGGACCATATACGGCTGCTATTACTTTTGTTTTACCGTACTCTACTAGGGCTGATCCATTAGCATTGCTTAGTACTCCTACTTCCATCCTAATAGGTCTTAGCTCATCAGGTCTACGTCCATCGTGACGTAAGCCATCCTCCCTTATCAGCTTAGGTTTTTCCTTCTTCATTCACTCTATCCCTCTACGAGACTTTTCTTCTCTTATAAAGTTTCTAACCCTATCAGTTAACCCTGTTGTATGTGCTTCTAGTTCTATTTTCTTTAGGGCTAATATTAGTATATCCTCCAATTGCTCATCCTTACAATTAATCCATATTCTCCCGTTTTGAGCTACAACAATATCGCAACCCGTCTCCTCAATCAACATGTTTAACATGGATCTTCGCTTACCTATAACTCTTGGTACTCTTGAAGGGGCTATTTCAACTATTTTACCGGAAACGATTTTACCTAAACCTTTATCTTTTAATGTAAGTACAGGGTTGTGAACTCTATCAAATAATGCTATCTTTGCTAGCACATAGTCTCCGACATCAAAGTATCTTCTAAGGTCATCTTGAATAGGATTGAATTGTCTATTTAGTACATCGCTTGCATTCATTAATGCCTTATAAGGTGCTCTAATATCTACGATCCAATTAGTTATCCCAATATCTATTACTAAGCCTATAACCAGGTCTCCTACCTTTGGGAAATAGTATCCTTCTAACGGTATAATGTTTAATTTATTATCTTGTACATCAACTAGCCCTATTATTGATGAATACCACCTGTTTCCTAACCTATATATGAAGGGTGATGTAACCTCTATATCTCCTTCAGCTAATACTTCACCTGGTATCACTAATTGCCTATTCTCTACGTACACCTTGTATTCTTTCTCATTAGACATATTTATCAACTCTACTTTACAGTAACTATTTTAACCTCTACTTCACCTCTTGTAATACTGTTCAACTTGTTTATTACTTCAGTCTGCATACCTGCTGGAATTTCTAGTTCAACTATTAATGTACCATCTGTACGCCATTCAGTCTTCTTTACTTCACCTAACTTCATCACTTGTGAATATGCTCTACCAGAATATTTTGGTGGTATCTTGGCTTGAATTATTGCTTTAGCTATCTTAATTGGGATTATCCTGCTAATAGCTTTTATTACCTGTACTGCTTGTTTTTCAACACTAATGAATGGATCTATACCTATACGTGCTTGCTCCATAGCCATTTCTATGCGTTTAGGTGGTATAGGTGCTTTAGTTCTAGGGTCTATAGCGTTCCTGGCTATGAAGTTTATTATCTGCTTCTTCTTTGATTCAATTAGTTGTCTTCGCTGTTCTGCTGTTAACTGTATTTCACCTCTCCTTACTATCTCTAATGCTATTTTCTTTACATCTGTTGTTCCAAAAACTTTCTGCATAGCTTCTGGAGAAGCTTTAAGACCTTTACGTGCATCTTTGTAAACGTAGTCTCCAACAAGTAGTTCGTCTAAGTTTACGTTTTTACCCTCCTTAGCTTTAAAGGCTAGATCGGGGTTTACTAGTACTTCAAATCTCTGTCCACCAACTTCTAATCGCGCTATTACGTATGGTTTACTCATATTCTCACATCCTTATAATAGATAAGTATTATAAGGGGTAAATTGCTTTCTACTTTGTATTAAAATACGTGAGGGACGTTAGCTTAGCTTTTCCATGTACTTTTCTATTTCTTCTTTCGATAACTTCTTGAATCTCTTCTCCTCAACAGTTATATAGCCTATTTCTATGTTGCCTGGTGTAAGCTTTCCTTCAATAGCAGATGCTAGAGCGTTAAGGCTTAGTAGTATTGTATCTTCTAGGCTTAGCTCATAGTTATAGTTCTTTTCTAGGTAATCACTTGCTGCCTGGCCTCCAGATCCAATAGCTACAGCAAAATAGGGTGTAACTTGTCCTCCAGGCTCAGTCATTAGTAACCTAGTTCCCTTAGAGTCTACGCCAGCTAGGATAAGTGCTACACCAAAGGGTCTAACACCGGCATGTTGCGTATATGCTTGCTTTATATCGGCTATTAGTTTAGCTAGGTATTCTATCATTATGGGTTCGTCGTAGAGTAGTCTATGTCTTATTGCAAGTATCCTAGCAATATCTATTAATACACGTCCATCAGATGCGAATCCTGCAAAGGTTGCGCCTATGTGGTCGTCTACTACGAATATTTTTTCAAGACTATCTACATCTAGTAAGGGGTTGAGCTTACGCTTCTCTACAGCTAGAACTACTGCTGACTTCGTTCTAACACCTAGCGTAGTCCAGCCACGTCTTACAGCCTCAAATGCGTATTCTACTTGATATAGCTTACCATCTGGTGAGAATATTGTAATTGCTCTGTCATAGCCCATTGCTGGAGGACCAAATGCCATTTACTCCACCCATACGATAGCACTCTTATACCTACAAGCCCCTATGCTTCATGCTCCCTAAAAACTTTATGTAATACAATAACCTTTACCTAAGAGATTGTGCGTCAGCTGGTAGTCCCTTCTTCATTGGATCTGTCGGGTGGGCTTTATCTTCATCCGCTTAAGGGTTACCCAACTCTAACCATTCTATTGAAAACTTTTGTGAGTTCAGTTCGTCGCGAGTACTTCATCCCTCTTCGGTCTACTGGAGCGGCTTCATCATAACCACTATTTAGTTTTCCCTAACTCCCTAATTTTTTCATACGCCTTATTCAATGTTGTATGCACGCTCACTGGTATTATGAGTATACTACAATCATCTATCTTTCTAATTAGTCCCAATATACCTATCATTAACTTGTATGCTCTATTAGTTGATCTTACAATACCCATATTCAACTTTTCATCAAAGAACAAGAACCGGTAACCTATTTCAGCTACACCTCTACGTCCCAATAATTCCATTACCTTTGAGCTTACTTCCCTAGATAACTCTTCAGACGATAACTTACAATTAGATATTACTTCAAATACAATGTATCTTTTTCTTACCTTCCTCTTAGCCTCAATACGTTTACTTAAGCGTTCAACTATTCTAGGATAATTACTCAGTAATTTAACCAATACGTTTACCTTCTTTTCAACGATTATGAGCTTAAATAATAGTAAAAGAGTAATAGAGGCTAGTAGTGCAAAAGCTATTAAGATGTACTCCATTTACTTAACCTCTAATCCTAGTAATTATACGAAATGGTTCAACTATTACTGCTGAAGTAGCTTTAGACTCAGGTATGCCTATAAGCATGAGGAATCCTATCATTTGTAATGGATGCCATAGATTATAGACATTAGATGCTGCAGATGACACAATTACTGGTGGATCGTATCGTGTAATTAATCGTGTTTTATTAATAAGTCTTGTGAGGAAACGAGCCTTACCTATATGAGCTATTATATGGTTCAGTGGAAGTTCAAGTGCTCCATTGAATTGTTCTAGTAATCTTATTTCGGATAAGTCAAGATAGCGTATGCTATCATTGTCGATTATTACTAGGTCAACCCTACCATCGCGAGCTGCAAATCTAGCTACTGGGTATGATAGGGGTTTAACGGCTACTACATCATATAATTTCTTTATTCCTCTTAGGCTTTTTCTTAGTTCTTCCTCTTTTTCAGCTACTATGGTTTTTCTTCTAAGTATCTTGACTTTATACTCTCTTTCTAAGTTGTTAAGCTCCTTCATTAATTTCTTTTCTTCTATTTCTACAGCAATTGTTTCAAAACCTAGTTTATGGACTATTTTTAGTATTTCTATAAGGTTTTCATAGTCCTTAGGTTTTACCCACATGTCTATTGCTTTCTTTACCACTAGGTCTACCTCTTAGAATAGTTTTAATATCATCTCTTGACACTCCATGATTTAGTGTTGCAACTAATTTAATTATATCATCTCCTTCATATAAGGTTACACTACCTTGATAAGCGTCTTGCTTACTTAATCTTATATATAGATGACTTGATTCATCGAGTCTATTATCAAGTGTTACCTCAATTATTCTTCTGTCAGTCTCAGACATACGGTTTATGATCTCCTTGAAAACTAAATCAGCATTCTTACCTGTTATTACTATTGAGACCCTTTTAATAGGGTTGCCGTAGTGGCCTTGGAATGTTGCTTGCTTTATCTTAGCTTTATCTCTTATTTCTCGAGGTATTAAGTTAAGTAATGCTTGTTTTACTTTTTCATCGTTTTCTGTAGCATGTATACTTGTTGTTAATTCTATTCTTCTGATAATACGTTTCTCCATAACTGCTAGGGCCTCAGTAGGAAATTAAATCGATGACGGAATACTATGGTTAAAATGTGGGTAATGTTTATTGTAAGTCTCCTTTATGATACTTTTCTCGTATTTCATCTGGTGCTATTAGTCTAGCACCGCGATGTGCTTCATGTCTCTTCTTAAGTTCTCTTTCTTTCTGCTTCTTCTTCCACTTATACTTAATTGTATGCTTTAGACCTCTACTCTTTCTTAGACCACGCATCTTCTTTCCTGCACTTGTTAATCCTCTAAATACTCTACCACGGTGCTGTTTTTCAGTAATCCAGTTTATGTCTGGGTCATTCCTTATCGCTGGGTGGTGAGGGTCTACTAGTATTACTTCAAACCACTTGTATAGGCCGTCTTCACCTACATAGTAGCTGTTCAAGACTTCTAGGTTGGGGTACTTTCTTGCTGCTCTCTCCTCAGCTATTAGCCTAAGGCTTTTAGCTGGAGCAAAACCGTAGATACCCATTCTTTTTGGTCTTCTACCCTTATTTGGTCTAGGTTTCCTTAACCCGCCTTTCCTAACCCTCACTCTTACTACTATGAAGCCTGGTTTAGCTTTATAGCCAAGTGCTCTTGCTCTATCTATTCTAGTAGGCTTATCTATTCTAACTATGGCTGGCTGTCTTCTCCACTCCATTAGCCTCTGCTTCATTAATTGGCCCATTTCACCGTCATAGGGTCTTTTCCATAGCTGTGCCACATAGTGGTACATTGATTGAGCCATTACTTAACCTCCTCGTAGCCTTAGTATACTTGCTGAGTAGAGGTTTTAAGGTTATCTTTAACACTATCCACTTGGGAAGAATAAAGTTGCCACCACCTCAACCACTTGTAGGTATAGTAGGTAAAACTAATGTAGGAAAATCTACGTTCTTTGCTGCTGCAACACTTATACCCGTTGAGATTTCAAATAGGCCGTTTACCACTATTGAGCCTAATATAGGTATAGGCTATGTGAGGAAGAAGTGTGTTCACGTAGAGCTAGGTCTTAGTAGATGCGATCCCAAGAACTCTATATGTATTAATGGCTGGAGGTTTATACCAGTTAAGTTAATGGATGTTGCAGGACTAATACCTGGAGCCCATAAGGGGCGTGGTCTAGGAAATAAGTTTATGGATAATCTTAGACAAGCTGACGTATTAATCCACGTTATTGATGTTGCTGGTGCTACTGATCTTGAGGGAAACCCAGTACCACCTGGAACAAGCGATCCTGTTGAAGAAGTTAAACAAATAGAATATGAGGTAAATGAATGGTTCTATAGGATAATATCGAGTGATTGGGATAGATTTGCTAAACAAGTTGATACAAGTGGAAGGGATATAGTAGATGCTTTAACTCAACGATTATCAGGTTTATCTATAAGAAAATGGCATGTAGTAGAAACATTAAGGGCTACAGGTCTTGAAGGTAGGAAACTATCAACTTGGAGCAAAGATGATCTAAGAGATTTTGCCTACAAGTTAAGAGAGATATCTAAACCTATCATAATTGCAGCAAATAAAGTAGATCTACCACAAGCTGAAGAGAATATTAAGAAGCTGAGGAAGGCGTTTCCAGATAAAATTATAGTACCTGTAAGCGCTGAAGCAGAGCTAGCATTGAGAAGAGCTGCTAAGGCTGGACTAATAGAATATTTGCCAGGTGATAGTGACTTTAAACTCGTAGATGAGAGCAAGCTTACATCTAAGCAGAAAAAAGCCCTTGAGTATATACGAGAGCACGTGTTAATGAAGTGGGGAAGCACGGGTGTACAAGAGGTTATAAATAAGGCGTTCTTTGATGTACTTAACATGATTGTTGTTTATCCTGTTGAGGATGCTAATAAATACACTGATCACCATGGTAATATACTACCTGATGCATATCTTGTCAAAAAGGGGGCTACCGCTAGAGAGCTAGCATACATGGTTCATACAGATTTAGGTAAAAGCTTCCTTTACGCAATCAATGCTAAGACTAAGCAAAGAGTAGGTGAAGACTACGTATTACAGGATAACGATGTGATAAAAATTGTGGCAGCATTAGCAAAGAAGTGAAAGACTATTATAGTTCTTTTAACATGTATTCAATTTTCACGTTGAGAAAAGTCTTGGGTGGAACATCCCTGTATACAACTGCTCCTGGAGCTATCCATGAATAGGCTCCTATTTTTACACCAGGCATTAATGATACATTTATTCCTGTCTTAACGTAACCTCCAATTATTGCACCTAACTTTCTCCTCCCACTACTAATTCTCTTACCCTTAACATACACTTTTACCTCACCATTATCGAATCTTAGGTTTGCTGTAATAGTACCAGCTCCTAGATTTACGTGTTCACATACTATGCTATCACCAATGTAGGACAAGTGTTGGGCATGCACATACTCCATTAGTGTGCTATTCTTTACTTCTACTGCATTACCTATCCTAGAGCCCCTGCCAATAACACTGTATGGTCTTATGAAGCTGTTAGGCCCGACAACCGCGTCTTCGCCTATGAATACTGGCCCAATAATGTATGTACCACTACGTATGACAGCACCTTTACGTATTATTACTGGACCCTTTATCTTAACATAGTCTTCTACGTCTCCTTGAATAATTCCTCCACTTAGCCTAGACAAGAGTCTTTCGTGAAGGCTAAGTAGATCCCAGGGCTTACCTATCTCAAACCATTCATCAGCACTCAATATGGTATATCTTATTTCTACATTATCCTTTAACATGAGCTTTAATGCATCTGTTAGCTCATATTCTCCTCTACTCGACAAGCCTATCTTATCAAGATACGAGAATACTTCTGGCTTTAAAACGTATATCCCAGCATTAATGGTATTTGTTGGTGGACTTGAGGGCTTCTCAATTACATCTTTTACACGATCTCCTTCCGTAACTACTACACCATATTCCTTTGGATTAGCTACCTTTGTAAGAGCCATCGTATTGTATTTGCCATAATCGCTAGTATTTAATACTTTATTTATTACATTTTCATTGATAAATAGGTCGCCATAAATTAATATGAAGGGCTCGGATCCAACATGTTTTTCTACGAGCTTTAATGCGTGACCAGTACCTTTCTGCTCTTCTTGGTATACGAAAGTCTTCTTCAACGTTATCTTCGCTTTATTGATTTCTTCCCTAACTTTATCAGCCATATAGCCTACTACTATTACTAACTCGTTTACACCTGCTTTTACTAGTGATTCAACTATGTATAGGAGGAGGGGTTTGTCTAAGACTGGTATTAGTGGTTTAGGTCTAGTATGTGTTATTGGTTCCAGTCTTTCGCCTTTACCTGCTGCCAGTATTACTGCTTTCATCTACTTCACCTATATAGTCGTGAAGTAATGTACCTATTGCTATGAGAGCTGAGGAAGCAGCATACTCTGTAGATAATGTTATACCTGGAGCTATATCTACTACTAGGTCAGCGAAACGATATATTCCTAAGGGTATTCCTTCACGTGAGCCGAAGAGAAGGTTCACTCTACTACGTGGTTGAAGTATTAACTGTTTTAGCTCAGATGTAAGCTTTGAAATAGGTTCTCCTTCTGGTTCAAAGACTATTATGACTTCGTTTCTTCTAGATCTAACGAGACTATATATGTCTTCGACTAATACCTTTGCCTTCTGAACTCTTCTACCATAACTTTTCCTTTGAACCTCATATCTAGACTCTATACCTTCAATAACATGTTTTATGAACTCTGATAACTGGAATGCGTCTACGGGTCCTGCTGGTGCTATTACTAATTCTCTTACCTCAAAGTTTTGTATTTCACGTCCAATTCTCATCCCCATGGTTCTTACAGCATTAAGTGGCCCTAGATAGGGCATTTGAACTATAGATAGTTTCCAGAAAAGCTTGTAGAGAGGATATTTGCCTGGCCTCATCTTCTTCGCATAGCCTACACCTTCAACTACGGCTATATATGCTTCATCACCTACAATTTCTATCCATACAGTTTTGTCAGGATTACTTAGATTTACTGTAGCACCCGTAGTCTTACGAACATAGTCTCCAACAACTACGTTTACATCAATACTAGTAAAGTTATGGCGCCCTCTTCTATTTGTTCTAACAGCAAATGTTTCATCAGAGGATATTTTGTTTGAAGCTAACTGTGAAGCTACCAATGCTATATCGTTTAGTGTAGCCCTAGTACATGCTTCTGGTTTGAATACTCTTTCTACTTCATGAATTTCTTTTAGTATTCTATTGTAGAGTTCTTCTAGTTCATCACGGTTATTAGCTTCTACTAGAACTAGTCCTTTAAAACCAAGTGGTGCTGTGTTAACTGTTATGAATGGGTTAATGTCCTTTATTCTTGAAGAAACTATTTTCTCGTATCCTAAACGTGTTTTAATTAAAAGCTTATTGCAGTTCAAGGCATTCTCTTCCACTACCTACCAGACTTAAACATTAATGGTGAGACCACTACTGCTGGTTGCGGTCCCTGTGGTCCTGGTATTGTAAGTAGCTTTGACTTGTAGATCTCTACCTTCCTTAATGGGTAAATCTTCTTGGCTTCCTGGAATATTTCTTGAGCAAGGTCTCCAAAGAGCATAGCCTGTATTAGTTCATCAAATGTCATTTCTGAAGCTCTCTTAACTATGATGTTCTGCATTATCTTTCTTATTGCTCTCTTCTGCGAAGTCTTACATCTATATGCTGTTAAGGCTACTGCTGTTATTCTTAAACCATAACCGTCCTTTGTTTGCACATTGAATATTCCTTGGATCTTACTACTTCTTCTCCTTATTAAGCTCTTCATGTAGTCTCTAGCTAATTCGTGTCCTTTAAACCTAGTATATGCTTTATCTTCCTCAACTTTTATTATTTGGAAGAACAAGTGTACGTGTACCTGGGTAAAATCACCTGTTAGGTCATATAGTGTTACCTCCATTACTCTTCCTATAAGTTTTAATGGATCATCTGCTGGAGTTGTACCTAATACAGCATTGTTGAATACTGGTGGTGCTATTACGGTATACCATTTCTTTAGCTTCCACTTATCTCTTACAGCCCTAGGCATGCTTCCTTACCCTGGAGTCCTAGATTGTCTACGCTACCTAGGAAATAAGTGTTAATTATCTTTTACGGTTTCAATAACCCTATGACTTAATATTAGGTGTTCAAGTAAATCGTCTACTGTATTTCTTATGCGTAGGACGTCCTTAGGCTCCTTAACTATACCATTAACTACTATTATGGCCTTATCCTTGTGAACCTCTTCTTCTATACTTATATTCTCTGGCACATTGACATTATCTGGTTTTATTGCTTTAATTAAGGATTCTAGCTTCTTATTATTGCCTTCAAGGATTACTTCTATTCTAACTTTGTATTCACTCAATGGTATCGCCTATTGATTTTAATAATTCCTCATATGTTTTTGATTCTACTCTAACACCATTAACTACTATACCGTTTACAAGCTTAATAGGTATATTGGTTTGTTCAAGTTCAATAGTTGAAGTATAGCATTTCCCACCACTACATACAATTGCTATTCTATTGCTTAGTCCAAGATACTTACGTGCTATATCACCTATAAGTGATGGAGGTATTTCTTTACTTGCTTCAACTATAAATGCTTTCTCACCAACTATTTCCAGTTTATTACCAAGTAATATGTTGTTTAACTCTAATGCTATATCCCTAGCTTTAGCTATGTATATGGATTTTATATAAGATGCGTAGAGCTTGTTTATCATTGATGCTGGTATGTATCCTGGATCAGTTAGCTCAGATACATAGCATAGTACTTGGTAAGCATATCTTACATCGTCTACGTTTATTGGAGTAGACTTTGTGATAATATATGTACGTGAGACCAGGCCTTCTATACTACTTGCTTTTAACTTTTGTTTTAATCTCTTAAATATTACTTCAACTAGTTTTTCTAGTTCTTTATCACTTAAATCTACTATTTTCTTGAACATGCCTTTAGAGTCTACTATGTCTACTCCTTCACTTGTTAGAATATTAATGCATTGATCTTTATCACCGCTTATACCTGGAACAAACGGGTTTAGTGTAAGTGATAGTGCATCACATATAGGTAGCTTATGCCACTCAAATATTTTAAGAGCTGCTTCATATTTTTCAACTACTTCCTTATTCTGAGCTTCATTGAGTAGTTCATGGTCTAGTGCTTTAGGTTTTTCCTCGTTTGCCGAGAATACTAAGGCGTAACTATACATGGCGTCTGTTATAATTGAAGTTTTCTCGAATATCTTTAACATTACAGAAGGCATTGTAGAGTATAAGCCTGCCCTAATACTATTACCTTTGTCTTCTAGAATTTTCTTTGATTTAACAATATGTATTTTGTAGGGTGCATCTACTCTTATTGATGTTGTCTTACCATCAAGTATTAGGGTAGGTGTTTCAACGCTTACATAGCCTATCGTTGGTAAGAGTACTACCCTTGTATCGCTTACACTTAACGCTGATAATGCTATTGAAGATGCTACATAGTTTTCTATTGATGGGTAGAAGGCTATTGTTAGTGTCTTCTCCTTAGTTATAAACGAGTATAGTCTATCAGAGAGTTTTGAAACTATATTCTTTTCCTCTTCAGCACCAGAGATGTAGCTACTTAGCAAGAACACACCTTAATACTTACCTGGCTTGGAACAAGCTTGAGACTAGCAGTCTTGCTCTCTCTGGAGAGTATTCCCAGTCTGGTGGTAGTTTACCTACTCGCTTATAGTATTTAACTAGTCTATGAATCTTTGATTCAAGGTCTATTAGTCCTTTCTTGGCATGCTTGTCCTTAGGGTGTTCTTCGAGGTGGCGTCTAAGGTTAACGGCTTTCCTTATTAACTGTAATAGATCTTCTGGTAGAGGTGGTGCTAATCCGTGCTCTTCTAATACTTCAGTTATGGTCTTACCAAGTATTGATTTCACTAACGGGATACCGTATTGGTCTCTTAGTATTATTCCTATCATTGATGGACCATAGCCTTTTCTAGCTAGCTCTATTATTAGGCCTTCTATCTCTTCTGGTGAAAACCTAACCCATTTTGGAGGCCCTATTCTTGCAGGCCTAGTTGAATGTGATTGACCTTTCTCCCTACGTTTATTCATGTACATTCACCTTAATTGATGTTATTGGCTAAGGTTTAAGGCTACATCCTGCTTCGCTACATAGCCTATTGTTCTGGAAACTTTAAGTTTTGCTGACCATAGATTTAAGCCACTTAAATAGTTCTGTAAACGCTTTACTTCTATGAGAGAACTTATTCTTTTCTTGTACAGTCATTTCAGCAAATGTTTTATCAGATCCGTAGGGCTTGAATATAGGATCGAAGCCAAAACCATATATACCACGGGGCTCTTCTACTATTTCTCCATGCACTATTCCTTTAAATATTCTCTCACCTAAACTACTACTCTTAAATACTACAACTGCTTTAAAGAAAGCTTTCCTATTATCTACTCCTTCAAGTAGTTTAAGTACTCCTCTAACACCTATAGTTTTATAGACATAGCTGGAGTAAGGGCCTGGAAATCCTCTAAGAGCTTCTATGAATAAGCCTGCATCCTCTACAACTACGTTGTCTATTCCCTTACTAATAACTTTATTGTAAATATCTCGTACTGCGTATAATGATATTTCCTCTAAGCTATCTGATTGAATTTCTACTTTCTTTATGTCTAACTGTTTCACTACTATACCATAACTACTAGCTAACGTCTTTACCTCGTGAAACTTCCCCTTATTACCAGTAGCAAAGTATATTATCATATTTTCTTCAACCTACGTTCTTCTACATACCTACCTCTCATCCTAATTTCCTTAACTTTATCCAAGAGTTTACGAGTATATTCTTCGCCCCTAACACTAGTATACCCTTTAAGAAATTCTTTGAATAATACATCAACATGTTTTGGGTGTGTGCTTTCAAGACTCCTTAGCATTAAGTGTATATCAACTCCTTGATCTTCAATATCATTACTATAGTGGGCTAAGCCGAAGTCTATTATGAAGGGCTTGTTATCGCTCTGCCTTACTATTACATTAGATGTTGTTAGATCTCCGTGTACTATGCTTTCAGAATGCATTATACCAATGTATTTCCCTAACTCCATGAATATTCTCTTTGATAATTCTATGTCTCTAGAAATGAGTTCCTTAAGCATAGTTCCCTCGATGTACTCTAGTACTAGAATTGCTTTTGCAGGATCAACTAATAAGACTGCAGGAACAGGTAATCCTCTTAGTCTTAATGTACCTATTATTTTAGCTTCTAGAATTGTTCTATGATACCTTATCCTATAGTCTAATACTTTATCACGGTATTCTTTTGATATTCTATGCTTTATTATAACTGGTATACCTAGCATGTACGTCTTGTATAGATATGCTTCAGCTCCCTTACGTATTAGCTCTATTTTCGCCAAGGTATGTCTACCTCATCTAAACGCCAACGCTGCCTAACAACTGCTTTTACCGGATCTATTGTTACACCATGCTTAAATGCTAGAAGACCTGTCCATGCTATCATAACTCCATTATCTACTGCATACTTAGGTGGAACTACTTTAACCTCAACATCATAGTATTTCGCCATAGCCTTGAACTTCTCTTGTAACGCTTTACTTGCCGCAACGCCTCCCACAAGTAATACTTCTTTCTTACCCGTATGTGCTATCGCTCTTTCAGCTACTTCTACAACCATGCTATAAGCTATTTCTCTTACCGTATAACATATATCGTTGAGCGTATAATCGGCTTTACCTGCTATGAGTTTTTTATATAGCCTTAACGCAGCTGTTAATATTCCAGAAAATGAGACATCTTGTCCTTTAACAGTATACGGTATATCGAGTAGTTTTCCTCCTTCTTCAGCACATTTATCTACTACATGTACTCCTTTAACTACGTAGGGTGGCCCTAAACCTACTTCTCGTGCAAATACGTCTATAAGGTTCCCTAGAGCTATATCGAGTGTTTCACCAAAAACTCTGTATCTTCCTTCATTGTATGCTACTATCATTGTATTACCGCCAGCTAAGTATACTACTACAGGGTCCCTTGAGTTTGTTAATAATAATCCTATCTCTATGTGTGCAACAGAATGGTTTACGGGAACCAATGGCTTGGATAGGTATATGGATAGTGTTCTAGCAACAGTAGCACCTACACGTAGGCATGGGCCAAGGCCTGGGCCAAGTGCTACTGCTATTGCATCTATTTCACTAGGCTTTACATTAGCTTCACTTAGAGCTTCACTTAAAACCTTACCAGCCATTGAAGCTAGGAATCTCGAGGACTCTCTAGGATGAATACCTCCTTTCTCAGGGACATAGTCTGCTCTTGCATCAGCTAGTATATATGGTTCCTTGTCTTGTACTATACCTACTCCAAACGTATGTGCTGTTGACTCTATACCTAAAACAATCATTAGTTAAACATTCCCCTTCCGTAACGTATACAAAATATTATTTCTTTGTGGTTATGAACTCTGTGTATCCACACTTACCGCAATGCCATCTAGGTATAGGTTTCTTGTGATAAGCCATTATGCTTCCACAACGAGGACATCTCTTGTTCTTTAACCTAATTTTTCCCGTTTTGTAGTCATATTCGTATAATTTATGTACCCAGGACAAGGTTTACCCTCCTCCCTCAGCTTGTATTATCTCCATACCTGCATGTCTTTTAATTATATGCTCTGGTTCAAACTCTTTTGCACGTTCAGGGCTATCATATATGTGTACTTGTACTCTTGTTCTACCTATACCGAATTCGGATAGAATACTCCTAATGTACACTCTTTCCTCGTCGACATTATATGCATTTGCTATGGCACTTCTTAGCTCTAGTCTTGAAGGCGTACCCTTACCTATGTGGTGTACTATTACTTTGAGTTCTCTTCTACGTATTAGTGGGTTATACTTTTCTTCTACAACTACTGCTTCATATCCCTCACTCAACTGTATCTTCTTCTGATTCTGTGCTTCACCCATATGCGGACACCATGCTAGCTATTCGTCGCATCTAACTCTAACCATTGTACGCAGGGTTTAAGAAGAGACCAGAAGTTTAAAGCTGTTTTCCTCGTTATCTCATCTACTCCCACAACAACTAATCCTTTATCCGGTTGACCATACAGTACTATGTCATTACTTTTACTAAGTGATAATATTGGTAGTACGAGTAGATCCTCTTCTCCCTTAACCTCTATTAAAGCCATAATATTATTACTTAATACTTCAACTAGTGCTCTAATTGCATTGAGAGAAATCATTCCTGGAGGATTAACTATTACATAGCTTCTTTCATATACTTTTGAGAACTGTGCATGGGTCAATACTATGTTGCGTTTAGTTTTATAATCAATTACGGCTATAGTTGGATAAAAACCCGTACTAATTAGATTCGCTACAACTACATCTCCTACAGCTACTATTCTATGCTTGGATTCTCTGAAGTACTTTGATAAGAACCTTGCATTATCTAGTGGTTGTGACGTGTACACTACTCCTCTGGGAACGCTAAATTCTATTCTATACTCGTTGGGGAGACAGTAGCCTTGAACTAACATTAAGTTTACCTTATCCTTATGGCGTATCTTCCAGGCTCCTTTATTCCCAGGATCTCCGCTATCTTAGAATTCTCTGGGTCAAGTATTATAACCATACCATCCCATTCTTCAGTAAAGTCAGTTGAACCACAACGAGGACATTTCTCTTCTTCGTGACTTACCAGTAACTTACACTTTCTACAAGCCTTGAATGGAGGTCTTTGCCTCCTAATTTTCGGCCTTGACATTCTTACACCTTGAACTATTGCTTCAATCCTATATCATTATCCCTCCTTACTCTTTCTTAGCGACTCTATTTCACGTTTAATCCACTCAATTTTACCTAGGAATGGCTGACGCATAGTTAAGGCTATTTTAGGTTGCCTGGAAGTAGCTTGCATGCTTATTGCTGTTATCATTCCTCTTATAATATCACCTCTTCCTATTACTCTACGAGTATTCTTACCTATAAAGACCTCTCTTGCAGCATCGTAGTCTAATGGTTCATCTGCTATTTGTGATTTGTGGACAAGTGCATCTAGTGGTCCTATGTTTACGAATAGTCCGAAGTTTTTCACGCTAACAACTTCGCCTTCGATTATTTCTCTTTCCTTTGGCGCAAATGCCAGTATTTTGAATTCTACTTCATGATAAGTGGCTCCATCTCCATGTATTACGACTCCTTCTTCAGATGCCTTGACATCATATATTGTTATTACTAGTCCTATTGTAGGGTCTATGTATCCTTCATATTGTTCTCTTAGTACTTTTGATGCAATGTCGTTTATTTCTGCTTTACCGAAGTACTCTGGAGGAACCCTTACAATGCCTTTGGCCTTGTATACTTTAAACATCATATCACCGTACTCCATGATTTATTGCTTCAACTAGCTTGTATGCTTATAACTTAGTAGGGCTAGATAAACTCTCTTGAAGCCTCTAATAACTGTTTTTCCTCTCTTAAATAAATTTCTGGTATACTTAGTCTTCGAGCTTTTCTTCTAAGCTCACGATCATTTGATGCTATATAGCATTTATTAATTAAAGCATATTCAAGTATAGCTTCATCCACATTGGCGTATTTTGCACCAACACTCTCTATGACATACTTATCCTTTAACTTAGTTTCGAGAAGCTTAATAACCAATAATGCTTTTCTTCTTAGATTAAATGGTTTACTTGAATCAGTAGCTATTTTCTTAAGCTCCTTTAATACTAGATCCAATATTATGTACTTGCACTTAGTTAAAAGTATTTCATCTATTTCATTGAAAATATTTCTTCCTTGTGCTATAAGCATAAGCATGTTTGTATCAAGGACTACACAGCATTCCTTTAGTCTACTACTAGTCCCCACCCTATTAGCCTCCACCTACCCCTTACTTGTCTACTTATTGCTACTCTAGCATTTTTCCATGCTACTACTGGTCTTCGAAGCTTAACTTCTAGTTCATCACTCGTAACTTTGGTGACTATGCCTAATGTTACAGCTGTACCTACAGTTAGCATTAATGGTTCTCTTACTCTTATTTTCTCAACACGTAGTAGTTCTCTTGTACCTACTACTCTTTCAAGAAGGTTATACTTTATTCTTAGATCCCAGTATACTGGTGGTAAGTGATCTGCTTTTCCTACGACATTACCTACTAGTCTATCGGCCTTGGTAAGTGATGGGTCGAGTTTTGTACCTACAGCCACTAGTCCTCCAGGCTTAGCTTCTTTTACTTCTAAGTTTCCAAATCTTAGGCTAACAATCTCACTATATAATGGCATGTATTCTACTTTAGTTTTTGATCTAACTTCTACGCCTGGTCTTATTTCTATTTCATCACCAACTCTGAGGACTCCTTGTAGTATGCTTCCGCCTATAACTCCTCCTTGTAGTTTCTCTGGTGGTGTTCCAGGTTTATTTACGTCGAAGCTACGTGAAATGAACATTAGTGGTGGTTTTGTTAAATCTCTTTGAGGTGTTGGTATGTATTCTTGTATTGCTTGAAGTAGTATATCTATGTTGGCTTTATGTAACGCACTTACTGGTATTATTGGTGCATCTTCAGCCCACGTACCTTCAATAAACTTCTTTATCTGTTTATAGTTTTCTAGTGCTTGCTCCTTTGTTACAACATCAACTTTGTTTTGAACTATGACTATATTCCTTATACCTATAATATCCAGTGCAACAAAGTGCTCACGTGTTTGTGGTTGAGGACAGGGTTCATTGGCTGCTATAACTAGAATTGCACCATCCATTATTGCTGCTCCAGACAACATTGTAGCCATTAATACTTCGTGTCCAGGAGCATCCACATAAGATACTCTTCTCAGAAGCTTAGCTGGCTTATCACTACCACAGTGTTTACATGAGGGTTCTGTAGTATATGCTTCTGGTTCCTTACAGCCTTCACAATAAGCTATGTTTCCTTCTGCATAACCTAGTTTAATGGTCATACCTCTTTTAAGTTCTTCAGAGTGCCTAGCAGTCCATACACCTGTTAATGCTTGAACAAGTGTTGTCTTACCATGATCTACATGTCCTACAACGCCGATGTTTACTTCTGGTTGCCTAGGCTCCCATACCATGTGTTAACACCTAGTATCAGTCTATAATACGATTTTCCTAAGTTAATTAACTACACGGATTATGCCAAGATACTTGTATTATAGACTTAAAAACTGGGTATTAGTGTCCACTTTAAATGATATAATACGGTTAGGGTTTCTCAGGGTATACTATTGCAACATTTATTTGGACCATTTTATCTCTCTTAACAGTTCCATCAGATATAACGTTTCCGCGTACCATTTTTCTTCTACGTTCACCTTTCTCACGTGGGTGAAAGCCTGGAGGCCCTGCAAGTAGTATCTTTTTCTTTACTGGTCCAGGTACGCCTGGATGCATGGGTATACCTGTTGCATCTGATCCTCCAGTAATTCTCAGTTTTACGTGGTCTAATCCAACTATTGAACCATCTATTTCATCGCCTATTCTTAGCCCAAGCAACTTGGACCCTATACTTTCTTCTACAACTACTTGCCATGCTTTAGCTCTAAATGCTTCTACTTCTACTTCGCTTTCACCAATTTTATCTATTAGTACATCAGATATGGTTCTAGCCTCGTTTTCTGGTATGCTTTCATCGGGTTGTACTAATGCTGTTATATTTACTTTATCTCTAGTACTCTTATCCTTCCAATACCTAAAGGTTACAGTATAGTGTTCAGCTTTAAGTAGTTCAATTAGCTTAGGATTAACGAAAACTATAGGTAAAATCTCTCTTTCCTTTATCTTAGCCAATACCTTCTTGGAAAACTCTTCTACTACTTCACTGTACAAGTTGTCATTTTTCTTTAACTCGGACAAAAGCTTAGAAACACTCATACCTTTAGAGCTAGCTATATTCTCTAAAACCTCCATTAATATCTTTGAGTAGACACCACCACTTAGTGGTGGTTTAGCTTCGGGTTTGCCTATGTTGCCTATACCGGATACTAGTACTTCTCTCATAATATTCTTTCTATTTTCATCGTTTAATCCGAGTAGATCCTGGAATTCTACTCCTACAAGCTTTACCTTAACTATTGGCGAGTCTCCTGCCCTAGGATCTGATACCACGATCCATCTTTTCAATTCTGTCAACTATACCACGCCTCCAATCTACGCATTAGACTTACTGTATTATGGACTTAGTAGCCAGGGGGTATTTGTGTATCACGGTTTAAATTAGTTTCAGCTCATTAGTAGTTATAAGTTTAGACAAGGATTACTAAGTAGGTCTTGAATAGGTGGTGGCAAAGTCATGAGCAGTCAAGCTAGAAGACTACGACAGCCAATAATAACAGTGCTAGGACACGTAGATCACGGCAAAACTACGTTATTAGATAAAATTAGGGGTACAACTGTTGCCCTTAAGGAGCCTGGTGCTATAACTCAACATGTAGGTGCAAGTATTGTTCCAGCAAATGTTATTGAAAAAATCGCTGAACCCTTAAAGAAGATAATTCCATTTAAATTAAAGATTCCTGGTCTATTATTTGTTGATACTCCTGGCCACGAAATATTCTCTAACCTACGTAGACGTGGTGGAAGTGTAGCTGACTTCGCTATAGTCGTAGTAGATGTTATTGAAGGATTCCAAAGACAAACCTATGAAAGCATAGAAATACTGAAGGCTAGGAGAGTTCCATTCCTTATAGCTGCTAATAAAATAGATAGAATACCTGGATGGAAGCCTAATCCGGATCAGCCATTCTTATTCTCAATTAGAAAACAAGATCCTCTTGTAGTGCAAGACTTGGATGAGAGAATCTATAGGATGGTTGGTGAATTATATAAACTAGGATTTCAAGCTGATAGATTTGACCGTATAAGAGATTTCACTAGGACTGTAGCTATAGTACCTGTTTCAGCAAAAACAGGCGAAGGCTTACCAGAGCTTTTAGCCGTGTTGGCTGGTTTAATTCAGCAGTACATGGCTAAACGCCTATTAGTTACAAGTGGCCCTGCTAAAGGAGTAGTATTGGAGGTTAAGGAGGAGCCTGGTTTAGGCACAACAATAGACGCCATAATCTATGACGGTATTATAAGGAAAGGCGACATAATCGTTGTTGGAGGATTAGGTAAACCAATTGTAACTAAGGTTAGAGCATTACTATTGCCTAGACCACTTCAAGAAATGCGCGCACATGAAGGCCGCTTCATGACAGTAGATGAGGTTTCCGCTGCAGCAGGTGTTAAAATAGTAGCTCCAGGACTAGAAGAAGTAGTAGGTGGAGCTCCACTATACGTTGTGCCTAGCGAGGATAAAGTAGAAGAGTATGCTAAGAAAGTAAAAGAAGAAGTAGAAGCATTATTAATTAAGACTGATACTAAGGGTGTTGTTGTTAAAGCAGATACACTAGGTACTCTTGAAGCACTAGTTCTAACCTTAAAATCAAAGAACATACCAGTACGTATAGCTGATGTAGGCCCTGTTAGTAAACGTGATGTAATAGAAGCTGCCATTACACGTAGGGAAGTAGAAGAATATGGCGTAATACTAGCATTCAATGTTAAAGTTTTGCCAGAAGCTAGAGAGGAAGCTAGAAAGAGTGGAGTAAAGATATTTGAGAACAATGTAGTATATAGGCTTCTCGAAGACTATGAAACATGGGTGAAGAAGCTAGTAGAAGAAAGGAGAATGCGTGAGTTAAACTCACTAGTACGTCCAGGAAAGATTAGGATTATACCAGGCTACATATTCCGCAGAAGTGAGCCAGCTATAGTTGGTGTTGAAGTATTAGGCGGCATAATAAGACCTGGATACCCGTTAATGAGAGAGGATGGTAGATCACTAGGACATATCATGCAAATACAAGATAAAGGTAAACCCATACCTGAAGCAAGAGCAGGAATGTCTGTTGCTATATCAATTAGAGGAAACATAATGATAGGAAGACACGTTGATGAAGGAGATGTCATGTACACTGATATACCTGATAGCCATGCTAGAAAGCTTATTTCAAAATTCTTAAACGACATAAGCGATGACGAGAAAATGGTGTTAAAGGAAATAATTAAGATAAAGCGTAAACAGAATCCTACCTATGGCTTTGTTCCAGGAGTAAGGTTTTAGAGAATCTTTACTCCTCTATTATTTCAGAATCCTTAAACACAATCTTTATCTCTCTAACAGCTTTCTCCGGAGAATCCGATGCATGTATTACGTTAGCTGTTATATCTAATGCATAGTCTCCTCTAATAGTACCTGGCGGAGCCCTTCTACCATCCGTAGGACCTATCATTATTCTAACAGTTTCTACTGCATTAGGGCCTTCTAGGACAAGTGCTACAACGGGACCCGAAGTGATGAAGTCTATTAGTTTATTAAAGAAATGCTTACCTTTATGTTCTGCATAGAACTCTTCCGCCATTTCTCTAGTAAACTTAAACATCTTTAATGCCTTAATCTTAAAGCCTTTCCTCTCAAACCTACTTATTATCTCACCAACAAGTCCTCTAGAAACTGCGTCAGGTTTAATCATAACAAACGTACGTTCACTCATACAAACACCTAATCAAGCATTACTCCTAAACAACAATTAGTGTACTATTTATATGAGTGGTCACTGCTATCTTAGCTGTGCTCTATACTTTAAAGTCCACTTAAGTTTTCTAGGATCACGGCCCATTTTATAACTCTTAAAACACTTACTAGAACAGAACCATAGCACGCTACCATCATTTTTAACGTACATTAGCCCTGTGCCCGGCTCAATATTTTTCCCACAAAAACTACATACATGTACCTTCGGCATTTTCCTCCACTCACCGTATACTCGTCATAGAATGAGGTTTTTAGAGTTTACGGAGTATATGGGTTTTTAAGGGAAATTGTATAGTTTGACACGGAAAGCAGGGGTTGAAGCATGAGTAGCAAAAAGGAGTTTAACGTAGTAGAGGAGATAGGGTTCCCAGCTGAAGTAATACAAATAATAGGAAGGACTGGAGTTACTGGAGAAATTACGCAGGTACGTGTAAGAGTACTTGAAGGTAGAGATAAGGGTAGAATACTTACGAGAAACGTGAAAGGACCAGTACGTATAGGTGATATATTGATTCTAAGAGAAACAGAGCGTGAAGCCAGGAAACTCACTGGTAGAAGATAAAGTATTAAGTATTTACGCATTATCCATTTTATGATGTAAACTTAAAATCATGTATTGTAATACAAAAAATCTCTTTTACGTATATGGGCTGGTTTTGTAGCCTTACCTGCCAGTCTTAGCTCTAATCTCGTTTACCTGCTTTATTATTTCCTCCATTAGGTCTTTAGCTCCACCTGGCTCAATTATGCATGCGCTAGCAGCAGCAACTTCTATACCAGCTGCTTCACCTAGCTTCTTCTTGCTTGGTACGTAGACATATGGTATTTTCTTTTCATCGCATAGTAGTGGTAGGTGAGCAACTATTTCTGGTGGATCTACGTCTTCTGCTATTATTACTAGTTTTGCTAAACCTCTTTCTACTGCTTTTGTTACTTCATTTGTTCCTTTCTTTATCTTACCACCTGTTTCTCTAGCTTTCCTTAAGGCTTCGTAGGCTTTTTCAGCTAGTTCAGGGGGTACTTCGAATCTAACGTAGAAGGGTTTAGACATACCTCATCCTCCTCCCATTTAGGTCGTCGTTCACAAGAAGTATAGAGTGGAGGCTTTTAAAATGTTGCTTTAGTTAAACAAATTGCTATGATTAATCATTCCATTCTAGTCATGTGTGTAGTATGCTATAATTTTCCCATCTATGATACTATCTATTCTTACAAATCCTACCCTAATGAACTGGACTATTTTGTCTACGCCTATGTTAGCTACATATTGCTCAGCTAAACCATTAATTAATTCTATTTTATCTTCCACAGGCTTTTTTATAGTTACTTGTACATTACTATCGTAGGGTACCCATTGAATTATTTGCAATTTTCTATTCCGTGCATAATCTAGATCTCTACTTATGAGTTCAACTTTTATTCTCTTAGCATCTACGTTATGTTCTAGTAGCCTTACATTAGCTAGCTCCATTAGTCTTACTTCGCCTTTATTTAAAAGTATCTTAGAGTCTTTTGCAGAAATGAATACTTTAACTGGTTTACTCTTTAACTCTATAACTCTAGTACCGAGTTCCTTATTAGATGGGTGAAGAGGCATCTCTACTGTCGTTGGATCAAGTCCCTCTATTTCAACTATTACCGGGTTATCTACAAACATTATTCTAGGTGCAATTGGATCAACTATTTTACGGTTAATTGCTGCTAGGTTCTCGAAACTTATTGTTGCATCAGTGTGCTTTACTCCTACATCTAGTATTATTTTATGTATGGTTTCTGCTAAAAATCCTCTTCTACGTAGAGCACTTAAAGTTCCGAATCTAGGATCACTGTATCCTTCATAATCGCCTCGTTCCATTAATTCTCTCATCTTAGATTTACTTAACATAAATCCTTCTAGTCTTAGCCTACCGAAGTGTATTGCTTCAGGGTACTCCCAGCCCAAGTGCTTATACAGGAATTTCTGTTTAATTGTATTGGTTTGATGCTCCTTAGCTCTTAGTATATGTGTTACTCCCATTAAATGGTCGTCTACTGCTGCAGCAAAGTTATATGTTGGCCAAACAATGTATTTATCACCCACTATAGGATGAGGTGTCTTTGAAGTATCTATTATTCTAAACGCAACCCATTCCCTCACTGAAGGGTCTGGGTAATCAAGTGGGGTCTTTATGCGTAAAACAGCTTCACCTTCACTAAAGTATCCTTCAATCATTTTGTCCCATAATTCTAATTGTTCCTCAATACTCTTCTCCCTATGTGGGCATGCTCTACCTTCATCTCTATATTTTCGGAACTCGTTTGGACTACATAAGTCAACGTATGCTCCGCCTTTCTCTATTAGTTCACGTGCTATACTATAGTATATCTTCATTCTAAGTGACTGAATATATTCCTCATCCCATTTTATACCAAGCCATCGTAAGTCTTCTTTTATAGCCTTATATGCTTCTGGTAAGGGCCTCTTTATTCTAGGATCTGTGTCTTCAAATCTAAGTATCATTTTGCCTTTGTATCTCTTAGCATACTCGTAACATAGTATAGCCGGGCGTGCACTACCCAGATGTAACACAAAGTCGGGATTCGGTGCAAAACGTGTTTTCACTACCTTGTATTTATCTACATTGGGTAATGGTGGTAGTTCGGGCCCTTTTGCTATTTCCCTCCTTTCTTCAAGTAGTTCGGGCCATCTACTTCTTAGAAGTTCTATTTGTTCGTTAAGACTCATATTATTTACTTCTTCTACTACTTCCTTTACGATCTTAGCTATATCTCTAGCATATTTTCTGTACTCCGGTCTTTCACCGATGATCTTACTTACTACGGGGCCTATCCTAGCTTTACCATCATGTCTTACTGCATTGTATAATGCATATTTTAGTGCAAGTTCTCTTACTTCATTAATGTTTAGGTTTGAGGTACTTAACATAATCCCTACCTAGTACGAGTACTACATAGTGATCTACGGGTTCACCTAGCAGGTATCCCACTAGTACCACTACACCTTCAACATCGGACTTTAGGACACGTGTTTCATGTTTACGTGTTAATATATATGCTATACGTTCTCTAGGCTTTACCTCATCACCTTCACTTACAAGTAAATGTACACGAACTCCTCTAACATCGTAAACATATGGTTTCAAGCCTTTTTCCACTAAAATATATCTCCCATTAACAGTATTTACTATAAAGGATTTCTTTATAACGTTATTCTGTATATCGAATACTTCGTTCAACGCTTTATCATACATTATCTTTTCAAATAACCTGACACTTTCTCCTAAATCCTTTAGCTGTTTGCATTTTAGTACATGCTCATTTACTAAAGCAATACATTCACTTAACTGCTTTCCACCATATACTTCAACGTATACTTTAGGTAAGAGGTATGCTTTGCTATTAGCCATTACTTATTTCTCCCTTTCAACTATATACTCTGCAAACTCTCTTAGCATCTCAGCTATACCTTTATCTATGCTTGTCTTTTCCAAGTAATCTATAGCTTTACTTACATAGTCCTTAGCAATGCTTTTAGCATAATCTATTGCTCCACTAGATTTAATCATTTCTGCTGCTTTCCTTAATTCTTCTAACGTAGCGTTACGATTACCTAGTATACTTAGAAATTCACTTCTCTCTTTATCATTAAGTTTACTTAACGTGTAGATTACGAGTATTGTTCTCTTACCCTCACGTATATCGCTGAATACTGGTTTTCCTAGCTTTGATTCATCTGCTGTTATTCCTAATATGTCATCTATTATCTGAAATGCTATGCCAGTATTTCTTGCAAACTCGCCAATGTATTCTATTTCTTCGTCTCCTGCACCAGCAATTATTGCACCAATTTCTGCTGATGCCTTAAATAATGCTGCTGTCTTTTTCTCTATCATAATCATGTATTCTTGCTCGGTTACGTCGTTTCTTTTCTCAAAGTCCATGTCAAGAGCTTGTCCTTCTGCAACAGTAGTTGATGCCCATGCAAGCTTCTTAGCTGCTTTTACTACTAGATCATGTCTTACTCCTCTATCCTCTAACATCATTATTGCCTCAAAAGCCTTGGAAAACAGTAGGTCTCCAGCAAGTATTGCTAACGCTTCTCCCCATATACTGTGTACTGTTGGTACATTTCTTCTAAACATGTCTCTATCCATTATGTCGTCATGTACTAATGTGAAGTTATGGAGTAATTCTACAGCAGCAGCAGCTGGCAATGCTTTCTCCTCGTCTAATCCATAGCCTTTTGCAATTGCTAACAATAATACTGGTCTTAGCCTCTTACCACCAGCTTTTAGTAAGTGCATTGAAGCCTCATAGAGTTCCTGGGGCTGACCCTTTAGTAGCTCAAAGATTAGGTTGTCTATGTCTTTTCTAACACTCTCAGCATATGCTAAAAGCTTCTTCAACTAATCCACCTTCAAGACCCTAACTATCTACCCGCTTATAAGTTGTTTCCTCCTCAAACACCTTAACTCCATGTATTCACGAACGTCTATGTCTAGCGATTTTAGCCATTCCTCGACGTTATTGCTTATAACTAATTGTTTACACCATAGATCATATGGTTTCTTTGATGATGTTAGGAACATGGATATTTTTAGCCCGGTAACAAGTTTATTGATGTATTTTTTAACCTCATCCTTTCCTTTAGTTAATAGGAGTTTTATTATAGGACCTGCTATACCAACTATGTTTGCTCCAAGAGCTATTGCTTTAGATACATCTAAGCTTGTCCTAATACCTCCACTAGCTATTATCGTAGCTGATGGAACCTGGTATAATACATCTATGATAGCTATAGCAGTAGGTATACCCCAAGTTGAGAATTCTTTTGATAGATCCTTAATTACTGGATTACTTGATCTAATTCCCTCAATTATAACCCAATTTGTACCTCCTAGGCCAGAAACGTCAAAGTACTCTACACCTATTTCAGCATACATTCTAGCAACTCTTCCTAGTAAGCCATTGCCCGTCTCCTTTATTATAACTGGTACTGGTAGTTCATCAACTAGAACAGATACAAGGTCAACTAGTTTACTAAAATTCTTATCTCCCTCCGGCTGAAAGACTTCTTGGGCAGGGTTTAAGTGTATTGCTATTGCATCAGCTTTTACCATTGATATTGCTTTAAGTAGTTCTTTAGCTGTATAACCTTTAACTATTTGAGCACCACCAATATTAGCTATCACTGGAATAGACTGGGCCTTCTCTCTCACAATACTAAAGGTGTATTCAAGTGATTTATCCTCAATTGCTGCACGCTGACTCCCTACTCCTATTGGTATACCTATTTCCTCAGCTATTTCAGCTAACGCTTTATTTATTGTAGCTGTATCAGGGTGGCCTCCAGTCATGGCTTCTATCATTATAGGTGCATTTATTCTTTTCCCTAAGAATTCAATGCTTGTATCTATTTCATTAAAGTCTAAGTCTGGTGAAGCGTTATGACAGAGTACTATACTTTCTAGCAACGTAGTTGCCGTGGGCTCTACATTTTCCTTTACTACTATATCTATGTGTTCTAACTTGCGCCTCCTAGTTAGATTAGACAAACTATATCTTCACCTTAGTGTAAGTTTCAAGGGTTCCTTTTAGAGCCTTGTATATATTATCCTCTACGAGCCCATTAAATACTATGACCTCTAAGTCTTTCGGTAAAACATTGACGTACATGATGCCAGACTTTAACTTATTCAACATGCCTCCAGTAACATCGTATCCTCTTAGTTTTGAGCCAATATAGCCTATTTCATCTAAACTTATCTCTTTCAATAACCTTGCATCCGGATGACTAGGGTCACGATCATATATTCCATTAACAGATGTTGCAAATAATAGTTTTGAAGCATTTAACTTACCAGCTAAGTACCATGAAATATCGTCGCCTGACAATATCTTGAATTCTACATCATTATTTAATACTTTAATAACGGCATCACCATAGAGAATTGGTATTAAACCTCTTGATAGGTAGCCTTCTAGAACTCTTACTCCAATATCGTTATCAATTATTTTATTATCATTATCTAAGACGAATAATGCATGTGTTGTAATGATTGTAGCTGGTACTTTATTTATGTTTAGGATTGATGAGATAGTTAATGCTAATCTAATCATTTCATTAGATATTGCACTATATTTCTTCTCATCCCAACCATGCTCAAGTACCTTTAATTTTTTAACTAGGTAGTGGCCAACACTTCCTCCTCCATGAACTATTATCAGCCTTGAATCACTGTATTCGTTTAAATATTTGCGTATTTCACGAGCTATTCTATGGATTACATTGTACCTAATTTTCATTGGCACAGATTTATCTGTTATGACGCTTCCACCAATTTTTAGTATTATAGGTCTATTCTTCAATGTCTTCTAGCCTCTGAGATAAGTCCTAGCATACGTATAATATATTTATTTTAGCCCTGGCTTAGCTCTTGGAGGTTATAGAAGGTTATATTAAAACACTTATGCCTTTAATGTTGTCTTCAAGTGTTTTCCTGTATAATTTCAATACTATAGGTCTATTAATATCTAAAGTTATCTTTGTACATATGGTATCTACTGCTTCAGAAGGTATGCTATAGCCGTAAAGAGCATGCCATATAGAGTTTTCTACTCGACAATAATGTGATAATAAATAGTAGTCTTTACTACGTTGTGCATTGAAGGATTTAATTGTGTTGATTCCTGCTACCTTAGTTAACATGTTCACTAATTCATCATCGTATAGTTGCTTGTTTAGCAACTTGCTTTCAGTATCTATTTTTTCAACTACTGCGTATAATGTAGCTGGTTCTTCGTTAACTACTTCTCCTTCACCATACCTATATATTAACGGCTTACCATGCATTATTGTTAGCCTAAGTGCTTGAATATACTGTGGTAACTCTTTTCCTAGAAGCTCAGATTCTATTCCCATGAATGACTCCATCACGTCTATTATGTTGACATCGTATTCTCTAGACAAGACTAAGGCTATAGCATAGGTATGCATAGAATACATTGTTATTGTTGGTAAAAACCTTATTTCATCTTCAATGCAAGTAGTTAATGGTATTTCTTCGCCCATTTCCTTACTCAATATTCCTATGAATTCTTCAACAAGTTTGATGCTTTTACAGCTCAATTGTTGAGTACTATCACTTACTGGGTGTAGTGTGATAGTGTAGTTTTTAGATGATACGATAGTGGAAATAGGGTTTATTCTTCCTTTAATTAGTGGCCCCATGAAAACTAGAGGAGCTTTAACTTTGAGTTTCTCTAGCATTACATTGTCACTTTAATGGTATTCTTACTGAGGCGTATCCTACAACTAAGCTCTTATCTCCAACAACATCTCCTGATGTCGCATAGGCTAGTCTTATAGCTTTACTGATACCGTAGAACTTAGCTATGTATAGTAGTGTTGCTACTGGTCCGGGTCCACACATGGATATATTGTACTCGTCTATTACTCTAAATAATCCTTCTGGGTCTATTTCCTCTATTTCTTTTAAGGCTAAAGAATCTTTTTTAACAGCTATATCGTGTGGCTCGTAGTGTGAAAAGTCGCTACTAGCTATGAATACATAGTCTTTACCCAGCTTTTCTGATGCCTTAATTATGGCGTTGGCTAGGTCTTGTGCTACTCTAGGTGTTTGAAGCATTATTACTATTGGTACTATCCTTATATTTCCAAACAGGTATTGTAGGAAGGGTACTTGTACCTCAACTGAGTGCTCATCTAAATGTGCTTCAATATCTGGTGATGCATACTCTGAATGCTTTACTATTTCTTTAGCAAGCTCTGCGTCTACTAATGCCTTACCTAGCGGTGTAATCCATTCTCCTTCAACCATTATTGAGACAGCTGTACCTCTACCAGTATGATTAGGGCCTGCAATTATGAAAACATCTGGTTTACCTTCACCAGCTATACTATAATATGTGTGGGCTGCAATAGGTCCACTATACATGTATCCAGCATGTGGTGAAATATAGCCTAGGCTATTTCTAGCTCTAGAACTAGAAACCTTTGGTATACTTCCTGGACCTAGTCTATGAGTGAAAGCCCATTCAATTTGCTTTCTAAGACTAGCGGGTTCAGACTCATAAAAATATCCTGCTACAGCAGGATAACGTGTGTACATAGCTAGTATTTTACCTCCTTATTATCTTTGCTTCAAACTCTTCTACTGGTACTGGTAGGTCCTCATCAGGTTTTAATTCGCCTCTTTCCCTTAAAACCTGTCTAGCTAGTAGCCAGTAGAGTAGTGCTAGTGATCTTCTACCCTTATTGTTCGCTGGTATTATTAGGTCTATATATGATGTCCTATTATCTGTATCCGTGAACGCTACTATGGGTATACCTGTTTCAGCTGCTTCATCTATTGCCTGGGAATCTGCTCTAGGATCAGTTACTATGACGAGTTCAGGTTCAACATACCATTCTAAGTGTGGATTAGTGAATGTGCCAGGTATAAACCTACCTAGTATGGGCTTGCATCTAGTAAATTTACAATATTGCTGTACAGGCTTCTGGCCATACTGTCTAGCCGATACTGCTACTATGCTCTCTGGTTCATATCTAGCTATGAATTTAGCTGCAATCCTTATTCTCTCATCCACTTTCCTTATATCCAGTATGTATAAGCCGTCAGGTCTTACCTTATAAACGAATCTCTCCATATATTTAGTACATATATGAGTACCTATGTGTACACCAGCTGCTAAATACTGATCCAATGGTATTAGGAGTTCTTTCTCAGATACGGGTTGAGTAGTTTTTTCTTCGCCAGGTGTTTCAGACATACATAGCCACCTATTAATGATTATATAGGTCTACTATAGTGAACTAACTCGTCTATTAACTGTACATGTGAGATAAGCATTCTTCTACAACAATACCTTTTTACTCCAAGGCTATCTAGTACTTTTTCGGGGTCTTCTCCTCGTTCAACTCTTTTCTTAAATTCCTCCCATAAGTGACCTAATGGTGCTCCACATGTAAAGCATCTAACAGGTATTAATACCACGTGCTTCTCACCTATATGATTTCTGCCATCTTCTTCTAGCACTTCGACGCATGTACTTTTCTGGTTCAGTTCTCCTAGGGTCTCCTGCTAACATTGTTCTATCGTAGTCTAAGTATATTTTCTTTAATTCTTCATTACCAGTGTACTCAACTAATCCTCTGGCTATAGCCATTCTAACGGCATCAGCTTGGCTCATAACTCCACCTCCTTTAACGTTTACTATTATATCTACTTTATCCCAAATATTTCTGCCAGCAAGAACTAGTGGTTCCATCATCTTTAGTCTGGCTAGTTTTATAGGGTATATCTCTAATGGTATATTATTAATCCATACCCTACCATACCCAGGCTTAATTACAGCACGGGCAATGGAGGTCTTTCTTTTACCCGTCGCTATTACTATCTTCTTAATTTCTTGAGATGTAGTTGAACTCAATGCCTATAAACCACCCCCTTCCATCCCAATTGTTTTGCTAGTTCACCTAATGTTATATACTTCCCCTTTAGCCTATCGGCACTTGCTTCTCTTATAACTTTAACTTCCTTGCCCTTAACTTCTTCGGGAATTCCTACATATACTCTAAGGTTCTTGAGTGCTTTTTTACCTCTAGGATTATTCTTTGGAAGCATTCCTTTAACTGCATACTTTATTAGTCTTTCAGGTGTTCTTGGTCTCCTAATACCAGTTTTATATGGGTTTCTTAGTGTTTTAACTTTGAACAACAACTTGTATGACTCAACTACTTTTTTGGGTTCACCGCTAACAACAGCTTTTTCAGCATTGACTACTATAACCTTGTATCCCATTAGCAACATTTTTGCAACTACGCTTGCAAGTCTACCTAAGATGGCGTTTGAGGCATCAATAACTATTTCGGGAGGCATATCTTACACCTAGATCACGTTATTATTTTAACATTAGAGCCCTTCTTATTTTCCTCAACTAGTTGGAGGATATGTAGAATTCTTCCACCAGCCTCCTTGATTTTCCTAATAGCTGATTCAGAGAAAGCTATAGCTGCTACTGTTACGGGATGAGTTATTACACCTGCACCTAGTACTTTGCCTGGTACTACTACTACATCACCTGGCTTAGTATATCTATTTATCTTTGACACGTTTACAGCTACTCTTTTCCTTCTTGGTGCTTCTAGTCTCTCAGCTATGTCAGCCCAGATAGGTGCTTTATACATTCTAGCATATTTTCTCAATAACCTAATTGTTTTCCTTAATACTATGTTTGTTGGCCCAGTCCTCTTCATTAACTATCCCCTACCTTTTCGAGTTCACTTAGCAGTTTTCCAGCCTTTTCACGTAGTATTTTTGCTGCTTCTAAAACTATTCGCTCAGACCTTAAAACACCTGTTGACTCTATATACAGTACGTACTTGCCTTCCTCCCATGATACCTTGATAGCATTAAATGGGCATGCTTTTACGCATTGCCTACATATGTTACACGATAAGACATCCTTTATTATAATTTTATCTTTATTTAGTTCCAAGACCTTTTTAGGACAAACACTAACACATTTACTACACTCTGGTGCACGGCATTTAGCGTAATCTATTGTTATTTTCGGTACGTACTTATGTACTGCTACTGAAACCGGAGACCACTTAGCATGTTCTTTTCCTCTACCTAGTCTAGCTCTAGCTTCAAACGATATTTTTTGCCCAGGGCCCAGTACTACAATGGGTATTTTATCATATACTGGTTTAACGTCTTCATCATCAGACACCATGTCGCCGCTATAAACTACCTTGGTAGTATCCTTGGCTTCTACTTCAAGATAAAGCCTTGTGTAACAGTCTTCTCTTTCCTCGTTATCACGACATTCTTCTGGTGGACCATATTTTTCTAAAGCTCTATCTGATGTTAAGGGTATTAATCCTAGCCTATGAGCTATTATTTCATCATATAGGGGACTATTATTCTCCAAGAAGTAAACATAGTCTATAGCCATGGATGGTACTTCAGCTATACATATCCTCCTAATAGCGTTAACAAAAGCTAGTGGAGCATCCTTAATTAGGAGCTTTATATGCCTTTCACTATGCTCTAATACCTCTACATCCAATACCAGCAAACCTCTACACACACTTAGACTCTTCTACCACGTCTTCCTCCAGGTCTACGAGTAGTATCATGTGGTATTGGTGTTACATCTTCTATTCTACCAATTATGAAGCCTGCTCTTGCTAGAGCTCTTATAGCTGCTTGAGCTCCAGGTCCAGGTGTTTTTGGACCATGTCCTCCAGGTGCACGTACCTTGATGTGTATTGCTACTATACCACGCTCCATTGCTTGCTGTGCAGCTCGACTAGCTGCTAACATTGCTGCGTAGGGAGAAGGTTTTTCGCGATCAGCTTTTACTACCATTCCACCACTTGCTCTAGAAACAGTTTCTGCACCAGTTAAATCCGTTATGTGGACTATGGTGTTGTTTAAGGAGCTATATATGTGGGCTACACCCCATTTGAGTTCACGAGCATGAAATGCCATAGTCTTTCACCTAAACTACTGTGATTGGGATGCTTCAAGTCTTTTAGCATAGTATGGGCTTGTAGGAGCATAGTCTATGAGATCTTCTTCGTATCTTTTCACTAGGTATCCTGGAGCATTAACTATTCTACCATTAATTGCTATGTGTCTATGGACTATTAGTTGTCTAGCATGTGCTAGTGATCTAGCTAGCCCCTTCTTGTAAACAATTGTTTGTAGTCTTCTATCAAGTATGTTCTCAACCGTAAGTCTTAGTACATCGTCAAGTGTAGCGTTTTCTGGTAAAAGACCCATTTCGTATAAGCGGTGTAGTAGCTCTTTCTCAGCTTTTTCTCTAATTTCGGGGGGTAATGCTAGCAAGGATCTAGCTCTATGTCTTATCTTCTTTAGGAGGGTTTTGGCCTTCCAAATCTCTCTCTTATTACGTAGACCGTATTTTCCTAGAAGCTCCATTTCCTCCATTAACCTATCTTTCTTCCATGGATGCTTTGGACCTTCCCAAGTCTTACGAGGCTTCTTTGGATCACCCATTATGTTTCACCACTACTTTCTCTTCCTCTTAACACCAACTGTTATACCTGTACGACCAGTTGTACGGGTTCTCTGTCCCCTAACCTTAAGTCCAAGTGCGTGTCTTATACCTCTCCAGCTCTTAATTCTTTTCTCACGTTCAATATCTTGGCGTACAACGAATATTAAGTCAGCTCCTATAAGATGCTTATCTTCACCAGTTTCATAGTCTTTTCTACGATTAAGCATCCAAGAGGGAAGACCAATCTTTTTAGGATCCTCTAATGCTGATTCTATCTTTCTTATTTCCGCATCCGTAAGAAAGCCTATCCTTTTCTCTGGATCTATTCCCAGCATTCTACATAAAGCTACTGCTAGGTTATAGCCTACCCCCTTAATCTCAGCTAATCCATAAGCTGTCTTAAGCCTACCATCAATATCTGTTCCGGCAATACGTACGATATAGCGGAATTCTTGTGAAGACATAGTTAACGCCTACTCATAGCTTATCTTACTCTTAATCCCTAAACCAGTTATCGTCGCCTAGCTGTCTAGGAGATTAATAATACAATATTTAAGTCTTAATGACCTAAAATTCTTACCAGACCCTATATACTTAATAGAGAGCTATCAAGGGATAATTTGTTGAGAGAACTACTTAGCTTAAACTATGACATAGAATGTATTATACTTAAACGTTTAAACAAGTTTGTCGTCAAGGTACTTGTAAATGGTAGAGAAGAATACGCCTATCTCCATAATACAGGTAAACTCGACAACCTCGTTAAAGAAGGTAAAAAGTGTTATTGCATAAGTATTGAAAAGTCCAAAACTCCTAGGAAAACCAAGTTTAACTTATTTGCTATTGAATATGGAGGTAAAGCTGCTATTGTTGATACAAGAGTACAAGAGAGAGCTTATGAAGTAGCAGTAAATAATAACATTCTTCCATGGCTTAAGAACTGCATTGTTTCTAGGAAAAACGTAAGGATAGATAAGTCTATTATAGACTACAAGTTAAGGTGTAGAGATCTTGGCGAAGTTTATGTTGAATTGAAGAGTGCTGTAGCAGTAAGTAATGAAATGTTTGCATTATATCCTGATACTCCTACTCTTCGTGGACGAAGGCATATAAGGACATTAATACAATTGAGGATGCGTGGAATGCATACAGTACTTGTATTCGTAGCAGGCTTACCAGGAGTTAAAGGCTTCATGCCAAATAAGTATGTGGATCCAGAAATACATGACTTAGTAAAAGAGGCAGTGAACAAGGGTGTTATAGTTAAGGCTATAAGCATATACTATGATCCATTTAAAAATACTATAGTATTGGATAAGGATGACCTACCAATTAGGCTAAATGGTTAGTATTCCTAACCATATATTTTAATATAACTAAAAGTTTATATTTGTCAAACCAACTATATAACTCGGTGAAACCACATGAAGGCATTTGGAAGCCTAATATATACTCCTGAAACAGCATCTGGAGAAGCCGTATCCAAGGTGGAATCACATACGCCTAAGATAGAAGTACCGGATAAGGTAAAAGCAGGTGAACCATTTAAGATAAGAATACGTGTAGGACCTCATCCTAATAAAGTTGAACACTACATAGGTAGAATAGAAGTATACGTATATGAGAAGGATAGGCCCTTCAACCCAATACTATTAGCTTCTGTATCACTAACACCAGTGTACTCTGAACCAGAACTAGAGCTAACAGTAAAGCTGAATAAAGACAGCATTATATATGCGTTAAGCTACTGCAACCTCCATGGACTATGGGAGTCTAGAAAAGAAGTTAAAGTTGAATAACCACGCATCCATATGATTACGTAAACCCTAACCATCATAAGGTGTTTTTAAAATATGCCCTATGATAAGAATTCTAGTGTACCCGGAAAGAAGTTTAGACTCAGCTTAAACGAGCTAAGACTGATCTTAAAGAAAGCAGTTGAAGAATACAATAGGATTCGTGCACCTGAAGCAGTAGCCAAAATTAGTAAGGTAGAGAATGACTTAATTTACGTAGAGTTCGATGGCACTTACTGTGAAACTTGTGGCTTATACGATTGGATTGAGGATTTCAAATATGTTTTAGAGGATTTAGGAGTAGATAACGAGCTTATAAACGTAATTGAGCCAGAAGGTATCCATAGTACACGCCGAATAGGTGTATTCAAAGTAGAAAAGGTTAAGAATAATAACGTAGTAGGCATAAGTTAATCAAGACAGGTAATAGGCGATGAGCTTAGATGATAAGGATTTAATGATAATAAACATGTTAAAGGAAAACTCAAGAACACCCTACACGGACATAGCACGTAAACTTGGTATAAGTGATGTAGCCGTACTTAAGAGAATAAGAAAGCTTGAACAACTAGGTGTTATAAAAAAGTATACTATAATAGTTGATCCTAAGAAGCTAGGCTATAATGCAGTATCAATAACGGGCATAGATTCAGAACCAGAGCATTTATTCAATGTTTTAGAAGAACTCAAGAACAAGGATTACGTAAACTTTCTTGCACTAACTTCTGGAGATCATAGTATAATAGCAATTATATGGGCTCATGATAGTAGGGAGTTAGCTAGAATTCACGATGAAATATCTAAGATAAATGGCGTGAAAAGAGTTTGCCCAGCTCTCATACTAGATATATTAAAGGAGTAATAGCTCTTATTCAACTTCTATTCCAAAGATCCAGGATGCTAGCTTACCTATCAGGAACGTTAATGTAGCTGAACCTAAACCAGACAGTATTAGTTCTAATACTTTTCTCTTAATACTTATCTCTGCTAATACTGCTATAACGAAGCCCATGAAACCAAGCATTACTGCAGCTATTATAAATGATACTGGTAGAGCTAAGGGTATACTGAATCCCATGTAATAGGGTGTTAATGGTACAAGAGCTCCTAAGATATAGAATGCTCCTGTGTAGAAGCCTGCCTTACCTGGATTTTCAAGCCTTTCTTCTCTTAACCCATATTCTTCTTCAGCAATTATCTTCTCCAATAACTCCCTGTTCTTTAATGACTCCTCTGCTACTTTTTCAGCAATATGTTTACTGAATCCCTTACGAACCATGTACTCAACTATACGGTTACGTAATAGATGATATACGTGTTTAGCCATTAACCTTACCCTATACAATACACCCATACGTACTTGTCTCTGAGCTCTAACACTAGTAAATGCTCCTATCCCCATCGACAGAGCGCCAGCAATACCAACAATAGTACCACCTATAGCCACGTTCAATGGGTTACCATAGGCACCAGCTAAACCTGCTGCAACAGACAATACTTCTACCAATCCATCACTCATACCTAGAACAGCATCCCTTATATGCTCAGTAAACTCCTTGAATACTTCTTCCTCCTCCATTATCTCTTGTTCATGTAACAGTTCGTCCTCAAGTATTTTCTTTAACTTATCTTTTTCATCACTACTAAGATAAGGTGATTCTAATAGTATTGAATAGACTGTTATAGCTTCTCTTTCACCTAACTCCATTAGCTTTAGAGTTGATGCCTCACCTAATATCCTATACAATATTGTCTTAAACATAACTGTGATGGTATTAATCTTTATATTTTCTACATTAATATTTCTTCGTTTCAAGAATTCTATCCAGAACTCTGCGTGTCTAGCCTCCATTTTAGCCATTTTCTTAAAACGCTCGATTGTTTTCTTGCGTTTAAAAATCTTTGCTAACCTTACATATATTGCTGCTGAGTACAATTCGTCTAATAGCGACTTCTTAGCATATTCTATTACTTCTCTCTCACTAATCTTATTACTAGAAGATGCCACGCTAGCTCACCTTAGTGTTGAAGAATATAAGGTGATTTTACTTGAAACCTTCTACTATTTAGTGTGTAGAAGCTTGTCTACTGCTTCCTTAAATGCATTTACTACTTTATCATTAACTTTTCCCTTAAACTCTATTACTTCAATTATATTGAACTGTGTAGATGATAACTTATCTTTAATAAGCTTACCAGCTACTCCTCCCCAACCATATGATGATACTATTATCAATGGCTTAGCTGAATTAGCCTTGTATTTTAGTTGATCTACGATGTACTCAATGTAAGGGAATATTCTTGATTCGTATGTTGACGCACCTAGTATGACTGCTCTAGAATCTATGACATCACCTAGTATATCACTTACTTCAGCTCGCCTTGAATCACTAATTTCGTATACTATTATCTCCACGTTTTTATCACGTGCCTTTATTAGTTCAATCAACTTGTTTATAGCTTCTTTAACAAAACCATACATTGACGCATATATTACGACTATCTTATTAGCGGATTCCTCGCCTCTAGCCCATTTCATGTAATAACTTACTACAAGATCTACATCACTCCATAACGCGCCGTGGAGTGGTGCAACAATCTCTATATCTAATTTCAAGTCTAGTATTTTCTTTAAATTCCTCTCTACGTAGTGGCGATAGAAGCCTACTACGTCTATAAAGTATTTACGCATAAACTTAATGTATTCTTCTGAAACCGTGGTTCTATCTACAACAACGTGTTCTGGTATTGAGAAACTACCAAAAACATCACCGCTAAACAATATCTTCTCATTGACTAGGTAGGACATTATTGTTTCAGGCCAGTGAAGCCATGGTGTATACATAAACTTAACTTTTACATTACCTAGAGAAACCTCCTCTAAGTCTCTTACAGGTTTAAACTTCATATTATTTATACTATAAAATGATTTAATCATGTCCTTGGCTAGTGGATGGGCTAGAACCCTGACATTACTATTTCTTTTTAATACATGTGGAATACAGCCACTGTGATCGGGCTCCATGTGGTGAATAACCAAGTAGTCTATGTCCTTAACATCTACTATTTTAGATAGAGTATTCAGGAATAAGTCACAATAACCTTTTTTCCACGTATCAAATAGGATGGTGGCGCTTTCATCAACATATAGATAAGCATTATATGTTACTCCTTCAGGTATCCACCATAGAGCTTCAAAGAATTTTGTCTCAGTATCATCTAATCTTAGTAAGTAGGTATTCCCTGTAATCTTAAATACATTGGTTTTGAGCACAGGCTCATACACCAGGTAATGTTAAGGAGAATTAGATTCTAATAAAATATGTAGACAGGAAATATTTTGTGTGCTAGGTAAAAAACATTGTATTGGAATTATATGTGGTTTTCAAGTCTACTTAGCTGGTTTAGAGGCTCTCTAGGAACTTTCTAACTTCTTCTACATCTTCTTTTGGTACTACTTCTTCGTAGCAGAACCACCAGTCATAGCACTTATACTTTTCTAATCTCTCCTTAGCCTCCTGTATTGTTGCTGCTGGAGGCACTATTACTGCTTCACCTATTAACTCATTGTTGGGCCAGTTTGCTGGTATAGCTCTTCCATACTTGTCACTTATTTGTAGAGCCTTAACTATTCTAAGTATCTCGTCTACTAGTCTACCTAGATTTAATGGATAGTATAGTATTGTCCTTATAATACCCTTATCATCTACTACGAAGACTGCTCTAACTGTATGGGTAGCTGATTCTGCATGAAGCATACCGAGTTTCTTAGCAACGTTTCCTTGCGGATCACCTATAATTGGGAAGGGTATTTCTACACTAAGTTTCTCCTTAATCCATTCAATCCATTTAATGTGGCTAAATGTACTATCAACACTTAGTCCTATGAGTTCAGTATTAAGTTTCCTAAAGTCTTCATACCTCTTAGCAAACGCAACAAATTCCGTAGTACACACTGGTGTGAAATCAGCTGGTGACTAAACAATACAAACCACTTACCCTTATAGTCGTCGGGCAACTTCTTGGGCCCATGTGTAGTCATTACTTCTAATTCAGGGAATTTTTCACCTATTAGAGGTATCTGACCAGGTATTTAGGATTCCCTACCATTTATGTTCAGTATACAGTATTAACTTGTTAGTATTAAAATATTTCTACTAAGATCCATCTAAATAGCTTAGTTAGAATTACTAACACTAATGTTTCACGAAAGTAATTGAAATAATGTACCACTAAGCATAGAATATACGATTAATAAAGTAATAATCTAATTCATAACTAATCTTAACCATTAAGATATGTTAAGCTATATAGTACTATGTACATGGCTCTTGCAATTAATTCATAATTATCAAGAAATTTATGGCGTAATCTCTATGCTC
>WANQ01000036.1 GCA_015521735.1 Pyrodictiaceae archaeon | reverse complement strand
GAGCAGAAACCCGGTGGTCGGGGGTTCGAGAGAGGGAATCTCAATCCCTCCGAAAATCCCCCCGGCGGGACCACCAGTATCCCACCTGCTTAATAGGTTAGACTTTCTCTGAACCTTTGTGTTATCTAGTTGTCTGTGAATATGGTTTTCAAGGGCTCTTAAGCTTAATGTGTTGGTGGGTATGTGGTTTATGGTGGTTTTCTTGTTTAGGGTTTGGTTGTTTTGTTTGTGGGTGTTGTTTGGTTTATTGTTGGTTGGGAGTTAGGTTTGTTTTACTAGGATTATCTTTATTTGTAGTAGTTTTTCTATGTGGTCTTTTATTTTCTCAAAGTTCTCTATATCTCGTGTCACGAAGAATTTTATGCCGTGTGTTTTGGAGAGGATGGAGGCGTATGTTATGTGTAGTAGGTCTTTGATTCTAAGGTTGATTTTGTATGATAGTTCTATTGCCTCCTTGAATATTTTAGGTATTTTTAACTTGTTAATGCCTGTGGGCTCGAATCTGTATAGGTCTTCTAGGTCGATGAAGTTTAGGCCTAGTTTTTCGTAGAGGAAGTTGATGATAATTGATGTTAGGAGCCGGCATCTCTGTTCGGGGTCTCCGTATATTTCTATGTATTGTTGGAGGGGTTGAATGAGCTTGGCTTCCTCTTTAACTATTTTTCTGCAGATAGTGTTACAAGTTTCTATGAGTGTATATGAGGATGCGTAGAGTCCATGTTTCTTCGCGGCTAGGTTTTCTAGGATTTTTCTTGTAAAAGCGTGTTCTGTTTCAGAGGTGAATACATAGGATATTAGTGTACTTGTATCGATGTAGTACATGGGGGTTACCTTGCTGGAACCCCCTATTGCTTGTATTTATAGATTCTAGGTTTCCCATTCCTCTCTTAGGATCCTAGCTATATCGAATTGTTTTTCGGTAGCTAGGAAGATGTTCATTTTGGCAAGCGCTTTACCTATGTAGGCTCCCATGACTTCTGGAGGAACATCTACATTACCAGTCCATCTAATGAATATGGGTATATTGTAGCCCTGTAGCTTATCAAGTATCTCTATCCAGTATTTTAGTGCTAGGCTAGCATTACAATGTAATGTTATGGTTACATACGGGCCAATTCCATCCACGTATCTAATCTCTATAGGCTTAGCTAATGGTGCTCCAAGCTCCTTAAGGTACTCGTTAAGTAATTCTACTAGTGACTTAGCTCTCGAAGTATATCTTCCTCCCTCCCATGGGTACTCAAGCATAGTGGTTACTCTATCCTTGTATACGGGCTCAGCACTAGCAGTAAGCATGGTTTCGTGAAGTGAGACCATCATAGTATGCCCACCTCATGTAGTGATTTCTAAGGTGCTACTAGCTCTCCTTATAATCTCTCTTATAATGTGGTCAATGTTCTTTAACATACTTATAAGCTTCTCTCTGTCATCCCTACATATTAATACTACTTCGTACCGAATATTTTCACTCGACCAGCTGGTCCATATAGGTCTTATGTCTAGATGGAACCACCGAGTAGAATTAGGATCTCCTTCAACTGAGACAAGGCTTACAGGTATGGCTATGAGGTTTAATCCTATGAGGTCGTCTACCTTAATAGTTTTCTTTAGTGTCCATCTACTACCAGTTGCCTTAGCCTTTACTTGTAGTTCATAGAATAAGACACCTTTATCCGGTCTACTTCCTACACTCCTTAAGATCTCTTCTACCTCGTTGAATACGAGGAAGAGTTCATTTGCATTAGGACTTTCAATAGTTATGATTCGCCTACCTGGATTATATAGTACGTACGTTGACCCTTTAATTGCTGCAACATTGGGTTCTATAAACGTTATATCATATCCACCAAGACTCTTAGGCCTAACTCTTGCTACAGCATATCCACGTTTCCCAAGTTCTAAGAGTAGTTCTGGTAAACGAGGCTCAAGAATCCACACCGATAATAGACTAATAACTTCAACGCCCTCTAACGATAACATAACCTTCTACTCCCTCTACAGCTACTAAATACCATATAAGCAATATAATGTTTCTGTACTTTCCACTTAAAGCAATACTCTGGAAAGCGGCAAGGAGAAGGTTTGGGAATTGATTCGGTAATTCGGTTATTCTAAATGTAGGTGCAATACCGCGACAACGTAAGGATGCAGAGCTAGAAAAGTATATGGAGCCGTTGATGCCTTCCTTGATTAAGGCTTGGCAATCTTTATCTGCGGGTGTTGTCTATTTATTAGTCTATTGTTTTGCTGATTGTCTTCGTAGACTGCCTCTATGTTGTATTGTCTTAGCAGTTGTTTCATTTGCATGGCTTTGTACGTGGGGTTTGGTGTGTGGTCTTGTTGGGTTCTGAGTATTATTCTAGTGGTAGGGTGTATTCCATTGTCTTAGCTGTTGTATGGTCTTGTTTCCTGTTTCTCCCTTACTCGCTCAATTAGGATTATTATCCTATATCTCTTCCTATAATACTCCCTTAGGCTTCCATTGTTTCCATATTGGGCTAGTTCAAGTCCATGTAGTTTTCGCTGTCCTGTGGGTAGATCTTTGTTTTCTTCAATGGTTTTATCATTGATTGCGTGTGGTTTAACCTTTTAGTTGCATCATTTAGGATGCAGTTAAAACTAGTAATACAGTGAGATGCAACTATTTCCATTATGGTGGTCATTATAGTAATATATAATACCTAGAATGCTCTAACTAGAGTATTGGGGCTAGTTTGCTCTCTCGTGTAGTAAATGATTTAGTTGAAAAGCTTAATGAATTCAAAGTATATCAAGGTCAAAAACAGTTTGATGAAAAGTTCAATGAATTACTTTCACTAATACGTGAAAGAAATATTGATGAATTGATGTTTGTTGAAATGTTAGCTGGGTTTATAATAGATCGTTGTGACAACATGCTTGCAAATACATTAGATAACAAGCAAGTAGACATAATAAATGAATTGGCTATGGAAACGCTTAAATTATACATATACTCGAAACTTAGCCAAGAATTATTAAAGGAAAAGGAATTTATAAAATGGAGGGCATCATTTAAAAACGTAAACCCAGAACTAGTAGTTGAAGCAGCAAGCCTTGAAGAGTTAGTAGAACAATTGAGAAAACTTAACATAATTAAGCCGTCTCTAATAGAAGAAGTTGTAGAATTAATCAAGAGCCCTATTATAAAGTCAAAGAATGAGCTAAACAAGTATTTAGAGTTAATCCGGAAACTACTTGATAAACGAAAAGTGATTGTATTAATTTTCCCTTTAGATAACAATCCAACTCTATTCTTTAAAAGATACTATGTAGCGTCAGATGATCCTGAAAAAGTGAGAAGGACTGTAGAGGTTCTTATACAATTGATAAATAGAATTAAAAATACTGATGGGTTAGTTAAAGATGAAAATATAAGGTTGCAATTAGATATAATAGAACAGAAACTTAGAAAAATGATAGGTGGTAAGGATCTACTTAGTTTTAGCCACGTTAGTTCCCCTAAGGGGAATATACTTAAAAACATGCCATCAATATATATAAAGGAAGCAAGAGACCTTGACAAAGTGGTTAGGAAAGACAATCAAATGAGAGTACTGTTGGAAAAGCTTCTGAATGGAGAAGAGCAAACAATTTTATTTGGAGATGAAGGTGATAACTTAATAAGGCTTTCAAGAATTAGAGACAATGTTAAGAATAGAACATACATATTAGTAGAGTTTCGTAACAAGGAGTATGCAAGAATAAAAGTAGGTAAAACTAAGGAAACTCTGAGCAAGTTAAGGAATGTTTTAATGAAAACATTAGAGCGAATAAGTATGAGTCATTTAAAATAAGCCTACGTATAAGTAATGTGGCTAGACAAGTAATAGATGAAATACATCACTAAGACTAAGAAGACTACTACGGCTAGTAAGCAAGGAGAAGCTGAAATATGCTAAAGTACCTAGTAGCAACACCAACATCTAAAACATGAGAAATATCACAGCTTGGCTGAGGCAATATATGATCTTAAAGTAGAAGGAGTAGACATAAGTTTCCTAATAAGAGATATCAAGGGAAAAGGACTAAGAGCAAAAACTCCTAGGCATGATCAAGGAAACAACATCTTATTTCAACACTGTTTACCTTATTCTTTGTACGCTACCATCTTCTTTTATGAAGTATATTTCTAGGTTTCCGAGCCAGGGGTTGTATCTTCTCGCGAAGTCTTCGAATATTTTCCTCCTACCATAGCCTACAATGATCTTTCTCCACTTTTCTCTTGTACACTTCTCTAATCTCTCCATAATGAAAAGATATTCTATGAGGTTACTGTATTCTGCTGATGCTACTTGGCCT
>WANQ01000035.1 GCA_015521735.1 Pyrodictiaceae archaeon | reverse complement strand
ATCATAGGTAGGAATACTAAGATAAAGAACACTGTGGTAATGGATAGGAATATTATAGGAGAAAACGTTGTAATAGAAAATAGTATCATAGGAAGACATGTAAGAATAGGAAACAATGTACGAATAATCAATAGCTATATAGGAAATAACGTAGCAATAGGTGATGGTACAGTACTAGAAAAAGTAAAGGTATGGCCACATAAAACTATAGAAGCAAACGCATATCTAGGAAACATAACAATAAGGTAGTGTTACTAGACAACAACTTCTGCATCAATTAAACCCTTCTCAACAAGTCTATAGAAAGCACTTAAACTCCTCTCAACTCCAATAACTTTCTTAGCCTTCTCAATTAACCCTCGAAGAGTAATCCTATCAACTCCTTCAGCAATAGATTTAAGTAGTAAATCTACTAAGAAGCTCTCATCTTCATCTAATCCAGCATTCTTTAAAGCACTAATCATTCTACGCCTAATATCTTCAAGATCTAGTCTACTAGCAGTAACATATACTTTAAGAGTCTTCTCTAGAGATTCAATGTATTCGTTGAAGTCTTCTACACTACTATTCCTAAACAATACCATAACCCTATTACATTCATCTACTAAGCTCTTAACATCCTCGTACAATTCCCTTACCTCACCATCAATTCTACTAGCTATACTCTTAAGAGTAGGCATTAGTCTACCAATACTAATCGTAACCTGCCTAAGACCTTCCACTACTTGACTCCTAAGTTCACCTAGCAACTCTACTGTAACATCATATAACTCATCTATCCTCTTCTTAACCCTCCTAAGCTCATCTCTAACATCTTCTAGTAGAAGCTTAAGAGTAGGTAGAGATAATTCTCCATAGCTAAATTCTCTCCTAGACACTAGAAGCCTTGACAATTCCCCTAGTTCTTCCACAGTATTCATTAGTCTATCAATAATGCTCTTTAGCCTAGGATTAGCCTTCACAACGTCGTGAGCATGCATTAAGCTTACAATAGCTTTAACAGCATTCAAGGTCTTTAGCGTATAACCCTTAGAATACTCGTACATTCTCTCTACTTCATCTACAAGTCTAATCATCCTATCAATAGTATGTGATGGGTTCTCGTGTACAAGGCCTATAGCCTTCTTCCACTCCTCTACTTCACCTACAATATCTCTTAGACCTCTACTATCATCTATAACAAGTACATCCTTACTTGGAGTATGCTTTGAGAATAATACTATACTTTGCGGAAGAACTTTTTCTAGAATATCACCATACCATTTAGTAAGTACTTCTAAGCTAAGTAGTCTCTCCCTAAGCTTCTTGTAGTGTTCATTAATCGATATTAACTGCTCCATAGACTTACTTAAATCATTTACAAGTTCCTCGATACCCTTAACAACTTCCTCAACTCTAGGAGACATAGTATACCTGTCTCTTAACCTCTTAGACAAGTCAACGACTACTATATCCTTGTATTCCTCTAGCTTACTAACCATTAAGTAGACCTTGTAGTTACTATAGTAGACCTGGTTTCTAAAATAGAATGGAAACTCCCTACCAGGCATTTTAGCCCATAAACTCTTAACACTATTAGCAAATTCCTCTAATCCTATAACGCTATTGAAAACTTTATCTAGTTCTTTTAAGGCATCCATAACTCTATCAATGTACTTATTCTCTATCCTAACGCTTCTATTAAAGACATGGTCTACAAGTAGTCTTTCAAGCTGACTAGTTAGTGTTTTAAGTTTAGACTCAATTTCTTCAAGTACCTTCCTAGCACTCTTATACTCCTTAAAGGCATAGTCAATTATTACGCTATGATACCTTATGTTCTCCTCACCACGAACTCTATGGTATATTATGTCTAACAATATCCTCTCAATAGACGCTAATCTACGAGCAATCTCTAAGTATACTTCCATGCTTAGATTTGGTCTAAGAATCTTACTAGTTGAGTCTAGTATACTTGATATGTTTTCAACTAACTTAGGTGTATAGGTATAACGGTACCCTGGATTCCATGGAGGATTATGTCTAACTTTCCCAGAAACTATGTATCCTAGCTTATCCTGTATTTCTCCATAGTATTCAATGTATTCTCTTAAATACTCTCTTAGAGTTCTAAGCTTACGTTCCAGTACATCATATCTAGCATTCAAGTAGACTATGCCATCAGCATTTACTGATATCAGGTTAAGTGATCTAAGAGCTTCAAGAAATACTCCTATAGCTACGTCAGGACTATCACCCTTAGCTACAAAAGCTTCTAATACTTCATCTAGCCTAGCTTCACCATTAGCTAATACACTAACCAACCTATTTACAAGCCTACTATCCCCAACTCTCAACGTGACTTCATAGTCTCCATTGCTAGAAGGCTTTAACTCGATTATCCCATAGTCTCTAAGAGGAGCTAGCTTATTTACAAGGTCATCAGGTGTTTCAAGGTCTAAGCCTATGACCTCACGATACTTTCCTCCAAAAACCATGTGCTGTCTAACATTACTTGTAACATACTCGAATAACTCTTTAATACTCTTATTAACTATTGGTGTAGGGTAATGTACAAGCCATCTAAGACTCCTAGCACTCTCATATAGATCACTTACACCAAGCTCCTCTAACCCTATCTTAACAGTCCTCCTAGGCAATGGCACTAGTATTCCAAACTCCTTTAAGACACCATCTATCTTAGAAACCATATCGTCTAAGCCATATTCTCTCTCAAATCTCGTGATAACATATGATTGATAAGCATAAATGTTTAAGCCTATAGGCTCACCCTTACCTCTAAGAGCATTTAACATTGAGTTAAGGTATCCTACTATATCTCTACCCCATCTCTCTTCACTAAATATTCCTAGTGCACTTAGCCTCAAGTAATCTATAGTCTTTACAGAGTAGACTATTAGAGGTATGCCTAGTCTTTCAAGCTTTCTTCGAAGATCCTCAACTTTCTGGTATAGTACTCCCGTAGAGAATACTATAACCACGTGCGGTCTACGGTAAACTTCTTTCTCTCTAACCAGCTTATAGTACTCGTCTAGTACTACTGGCTTAACATTACCAGTTACAACTAGTAGGTCTACTCTAAGCCTAGGAGTATACTGCGCCTTAAACTCACGAATAATATATGGTTTACCTTCCCTTACACTGGAAGTAACGGTTATTGATGCTACAGGGTATTCTCCACCAATACTCTCAATTCTAATACTGAACATGTCGCGTCTACTACTACCACTAAAGTATCCCGTTAAGACATCTATTACTGGTATGAGTATACCCTTAAGGAATGGTTCAACACTTTTAATGCTCTTAGCCTTCCTCCATAAACGTATTCTTTCCTCTCTACTTGATATGAAGTCAAGTGTAGCTATTTCTTGGGAGAAGAATATGCGGTTCTGTATACCATGGTCAACTATGATGATATCGCCGTAGTCTTCTACAACACCTTCTAGTAGAAGGTTATTGTAAACCTCGAATACTAGTTCAGCTAGCTTAGAAGCAACTACTTCGTCAAGGCCATTAAACTCTACATAGATTTTCCTTAAAACACTAGTATTCTTAGGCTTAAACAATACTATACTTCCATCATCACCTATGTATACTAGGTTATCAAGTAATAATCGGTATAACTCTAACCCCTCTAACATGCTAGTAGGCTTGCTGATTCCCACTATGCCTTCAAGGTACTTTTCCTTTAATCCTGCTAGAATAGTTCTAACATTGTTTAAGAACTCAACTATACTTGTCTTTAATTTTAAGCCAGTGCCGGTAGTTATTATCCCTAAATGCTCAAGTACTGTAAGAGCAGTATTATCTACTCCAAGTTTCTTCAAGTACTCTACTCTAATACCTCCCCTAGATAGCAAGATTAACGAGCATAGAGGCTCTATGTACTCTTTATCACCTACATAGTTTCTTAGTATATCTATACAGTTACGTCTCTCTAATAGAAAGTTATCCTCTATAAGCACTTGTTCTTCTTCGCCTTCAACAACAGTTTTCAGTGTACCCAGTACTTCAAAAGCGTTTTCTAGTGTAAGTTTCTCAGAACCACCATTACATCTAATTTTACCCCTAGATGATAGTATAGATGATAGCTGATTGAGTATTCTCTCAGTAGCTGCAGGTAATCCTATAGAGGATATTTGTGTAAAGTTTAGTAGAGTTGGAGGATTAGCTATATGGGAGTATCCTAGGTTCTTGCCACAGTATACGTAGTCTACTAGTTTTCTAAGATGATCTACAACCTCTATGGAGAGCATGCGCGTGAACTCTACTCTATTAAATCTACGCTTAAGTCTACCCCAAATATCAGATACTTCTAGTCTAGTTTCAAGTACTCTTTCAGCACTACTAGTAGTTGCTATTACAAAGTGTATCTTACCCTGTAGTCCAGCTTTACTTAAAGCTTCAACGTTACCGTTAACGAGCTCCACTAATGCCTCAAGTACAGCTGACAGTAATCTTATACCACGACTAGTAGTAAGTCTTGAAACAATGTCTTCGAACTCATCTATAAAGAAGACTATTATAGGGTCTTTACCAGTCTTCTCCTTAACGTAGGTGTATAGTTTAACTAGTAGTGCAGGAAGACTATGAGTTAAGTCTAGTTCATCTAGTTCCTTAAATAGTTCAGAGTATTCGTCAAAGCTATCCTTCATAGTATAGAGTAGTGATAATAGGAAAGCATTAGGAGCCCATATACGTTGTTCTTCAAGGATTTTCTCCATGTAATCGAATAACCTGCTAGCAACAATGTATACACTATAGAGGTCTCTTCTACTCCTTAACAAGCCCTGATAAATAGCTGTTTTACCCTCACCCCACTCACCAACCAACCATAGAATACTAGGATTAATTGACCTATAAGCTCTCTCAAGAAAAGTTTCTACCCCCTCAATTACTACGCGTCTTGTGGGATAGTCCTTGGTTAACTCGAATGTTTCTATAGCTTCTAATCCAACTTCACTAAGACTTCTACATGGATTAGAAGTACACTCGTACACCACTACCTATACTCCCTCCTAGTAATCTTGCTATACTCTTGAAGTAATACTAAAGCCTAGTGATTCTTGGCCTAAATAGCCTAAGAATTGAGTAGAAGACGGTGTGCTAACTCGGAGTACAGTGCGTTTGCTAGAAGACTGCATTATATTGCATGAAGAGTTGTTTAGCTTATTAGGATATCAGGGAGCCAATCATATAGTATAGGTTTAGATAGTCTTGGGTGGGAATAGTAGTTTAACTAGCAATAGCGTTGAAGGTGTAGAGTTAAAGCCTATTGGCATAGTACTTAGCGGTTCCTCTACTAGTAGTGCTAGATTCCAGTTAACAGATTATGGTGAAGAGAAAGTTGTTGAGGGTATGCTTGTATTAGTTGAAGCTAGAGGTGGTCGTGAGAAAATACTTGCTAGGATAGAGAATATCCAGCCAGTTAACGAGTTCTTCCGTGAAGGTGATGCTTGGAGTGAAGTTCGTAGACGTGGACTAGAAGTACCATTGGTTAGAGAGGTTGCTAAACGCTATGTACTAGTTGATGCTACTCTTCTTGGGCGTCTTACTGGTAGTGGACTAGGAGATGTACGCTACCCTCCTGAACCAGGAGATAAAGTGTATTTACTCGACGTTAAACGCTATGCTAAAGAGGTTTTCGGAGTTAAGATAGGTGATCCAGGAATCATATGGTATGGTACAATACTAGGCTATGGGGATGCACCAGTACCATTAAATGTTGAGAACCTAACAATGCATCTAGGTGTTTTCGGGGAAACAGGTAGTGGTAAAAGTTATGGTGTAGGATACCTAATAGAACTACTATCAAGAATACCAGTGGGTAATGGAAGGTATGCTGCATTACCAGTAATAGTTGTTGATGCTAATGGAGACTACCTAGACTACCATAAACACTACTTAGAATACAATGAGCTAGGAGAATACTATAATGTAGTACGCTTAGTATTCCCTAAGTCTAGGGCTAGGTATCAGCCATATGTTAGGGATATAACCATTAACTTAGACATATTTACTGCTAGAGAGATAGCCGAGTTTATAATAACCTACAAGACTGGAGGATACGAGTTAAACGAGTTACAGGTTGCAGGTCTTGAGAAGGTTCTTAGGGAAGCTGTTGAAGCTACAGGGTATAGTTATACGGAACTACTTACTTCTAGGATAGACGAGGTATACAAGTTATTAGAGGATATGTCTACTGGTAAGGGAGCGCCAATACATCATCAAACAGCTAAAGCTATTAGAGCTGCACTCGATAAATTCCATGACGATATAGTACGTGAGTATGGTATTGTTTCACTTAAACCCACATTAAATCTAGAATTCATAGACGAAATCACGCTTAAGCCTAGCTTAGTTATAGTTGACTTCTCTACTGAGGGTGCACCAGGTATACCATTACCAGTGAAACAGTTGGTGATAGGTTATCTTGCTAGGATACTATATAAGAGGTTTACTGAATACAAGTCTCGTGGAGATGAACGATACCTATTATTCATTATAGAGGAGGTTCAAAACTATGCCCCTAATCCAAGAAACTATCCTATAGCTTGGAGTTTAGCTAGAGACTACCTAGCGTTAATTGCAACTCAGGGTAGGAAATTCGGTATATGTCTTGGACTTGTAAGCCAGAGACCAGCTTTCGTAGATCCTGTAGTATTGTCTATGGTTAATACATGGATAATACACCGTATATCACCCGAGGATGTATCATATGTTGTAAAAGCATCTGGAGGACTACCTAAGGGTATGGAGAGGAAGCTTACCTCTTTACCACGTGGTATAGCAGTACTATATGGTCAAATGAATGTACTAGGATTCCCGGTGTTAGTGGAAGTTGGTAGGAGAAGAGTATCACATGTAATGGGTCGTACACGCCTAGTTGATACATTGAGAAGACTTTATGGTAGGAGATAGCTATGAGTTTACCCTATGAGTATAGTAGTGAGAGGTTTAGAAAGCTAATAGACTTCAATAAGACTGAGCCAGAGGTTCTCAGGAAGCTAATAGAACATGCTAGTAGGAGGTCTAGGGAGCTAGAGGAGCTAATAGTTAAGCAGAAAGCTCTTGGTGAAGAAGTACTTACTAAGATGGGTGGTATTATAGGTTATTCTAAGATTAGAGGAGACCCTTATGCTGGTGTTATAGGTGTTGATGGATCTAATCAAGTAGTTGGTGGGCGTAGTGGTAATTACTATATAATGTTATCAGCCGTAGTCGTACACTTACCCCATGGTATTGGTACTAGAAATCCCGTGGTAAAGTATCCTGATGTAACAATAGTATCATTTAATGATCCTTCAGGTGAAGTTGTAAGCGATGTAGCAGAAGATGCTATGATGTTACTTGAAACTAGAGCTATTGTTGAGGCAGTTAGCATAGCTGGTAAAGGTGATGGGGTTTTAACTCCATTGTTTATAGATGGTCCTATAATAGATCCTCCTAGAAGTATACGTAGTGAATCAATTACTGTTTTCAAGCAGATAATAGGTGATGTAGTAAGCGTAGACGTATACTATGGTTTGAGGACTAGTGCTTTAATTGAAGCATACCGTAAGAACGTGTTACCCATAGGTTTTGTTAAGAAGCCTGGAACAGATAAGCTATTACTAAGAATTGTTGGGGAAGAAGTTAGAGGAGTTTACAAGGTTTTTAGTGGTGATGAAGAACTTGTTAGAACAATACTAGCCTTAGAGATGATAAGAAATCCTCCAAGTAAGGGCTACATATACTATACGGTACCTAGAGAATACCCTAGCGATAACACATTGTATTCTAGGTATAAGGAGTTAGGGCTAAGCATATACTACTCATACTCAATGCACTCGCCTTACTCTAGGCCTTTCCGGGTAGAAGTAGCTTTACCAAGAATTATCCCATTGAGAAAAGCTTATGAGCTAACAGTTAAAGCTGTAATGCTATCGCATATACTAACACTACCTGGCCAGAAATACCCCTTACCAGTACTATTAGCTCACGAGAAGTGTAGGATTAGGCGTGGTGCTGCTGAGCTAATATATGAGGAGATTCTTGCTAAAACTGTTAAGCCTAGTGGAGATAGAGTAGTTGATGTACTTAAAACTGTTCTTGTAGAGGAGGAAGAGTAAACGTATTTTACCTACTGTTAAGGCTTAGTTAACAATACTTGGATGAAATATGAGTAAGCATCGTAGAGGATTCCTAAAAGCAGCTCCACTACCTCTCATGTTATTCTATTTTACGTACTCGTTTACATCATCTATAAGATGGGTTATTGGAGCACCCTTCCTTAGAGCTATAGGTTTTTCTCCTCTTGAGTATGGTGTTCTAGGTAGTGTTATGGCTTTTGCAGGACTATTATCTACAGGTATTAGTGGATGGCTCGTAGACCGCTATGGTTCTAAGAAGATAATCTACTTATCCCTAGCTATGACTATTGCATCTAATCTACTATTCGCTACAGGTAACTATTTACTCATATACGTATCAGTAGTCTTACTTGGACTAGCTGGCGCTATGACCTGGATTCCCTTAGATGTACTTGTAAGCCATATTGTAAGTAGGGAACTATATCATTACGCATATCCTTACTTAATGAGTTTAAGTGCTTTTGGAGGAGCTGTGGGATCATATACTGGTTGGGTACCAAGAATTATAATAGACTATGGCCTTGTAGGTGAGGTAGAAGCGTATAGGTTTTCTATACTATTATCTACAGTACTCTATGTTCCATGCCTAGTACTGGTGTATAGGATTAAAGCTAGTATAGGTAAAGTTGGTAGTAATGGTCAAAGTGTTGGTGGCTTTAAGGAATTCTTTAGTTTGCCTCGAGGATTAACTAGAACCATAGTTAAACTTGCTGTACCTGAAGTATTAATAGGGTTTGGAGCATCGTTATCAATACATAATATTAGCTATTACTTCATGCTTAAATTTAATGTTGGTAGTGGTGGACTAGGTACACTGTTTGGTACTGAGCAATTAGTTATGGCGGCGTTAATGCTTCTTTTACCAAGGCTTCGGGAGAGGATAGGAGGATCGTTGAAGACTTATGTTGTTTTAGCGTCAACAAGTATACCTCTTCTTGTAGCAATAACTTTTCTAGTAAACTATTATGTAGCTATAGCACTATATATTACGAGGACTGTTTTAATGAATGTTGCATCACCGCTGTACACAGCCTTCCTCATGTACATAGTACCAGCTGAGCATAGAGGTAAGGTTTCATCACTTATAGGTATTGCTAGAAGAATAGCAATAATACCAGGGAGAAGTCTAGGAGGATACTTACTTGAAGTCGACCTTGAGCTACCATTAAGGTTAACAGCACTACTATACACAATAGCTCTAGGACTCTTAGCGGTATGGTTTAGAAGAGAAGAAAAGTAACAAGCTAAAAATAATTCATTACCATATCTATACGCATTGGTTGTATAAAACATGGGTTTTGGAGGAAAAAGATGCCTAGATGGAGTGGTTTGCTTAGTTGTTCGGCTACTTGTTTTCTTCTAGTATTAGTTGGTTTACTTGTCTTAGTTGTGGTAGTTGGTATGCTTTTACTTCGTCTAGTGATATAGTGTATATTATGTCGTCTATGTATACCTGTCTTAGTGCTCCTGGATGTTCTAGGTATGTCTTGTATCCTAGCTTCATGGTCTTAGGATCTATTGTTACTACGTGTACTCCTCCTCTTTGTATTATTTTTTCTACGCCATTTTCTACTACGTGTAGTCTTTCAGTAGCACCAGGGAATAGTATTAGGTTGTGTTTACGGTCTAGTAGGAATGCGTGATGTCCACCTGGACTAGTGAATACGGGTGTCCACCAGTCATCTATTACTATTTGGCTTATCTGATCTATTGATGCATCAGGGTTTACTTTGTATGTTGTTACTCTTAGTTTGCGTTCATCTGTGTATCCTAGTCCTATGAGTATGGTTTCATTCCATGGGTGTAGGTATTGGTCAAATCCTGGGCCTTTACGGTAGCCTAGTATTCTTGGTTTAAACGGGTTTGATAGGTCTATTACGAATAATGGGTCTACTGTACGGTAGGTTACAATATATAGTCTTGGCCCTATGAATCTTACTCCATATACTCTCTCGCCATCGGCTACTCCTTCTAGTTTTCCTAGAACATCTAGTGTTGTGGCATTTAATATGTATAAGTTGAAGCCACGATTCCATCCTCGTTGTAGTGCTATTCTCAATGTATTATTGTATACGTCTACTGCGAACTGGTTAGTAGCTATTCCTTCTAGTATATTATATGATTCTACTCTTAGATTAGACTCCCTTGTTGAAACATAGGTTACTATGGTTTCACCGTATTCTGATGGTTTAGGTATTGTTATGTTTTCTACTATTTTCTCTATTTCCTCAATACTTGAAGCATTCTTTATCTTCTCTGCTATCTCGTCTATAACTGGTAGTATACGATACCAGTAGGCATTTGATAGTATGTATACGTCTCCGTCTACGGTCATGTATATGAAGTTTGCTTGTGGACCCTTAATTGATACAGCGCTTCGCCTACCGTTTTCTAGGTTTAATAGCATTATATTTGTTGATTGTGTTAGTGGTAGTCCTAGTATTGCTGTAGACTTTAATGGTATTGGCCCCCAGCTAGTATATGATTTAGGTATGGGTTGTTCTACTCGTGTTCCTATCTTTACTAGTGGTCTAGGTATATAGTATATTCCTTCACGTGCTACGACTACTAGTTTACCTTTACTTAGCCTTGAGTCTAATAGGTTACCAGTAATCCATGCATAGTCTAATAGTCTTCCACTGCTATTGTATACTAGTATCCATGTTGTTGGATATAGTATGTATGGTGGCATGTTTGACTCATTGATTACTCCTCCCTCATAGAATATGTAGCTTCGCGGATAACTTGCTTGAGCCAACACTATTACTTTGTCATTGTATAGGTATAGTCCTATAACGTTTACTCTTAGATACTCTTTTACTACTGGTATTGTCGTGTTACCATATGTTACTTTAACCTCTATGGGCCCTGTAATGTTGTTTATGGTTGCTGTTGCATTGATTACCTTCTTCTCCATTTCTTCTACAGGGTATGCTTTAACTATGTAGACTAGTCCTCTGGAGGCAATGAATATGTGTGTACCATTAGTTTTCACTATGTCTTGCTCGTCTACGCCAACTACTTGTATGTTTGTAGTTGAGTATTCTGGTACTGTTACAGTAGACTCTATGGGTGCTACGGTTGTTGGCATGGGAGTTGCTGTTGGAACAGTTACTGTTGCTGTGGAAGTTACTGTTACTGTGGGTACGGCTACTTTGCCTACATACATTATGGGGTAGACGTACCCTATTCTTTCTTGAACTTTCACTAATGTTTTAGTAATGTTGATTAACTTACTTGAAATACTATTTACTTCCCCTGATACTTCTCCGAAAACAGTATTATTGTTATGGCTCCACCAGGGTCTACTTGTTTGAGGTACTGTTATTGTAATTGTAGCTGGTATAGTGGTAGTATAGGTTATGGTTTCCGTTACTGTGACTGTTCTAGGACTAGATACTAGTATGTATGAGATAGCTATGATTAACCCTAATAGCAGTATGGTTGAGGTAATAGCTATTATCTTATATGTTTTCTCTCTCACATTTAACACCACTTTTCTCTCCTAGGACACTCTACGTGTAATAGGGTGTGCATAGTAGTTAACATTAACCTATAGTACGTGTTAGAGCGAGATACTAGAACACTTCTACACGATATAACGTAGTAGTAGAGAATAGCTAGTTTACCCTAGCCTTTTCAACTATAACCAGTATTGTGGTGGCTCAGTTTTCCTTACCCTATCTTCTTCATCATGGAATCTCCACTTTCCTCTTAGGTCTAAGATAACTATTCCTAGTTCACCGCCTAGCTTATCGCTAATAAGTACTTCGTATTCTATATTAGATATCATTACATCGCATTTCCTAGGACCTACAATTCTATCCCTAGTTACAACGTATACTTCAGCTGCACTAGGTACTAGGTAGTTTCTAACTGGTCCACCAGCTGTTCCAACTTCAACTATGAAGGCTTCTTCAGGTGGAGGCCATAAGCCAAGCTCTAAGGCTAGCCTACGTGGAATAAGTAGTTGTGGTGTTTCTGCTTCGAAACCGGAATTAACTAGTGCTGATGTTAGAGCTTCTCTACCTGTCTTCAGTGCTTTGATCTTCAACTTTACTCTTACCGCCAATTACTTCACCTAGCTTTTTCAACGGGTATATATGGCCTATTCTCCTCCTTAATGGATATATATGGCCTATTCTTGCCTTAAACCTATGATTGCTCAAATTACTCCCTATACTTTTCTATGTTCTAGGTCTTTAAGACTTAACCTGCTATAAAAAGTATTTATTGTATCAGAATTAAAGTATTCTTAAAATACTAGATACTGACAGTATCATACTGAGGGTATCATACTATGGGTATCATAGTAAGAAGACCAAAGCTAGAAGAGTTCTTGAAGACTAGTGGTAGAAGACTACTATATGGTAGGAGGAAGACAGGTAAAACATTCTATGCTAGATATGTGTTAGCAAACTACCACTACTATATTGTTAGGAAGGGGGGAACAATATATGATCCAGTAGAAGATCTTGAACTTGATACTAGAGCTTTCACGAGAATCTGTAGAATAGAAGATAATATAATCCTCGATGAATTCCATAGAGCTGATCCCAAGCTATTCGATGTATTACAAGCAGGCTTATGTACTGATAACCTAGTATTAATAACTTCTACAATGCACTACCATAGGAAGTTCACTGAGGGACCAGAAGCTCCTCTTAAAGGACTATTCTCTATAAGAATGGTTGGACTACTATCACCAGTAGAGTTACTGAGTACTGATTGGCCTATGAGTGGTAGAGAACTAATAGAACACCTAGTATTCTATCAGGAGCCAACACTAATAGGTAGAAAAATCAAAGACATAATATTATCGGGAAAAGAGTTTGCGCAATCACTAGTAGGAGAAGTACTAGATGAAGAAGACCAAGTACATACACGCCGATACGACATGATACTTGAAGCAATAGCAGCTGGTAAGAACAAGTTATCAGAAATAGCATCATATCTTTACTCAAGAGGAGTAATACCAGGCTCCAGTACATCATATATAACGAAGTACATAGACATACTAGTTAAATCAGGGCTAATAGAAAGAGTAGAAGTATGGGGTAAGAGGAGGAAAAGCTTCTACAGACACATATCACCGTTAACAGAAATAGAATACTATATGAACGCTAAGTACGGCTTCTTCGACATCCCATTAACATGGGAGTACATAGAAAAAATAGTACGTAACTACATGCCATTACTCATAGAGAGGTTCATGGAGAGACTACTAGCAGAGTTAATGGGGCTTAAACCGGTAAAAATACTTGAACCTGAAATAGACATAGCACTAGTAGAATTCAATAAGATAAGAATAGTAGCTGAAGTGAAGTGGAAGAACAAGCTAGATAAAGAGGAAATACGTAGAATAGAGGAGAAGCTAAATAGATTTGAAGAAGCAGAGAAAATTCTAATAGTACCAGATCAATCCATAATACCCGAGACAACACTGAAGACACTAGACGTAGAATCACTAGTAGACATGGCTAAAAGATACAAAAGACGTATCAAACCTCTTTCCTAAAACCTTCTATTTGCCTATACTGTTCTCTCCTCACGATAGTATGGCTTACCTAAACTCTTAGGTGAAGCCATTTTCCTCTTAAACGGTGTTACATAGAATAGTGTCATAGAAGCTAATGCTACTATAAATGGTAGCATTTTAGCTATTTCAGTTGACAACCCCAAAGCTACTTGTACAACATACTGGTGCCTCACTAATCCAGCAAATAGGCTAGCTGTAAGCATTGTTAGTATAGGTTGTCTTCCAGCTGCTAAGGATATAGCAAATGCTATCCAGCCATGTCCTAGAAGATATATTTTTGGATCCCACCCACTACGCCATACTAGTGTAAAGTAGGCTGAACCTAAGCCTATTAACGCATACCCTATTACTCCTGCAATAACCCTAGTTCTAACCACATCCACTCCTAACGCTTCAGCTACGTGTGGGTCTTCACCACTAGCTTTTATCATTGCTCCAAGCTTGGTCCTATCCAAGACGTAGTGTAACACTACTCCAATAAGAATAGATGAAGCAAGCAATACCACTAGAACAGTATCAGTGGCTGGTACTGTATATGTTGATGGATTTAATGCTTTAGCGTAAACATAATTGCTTACTGGTATACCTACTACAAGGCTTAAACCATACCCCAGGAACATTAACGATAAGCCTAGAGCACCATGACTTACGGGTAGTTTCGTAGCTACATAAGCTATGAATACACCAAACAATGAACACACTATACTTGACCCAATAACACCAATCCATGGATTAAGCGTATAAGCAGCTAACGCGAACGCTATAGTAGCTCCTAGAACAAATAATCCATCAATTGCTAGGTTAAGAACACCTGATTTCTCAAAGAATCCATGACCTAGTGCTACAAGATAATACGTCGCGAATACTGGTACAATACCTATAAGCTCCTCTATCATAGCCCATTACCTCCGGATAACTATAGTGTATTCAGAGAACACCTTAGCTACGGTATAGGTTAGGAGAACAGAGCCCATAAACAAGAACACTATAGCAGTACCACCTAAGCCAGCTATCTGCATTGTTATCCCAGTAACTCTAAGAGAACTTACAACATAAGCAGCTAAGGGTAAACCCCTTACATCAAGCATTGATAACCACGCTACAAGTATGCCAAGATACCCATACCCAGCTGTTTGGGCTTCTACAGGATAGGATACCCTATGAGTATCTCCAAGCAAGTACAGTGCTCCTACCATACCAGCTATAGCACCAGATAAACCTAATGCCAAGACAACCATGTGCTTAACATTTACACCAGATGCTCTTAAAAACTCAGGATTAGAACCTAGAATCCTCAACCTCAACCCTACAATCGTGTACTTAAACATAAACCATATAGCTAAGCCTACAATGAGGACAGTAGCTAAGACCTCTACATGAGCTGTTGTACCAGGTATAAGTGTTAGCCAAAGATTCTCCGGTATCTCATCAGTCCTAATATAACCATAAGTAAACCTCCCTCTCCAAGGACCATAAACCAGTACGTCAAGTACATAGTATGCAACATAGTTAAGCATCAAAGTTACTGGTACCTCATCAAGCCCTACATAAGCTCTAAGAACACCAGCTAGAATAGCCCATAAAGCACCAGCAACAGCACCAGCAAGTATACATGTAATCTTAGCAAGTACTGGTATTGAGGCTATAGGAGTAAACAAGGCTATCCATGTAGCAACAAGCATACCCATATGGAATTGTCCTTCAGCACCAATATTCCATATAGATGCCTTAAACGCTATAACTAGTGATAACCCAATAAGTGTTAAGATTAGAGTATCCTTTAAGACAGTAGGTGAAGTAAAAGAACGAACTATAAGATTAAATAAAGCTAGTGGTGGAATACTAGCTAACAAGTAAAGTATTATCGAAGACAATAATACACCTAATAGTATTGATATTACGGGTACTAGTATTGAAGCATATGGTAAAGGCTTAGTTCTCCTCAAAACAACCAGGTATACCATAAGCTAAGCCACCATAAGCTCCTCAATACGTTCACGTTCAACCCTATTAGCGTCGAAGACTCCAACTATTCTACCAGAATTAATTACTAGTATCCTATCACTAAGCTCTAAGACCTCATCCAAATCCTCTGATACAAGAAGAACACCTACACCCTCCCCGACAGCTTTCTCACGAATCATTCTCCTAACAAGTCTTGCTGAAACCTCATCTAACGCCCTAGTAGGATTATGTGCAACAAGTAGACTCCTAGCAATAGCAAGCTCTCTAGATACAAGCACTTTCATTAAGTTACCTCCAGATAACACCTTAACTGGTACTCTCGGATGAGGAGCCTTAACATCATACTCTCTAATAAGCTTTGAAGTAAACTCATTAACTCTTCTCCACTTTATAATCTTCCCCCTAACTAGTAAAGCAGCAATATTCTCTTCGATAGTATTATCTATTGAAACACCATACCTCATAGGTATATCTGGGATATAACCTAGTCCTAGCTTACGTGTAAGCTCAACACCCTTCCCAGTAACATCTACTCCAAGTAATCTTATACTACCTCTTACAGGTTTAACTAAACCCACTATTGCTTGAACAAGCTCCTCCTGGCCATTACCTGCTATACCAGCAATACCTACAACTTCTCCTCTACGAACACTTAGACTTACACCCCTAACAACATAGTCTCCAAACCACCTACTAACCCAAAGACCCATTACCTCCAATACTCTTTTGCCACCATCAATATGCTCCGTCCTCTTAAGCCTCACCTGTAAGTTGTTCGTTACTGTCTTACCAAACATTAGCTTCCTTACATCCTCTACACGTGCTCTATCCCTATCAATTACACCTACTAGCCTACCAGACTTTAAAACAGCTATTCTATCAGCTACCCTTAACGCTTCAACTACCTTATGAGTTATCAATACAACACTACCACCACCTTCAGTAAACCTTCTAAATAGTGTATAGAACTTCTCCTTCTCCCTAGAGGGCAATAATGTTGTAGCTTCATCTACTAATAGAACTCTAGCTTTTAATAAGAGTGCACGTATAATACTTACCAATTGCTTTTGCGTATAACTTAAAGTAGCTACGGGTTTCCTAGGATCTAATTCTATACCTATACTTAATGCTATCTCTCTTACACGATCTTCTATCAAATCCACTCTAGCAAATACACCATACTCCCTTAAACCTATGATCAAGTTTTCAAGAACACTTAAAGAATCTATTAAATGCGGTGTTTGAGGAACTAATACTATCCCCTTACTCACAGCATGTCTAGGGCTAAGAATCTTAGTCTTTTCCCCATAGACTATTACTTCACCTTTATCTGGAGTATATAGTCCATACAGTATTTTAACTAGAGTTGACTTACCTGCACCATTTTCTCCTAGAAGTGCAAGGATTTCGCCAGGATAAATGTCTAGTGATACATTATCTAGTGCTACTACTCCAGGAAATTTCTTAGTGATTCCTCTAAGAGATACTAGGGGCTTAACTTCACGTGAAAACTTGGATATATTTGAAAAAACTTTATTAGATAAAAACGCGCTCATAGCATGCACCCGAAATAACTACTTGTTCTCTATTAGCCTCCCTTGGATAGGAAGACTACCCAGTCAACAAACCACTGCATAGACCATAAGTCGTCGTGGCCTAGTCTAACTCCTTCTGGTACTACTACTTTCTCTCCATACCTGCCCGGCTCAATGCTATAACCTGTTAATGGCCCTGTGAACGGGTCGAATATTCCTGCTATATAGTAGTCTTTTACTAGTGGGTTCTCCTTGGTACCATAGTTTACTGGTATCTTAACAGTATTCTCGTAGGCGTGTGTTACAGCTGTTCCCTGAAGAGATGCTAGTATGTATGATTCTTTCATCTCCTTATATCTACGCATTACTAGGTCGTAAACGCTTAGTGTCTCACCAGTAAGCTTATCCTTAACCTTAATCTCCTTAAGTAGTGGTATGAACTTAGGGTTAATCCTCATGACAGTACCGTTATCATAGATATGGCATCCTAGGTCTACTGCACCTGTATTTAATAGATACCAGTAGTCAACGTTCTCTAAGTTGTATGGAGTGTATATTCCAGCTTTTATCTTAGCTAATATGTCAGCGTAGATAACCTCCCATCTCACAAGCTGACCGCTTACAACAACATCTGGGCCGTAAACATATCCAGGGCTATAGTGGCTGAAAACGTATACTCTTTTACCAGTCTCTTCATAGAGTTTCTGTGCATATTCTATTATAGCTGTTGAGTCCTCAGTATAAGCTATAACGTCAACGTCGTATTGTTCTACAAGTGTTTGAGCAGCACGTTTAGCCTTATCTGGATCATACCATGCACCTATCTGTATGACGTATACGGTTATGTTCTTACCTAATTGTTCTCCTACCTCTTTAGCACCTATAGCGAAAGCATTGATGTGTCTAACAACTTCTGGTATAGTGAAGGCTGCTACATAGCCTATCTTACCAGTCTTGGTTAGTGCTCCAGCTATTAAGCCGTTGAGATAGTATACTTGGTAGAGGTCGGCAAAATATGTTCCAACATTAGATCTCCTCTTATAGCCACTACAGTGGAAGAACATTACATTAGGATAACGTTTACTAGCCTCAATGGTTTTATCCATGAACTCAAAGGATGTGGTGAAGATAACGTTGTATCCTTGGCTAACAAGATTGTCTATTACCTCAGATAACTGTGACTCACTAACACTTTCAACATAAGTGGATTCAAGCCAATCACTATAGAGTCTCGCTACAACTCTCCTACCAATATCATGCATATAACTCCAGCCAAAATCACCTACAGGTCCAACATATATCCATGCAGCCTTAATCTTCTCGGGAGGCTTCCATTCAGCTAATGCTTCGGGTATACTAGCTCCACTTGGCGTTTCCGTAGAGGTAGGCGTTGAGGTTAACGTAGGCGTAGTAGGGACTTGAGTACCCTGTTGTGTAGGACTAGCTACTACTTTGCTTGAACTAGTAGAAGTGTATATGTAGTAAGCTCCTACTGCTATTATAGCTAAGCCTATTATTAACATAACTATTGTAAATACCCTTATCTTAGGCATACATGACACCACTAGATGTTTTACAACACATGTGTTAATATTATGAAGGGACTTATATAAGTTTACCCTCGTAATACTTAACATAATCATGTTAACAATAAATAATACTACTTGGTGAACCATAAGGTTATTATAAGATCTTCTAACTAGAAGAGATTTCCATATACAGCCGTTAAAAATGGGACATAAAAGTAAAATATATATGCGAACTGAATACTATCTCAGTGTACGTTTATGTTAAACACTGTATACATCTAAAAACCAAAAAGTTAGAACACATGTATAGGAGGTGGGCTCAAATAATACTGGATATGTGGGATCCTGAACGTGTAAAAAAGGTTTTAAGAGAAAAAGGCTACCGTATGACTCCTCAAAGACTTGCAATAATTGAGACATTAAATGAGGTTGGTAGAAGACACCCGACTTTAAAGGAAATTTATAGTGCTACTAAGAAGAAGGTTCCTACAATGAGTTTCTCAACACTGTATACACATATCAAGGTGTTTGAAGAACTAGGACTACTAGCATTGTTTGAGCTTAATGGTGAGACTAGGATTGAAGTTAACCTTAAGCCACACATAAACATTGTATGGTTTGGTAAAGGTGTTGTTGAAGACTACTTTGACCACGAGTTTAGTAAGCATGTAAACGAGATAGTTGATAAGCTAAGGATTTCAAAAGGCATTAAACCTAGAGCTTTTATAGCGAATCTTATAGTTGAGTGAGCTTGTAAAGCCACTAGTACACCTGTTTTAAGTGGGATTAAGGTTTTATTCTACCTTCTTATACCTTGTTCTTCACTTACTTCTATTCCGGGATAAAATCTAGAATTTTCTAGGTGTTATATGCCTTGTACTCTAAACCAGTAGTTAAGGTTACTCCACCTGGCCCAAAAGCTAGGAAGATTATAGAGGAGCATCACCGCTATGTTGCTACAACTACACATGACCCGGAAATACTACCTCTCGTAATAGAGCGTGGTGTAGGCCCATGGATAATTGATGTTGATGGTAACGTGTACTTGGATTTCTCTACCGGGGTGTCAGTTACAAATCTTGGCCATGTTAATGATGCTGTAAAAAAGGTTTTACTAGAGTACCTTGACAAGGTATGGCATGCAGCTGGAACAGACTTCTACAACCCAGTTCAAGTAGAGCTTGCAAAGAAGCTGACCAGTATTGCTCCTGGAGATTTTGAGAAGAAAGTGTTCTTTGCTAATAGTGGTACTGAGAGTATTGAGGCTGCTTTAAAGATTTCAAGGTTTTCTACTGGGCGTAAACTATTCATTGCATTCATATCAGCATTCCATGGGAGAACCATGGGTTCTTTGGCATTAACGGCTAGTAAGCCTGTGCAGAGGAAAAACTATTTCCCATGGATGCCTGGCGTATTCCATGTACCATATCCTAACCCCTACCGTAACCCATGGCATATAGATGGCTATGAACACCCAGATGAGCTAGTTAACCGTGTAATAGAGTACATTGATTACTGGTTACTTAACCACTATGTACCACCAGATGAGGTTGCAGGAATAGTTTTTGAGCCAATACAGGGTGAGGGAGGATATGTTGTACCACCCAAGAACTTCTTCAGGGAGTTGAAGAAGCTTGCAGATAAGTATGGTATACTGTTAATAGACGATGAAGTACAAATGGGTATGGGCCGTACAGGCAGGATGTTTGCTATAGAGCACTTCAACGTAGCACCAGATATAATAGCAATGGCTAAAGCACTAGGTAATGGAGCAGCACCAATAGGTGCAACCATATTCCGTAAAGACCTAGACTTTAAGCCAGGAGCCCATAGCAATACGTTTGGTGGACACGTACTAGCATGTGCAGCAGCACTAGCAACAATAAATGAGGTCGAAAAACTACTACCACATGTAAGGGAAATGGAGAAACTGTTCCGAGAAGAACTAGTAGAACTCAAGGAGAAGTATAGTAGAGTAGGCGATGTACGTGGACTAGGACTAGCATGGGGAATAGAATTCGTCAAAGACCCCAAGACAAAAGAACACGACATTGAAACCAGAAACAAGGTAGTATACGAAGCACTAAAGAAAGGACTAGTAGTCCTACCATGCGGTAAAAGCACTATAAGACTAATACCACCACTAAACATAACTGAAGAACAAGCGAAAACAGGACTAAGCATATTCAAGGAAGTAGTCAAAACAGTACTAAGCTAACCAAAAACAACCACGTACTCCAACACCTCTTCCACTTAATATTAAATACAACATCTTTAACGATATGTTCTATGTTGTTATTGTCGAATATCTTGAGAATTACATATTTTAATTCCACTTCACTACATGCTGGAATATATTAGATAAGCCTTACACACTGGTTACCTCATAGCCTCATAATTCATGTACTCTTGATCTGTTTTGAGACCTTGCATTCCCCTTTTGTGTTAAAGAGGCTACTATCTAGGCTTCTTTACATGGCTATGTAAAGTTTTATAGTTGGGATTTAGAGTATATACTTAGGTGAGCTTTGATGGTCTGCGATGTTATTAGGCTTGCTAAGTTGCTGGATGCATTGGTGGTTGCTAGGACTGTCTATGACCTCTTGAAGCTTGGCTTCAACCCTACTACGCTTTACCGTGACCTCCGTTGGCTCGTGGACCATGGGTTTGTGAGGATGGTGGTGTATAGTGGTAGCAAGTACTATCATTTAACGGGGCTTGGTGCTGAACTGCTCAAGGTGTTGAGGAAGGCGGTAGTGTACAGAGTTACGAGGATGCTTGAAGAAAGAGGAGTGAGGTATAGGGTGTGGTGGGGTGATGGAGAGATTAGGGTTGTCAGACCAGTAGTCTATGTTGATAGAGACGTAGATGTACCATTAGACATGAAGGAACTAGTAGAGATAAGGGTAGACAAGAATGCTTCCAGCTAGAGGGAAGGGTAGAGAAGACATAATAGAGCTCCTAGAGAGCATTGGCCGGGTGCTCAATAAACCTGTTAGAGCATATATCCTTGGTGGTGCTGTTCTAACACTTCGCGGTGTAAAGGAGTCAACACTAGACATAGACATTATCGTTGAGGATTCAGATTCCTATAGGGCTCTTGTTGAAGCTCTCCAAGCCCTAGGGTTTATCCGAGAGGATAAGCTAAGGTTTAGGAACCCGTTAACCAGCGAATACGTAGATGTTGATGTAGGCAAATTCATTAAGCTACCTCTCTACACGGAGCTCAAGAGAGATGCCCAGCTACTAGGCGTTTTCGGTAACCTCACCGTACTACTCCTGCCCAACGAGTCTGTAATCCTCTTTAAATCGCTAACAGAGAGGGAGAAGGACATAGACGATATTGCCGATATAATTATGAGGGAGAGCGTTAACTGGGATAAGCTACTTCAGACTGCTGTTAACGTCACGGAGAAAGAGCTAGAAAAGAAAGGAGCGAAGGGAATAGTACTTGTATATGAACTGTTAGTAGCACTTAAGCGTGTAAATGAAAAGTACCCTAACCTAGTTCCCCAGAATATTCTTAGGAGAATTGAAAGAGTTGCGAAGAAGTACTTCAAGATATGGCTAGAATACGCATCCAATGCTGAAACATCTAGAGATATTGTGAAGCATGAATACCAGTAAACTCTTCATTAACTCCCTGAACGGGTGGATTGAGATGGAACGTGGAGGTAGGCTTAGAACCAGTAAACTCTTCATTAACTCCCTAGTTTCTTTTGCCACCCCAATGTTTTCTCAACTTCTCTAAGCATTGGTGAGCAGAAATCTGAGGTGAAGAAAGTATTAAAAGATTTATTGGAACCTGGAGAGAAGACAACGGTTATAGTCATAGCAGACTACTCCAAATCTAATCTAAATACATAGTATTTGTAGGAGACTAAGCCTTGCTGGATCCTATCCTAGTTAATAATATAGTGTTTGCCGGGTTTACAGTTTTTCTAGGACAAGGTATTTTACTATTGGATCTGCTATTCTGTACTTGTTGTTTTCTTTTACTAGGTAGCCGTATTTTACTAGGTTTTTTAATAGTTGAGTAAATGTTTTATCGTCTATGTATCCCGTCTTTACTATTAAGTAGGCTTTTATGTCGCTCCACGATGTTGCGCCCTGTGCTACTGCTTTAAGTATTCCTAAATACCTATTCCTTGACGGCTCTATTAGTTTCTCTAGTTCCATTAACTCTAGTTGTGATCCCTTCTCAAAAACCTCCTTTAACGCTACTTTATGGCTCATTCCTCTTACGGCACGGTAGTATCCATAGTGTGTTAGCCATCCAACAATACCATCAAATATCTCGACAACTTCTTCTATTTCCTCTACCTTAACATTTCTTCCTAGCTCCCTAAACCCTTTAACCAAGAAGTCTATGCTTTGTTCTCTAGTAAACCTGCTAACATATACCTCCCTCATGTACCTACCAAATAGTGGTGCTTTAGGATCATCTACTCTAAGGAAATCTCTTAGAACACCAACCTCACTACCCGTAACAATTATCGTTATATTCGGTAAGTTGTCAATACACCAAGCGAAGACGCCATCGTATCTCACTTTCCCTGAAAAGCGAAGGTATTGTGCTTCATCAAATGCTAGAACAAATCTCACACCCTTCTTCTCACACCAATCATTTATTCTTTCAAGTAAGTCTGTAAAGCTTATCTGTGGAATAGGTTCAACTTCAACTCCAAACTCCGAGACATGGAATCCCTTAAGCCTCCCGAAGAAATCCTTAACCTTAAACCCTAGCCTATTATAGAAGCTAAGGTTTTGTGTAAAGTAGCTAGCAAGCTCCTTGTAGAGATAACTCCTCGATACACTCCTATACTCAAAATAAATTCTTCTAACATCAATAATAGCGTGGGGAACCCTAGCCTCCCTTAAAGCTACTTTCAATAAACTTGTCTTCCCAACACGACGAACACCATAGACAGTAATAAACCTCTCACCAAGGCCAAGAGCCCTAAGAATTTCCTCAAGTTCACCCTCCCTATCATAAAGATCCTCTCTCCTAACCTTAGGATTCACGTCAAAAAGCAATAACACCACCCAGCAGTAATTACTGGTACCCCTACCAGCTACTGGTATCCCCACCAGTAATAAACACTCCCCACAACAACAAATTGAATTAGCTAAGACAAGGATTAAGAGAAGATCCGCTAGAACAAGCAATTACATACTTAAGTAGCTACGTGTTTAGCTTCCATAGACCCTACTTCTCTAACTCTAGTCTCTAACCCCTACCATCCCATAATACCTCGCTTAATACACTCTACAGGGGCCTCCTCTACATTATTCATTCACTATAATTCATTCACTATAACTTTTGCCTAGCTCTCTTGCCCAAGAATTCTTTCAACGTCCTAGTATTTTTCATTGAATACTCTTCTCTCCTATTCCAAAGAATTCCAAAGAATACATTACGTCTTAGAGCTCCTAAGACCTATAGAATACGAAGACATTAAGCCAGTACTATTGGAGTTAATTAAACATTAAGGATCATCAACATCGAGAATGCCATCAATAGTCTATGAATATTTACAGATGCTGCAAACTATATGTGTTCTCTACAACAAGGAACTCTACATAAAAAGTGCTTATCTAGGATTACTAATGTTAAATGTTTATCGTGGACTTAAGTAGCTATGATTAAGTTTACTGTGAAGAGAGGATTGTCTTTCCCATGTAGTGTGATGGGGTATGCGTTATGTGGTATTGGGTACTTTTGCGAGGTAAGTTTTCGCTAATTGTATGGTGTCGTGGTTTGTTTTTGGTCTAGTAATATTCTTTTTTGGTGTTTTGTGTTGTTTTAGTTGAGTGCTGGGTTTGGTTTAATGGTGTTGTTTGTTGCTCGTAAACTCTATAAGATGTTTTTGGGATAGGTTATAGGTTGATAGAGGGTGGGTTTGGTTTAGGATTTAGAGGCCATGACCACTAGGATTGATGCTAGGCTTTGCGCTGTATGTAGGGGTAAGGGTCTTTGTGGACTTAGCTACTGTCCTCTTCTTGCTAAGCGTATGGCTTTGGTTAAGCTTAGGCGTGTGCATGGTAGTCGTGAGGTTTATGGGTCTTCTCCTCCATCAGTATTTGTTGGACGCTATGGCTACCCCCACGTTAACCTTGGGCCCTCATTGCCTCCTGTTACTGGTGATACTTCTATTTATGATTTACCTGAAAAATGGCTTAGCCTTAGCCTTGAACGTATACTTGATTATCGTTGGAGCCTTATAACTGGTTCACGTAGAGTAAACATCTATAGCGTTGATGACCCGTTTGTAGAGCGGTTGCATGAGCTTGTATTATCAGTTAAACCAGTAGACGTAGAGGTTCGTCTTGAGAAACCACCTAAGCCGATGTTATCGTTTAGTGAGTATGAGCCACCTCAAGGGCCTAGAGCACCGTTAAAGGAGTTCCGGGTAGTGGGTAATCCGTGGATACCAAGGGTTATAGATAAAGTATACTCTGACACAGACTTGAAGGCAGCTGAAGCAATAGTAGAATTATATCGTAGTGGTGTACCAGTAACTCATATTCAGAGGATATTTAGTGTTGGAGCACTAGGGGCTAGGAAGAATAGACGGATAGTTCCAACACGTTGGAGTATAACAGCTATAGACGACACTATATCCAAGCACTTAGTGGAGAAGATAAAGGATTACGATGAGATAAGTGAAATTGAAGTCTATGTTAGGAGATACTATGATAACCTATTCATAGCAATACTCGTTCCAGGTAAATGGAGTTTTGAGTGGATGGAGGCTTGGTGGCCTGGCTCAACATGGAATCCTGGATCAGATGAAATAATAGTTGAAGGAGACTATGAGGGATACCGTGGGAGAACAACTTATGCTAGTATAGGTGGATGTTACTATGCTACAAGACTAGCAGTAGCAGAATACTTGTACAAGAGGAAGAAGCAGGCAACAGCAATAGTTCTAAGAGAAATATATCCAGGATTCAATCTGCCAATAGGAGTATGGTTTGTGAGAGAAAACATTAGGGCAATGCTACGTAGAGGACCAGTACTAAAAACAAGTGAGATATGGGAAGCATTGAAGATAATAGATAGGGAGACAAAACTTGGGCTAAGAAAATGGCTAAAAGCATCTAAGCTACTACAGAAAATCCTATATGTTAAGAGAATTACAGAATACCTATACAGGTAGGCATCCAGAATACTCTAGCCCTAGGTACTTGTTTAAGCCTAATTAACACTAGTCATTCAATATATAATTTGGCTAGGTGTAGAAACCATATGGATAGGAAAGCGTTTATTGGGTTAATAAGAGATCATAGAACTAGGATTGGCAGGATTAAGGCTAAGAGGCTTAGTACCCATGGTAGTGAGAGTAAGAATAAGAGTCATGAGAGAGAATAAGGTTGTTGAGACCCCTGCACTAGCTAATAGTGGCTATGAAGCAGAAACACCACAACTACTAGTACCTATAAGGCTAGCTGAGGAACTAGGGCTATGGCCTCCAACACCTAATATGGAGGAATCAGAATTTGAAACAGCTGGTGGCCCATTAAAGGTTTGGATAGCACCTAGAGCATGCAAGGTTAAAGTAGTAGCAGAAGACGTTGAAGGCCCAGAAACCATAGCAGACATCGTAGTCTCACCAATAGCTGATGAAGTACTGTTAAGCGATAAACTATTAAGTAAGCTCCAAATAGCTCTTGAGGATCCAGGAGAAGGATTGTGGAGGTTTAGATGGGAGCCTAAGGAAAGAGTTAGGAGAAGTGAACCACCTAGACGCTGGAAATAACCATACCACACTAATAGCATGAATTCAATGTATCCTAGTCTAGAACCCCTACGTCTCTAAGTACACTATCTCTTTCATCCCTCATTAACCTAACAAACTTGCTTACAACTCCTTTCCCAGGCTTTACTAGTTCAAAGTCTACTTCATAGTCTTCGCTACTAGCCAGTTCAAGTAGAGCCTTATCTAGAGCTTCCTTAGCCACACCATCAATTAGTTTTTTAGGCAAACCACTTACCCCAGGTATTTACCTACATGGATACTATTTTTAGTCTCAACCACTATATAAACCCTGTATATTAAACATACCAAGATAAGTAGGAGCTCCCCTGAAATCCATTCCTAGGAGGTATGCTGTACAAGGTAAGAGTATAGTGAACGTCAAGTCTATTAGAAGTAGGCCTAGAATAGTATTCGTAAAGGTTAAAGAGGCTTTAAGTCGTAGTGGGCTACCTGACCTAGACTATGCCTTGAACCCCTACATGGGTTGTTGGCACTCGTGTATCTACTGTTATGCTAGGATATATACATGGTATAGGGAGGCTGCTGAGAACTGGGGTGAGGTAATAGTAGTTAAAGAGAACATTACTAGTATTCTACGTAGAGAAGTAAAGTATAAGGCTCGTGGAGTAGTAGGTGTTGGGACAATTACGGATGCTTATCAGCCAGTTGAAGCAGTATACAAGCTTACACGTAAATCACTAGAAATACTGTTCTCAGCAAAATTCCATGCCAGTATACAGACTAAGAACCCACTAATACTACGAGACCTAGACCTACTAGTCGAAAACAAGAATTTAGTAGACGTAGGCTTCACCATAACAACACTAGACAGCCAAGTAGCCAAAATAATTGAGCCACGAGCACCACCACCTAAAGCTAGAGCAAAGGCTCTAGAAACCATAGCATCCCATGGAGTAGAGACATGGGTTTTCATGGGCCCAATAATACCTGGATACAACGATGATGATGCATCAATAGAGGAACTGGTAAGACTAGCTAAGGAGACAAACAGCATATTTTACTACGATAAACTTAGAGTTAAAGACTTCATGTTAAAAGGAGACCACGTATTAAGAAGCAGTGCATTAAAATCAAAGTACTATAACTGGAATAAGCTTTTCAGCAAAATAGAACACTACTGTAGAATCTACAACGTTAAATGCCTACCTGGAATGGAGTATAAACAGGAGAAGCCCTCTACTACACTAGACAAGTTCCTTAAAAGGAAATAGCGTGTTAAGGTGCTATTAGTGCTTCAATAGTCTTATTATCTACCTCCTTAATCTCCACTATCTTAAGCTTATGGTTCTTCACAAATAATTCTATAAACTTTGGAGGTATATCCTCCTTGTAAGCTATGATTTTAACCATGCCATTCCTATTACTTGAAAGATCTCTAAGTACTCGAGTAAACACTACTACTGGGTGATCAGTACATGATCTTGACTTAAACCTTAAATCAACTTCTCTAACCTTCATGTAGAACACCACCTCCTGAATCACTATGGCTTACTAAACTTATAGTATCTTTCTATCATTTCTTCTTCCTCCAATACTTGTTTTTCATCTGGTGTAAGTTGTTCTGGTAGCCATTTAGGCTTGTTCTTCTTCTTTGAATAGTATTGTCTTATTGCTCTCTTTAATGCTCCTACTGCTAGTATACTGCAATGGTATTTTATTGGAGGTAGTCCTCCTAGTTCATCTGAAAGCTGTTTCCACGTTATCTTCCATGCTTCTTCAACGCTTTTACCCTTAACCATTTCTGTAAGTATACTTGCAGCTGCAATGTTTGCTGCACAGCCATAGCTTTCAAATGAGGCCTTCTCTATTACATCTTTTCCTCCCCTCCTAGTTATCTTAAGGTATATTCTTATCATGTCACCGCATGCCGGGCTTCCAGCTGATGCTACTACATCTGCATCTGGTATTGGTCCTAGGTTCTTTGGGTTACGGAATAGTTCTAGTACTTTGGGTGAGTATGGTAGTGGTATTCTAGTACTCATAGTACTTCTCCTCCACATCTATAACAGTGTTAATGTAGTATATTTGTGTTCCCGTTAATCACTGTTTCTTAAGAGAGCTTATTCTACGTAATCTTTCAACTGCTTGTGGTAACTGCTCTAACGTGTACTCTATGTCTTCTAGTGTATGGTACCTTGATGTCTTAAACAGTATACTTCCATGTGCTTCCTCATGTCTTCTACCAATAGCTAGGAGTACGTGGCTTGGCTCTAATACTCTACTTGTACAAGCACTACCACTTGAAACATATATTCCCCTTAAACTTAGCTCAACAGTTAAAGCCTCCCCTTCAACGTAGAGGAAGCTTACGTTAACGTTATCTGGTGCTCTCCTATTACCTAATGGTCCATTGACTAGTACATCGGGTACATGGTCTAGGATACCCTTCAGTAACCTATCCCTTAAACTCTTCATCTTAGCGACGTTTCCTTCGAAATCATTGAATGCTAGCTCTACAGCCTTCTTAAACCCAGCTATAGCTGGAACATTCTCTACGCCAGGCCACATTTTCTCTGAGCTAAGCTGTCCATAAAGTATTGGCTCTAGCTTTACCCCCTCCCTAACATATAGTACTCCTACACCACGAGGACCATGGATTTTATGGCTACTAATAGTCAACAAGTCTACTCCAAGCCTATCCACATCCAAGGGTATCTTACCATAGGCATCAGCAGCATCAGTATGGAATACTACGTCTGGGTTAACATCCTTAGCTATACCCACCAGCTCTCTAACATCCTGTATAGTCCCTATCTCATGGTTAACTACTTGTACGCTCACAAGCACTACATCCCTATCCATATATGCTTTAAATACTTCGGGGTCTACGAATCCCTCTCCATCAACTGGTATTCTCGTAACCCTAAACCCCAGTCTCTCACCAAGCTTCTCAGCAGGAAATATTACACTTAAATGCTCAATAGATGATACGAGAACTCTCCCCCTCTTATTCCTACTAGCTAGTAGCGTACCCATTATGGCTAGGTTATTAGCCTCAGTACCACTATGAGTAAAAACTATTTCCTCAATACCCTTAGCACCAATAGTCTCAGCTACAAGCTCCTTAGCCTCATAAACAGCCTCCAAGGCTTCCCAACCAGGCTTATGAGTAATAGATGGATGACCAAACCCTCTCTCATAGTAGTAGGGTATCATAGCCTCAACAACTTCCCTAGGAACCCAACCACTATTCTCTAAGTCAAAGTAAACCTCTCTAGAAGGCCTACCATGACTCCTTAAAAGCTCCCTAACCTTCTCAACAAGAGACTTATTACTCAACACTAACACCTATAACACCGTTAAAATAACACACCTAATAAAACATAATGTAACAATACCCCACACTATCAGGGAAACAATCAGCTAGCCAACGACTCTTTACTCAATGTATTTTATCCATTATAGTGCTTACCAGCTTCCTCACCTTCCCTAAAACGTCTACCACGTCTTGTCTAGTACACCATCCCTCGTAAAAGCATATGTGAAGAGTACTTGCTTCACGAAATACTTCTCTAACCCATCCTCCAAGCTCTTGTGCAATAACATCCTTATACTCCCATAGCTCACGGTGACTACTAAGCCTCCTCCCATCCCTCCACAACGCATAGGCTTTTACTGAAAGAGCTATAGCACCCCAAATCTTCTCAGAAGCTTGCCTAATATCCCCCTTGTCTACTTCAATACTTGCTTGTCTAAGTAGCTCCATAGAAGCCTCCACATAGTCTTTTACCTTGGTCTTAGGGTCTACATCTTGTGTAAGCAACTCTATAGCTAGCTCATCAACAACACCCATATCATCTATTCGTACTTGCTTCCATGTATTACACAAAACCTATCCCTCCATAGCATTACGTCTTAGTAAATCTCTAACTCTTACCAGGAAGGATTCTAAACTTGGATCTTCTAAAGGCTTTACATCTCCATGTACATGTCTATGATGCGGATATGTGGAGATCTCCGGGTGGTGTGGCCTATTATCCCACCATTCCTCATAGCCTGCTAATCGAACGTAGTAGCCATAGGCTACTAGTCTTTTCCTACGCCAATACTCTCGAACTATAACCAAAGCATTGAGTTGAGGAAACATGATCCTTAGATAGAGGTACTCTACTTCTTCCTCCACGTCAATATAGTGTTCAACTACCTGTATAACTGGCTCATAGCCACCGAGAAGGACTTGGATCTTGTCTAGTATGATTGCAAGTCTATTCAACTCTAAGCCCTACCTAACTCTTTTAGAATTCTTTGCCTACGCTTACGAAGAACTTCTAGCCTATCACGTAAGTAAACATATTCAGGCCAAACAAGATCCATCTCAAGATTATCAATACCCTTAGACTTCACGAGCTCCTCTAACTCCCTCCACTCCCTAAGCCCAAACCTCCTAGCAATCCTATTTAGCCTAGCTTCAACACGAACAATCTCACGATCAACCTTCCTCAAAAGCAGCTCAAGGCCCTCCCGAACTAGAATCTCCTCCACAGTAAAACACACCCTACAAAACCATTAGCAAACCAAGACCTTATATTTGCTTCTAACAACATGACGAGACATAGAACCCAAAATTGTCTAAGTAGTTTTAACAATACTCCCATGGAGTTCTTTTACCCTGGTCCCAGGGGTTCATATCCTATGCAAGTAATTCTATCTTAACTACGTGTCTACGTACCGCTAAGCAAGCATAATGTATTTTGTCTCAAACACAGTAAACATTTCCGACTAGGCCTCCTTAGAATCCGAGAAGCCGATAAGGAGAACTAGCAGTTAAACCTCATGGCACGGGTATCACATGGTTATCTAGGCTAGGACATGGTGTTGTCTAGGCTAGCTTCTTAGTTGTAGTTTTTCTGCTATAGCTTTTACTAGCCTACTTACCTCGCTGAGCGCTTTTTCAACGTCTTTACGGTCTGCTAGATTCTCATAGAAGTTCCTATGCATAGTGTTAGCAGCATACCATGCATCTCTCACCCAATCCCCCAGCTCCTCAGCTACAACACTCTTATACCTCCATAGATCAGCATGAGCCTCCAACACCCTCCCCTCCCTAGCCAACGCATACGCCTTGATACTTAGAGCACAAGCACCCCAAATCTTCTCAGAAGCTTGCCTAAGATTACCCTTCACCAACTCCTCCCTAGCCTGCTCTAAAAGCTCCAATGCACCCTCAACATATTTCCGAGCTCTCACATGGAGATCAGGATCCCTTATAATAAGACTAGTTAAGCAGTCTTCGGTTATCAGCTTTCCTTACCTCTCTGCAAGTTCTTCTAAGAGACTATAGGTACTTCATTACCTTTATATGTATATGTTAGGTTTTCAGTGATTAGGATTGTGTTTGGGTTCTTGTTTTCTTTATTTTCGTTTCTATTTCTTTGACTAGTTTTTCTATTTTCTCTATGTTTTCTTCTACGTCTTTTCTTGTGCACCAGTTTTCGTAGAAGCATGTGTACATACTGATTCCTGCATTCCAGGAGTCTCTTACCCATTTACCTAGGTCTTCGGCGACTATGTCCTTGTATTCCCATAGTTCTCGGTGGCTTGTTAGTCGTTTATTTTCCTTCCACCAAGCGTATGCTTTAATTGCTAGTACTGTTGTCCCCCATGCTTTTTCTGATGCTTGCTGGATATTGTCTTTCTTTAGCTCCTTCTTGGCTTCTTCTAGTAGTTTCTTGGCTACTTCAATGTACTCTACTGCTCTATCCTTGGGGTCGAGTTGCTGGATTACTAGCTCGGCAAGATATTCTTCTAGTCCTAACCCTAGCTTCTTAGCCTCCCTCCTAGCTAGCTCTACGATTCTTTCGGGAAGAGCAATAGTATTGGCCAAGACCTCTAACACACCCACTATACATCCTATGTAGTCTTTGACTGTTAAAAATGGTCTCCTACTTCTAGCTCCCTATAAGACAATGAGATCTTGGCCGGGTGGCTTTATTTATCTAGTTAAACTAGGTTTCCATACTAGTGGATCTGGTATGGTTATTGTGGGACGGGTGGGTTCGAAGGGTGAGTTGTTTCCTCCTAAGGAGTTAAGGGAGGCTATTGGGCTTAAGCCTCACATGAAGGTGTTGTATAGGGTTCAGGATGGTAAGCTTATTGTAGAGCCTATACCTAGCATTGAGGATATTTTGAAGGAAGCTAAGCCTGTTAAAATAAGTGTTGAAGAATTCTATAGGTTTAGGAAGGAGTTATCTAGGAGGCTTGAGTATTGAATATTGTATGGATACAACCTATCTCCTACCATTGATTGGTATCTCTATTAATGGGATACCAGATGACGTAGTACTTAAGCTACTTAGGGAGTTCATTATACTTTCTCTTCTCAACCATGTTTTCCTCGCTGAGAAGCTTCTCGGCGAGCTCTGGGTTAACATCAACTATCATGGGTGGTTTTAATGGTTTTATGATAAGGGTATTCTCTCTGGCCTCTACTATTACTTCGCTATCCTCGCTTATATCGGAGGCTTCTCTTAGCTTCTTAGGTAGGATTAGTACGCCATTCTTTCTAACCCTTAAAACTATCCTCAACTGGTCTGCCCGAGATAGTGGGGGTTGGCTTTGGATAAAAAGTTAGCTTGATTAATAAGAGTTGAAACCATAATTTACTATGAAAGGTTATTCAATGGTTCATGGATCAATTATTATCGGGTTAAGGGTGCGTGGTGGGTGGTGTATGTTATTTGACTATGCCTTTAGTGTATAGTTCTTCTATTTCTTTATCGTTATAGCCTAGTTCTCTGAGTATGCTTTTTGTGTGTTCGCCCATTAATGGTGGGTGTTGTTTGCTCATGGGTCTCTCGTTGTTTATCCATGCTGGGTAGGCTAGTTGTGGTATTTTTCCTAATAGTGGGTGTGGTAGTTCTACTACGATTTTGTGTGCTTTTACGTGGGGGTCTTTGAATACTTCGTTTACCTCGTATACTGGTGCTACGGGTACACCGTATTCTCGTAGTAGTTTTACCCAGTAGTCTCGTGGCTTCTTTGAGAATACTTCTTCTAGTATTCTTACTAGTTGTTCTCTATTCTTTACTCGGCTGGGATTAGTCTTGAATCTAGGATCGCTTGCTAGTTCTGGTTTTCCTATTGCTTTACATGTTTTCTCCCATAACCTATCATTAGCTGCTGCTAGTATGAAGTATTTGTTGTCGCTTGCTTTGAATGCTTGGTAGGGTACTATTGATGGGTGTGCTGACCCCATACGCTTGGGTTTCTCCCCGGTCATAAGGTATATTATTGGTATGTAGACCATTGAGTATATTGCGGTATCGTACATTGGTATTTCTATGTAGACTGGGCCCTTAATTCTACCCTCCTTCTTGGCTAGTAGAGCTGACACTATGTTTAGTGCTGCGAGATAGCCTGTCATCACATCAAATAATGCGAAGCTTACTCTTACTGGTGGTCTACCCTCCTCACCTGTTGAAGCCATAAGCCCGCTTAGAGCTTGAATTATTATATCGTATGCAGGTAGGTCGCGGTAAGGTGTATTGTCTAGGCCAAACCCCTTAATACTGCAATACACTAGTTCTTGGTTCACCTTGAACAAGGTGTCTGGGTCTACTCCTAGTTTCTCCCTAACACCTGGTCTATAGTTTTCCACTACTACGTTTGCCCTCCTAGCTAGGCGGTAAACTATTTCCCTACCCTTATCCTTCTTTAAGTCTACTACTATACTCTCCTTACCACGATTAATACTTGAGAAGTAGGCGCTAAATCCTTTTACTAGTGGTGCCCAGCTACGAGTTTCATCACCACTAGGAGATTCTACCTTGATAACTCTAGCACCGAGGTCAGCTAATAGCATGGTGGCAAAGGGTCCTGCAAGAGTATGGCTAAGATCTAAGACTACTAGTCCTTCCAGGGGTTTTACCAATAACTTACACCATTATGGATAACAAGTATGTTAAGGTATAAAACCATGTAACCCGGACCCACTCTACACGTATTCTATTATTTCCTCTAGACTGTTGATGCTCGGGTTCCACTTGTATCCGTAGCGGTTAACCATTATTGTTTTTACGCCAAGCTTTCTAGCTGGTTCTAGGTCATAGTATGGGTATGCTGAAACATGTATTACTTGGCTTAGATCTACACCCATTATCTTGTAGGCTTTACGGAAGGCTTCTAGGCTAGGCTTATAGTAGCCAGTATCCTCTGCTGTTATAATCCAGTCGAACAATTCCCTTATACCAGTTAGTGTTATGTCTATTAGCTTGTGCTCAGTATTTGATATAATAGCAAGCCTATAACCCTTCTCCTTCAGCAATTCTAGGCCTGGAATAGTATCTGGGAATGGAGGGGACTTAGCAAAACCCAATACTAGGGCATCACCATAGCGTTCCTCGTATCCTATTCCATGGTTCTCCAAGAGCTCTCTAAGACATCTACGTAGTATTGTTGAGTAGGGCTTAAACGATGATAACTCTTTTTGCTCACACTCAAAGAACTCATCAACTACGTCTCGCTTCACAAGGTATTCTAGTACTCCACGAATACTATACAGCCAGTCAAACAGTGTGCCATAACAGTCAAAGGAGATAACACGTACTACCAAGCTATTAAACCACCATGAGTATACTATGAAGTCTTAGCTAATAAGGGGATACAGTGTGTTAAGCTGAGAAGCATGTTAGGGCAAGGTATTTGTGGTCTAGTAAAAAATGGGTTTAGTTTTATCGTCTTAGGACTTGTAGAGTGTCCAGTATGGTAGTAGCATTGTAGGTCCTACTTCTACTCCCTCGACATCCTTGTGTGTTACTATTATTAGCTTACCCTGTAGTAGTGGTATGAATGGTGCGTCTTCAGCTAGTATTTCCTGTACTTTCTTGTATAGTTCAGCTCTCTTAGCTTGATCTGGTTCTACTGCTGCTTGTTCTAGTAGTTTATCTACTTCTGGGTTAGAGTATCCTGTACCAGTCCACTTGTTGGCTTTACTGTGTAGGAATGGGTATAGGAAGTTGTCTGGGTCTATGTAGTCTGGATACCATCCTAGAAGGCTTAGCATCATTTGACCTTTTCTAAGCTGGTCTACGTATGTTGCCCATTCACTACTCTTTATCTCAACTTCTATTACTCCGGTTGCCTCTAATTGCTCTTTAATTAGTTGTGCTAGATCTGCTTCTGTATCACCGTAGTGTGTTGGAGTATACCATAGTTCTAGTTTAAGCTTGTTATTCTCATCGTATCCTGCTTGTTTTAGTAGTTGTTTAGCTAGTTCTATGTTCCCATCACCGTATTTCTCCTTGAATACGTCTACGTGGCTCCATAGACCCGATGGTACAAGGCTGTATAGTGGCTCCATGGTTCCAAGGAATACTGCTTCAGCTAGCTCGGGCCGGTTTATGGCTGCTGCTATTGCTTGTCTTACAAGCTTATTACTTGTTGGATCCATTTGCACGTTTACGACAATGTATCTTATAAATGATCCAGGTATTTCTATAACCTTGTAGTTGGGGTTCTTCTTCAAGTCCTCGTAATCTGTTGGCCTAAGTGTTCTCCACGCAATATCTACTTCACGGTTCTCGAAGGCTAGTCTAAGTGTAGCTGCATCCTTGTAGAATCTAACTATAATTGTCTTAGTCTTAGGTGGTTCTCCATAGTAGTATGGGTTTGCTTCTAATACTATGTACTGGTCTCTCTTAAACTCCTTGATACAGTATGGTCCAGCACCACCCCATGTAGCATCACTTACTATCTTATCATCTGGGTAGTTGGGGTGTACTGGGAAGTATGGTGGAGTAGCCAGTACTGCAAGGAAGTATCCTACAGGTCTCTTAAGTATGAATTCAACTGTGTAGTCGTCTAGTGCTTTAACATCTTCTACAAACTCTGTTACAAGCCATGATGGGTCTCCCTGTATAGTCATAACCCTCTTAATACTCCTTACAACATCGTGTGCTGTTAATGGTGTTCCATCACAGAATTTAACGTCCTTGCGTAGATAGAATACCCATACCTTACCATTGTCCTTGACCTCCCATTTCTCAGCTATAGCTGGAACAATTTGAGTTGTACCAGGCTTATACTTAACTAGTCCATCCATTATATTGTTTAGTATCTCCCATGTAAAGAAGTCGTAGGCATTTGATGGATCTAGGTCCGTGACCTTATCTGTTGTACCTATGGTTAACTTCTCAGTTACATATGTTGGAGTTGTTGTAGGCGTGGTTGTAGGTGTAGTTGTAGTGGGTGATGGGCTTGGAGTAGTTGTTGGCGTTGGTGTTGGTGATGCTGCTTGGGTTGTAGTTACTGTCTGGGTTACCGTTTGAGTTATTGTCTGAGTTACTGTAGTCGTAGTTGTTACTGTTTGACCTCCAGTACTCACACCAGCATAGTAAGCAGCAACTCCTACTATGATCAATACTATGATTAAGGCTATCGTTAACGTGGTTTGACTAACCATGCCTACACATCTCCCCCTAGTTTATGGTGGGCACGTGTAATCCCTCCCCCTTAAAAATGTTTCGTAAACTAAGCCTACAACATACACAATTGAAGTAACTATAGTACTTGTAGAAAACAGTTCTTGTAGCCAGTAACTGTCGTTTAGAGCCAAGGTACATGACTAGAATAAACACTTATAAGTACGTGGAATGCTGTAGTGATGAAGCAAGAGACCTACGGTGGCTGTTTATGGGGCTTCTACGCTATGTAGCTATAAGGGCTGCATTAATTATTCCTACAGTTCTCATCCTCTACACACTAGTATTCATAGTGTTAAGAATACTTCCAGGAGACCCTGTACTCGCAGTTCTAGGTACTAAGAATATTCCTCCAGAACAATTAGAGCAGATTAGACATAATCTTGGGTTAGATAAACCCTACATTGTACAATACTTTGAGTACTTATGGAATGTATTACACGGAGACTTTGGTACAAGTATGATTATAAGTGGGCGCAGTATAACAGTTGACTTACTTGAGAGGCTACCCGCAACCGTGGAGCTGGCTGTAGCTGGTCTTCTCGTAAGCCTACTTATAGGGGTTTCAACTGGTTTTCTTGCAGCAGTTAAACGTGATACTAAGGTGGATTTAGGGTTAAGAGTATTTGGTGCAGTAACCTACACGTTATTCATTCCATGGCTAGGACTTATGTTTCAGCTAATATTTGCTGTATGGCTTCGCTGGCTACCAGCTAGTGGTAGAATAGATCCAGATGTAAGTCTTAGAACGATTACTGGGTTCTACATCTTAGACTCTATTCTTACAGGAAACATTGATGCTCTGCGCAGTGCTCTAAGCCATATAATACTACCTGCGCTAACCTTAGGCCTAGTCTTAAGTGGTCCTTATACAAGGCTTGTGAGAAGCAACTTGATTAAAGCCTTAGAGTCAAACTATGTCTTCGCATACCATGCTAGAGGTGTTAGGAGTTCAAAGATACTATTACATGCATTTAGGAATGCTCTTATACCAGTAGTTACTTATGCTGGACTACAGTTCGCATTACTACTTGGAGGAGCAGTATTAACCGAGACAACATTTGATTGGCCAGGTATAGGGACATACCTTGTAGAGAAAGTAGGGTATAGGGATTACCCGGCTATACAAGCTGTTGTAATAGTCTTCGCATTCTTTGTAGGAGTTATCAGCTTAATAGTTGACTTAATCTACGCACTCCTTGATCCAAGGATAAGGTATTAGAGGGTTAATGTATGGAGGTGCTAGGTAGGACACTAGCAAGAATCCTTGCAAAGATAATTCCGTTAAGGGTTAGTGGTCGTGGAAGAATACTAGTCTATACTGGACTAGTTATAGTGCTAGCAGTTATCTTCATGGCTATTGCAGCACCAGTACTCACACCCTATGATCCTACACGTAGAGCTGGCCGTAGCTTCCAACCACCTTCTTGGGAGCATCCATTTGGAACTAATAATCTAGGATACGATATGTGGGCTAGAATAGTCTATGGAGCACGTACTATACTCATAGTAGTATTCCTGGCAATAGCTATAAGCATGGCTATTGGCATTCCACTAGGCCTTTTAAGCGGCTATTATGGTGGTGGAATAGATAGAGCGTTAAGTATGGTTATGGACGCTATCTACGCTTTCCCAAGCCTAGTACTAGCTATATCACTAGCAGTAGCACTAGGTCCAAGCCTCTTTAATGCAGCGATAGCTATAGCAGTAATCTATGTCCCAACATATTTTAGGATGATTAGAGGCCAAGTACTAAGCGTTAAAGAGGAACTATTCATCGAGGTAGCTAAAGCACTAGGTATACCTACCTTTAGGATAATATTCAAGCACATACTACCACACATATTGCCGACAATAATGGTTGTCTTTAGCCTTAGTGCAGCTGATGCAGTATTAACTGAGGCAGCACTAAGCTATCTAGGATTATCGGTACAGCCTCCAACACCTGACTGGGGCTATGATCTCTACAAGGGCAAGGGCTTCGTTTTATCTGGTTACTGGTGGCTAATATTCTTCCCAGGACTAATGATAACCCTACTTGCAGTCGGGTTTGCATTGATAGGTGAGGGATTAAGTGAGAGGGTTAGGAGGGAGCAACTGTGAGTGAGCCAGTACTAGTAGTAGAGAACTTAACAGTATACTACTATACTCTTAAGGGTATAGTGAGAGCTGTTGAAGAAGCTTCATTGAAAGCGTATAAAGGTGATATGGTAGCATTAGTTGGTGAAAGCGGTAGCGGTAAGTCAACTCTAGGATACTCGCTATTAAACCTTGTACCACCACCCGGTAGAGTAGTCAAGGGCAGAGTTATTGTGGGAGGAGTAGACATTTTATCACTTAGAGGTGATGAGCTTAGAAGAGCTAGGGGTAGTCTTGTATCTATGATATTTCAGGACCCGTTTACAACCTTGGATCCTGTTAGACGTGTAGGTGACCAGATACTTGAAGTACTCTTAGAGCATGGTGTACCGTTAGAGGAGGCTAAGGAGCGTGTCGTAGAGGTTGTGAAGGCAGTAGGCTTATCTGAGAGAATGGCTAAAGCTTACCCTCACCAGCTCAGTGGTGGTCAGAGGCAGAGAATATCTATTGCTGCTGCAATTGCGTTAAAGCCACGAGTACTTGTAGCTGATGAGCCTACAACAGCTCTTGACGTTATAGTTCAGAAACAGATAATGGACTTACTCGACGAGATCCGGAAGACTACTGGTATGGCAATTATATTGATAACCCACGACATAGCGTTAGCAGCTGAACGTGCATCAAGGATAGCTGTAATGTATGCGGGTAGGATAGTAGAATATGGTCCTAAGAGTAAAGTAATAGAGAACCCCCTACACCCATATACTAGAGCACTACTACAATCAGTACCAGATATAAGTAGTAGTGAATGGCCTAAGCCTATACCAGGTATGCCTCCAGATCTAAGGAAGCCTCCAAGTGGTTGTAGATTCCATCCACGTTGCCCACTAGCTATGAAAGTGTGTAGGGAAGAGAATCCAGGCATGGTTGAAGTTGAACCTGAACACTATGTTTCATGCTGGCTTTATGCTAGAAGGTGAACCCTATGACTAATCCATTACTAGTAGTAGAGAATGTTAGAAAGTACTTTGAGGTAGGAGGACTAGGTACTAAGAGAATTGTTAAAGCAGTTGATGGTGTAAGCTTTACGTTGAATAGAGGTGAAACTCTTGGACTTGTAGGTGAAAGTGGTAGTGGTAAGACTACTCTTGGTAGACTTATACTAAGATTGTATAAGCCTACGTCGGGTAGAATAATATTTGATGGAGTAGACATAACAGGTTTACCCGAGTCAAAGCTTAGGCCTATGCGTAGGAAAATGCAGTTAATACCCCAAGACCCCTATGCAAGTTTTAATCCTCTTCAGACGATAGGTGATGCTCTAATAGAGCCTCTACTAGTCCACAGGCTTGCTACAAGAGAGGAGGCAGTAGATAGAGTGTTAAGGATACTTGAAAGAGTTGGACTGGTGCCAGCAGAAGACTTCTATCGTCGTAGACCATATCAGCTTAGTGGTGGACAGCTTCAGAGAGCTGCTATAGCACGTGCAATGTTATTGGAGCCCATATTAGTGATTGCTGATGAACCCACGTCTAGCCTAGATGTATCTATACGTGCATCAATATTGGAGTTGTTGAAGGAGTTTAAGGAGAAGTATAAGCAGGCAATGATCTTCATTACACATGACCTAGCAACAGCTAAGCTTGTTTCAGATAAAATAGCTGTAATGTACTTAGGCAAGATAGTAGAGTATGGTCCAGCAGATAAGGTGTTATCAAAGCCTTTACACCCCTATACTGCTGCATTACTGACAGCTATACCCAGGATAAAACCTGGAGGAAGACATGTAAGCATTGTATTGAAAGGAGAAATACCTGATCCATCAAGACCTCCAAGTGGTTGTAGACTACATCCACGATGCCCATTAGCATTACCTAGGTGTTCTATAGAGGAGCCTAGACTAGTTGAGTTAGAGAAAGACCATTGGGTTGCATGCCATAATCCTCTTAAACAGTAGCTTGGGTAAAGATACTTGGTGAAAACCGGTAAGGTGTAATGAGTGGTTTATAGTTTAATTGCAGTTATTGCCCCAAATATTATTGCAGGAGTACTAATGCTTATAGTAGGAATAATAGTTCACGGTATGCTTAGCCCTAGGAGACTACCCACGGTAATAGCTTTAGGGCCCATAGTATATGGGGCTGTAAGGCTTATTGTAGCCGTGCTACAGTACTTTACCTTAACGGCCATGATTAGTAGAAATACGTATTTAGCGTCAATTACGTCGACAACATCTATAATTCTAGGCCTAGCGGGAATAGTATTGCTAGCTGTATTCATAGTATATGGAGTACATGTACTGGTCAGTGAGATAGCTATACGTAAAACATGATCAGCTACTTCTTTTCTTTGATATAGGCTTCATACCTCTAAGCTAGGGTCTATGGATTCGTTAAGTACTAGTATCTTAGACGTGTTCCAAGGGGTTTTTTTCTCGTGTGTGGTGTTTTACTCATATCTTAGTGCTACTGCTGGTGGTATCTTAGCTGCACGGTATGCTGGGAATATTCCTCCTATTATTCCTACGAGTACTACTATTCCTATCGTGTTGAGTATTAGCTCGGGTGTTATTGCTGGTGGAGCGCTTATGACTACTGTTGTTGTTCCCGCTTTTATTGTGAAGCCTTTTGATGCTAGTATGTATGCTCCTATTACTCCTAGTGTTATTCCTATTCCTCCACCAATAATGCTCATTACTAGGCTTTCAGCTAGTATCATGAATAGTACTTGGTTGTTGGTGAATCCTACAGCTTTCATAACTCCTATTTCTCTTATCCTCTCTATAACTGATGTTATCATAGTTGCTGCTACTCCTGCAATAGCTACGGCGAATGCTGCTAGGCTTGTAGAGAATGTTATGAAGTCCATTGCCCCGGTGATAGAGTTTATTACTTTTGCTATTCCTTGGAATGATATTACGTCTACGTTTCCATGATACATTTCCCTAATCTCCTGCTCTATTGGTAGTACTAGTTTACTATTACTAGCTAATACTAGTATGCCACTCCAGTCCTTTAGTCCTAGTAGCTTCTTACCTGCATCTGGGCTTAGGAATACTGTTCTATCTGGGCTTAGGAAGAATGCTCCTCCGAACTTGTCGAGTATACCTGCTACTAGTACGTTTACTCTCTTAATACTCACTTTACCTCCTTCTTCAACTTTGTATATTGTTAAGGTTATTGTGTCTCCTACATAGTATACTTGGTTACCGTTTTCGTCAAATGCTATATCGTAGCCTATAACTACCTTTATTATTTCCGTTTGTGATGGTATACTACCTTCTAGTATCTTTAGCCCGCTCATAGCTTCGAATATTAGATCTATTGGTACGGCATAGGCTATTATATCCTCGTTCTCAGCGCCTATTTTTATTGTTGCCTTGATCATATAGTATGGTTCTACTCTTTTAACACCTGGTATCTTCTTTAATGCATCTACATCGTCTTCGCTTAACCTGTAGTTTCCAGTAGACTGTACTACTATGAGGTTTTGTCCAAGTGCTTCGAGTTGACTTGTAACGTAGTTTGAGTATCCTCTTACAACACTAGACATTGTCACCAATGCTATTGGGCCAATAGCTATGCCTATAATGGTTAGTATTGCTCTTAGTCTACGCTCAGTTAATGCTTTAAGAGCAAGTCTTAGTGCATCGAAAAGAAATGTTATGTTCAAGGTAATTGTACCTCTTCAAGTCTTCGAGTATGCTTCTTTAAGTAACGGTATAGTAGCATTGCTATTACTCCAAGGAATACTGCTACTAGTACTATAACAGTTATGTGTGTAGGCGTAATCCACGATCTTTCTACTACTGTTGTTGTAGTGTTCAATTCTAATACTGTTACTGGTAGTGTCTTTGATACCATGTGGATCATATTGTATTCGTCTCGGTAAACTGCTTCTACTCTAACACTAGTGGTACTAGATGGTACTGTAAGTTCTACTCGGAATGCTGATTGTGAAGCAGGATCTATGTCGCCGATGAAGGTCTTGGAGGTTTTTTCTCCAACTATAGCTCTTACTTCAACGCTACGTGCTGTAGCTAATCCATAGTTTACTATGGTTCCACTTACAACTAGTGTAGTGCCTCTAAGCTCTGCTTTAACGTCCTCGCTAAACCTTATGTCTATGAAGGGCTCAATTAATACTGTAGTTGATGTATTGTAGACGTATTGTCTGCCAACAACGTCGCGGTACATTATTGTAAGTACTACTGGTAGTGACGAATACTGTAGTGCTGTACCACCAGCACCATACATTATTGCTGTTGGATTATACCTTACCCTAAACACTATGCTTACAGGTTTACCTGGGTGGAGTACGTCAATGTATTTCACGTTATCTACTGGTAGTGTTATGGGTGATTTAGGTATTAGGTATACGTATACGTTGTATACTGGTGATGTACCGTTATTGGTTAACGTTATTGTTAGATTACCTGTACCGTTAACTATTCTAAGAGTTCTAGGACTCCAAACCTTAACTACCTTAGCTGTACCCAGGATTCTTATTGGTATCTTAAACTCTATTCTACGAATATTGCCCCAATGGTCTATGAAGTCTAGTGTAGCGTTAGCAAAGTATACTCCCTTGCGATCTACGAGTATGTTTAACGGGACTGCAAATTCTACTATACTGCCTTCGCTAAGGCTTTGTCCTCCGCCTTGACCTGATATTGTGGGTTGTAGTGGCATATTCTTTAATAGGTTGGCTAGTTCGCTTGGACTAGCCTGTATTATTTTAACTAGTTCTTCGATGTTAGTACTTGTTACTGGGGATAGTGTTGCAGTTGACTCGTTGTTTATGGAGCAGTATATTCCTTCTGGAAGCTTTATTCTTAGTACTGGTCCATTCATACTTGGTATTAGGTTGTTTCTTACACGTACTACTAGTATTGCTCCATGAGTACCTGGTTCTGGTGCACCTGTAGCCCATGATGGGTCTAGTATTGTTATTGAGTTGTATAGGTTGTTTACTATGAATGATATGTTGTGTTCTTCGTATTTTCTTAGCCTTGCTCCACCTACTTCGAGAACGTAGTCTAGTAATAGTTTCCCTACATGTATTCCTGTTGACACGTTTCCAATAGTGACTTTGAAGCTAAGTGTTACTATGTTTAGGGGCTGTATGGGTCCTGCTATGTATGCTTCAGTACTACCAGTTACTGTTTTGAATCCTTGGGGTAGTATGAGTTTAGCTCTAATACCTGATACTGGGTAGGGCCAGCGGTTTGCTATTACTATGTTGTATGTAGCGTTTTCTGTGTTAGGGTATACTGGCCAGTCGTTGCTCCAGCCATATCCTATTACCTCTAGGCCTTGTCCTCCAGCGTATTCTTCTACTCTAAGCATTATGGTGTAGCTTGTATTGTCTATGTAGTGTACTCCATATGACCTAAACATGTATGATATGTACACGTTGAATAATAGCTTACCTGGAACAGTGATGTTGGCTAAGTCTAAGTTGAATGTTATTCTACAGCTCGTACCTGGTGCTAGTGTTCCACAGTATGCTTTGTCTTTAACTAGTCCTACGGTCTTGTTAATAGGCTTTAACGATGCTATTATACCGTCTGCACTATATCTTCCAGGGTTGTATACTAGTATGGTTAGTACGGCATTACGGTTGCCTATGAATACTGTTGTTGGTGTCTGTGTTCCCCAGAACCATTCAATTGGTTTAGGTTTTGGCAGGTAACTCTCTATATCGTTGACTAGTAATGTTGTATTCATTGATTGTGTGTATAGTATGGTTGATGACCCGTGTCTTACAACGTATTTTAGTGTAAGGTTCATGTTGTATGGGCCTGGTTTTAGGTTATTGTCTAGTCTTAGGTGTATGTTTAGTGTACATGTTGAGCCAGCTGCTACACCGTTAAGGCATGAGCCATCTATTCCTTTAATATGGAATCCTTTAGGTAAGCTTATTTCTGGTTTAATAGATGTTATGGGTTCAGGTCTCTTGTTTAGGAGTGTTATTCTAACTATTACTCCATCTGATGATGGTAGTAGTGGTGAGTATGATCCTTGGTATAGTGTATTTATGCTTGAGATTACTAGTTGGTTACTTCTAGGCTGTAGCGTGATGTTCTTTTCGATGACTGTACTTGACTTATAGTATTCTTCGCCTATTCTTGCTATAGCGTGGACTATTACTGCTATGGGTATGCTATCTCTATTTGTCTTAACGTCTACGCCGTTGACATTGACTGAGAATACGTTACCGTAGCCTATTGGCCCTCTTACAGTACTTACATATACTTGCTTGTTGGCCCAGAACTTTACGTTGCTTGTCAATGGTTTTACTATTACTACTATTGTTTCTAGTTGGTCTATGCTATAGCTTTGTATTGCAAGATGTATTGTTCCACTATATGTTTCTCTTCCTCCACCACTAGTCCATGATGCATCTATTATTGTTACGTTTAGTTTTGGTTTAAGTATTCTCAGTGGTACAGTGTATTGTAGTCTAATCCAAGTATTACTCCCATGTATTCTTACAAGCATTTTGAGTGTATACACTATTGGATAGTATCCTGGCTCATTTGTGACTACGCTTATACTTGGTGTTTCTATTCTAAATGTTTGCCCATAACTATATGTGCCCGTTAATGTTACGTTCTTTTCTCTCTCATCATCTATGAATACTAGTTGGCTTGGTAGCCTAATTGTTGCTACTACCTGTTCTATGGTTACTGGTTCTGAGACCATGAATTCTATGTATGCTTTAATGTTAGTTGATGTTGTATAGGCTCTACCATTAACCCATCCATAATCTACTACTTCTAGGATGGGTTTCATGTATTCTTCTACTGGTATTGTTATGGTGTATTCTAGCCTTACTTTATGGTAGGCATTGTTTTCTTCATGTACGTATCCTTCTATTACTAGTTTTGCTGGATAGTTTCCTGGCTTAATGGATGGGTCTATGTCTATTCCAGTAAATGTTATATCAGTATATGATCCTGGATTTATAGTTACGTCCTCTACGGTTAACTTGGATGGACTAAAGCCTTGGGGTAGTAGTAGTGTTGCTCTTGCTCTTGTAAGGCTTACTACATCGTTGTTGGCTATTACTACGTGTAGGTTCTTGTTAGTTGACCCGGGATAGCCTCTATGGTTGTCCCAGTAAACGTCTACTACGTCTACGTCTAATTTCCTGGGCTGTAGTTTGATTGTGTAGTAGTATTCTTGTGTTGACCAGAATTCTGCTCCATTGCTTGAGCCGAATATTATTAGTGTTAGCTTGAATGTTATGTTCTCTGTATTGTTTAGTATTATTGGGTTTGAGTTTATTGTTATATAGTCTCCGTAGTTGTATGGTCCTCTTAACACGGCTATGCTTTTACTGGTTTTGTTTTCGAAGAATGTGTTGTTGCTTATTATCTGGAATATTGCTGTAATAGAGTTTATTGTCTTAGTATCCTTGCTTTGCATTAACAAGTATATCCTAGTGCTTCTGGTATTGTTTGATTCTAGTGTTGTTGTTAGCCCATAGTCAAGGGTTTCTAGTATGATTTTTGGTGCCTTATCTACTTCTACGTTAACTGTTGTTTTAATGGTTGTAGTATATGTTACTCCATCGTTTGTTCTAGCTGTTATGTTTCCTTCTATTTCTATGGGGTACTTCTTGTTTGGTGTAGCGTTTACTAGTATGTCTACGTTGTTTACTGTTATGGTTGCTCTATCCTTTGGGTTTACTACGCCTATGTTTACTCTAGTAGTTCTTGGTTTTTCTACAAGGTTTTCTGGTAACGTTATTTTTAGGTTACCACTTGTTATGGTGATGTTGCCTTTGTTTTCTAAGACTATGTTTAATGTTACTCCTTGGCTTCCTGGGTAGGCGTCTGGGCTCCAGTAGTAGTCTACTGGTTCTAGTATTACTTCTGGGTATGGTGATACCTTTACCTTTATCTCAGTTATTGTCTCGCTAGCTGTTATTGTAGTATTTGTGGTTTGTATTCTGTATGTTATGTTTAGGGTGAAGTAGTATGTTCCTGGACTAGTATTTTCTAGTACGTTGAAGTAGAATTTGAATATGACTATGTCTCCTTGCTCTACTACTTCGTATACTGTATCATTAGCATCTCTTGCTGGTGAGCACTCACTATATCCTCGTACTATATTGAATCCTTGTGGTAGTACTATACAGCCTGTAACGCTGTAGGCGTTTTGTGATCCAGTATACTTTGTCGTTACTACTAGTTCTACGTTCTTGCTTCCAGGGTATATTGTTGGGTCTCCACTAGAGGATGTGTAATGGTATGATACGAGTGTAAATGATTGTGCATAGGTGTTTATTGTGGATGCTTGTACTAGGGTTGAGAGTATTATTAGTGTGAGTAAGAGTAGTGTCCGGGTATTTGGCATGTCGGCCTCCTCCATTATCTTTCCATGGAATATATCTGTAGATATAGTTTATAAGCGTTAATGGTCTTAGACAGTGTTTATTATGCATTTGCTTGGGTCAGGGTCTACTATGCCAGCTATCTTACCGTCTCTTAGTAAGTATATTTTGCGTGTACAATTAGCTACTTCGGGGTCATGTGTTACTATTATTATTGTTTGTCCTTGCTCGTTTAGTTTGAGGAATGTCTCCATAACTATCTTAGATGATGCTCTGTCAAGGTTTCCTGTAGGCTCATCTGCTAGTATTATCTCAGGTGATCCTACTATAGCGCGTGCAATAGCTACTCTTTGTTGCTGGCCACCGCTTAACTGGTTTGGCCTCTTACGTAGCCATGACTTGTCTCCTCCAACACTAAGTAGTGCTTTTACTGCTAAGGGTATTCTTTGATGACGTGGTATTCCCCTGGCTATGAGTGGTAGTTCTATGTTTTCTAGGACCGTTAGCCTATTGATTAAGTTGAATTGCTGGAATACGAAGCCTATTTTACGGTTACGTATGTATGCTAGTTGTCTATCGCTTAGTTTTGATACATCTATACTGTCAAGGTATATTTTTCCCTTGGTTGGCCTATCTAGTAGGCCTATCATGTTTAATAGTGTTGATTTACCACTACCACTAGGCCCCATTATTGATATGAGTTCTCCTCTTCTAACACTAAAGCTAACACCACGTAAACCATATGTTACTACTTCGCCTACACGATATATTTTGACTACGTTTTCTAGCCTTATTACCTCCTCGCTAACCGTGCTCATGGCGTTAGCGCCTATTTACAAGTACTTGGCTTCTGTTTCCAGGGGTTGAAGTAGCCTTAAACTTTAATAAATATATCTGTAGATATACCTTTTAGAAAAGGATATATGAGGCTATGGTGGAGGGACATGGCTCCTCTAATTACTGATGCAGATTTCCTAAAGATAAGAGGCTTATTCAGATACCTAGTGTTGTATGTGTTAATGGATAAGCCTTTACATGGATATGCTATAATGAAGAAGATTTCAAGGCTATTTGACAACGACTATACTCCTAGTCCAGGAGTACTATACCCTACACTACAATTACTCGAGGAAATGGGGTTAATAGAATCAGAGGTAAAGGGTAGGCGCCGAGTATATAGGTTAACAGAGCAGGGTAGAAGGCTAATAGAGGAGAATAAGCATCAAGTTGAAAAGTTCTTAGAGAGAACTAAGTATGTTAAGCAATTGGCTAGAGAAACTGGTCTTGTGAAAATAGTTGAAGTATTGAGAAAACTATATGAAAAAGACGTAGTAGTACCCTCAAACATTGTCAACGAGATAAGAAGGCATGTTTTAAGAGTTGTTGAATTACTAGAAGAATCTATGATCACTAAGTAAAAATATAGGATCGGAGCCGAACCTAGGTTCTGGGGGTGAACCACGCCTTACTTTGATCCTAGACCTAAGAAGAAGAGAGAAGACCTATTTGACCGTGAAGAAGAGTTATCACTACTAGTAGAAGCAGTCAGTAAGCGTAGTCCACTAGTTGTTGTAACGGGTTCTAGAAGGTTAGGTAAGACATCACTTATACTAGTAGCATTAAATGAATTAAATACACCACACATATTCATTGATACAAGAGGTCTCCCACTAAATGTAGGATACCGTGACATGTACAATAGGATAGCGTACGCTGTTAACAAGTTCATGGAGTCTAATAGAAGACACCTAAACTCGTTAAAGAAAATGCTGGAGACTATAAGAGGAGTAGAGTTTATGGGGTTAAGGATATCATTGTCGTGGAAGCCTAGTAGTCGTGTAGACCTAATAGAATTATTTGATAAGCTAGATGAATGGGCTAAGGAGAATATAGGTAAACTAGTACTAGTAATAGATGAGGCACAGAGAATAATAGGCCCAATGTCTAGGGTCATAGCCGAGGTACTTGCATACGTATACGATCACTCAGAAGTAACCACGATAATAGTATCGGGGTCTGAAGCAGGAGTACTCTACAGATTCCTAGGAGTAGAGAATCCGGAGCACCCACTATATGGTAGACACTTAACTAGAATAGAACTCAAGAAGTTTAATCGAAATACAAGTATTAGGTTCCTAGAAGAAGGCTTTACTCAATACAATATGAGTGTATCAAAGGATACAATAGAGTACGCTGTAGACAAACTCGATGGAGTAGTAGGATGGCTCGTAGAATACGGGTATACAGTAGTTGAAACAAAGGATACAAGCAAAAAACTAGTAGAAAGAGTATTAGAAAACGCTTCTAGACTAGTACTAAGAGAACTAGAACACCTACTAAGCACTAGACCAGAACAATCACGTAAAAGATACATGTTAGTCCTAGAAGCAATAGCAAGAGGCCATAATACTTGGAGTAAGATAAAGAAATACCTAGAAGAAGTAGAAATGAAGACCATACCCAAAAGCGTACTACACAACATTCTACACAATCTAATAGATAACTCACTAGTAGAAAAAATAGTTGAAGGCAGAAACATACACTACCGTATAATAGACCCAGTACTACAATACGCATTCAAAAGCAGAATAAGGTAACGCTAAGGTGCCTAGAAAAACCATATATACCTCGGACTCCGAGGTATACTTGGCGAGACCATGTACAAATTCCAGGACTTCATACTAGCAACTACAAACGAGATCCCCGGATACCGTATAGTAAAGGTACTAGGTGTTGTAAGTGGTAGCGTTGTAATGGCTAAGCACATAGGCAAAGACATATTAGCAGCTCTAAGAAACATTGTTGGAGGAGAAGTAAAAGAATACACAGAACTATTAGCTCAGGCAAGAAATATAGCAGTTGAGAGACTAGTTGAAAGAGCTAAGAGCATGGGAGCTAATGCTGTAGTAGGGCTAAGATTCTCAACATCAGCAATAGCTGGTAGTGCAGCAGAAATACTAGCCTACGGTACAGCAGTAGTATTAGAAAAAGAAGAATAAGAGAATAGTAAATCGCTCTTAACCTCTTTAAGGGAAGAACATTAATGAATAAGAGTATTCTAGGAATAACAGTATTCCTAGTAGTAGCATTCACTCTAGCATACATATTAGACTACACAATACTTGTACCACTACTAGAGCAAAGTAGACTTCAGAGACAAAACACGCTTAACATGGGTGCTCAGCTATTATTTACTTTATTTGGAGCAATTAGAATGTATACTCCATTCATAGGAGTACTAGTAGCACTCAAGGTAATGGGTTACTCTTTAAAGAAAGGGCTAGTAGCTTATGGACTACGTGGAGGAAGAGCAGAGTACATTATACCTGCAATAGCAATACCATACGCAATGTACGGTTTATCAATACTCTATGCGCTAATAATAGGTTATGACGTAGTTAATCCGACTGAAAAACTAAGACAACTAGTAATGATTAAAGGAGTAGAAATGCCGTTTACAAGTGAAACGTTACTAGTAATAATACTTTTATCAAACATATTCAATGGATCAACAATAAACGCCTTAATAGCCATAGGAGAAGAAATGGGGTGGCGAGGATTCCTATTAGGAGAAATAGGTAGGAAGACCAACCTATACCAAGCAGCGATAATAATAGGCATAGTATGGAGTTTATGGCATGTACCACTAATACTAGCAGGCTATAACTACCCCCATCACCCTGACATAGTAGGTATCGGGATGTTTACGTTAATATGCATAGTATGGAGCATTATACTTTCACAGCTAAGAGTACTAGGTAAAAGCATTATACCATCAGCAGTAATGCATGGAAACATAAATGCAGTAGGAGCAACAATACTATTCTCATTCACATTAAGCGATGAACTATACACATCACCTGTAGGAATAATAGGGCTTATAGCATCAGCTACTATAGCACTCATACTATCAGTACATGTTAGGAAGAGTAGAGCAAGAATAGAACTATATGATACCGTCGAGGAGATATTCAACAACGTGGAGTACTAGACTTGACCAAGGATAAGATAGATAAGATAGTAGACAGGATAATGAGGGATATAAGAATAGGCTTATACCAAGTAATAGTATTGAAAATTGTAACCGAGAAACAACCAATACACGGCTACGCTATAAGAAAAAGAATAGTAGAGTTAACCAATGGCGCATTAAATCCAAGTGAGAGCACTATATATGATACCCTAAAAAAGCTAGAAAAACTAGGATTAATAGAAGGATACTGGGCTCAAAGCCCTCTAGGAGGACCCATGAGAAAATACTATAAAGCAAAACCCATAGCGAAACCAGTACTAAAGAAAATATTTAGAGAAATGGAAGAATTAATAAGAAACATCATGATTGGGTAGTAAAATTTGAAGGAAATACTATATGCTATAGCAGGCACAATAATAGTTGCAGGAGTAATACTATATATTATAGTTCCAAGAATTAAGCCAAACCCCTTCCTAGGATTCCGTGTAGGCTACGTATATGTT
>WANQ01000034.1 GCA_015521735.1 Pyrodictiaceae archaeon | reverse complement strand
TGAAAAGATATTCTATGAGGTTACTGTATTCTGCTGATGCTACTTGGCCTTTGAATGTAAAGCCTTTGATATCTCCTACTATCCTGGATCCTACGTTTACGATATCAAACTCCTTGTATTTACCGCAGACGTTCAACCTGGCCTTGTAGAGTGGTATTCCTAGGTATTCGCTTATTATTCTCCGGGCTTTCTCCTCGTTCATTGACTTCTTGATTTCCTTTGTTTGTCTTTGTGAAGGTTTTGTCAAGGCCCTAGCTTTTTCCAGTTTATCTATGGTGTATACGAGTGTTGTCGTAGTACTTTGTGCTGGCCCTTCCTTTCTTACGAGTTTAATAGTTAACCCTAATCTCTTCAGCTTTTCATTGCATAAGTCAATGAATTTCTTGGAAGAAAGAGCTGAAACTACAGCTGGAACTCTATTTTCCAATCCTAGCTCAGAGTGAATTTTGCCAGCTTTAATTATAAGAGTTCTTACCCCTCGTTTAGCTAGGGGGAGAACGTACTCGTTTAATACATACTCTCTAATCTTATCTGCTAGGCTCAACCCGAACTTCCATGAATATATTTGTTGAAATACCTATTGAACTTTTCTATCCCTATGTAGGGAAGTGCATAAAGATTAACTAGCATCAAAACCTTGCACTACTAAAGAACTAGTAAGAATTAAATAATTCAATAATCCAACAACATGGATTTGGAGATTTAAGCAAAACCTTAGGTCTAATTAGTTATCACAAGATTTACAAAACTGTAGCTCTTCTATTACTTGTTTTACTATCTCTTTTACTATCTTGATGTACGTATTGAATTCGTTGTTTCTTTGTTGTTCTTGTTTTATTAGGTCTAAGTATTCGCCTACAGTTATTCTCTGTTTGTTTGCTTCTTGTTGTTTTATCTTGTTTATTGATTCTATGATTTTGTCTGGGTTTGTTATCTCGTTGTCTAGTATTGCCTGGAATATTTTTTGTTTTAGGAGGTGTTTTGCTTTGTTGTAGGTTTTTGTGAAGGCTTCGCGGTCTACTCTGAATCCTCTCTTGCCTGTATAGCCTTGTAGGTGTAGGTTTATTCTTAGTATTAGGCTTAGTATCTCTGTTGACGCGTTTACTAGGGTTTCTATTGGTAGTGTTCTCTCTTTTACCCATTTCTCTACTACTTTGATTACCGTGTCTACGTGTTTGCTTAGTTGTTGCTCTATTTCGTTGAAGACTATCGTGTAGTCTATGCAGGGTTCTTTATTGCTTTTGCATTCTTTCTTGTAGTCTTCTAGGAGTCTTATTATAACGTCTTTTATCATTTCATGGGTGTATCCTTTCTTTAGTGTGTTCTCTATTTGGTCTAGGATGAAGTGTGCTAGGAGGCATTTAGCGCCTTCTAAGCCGTATTTTCTTGCTATGTAGTTGTACATGTATGGGAAATCTGTTTTCCGGAACCCGAAGTGTATTGGTAGTTTTTCGTCTAAGGCGATGGATGTGAATACTTCTTTCGCTTTAGGTGGTTCTTTATCGACTATGTTGTCTATTACATGGCATATAGTGGTGTTTAAGCCTAGTATCCCATATGCTTTAATGTGAATATTCCATCCGAGCACAGGGTTTCAGCCAGTATATATCTACTCGTTGAAGTACTTTAAAGTAACTCTACTCTAAGGTGTTAGTGAAGACGGCGTGGAAAAGATATATGTTCTCAAATGTATAGAAATACTTGAACTAGTGTTTTAGGGTGTAGACGTGTCTACTAATGTTGTCCTGGGTGTTCTGGTTAAGATAGTTGATACACTGAAGAATAAGATGCCTTTAACGTGGCTTAGAGTGAAGGTGCTTTACCAGGTTTATGGTAGGGTTGGTAAGAAGATTTCATATGTGAGGCCTTGCTTTGAGTGTTTTAGGTATGGTGGAGGGTGGCCGTGTAGTTGTTTGGAGATTGTGTTGGTTCCAGGGAGGGGGAGGGATGCTGGTTTTTCTCTTATGCATGAGTGGGGTCATGTGTACCTAGGCGATAGGGTTGACCTAGTTTTTGCCTCTACAGTACCATGCGAAGGATATGAGGAGTCTTTAACAAGGCTCATGGAGGATGTTGTTGGGTATGGTATTGAGGGTTTAGCATGTGATACAGTAGTTGATTACGTGGTCTCTAAGCATGTTAAAGAGTACAGAGACCATATTATCAAGTCTATTATGGAGCAAGTAGAAGCTTTAACAACAATAAGTGATTCTAACGAGGAAGATGTAGAGGAAGATGCGCTCATATGCACGCATCTAGCATCATTATACGTAAGTTCTAGAGCCCTAGGGTTAAGAGACATCGTTTCAAAGGTGATCAACTGTTTTAAGGAATTCAACTGTAATATAGACATCAACCACCTCAACGCTATTGTGGACGCTTTACACGGAGAAGACTATCTCTACGCCTACGAGGAATTCCTAAACATATTCTTCGAGAAATACCTTAAGACTAGGATACAACTAGTTAAAACCAGTGGAAAAGACCCCATAACAGACAAGAAAGTTAGCTATAGATGCATAAAACTAGTAAGCACTACAACATGAATTCTTTCATGAACTTGAGGTAAGAGTTGTAGTCTATGTGATCAAGCATGTTTCTCTTGGTAGGGGGCGTGTTTTCTTGGCTTTGTAGTCTTTATGGGGTTTTGGTTTCTACTAGTTTCTTGGTGGTGTGGGGGTCTTGGTGTTTTAGGTCGTATTCTCTGAGTTTGTCGAGGAGGTTTTTGTGTTTTAGGGCTATTGTGTAGAGTTCTTTTTCTGTCTTGGCTGAGCCTTTAATGGGTTTCCATACTACTTTGACTTTTCTATGTGTTTTTTCAGCCATTTATATGTCTCCTCTAGGCTAGTTTTACTTAGGGCGATATTTAAGGCTAGGGTATACAGGTCGCCTATGACCTCGTAACTGTTTTTCTCGAGAAACCATAGTAGGAGTAGTGAAGCACATCTCTTATTGCCGTCGCTGAGGGGGTGGCCAGTAATAAAGTAGTAGAATAGGCATGCAGCATACCATAGTATCTTATTTCTAGTAGACTTAGCCCTAAGTCTACACCATTTAGCTGCAGAAAGTATATCGTCGACACTACGCATAAACACTATATGATCTTCAGGGTATAGGCGCCTAAGAACACGGATAGCGGTCTCAACTAGTGAAGCTGTGGGATAATAGACTATTCTTACCAATTCTATCGCCTTGGTTCTCTGTAATCTTAATCCTGGAGTCAACGCTATAAGCGTCATCATGGTAGTGGGTATGGAGTAGTTAGGGAAAACTAGAAACCTTAATTCTTAAGTGTTTAGCTAAGACTCTTAATATTAGCGAAGTGGTCGAGAAGGTTGGGAGCAATATTCTTTGAGGGATGGTATTGCATAGTTGGATTCACTGGTTGTGAGCATACGTTCTTGTTGGGGGAGGGGAGTTAGGTGTGTTTGCTTTGCTTCTATAGTTTCTTGAATACTATGTTTAGTCCTCTCGTGTTTGGTCTATATGGTTTTAGTGTGGTTAGGTCGCTGTATGCTGTGTGTAGAGTCCATCCTGCTTCTTTGGCTATTTCTACTAGTTCGTGGAATGCGTATAAGCGTAGCGTAAAGCTTACTTCGTCTACGTATACTAGGTCTTTTCCTTTCTTTCTATAGAAGATCCAGGTGTTATGAAGTGTAGCAGTTGTTGGATCATAGCTTGGCTTTTCTACTAAAACGTATTCTTCATCTACGTCGCTAATATATTGTGGTTGTCCGCACACGTTTTGTCTAATTGACAGTGATTCTAGGCATGCATGGTTTAGTATTAGGAGGTAGCCGTTGGGTTTTGTTATCCTCCATACATTCTTTAGTATAGTGGTATCGGTTTCTTGGCTTTGATTGTAGCCTATTATTGTTGTCCAATAAATTATTGTTGCATCAAATAGTCTATCCTTTAACAGCTTGTCTAGGTTTCTAGCATCACCTACAAGGAATTCTACTCTATCTTGGACTCCATACTCCAATGCCTTCTTTTTAGCATCACTAATGAATAATGGAGATATGTCAACGCCTACGACGTAATAGCCTAGTTTAGCTAGGTTAATAGATATTCTCCCATTACCACATCCTAAATCCAGTAAACTAGAACCCTTGCCTACGCCAAGTCTCTCCAAGAGATTAGCTATACTCTTAGCCTCTTCTTCAGCTGTCTCCCACTTAGAATTAAGTACTCTCAGGAATAGATCCGCCTTATCAATAAAGAACTCTTTTACCCATCCATCATCTTGTACACGTTTAGAGGTAAAGCCAATAACAACCACCAATATAGTAGATAACCATAATACCAGATATAAGATTTCCTAAGCATAACTTATTAAAAGAACCGTATACCAGACTAATAGAGGCTATAGCGTTATTGTATTCGCCTATGCTTACTCTTCACAGAATTGTAGTTGAACTAGTTTAAACCTAAAATCATGTATAGCTAATCTGGGTTTAGTAAATGGGATTGTTCGTGTCTATATGATGGTTTGTGTTAATATATTGAAGTATGGAGGATGAATTCGTGTTTGCTTTGTTGTGTGTTTGGTGGGGGTTGAGGTGCTGGTATTTTTAGTTCTGTTATTATGGTTTAAGCTGGTAACTTATATTAGTGTTCATTGCATTTAGTGTACTCACGGTGGGGTGATCTATTCTTGGCTGAGCCTAGGAAGTATAAGTATCTTCCTGAACGTTATCCTGAGAGAAGGGAGTTGAAGAATATTGATGTTGATAGGGTTGTGAAGTATTTGTTGTCTGCGTTTGCTGATGAGGTTATTGCTTATTACATGTATCTTATGGCTGCTTATGCTGTTAGGGGTAATGTTGCTAAGGAGTTAGAGGATGTGTTTGTTGAGATAGGTAGGGATGAATTAGAGGATCATGCTAAGAAGTTGGCTGATCGTTTACAGGATTTTGATGTGGATTTACCTGATTTTAGGGACTTGTGGAGTTTGTCTAGGTGTAAGTACCCTGATTTACCTGAGGACCCCTATGATGTAGATGGGTGGTTGCAGGCTGCGGTTGAGGCGGAGAAGTGTGCTATAAAGCATTACCGTGAAATCTATGATTACGTGGTTAACAAGGATATTGTTACTGAAGAGATAGTAGAAGATATATTGGAGGACGAGGTTAAGCATGAAACAATATTTAGGACGCTGATATCGAAGGCTAGAGCTAAGTGATTTTTTATGTAAACGTTTTCAGCTGTAACTTCTATCTATTTTTTATGGTTTTGCTAGTTCTTTCTTAATTGCTTCGTCTATTTTTTCTCCTATTTCGGTTGCGCGCTGGCTTGCTGCTTCTATGGTTTTCATTAGGGCTGCTTTTACTCCTTCTGATTCAAGTGTTATTAGTCCTCTAATGGTTGTTCCTGCTGGTGTTGTTACTTCATCTCTTACTTCTACTGGGTGTATGCGTCTTGTTTTTAGTAGTTTAGCTGTTCCTTCTAGTACGTCTAGTATTGCGTTGTATGCTAGGTCTCGGGGCATGCCTACTGCTACTGCTCCTAGTACCATTGCGTCTACTATTTCTGCTAGGAATGCTGGTCCGCTTCCCGCTAGACTTGTCCATACGTCTATTATTTCTTCGGGTACCCAGTATACGGTGCCCATGCATGATAGTAGTTCTTCTATTAGCTCTCTATGCTTGTCTCCATTGGAGTCTGTTGTTACAGCAGTTGCTGATAGCCCTACGAGTGCGTTTATGTTGGGCATTGCCCTGTATACTATTGCTCCCTTTAATGCTTCTTTTAGTGTTGATAGCTTTACTCCAGCCATAACCGATAAGACTATTTTGTCTTGCCAGTTGTTTTCGTCGACTTGTTTTAGGACTACTGGGAAGTGGTGTGGCTTGACTGATAGGACTACTACTTCTGCTTCTCTTACTGCTCTATTATTGTCTCTTGTAGGTATTGCTCCTAGCTCCTTGGCTTGTCTTAGTGTTTTCTCTCTTCTACCAGTAGCTATTATGGTTAAGTCTCTACGACACTTCTTTACGGATCTTATTATGGCTGACCCTATTTTGCCAGCACCGATTACTGCTAAAACACTCACATCGCCTAACCTGTTCATGATGAACACCTTTTCCTGGGATGAGGCTTGTATTATGGTATGAAGACTAATGCTATGCTTATAAAGCTGATCAGCCTTAACCTTAGCGGAGATTATTGACGCCTACTTAATCCCGGTGTTACCGGGTTAGGGGTCTTTAGCTAATGCTTCTTAGCGGGTAAAAGAAAGGAGGGGATTAGTGTTCATGGTTTCAAGGGGTTCTTGCCTCTTTTGTATTTAATTGTTGATTAAACATGCTATTGCTCGCAGTGTATTAGGGTGGAGTGTATGAGTGGTTGGGCTCTATTTTGGGGAATAGGGGAAATGTGTTATCTCTAGGTTGTTTTTAGTAGTTTTATGTATTCTCGTATCCAGAATGGTATGTCGTCGGGTATGCGTGCAGTAACAAGGTTTTTGTCAACTACTACTGGTTCGTCTACCCATATTCCTCCAGCTGCTTTAACGTCATCGGCTATGCCTGGGTAGCTTGTAAGCCTGTATCCTTTTACACGGTTAGCTGTTATGAGTAGTTGAGGTCCATGGCATATGGCTGCTACGGGTTTCCTGTTGTCCATGAAGTGTTGTACTATTCTAATAGCGTCGTTTCTAGCATAGACTCTTATTCTTTCGGGTCCCCTACCACCAGGTATTACTAGGGTTTCATATTCTTCTGGGTTGACTTGTGCTAACGTTTTCTCGGCTTCAACGCTATACCCGTGTTTACCTGTTATCTTACCCTTCCATGGTGCTGCTATGTCTACTTTAAAGCCTATTTCTAGTAAACGGTACATGGGGTATAGGGCTTCTATGTCTTCGAATTCAGGGCCTATGATTATTAGTGCTTTACGTGGCATGAGCTTCCACCTCATTATATCAACGTTTATAGGTATAGTTGAGGTAAATTAATGCTTTAGTACATGAGTACGTGTATGGTTTCCAGGAGGTACTAGTATGTAAGGAATGTTAGCCAGGGCTTATAGCAAATCTTCTTCCATAGCTTCCAAGGTGTTTTCAGTTTTAATGACCTTATCTTCTCTAGTAGTTTCTTGGTGCTGGTTTTAGCGGGTTTAATGAAAACTAAATCGTCTTCGTGAGCACATGTTGCTTGTATTAGCTTGTACGTGTTTCTTGTACCTATGTGTTTCTCTAGTGTATCCCAAGTAAATTCACTGTAGCCGAGATTACTGAATAGTTTTCTTGCGGGGAGGTTGTCTATGGTAGTGGTGGCTACATATGCTTCAACGTTTTTGGCTAGTTCCTCAGCAGATAATATGAGTATCTTGGCTAGGTGTTTTCCACGATATTCTTCCTCCACTACTACATAGTAGTGGACTAGTATGTTTAGTCCCAAGTTAATTGTATAGAATATTTCTAAGCCAACGATATTCTTATTCAATTGGATAGTTAATAACCTTGTTAAGCCTGATTCTAGTGCAGCTTTAGCGTAATGTGCATGGTACTCCCCCATATTCCTTTTTACCATTAGGTAGGCTATCTCAACTATTCTCTTAGATAGACTTTCCTCTACCACGTTGACGCGTATAACACTGTTATTCATTCCTTCGTATTCCCCGTTTAAACTGGTTTATTATGTAAATGAGTAATCCTTTTATTTCGCACCATACACTATATATACATAGGTGTTCTCATGGTGGCGTTCCACCTATTAAGGAGAGTTCATCTTCTCCTCCTACTAGTAATAGCCTTAAGCATAGTAGCTACTGTAGCTGTAGCAGTATATAGTGGCAACGGCTCTACTCTATGGTTTAAAACGAAGGTTAACGAGCCTATAAGTGTTGTAAAAGTTAGGGATCTTCCAAGTGAGCTATGGCCTGGTAGTGAGGCTACTGTAGAATTCCTTGTATCAAACCTGCACATCAAGCCATATATCGTTAACTTAACAGTAGAACTACCATGGCCTGACGATGGCTTAAATGATGGCCATGGTATTGATGTTGAATCATTTATTGTCGATGGCGAGAACCTTACAAGCGACTTACTTGACGATGGTGTAGCTCACATAGTATTGGAGGGTGGTCAGACTGCTAATGTAACCGTAACCATTGTGTTGAGAGGCGATGCTCCTTCTGGTGATGTTGATGTAGGTGTTAAGGTTGTTAGATCAGTAGCGCTTGATGATCCACCTAAGTATATTCACCTTAGCTGGGCTGTAAACGACGTATACCATACCATAACCATTATGTGGTGGACTAGATACGATGTAAGCGGTAACACGGTCGTATATGATACAGTATCGCATGCCAATGAGACCATAGATGCCTATAAGTTTAAGGCTACTGCTAGTGTTCACAGAGTGTGTGCTTATGGTAAGTGCTTCCCAGGATACTGGCATGAGGTAACACTAACGAATCTACAGCCAGGTACAACATACTACTTCCGTGTAGGTGGTCCTGGAGGCTGGAGTCAGGAGTACAAGTTTAGGACAATAGCCTACAACCAGACGTTGAGAATAGTTGTTACAGGTGATAGTAGGCGTCCATGGGGTGAAGGATACGAGTTAAAGGTTCACCCAGAAAGCATGTCCAACTTCCCATGGTCAAGGATATGGCTTTCCCAGGCAATAGCAAATGAAGATCCAGATGCAGTAATAATTGTTGGTGACTTAGTAAACCGTGGTAACTTGTGGAGAGACTGGAAAGAATGGTTTGAAGATGTAACAGACAACCTTGTAACTAAGGATGGAAGAATTATACCGATAATAGCCATTATAGGCAACCATGAAATGGGCTCATACCCCAACGTAGAGTCAACGTATGAGTGGTTTAAGGGCTTATTCGCTAACCCTGGAAACGAGCTATGGTTCTCACTAGACTTCCCATACACTCACATAACAGCTCTAGCAACAACTGGTGGCTGTGTAGCAACTTGGTGGGAGCCCATGCTAAAGGAAGCTCAAGAACAAGTAAGCTTCCTAGAACAAGACCTCTCATCAACTACTGCTAAGTGGAAGATAGTAGCATTCCACGTACCATGGTATAACTGCTTCGACAGCGGTACTGGCTATCCAAGCGAGATACTGTTAAAGTACTGGGCACCAATAATAGAAAAGTACAATACAACACTAGTATTCACTGGACACGTACACAACTACATGAGATCATGGCCTCTAAGAACAGTTGAAATCAAGGAAGTACAAGTAGATAAGCCTTGGACAAAAGTAGGCTACAAGTACGTGTATGAGCTCAAGCATAGTAGTGAAGAAGGAACAACATACGTAGTAGTGGGAACAATGGGAGCACCAACAGACCCATACGAGAAGGACGGTGCATGTAGGATAAGAGACTTCATGGTACAAGCATGGGCTAGACACATGTACGTACTATTAGAAATAAACGCCACCAACATACACTATGTAGCAAAGGATGCTAGAGGAAACATCTTAGACGAAGTAACATTCCCATACACAGTAGAAGAATTCACAACACCAGACTATAACATAAGATACTAGCCCGATACAAAGGCATTAATACGTTTTAACCCAACAACTTTTTTTAATCAATGCATTCTTTAATCACCTTCACCTAATCCTTTACTGGATCCCTAATCTATAGCTTGCATTATTAAGAATGCTTAATGTCTAAAGTAAGGCTCTAGTTCACAGTAGGCTCTATAGTATGGTATTCAATGAGCTTGACTCATTATGTTGGATTCAATCTTTACGGTATTTTCAACTAATTGATTTAATCACTATAGGTCTTCTTTCAACAATAGCTTGTACGAGCTTTCTCCTACCAGTATTTAGTGCACGCCATAATGTCCCCCTGGAAACACCCATTTTCTTAGCAGCATCTTCTTGTGTTAAGCCTTCATAGTATACTAGTCTTAGTGCTTCATACTCGTCGGGTAATATTATAATGGGTTCAGCATCTATTCTTTCACTAGAAACATATGGTACGAATACTACTTGAGGTGGAGGACTAGATAAATATCTAGGCTTAGGAGGCCTACCAGGGCCTCTTCTCCTCCAACGCCAAGCCCAAGGCCCTGTCATAATTAACGCAAACCTCTAATTATCTAAACAGGTCTGTATCCTTCATAAACCATACGTAAATAATAAAGAGTTAGGCTTAAGAACACCCCTAGTAATAGTTAGCTAGACGGCGAGCGCGGGTACAAGGAGGGAGGCTCCATAGGAGCCGCGGTAGTATAGCCCGGCCAAGTATGCGGGCCTTTCGAGCCCGTGACCCGGGTTCAAATCCCGGCCGCGGCACCAATTCTTTCTTCTCAGCTCACTTATCCAATACAATATGCTTGCGTGTATAATCGTATTCTAGTGTCTATGACTTAGTTTAGTTGATAAATGAGATGTGGGGAGGGGATGTAGGGGCTTCTAAAAACCTGTATTCTGTTTTCGTAATAATGGTTCTAGAGTCTTACTTGCATCGTGGGTTAAAGTAGTTCGTTAGTACCTTTGCTAGGTGTACGGGCTTTGTGTACCATTTATCGTATTTGTATTCTTTTCCTGCAATAGTTACTATTACGTATTCTCCAGAGTCTTTTATTGTTGCTTCAGGTTTGCCTTGGCGTAGTATTAGCATTACGTTTGCTGACTTCAAGCCTAGGGCATAGCACTTAGCTAGTTCTTTTCTTAGAATATCCCTTAACTCCTTTATGTAATCGCTCATATTCCCACACGTGCACGCTTATGTAGAGAGCGTTATTTAAAGTTTAAAGAATACTTAACCTCATAGAATAACGTGTTAAGTCTAAGTGTAACAAGCTTAATAAACTTCTAGGTATACCTTACCCTCTTGGACTGCGGCGGTCGTCTAGCCTGGACTAGGACGCCGGCCTGCCACGCCGGAGGTCCCGGGTTCAAATCCCGGCCGCCGCACCACTTTTCCAATAGGTTCTCCTTCAGGCTTCTTGGATTTAACTACCTGTTCGACCCTTCTAACATATTCCTCCAAGAGAATTCTGGCGAGGCGTCTTAGGTCGCGTTTCGTTAATTTCTCCACCTTGCCTAAGGACTTGTACAACTGGTATACTCTAGCCATCTCCTCTAATGGGCCTATGTATATTGTCTGAACTTTCCTGGTCACAGGGTCACGGAACTCATCGTATACGTATAGTTTTCCCTTGATGTGCTTCACGACAAGGGTCAACCTTGCACCGCCTAGTCTAGTAGATACCTGCCTCACCACTATGCACCTGATTGTAGTTAACTCTTACCTACCCTGAAAAACCTCACGTCATCCACGGCCAAGAATACATTGGCATAAATAAGAGAATGTTGTAACATAGTGTCCACCCCATGCGGTCTTTTTATACCAGTTCTGTGGGGTGGGGTGGCTGCAGTGCGAGTTTGGAAAAGATTTAGTGATAGTGTAGTGTTTTCGGGGATTCATGTTACAAGAGACTTGTTGTCCCTTGGTAGGCGCCTCTACTACGAGAAGGGGCCATCGTACACGATTTGGTGGTTCTTGAAGCAGGTCTATACTAAGAGAAGACGCCTTGTCAAGTTTAGGGACATCTATAAGTTTCATCAGGCAATTGCGGGTGTTAAGAGCAAGAACGCGACGTGGAAGATACTGAAACGACTAGAACTCTACGGGCTTATTGAAGACATTAACGGATGGTATAAGCCAGTTATCCTCGACGAATCATTTGTCAAGGGAAGTATAGACTGGAAAAGAGTTCGTACTAGAGATCAAGTCATAGGCTCTGGTGCCAAGGGGCAATCTGCTAAGAAAGTGGTGGAGGAGCTACCTAAACCAGTGCAAAGAGTAGTAGCGGTAGCAAGACAGCTCATAGAGCAGGGGGAGAAGTGGCGGGCAGTAGACTTGTTAGCGCATACATTGTTAGGTATTAGGCAGACAGGTATACTAGTAGCCAGGAAAGATGATGCATTCATTTACTACGAAGAGAAAACAAGTAAGATGCACATGGTTAAGTCTAATAAGCTAGCAGAGATATTTGAGCAACTAGGAATACACGACGAGTTTTTAGCTTTACACTGCGAACACGAGGCGGACAATATTATAAGGAGAATGTATGGGAGCCACGACGTAGCTAGAAGAATACACTACCTGCTAAAAGAGCAGGGCTGGTTCAGGTACCCAAGTGAACACTACTATTACAGGTACTTCGAGGATCTAGTATCCAAGACTTGGTGTATAATCATCTATGTACGTAGAGGAAATACTCTGGAAGAGGTCTGGAGAATACAACAGGAACAACAACAACAAGAAGGACTAATGATACAGAAGAGAGCTGGGGCAATAGTGACGAGAGAGCATGTCAAGGAGGAGAACGAGGAAACATACTTCAATAGGTCTAAGGGCTTATTCTAGCCTCCTTCGGGGTTAAGCTTTTTTCTCTCCTCACGTATTCTATAACTTGGAATAACTGTTACCCGCTATTACTTTTACATATTATTGTGTGGTGAAAGAGTTGAGTGAGGACACAGAAACTATTCAAGGAGAAGGTGGTGGAAAGGGTAAGAGGATTGCAAAGGCTATAGGAGTAGTACTGCTTAGTATTGCCGTGTTTCTCATGGTTGTTGGTGTACCACTATTACTTCACCCTGAGCGTTGGGGGAATGTTGAGGAAGCTATTGAGAGGGTTACGAAGGCTGTATCAGGTAATACTAGTGGGGGCTTGGTAACAGTATACGATAACCGTCTACCACCAGTCCTCCCAAGAAATGTACCGCCTCCACCACCCAAGCCGTTGAGGAGTATCGTGGTTAGGGAGGGGTTGACTAGTAGTGAGTGGTGGAATAAGGTTGGGTTGAAGGGGAGCAAGGCTATTGACAGGACAATATTCCAGATGATATGGTGGTATGAGGCGGGTACTCTAGGAAAAGACTGCTACAAGTACGCTCTAACAAGCATGGTTTGTCTAGGAAACCCGTTCAACAAGTACGCATTGATTAGGACTAGTAGCGTTGAATCACTATTCTGGACAAGAGACCTATACGTAAAATATGTTCCAGACAAGCCATACATATACGTAGCCCTAGAAGAAGTAAGCGGAGACAAGATAAACGTTACAGCCATATTCTATGAGGCAAACAAGGACAATGCACTAAGAATAGCGTGGTGGATTAGAAACATATCCTTGAAGAGACCAGTAATCCTATCACTAGGACGCTACGACCCAAGATTCATTAAGCTAGGATGGGGCTACGTAGACCTACAAGGAACAATAGCTAACGAAGACGCTGTAAGATGGCTAAGAGAACACAAGGCTATGAACCCAATAATAGTAGAAGTAGCAGTACCAAGTGTTGTATGGGCACATGGAGACCCAAACGGTGTATCAAAGGCAAGATACTGGTTCAACGAGGTTGATAAGCCGTTCATAGACACGGTTGCTCGTGAAATAGTTTTGAGGACAAGGTATTGGAGCAACATATACCCAGTAGAAGCTACGGGTGTAACCATACTACTCTATAAGGGGTGTGCTATTGGGCACTTATCATGGTATGCTGGTGTACCACCCTACGCTGAATACCTTGGTGATTGGGGTTTCGCTGACATTATACTGCCTAGACTAGACTGGGATGAACAGTATGAGAGAGTCTGCGTTAACCGTACAATCTACGTAGACTGGTATGGCGAAATACCCCACCTACTAGTAAACGCTAGTATATACCCTAACCTAGACGAAGCCTTCGCTACAGGTAGGTTGAAGGCCCTAGACTGGGCTAGGAACCTGCTAGGAGAAATAGAAGACTACGAGACATGGAGTAGGAGGTGGATTAGGGGTGGTAGAGAGCCAAGCCTAGTATGGCTGGTGGAAAAATACATAGAGTACCGTAGACAACTATACCCAGATGTACCAGTACTAGAACTAGAAGCATCAATAAAAATGGTAGAGAACCTACTGAAACGAATAGAGATGGCGGAGAAAAACCAGACACAAGCCAATACCACGAGATAACACTAGTGTTTCTTAAACAAGCCAGTACACTATTATTGACGACGCCTACCATAGCCCTAGCATTATACATAGCATTAAGGATACTAGTAGCGGGTAACCACTAGCCTAGTCCTAGTAGCTTACAAGCTGTTCTCAGCAACTCTACTGGGTTTATCCTTGCTGGTTCCACTTCATGTCTCCTCCTAAGCCCTCCTTCAACTAGTTCCTGGAACCTCCAAATACACTCCCATGGAGACAGTGTTCTCAGCTTCTCTAGTATACTAGCCCACTCTTCAAGACTATAGCCTTCCCCGAAACACATCCTCCATACGAGACTAGCTATCCGCTCAGCCATCTCCAATCCAACAAGCTCCACCATTTCCCTGAAAACCTCTTCCTCGGGTCGTGGGTCAACCATATACAATGCTCCTGCTAGTAGAGGCTTCTCCCAGTCCTCCAACCCCCTCCTAGCCTTGAACACTACTACCATCTCCCACATTATTACTATGCTATTAGAACTAGTGTATTAGTGTCTTCCAGTTTAGGTGAGGAGTGGTGGCTTCGTCTAGTGTTCTCAGTATTTCCTTGGCAACTTCTACTGTTGTCTTAGAGTACTTGTTTCTAGATGCTATGACTCCTGCTAGAACTCTAAGAGCCTCAACATATAGTCTCGTATCCCCCAATAATTTGCTAATAAGTTTATTGATAATCTCCTCATAGGAAAATTGAATATAAGGATATAGAGACTCAGACGGTAAACCGCACACCTTAAATAGCTGTTTTGTGTGAGAATAGACGTGTAAAGAAGTGTTGATGCAACCTCCCGAAAGAGAATGAGGGGGTGGAAGGAGGGGAGTGGCAGCTGATAGTAGTGTATGTAGAGATAAATATTTAAGCATTGCCCAGGCAAAGAAACATGTAAATGAAGGAGGCAGTCTTCGTGACGTTGCAGAAAAGTATTTGAAAACGTTAAAGCCTGGTGCTAGAGAAATTGTAGAAGAAATCATGAACAATTTAGAAATAGAGTTTGATTTACCTATTACCATAAAGCTTGGCAATGCACAAGTAGAGATAGCGAAATATGATAGCTACTATCTTAACTATGTACTTGAAGCATTGCTATACAGAGCTGGAGTAGCAGAAAAACTAGGAGAAAAATTAGGTTACGTGAACTTTGTTTTAACGTCAATTGTTAGAGAGTTCTTAGAAAATAACGTAAGACGTAATGAAAGCAAGAATACTGGAATAGCGTTAAAGATAACACGTATCAGTGAACGCGAAGAACTATACTACAAGATAGTTACATCAATACTGAGCAGACATGTTATCAAGACATTCTACATGACAACTACGAATAAGGAGTATGAAATCGGAATGTTCTGCTTTGACAAAATAGCCTACACGCCATGTGAGAAAGACATTGTAGCGGAAATAGAAGAACTAGTATCGAAGACCGAGAATGTCGATAAGAAAACAACAAGGTGGATCATAAATGAGGCAATAGCGAAGATAAAGAGGAAAACACTTACTAAGCTCCGCTACGAGCCATTAAAAATAGCCTTCAAGAACTATGTACTTGATTGGGAAAAGTTCCTGAAGACAGGGAGTATAAGAGATTCAGTACAAGTACCTGGTCCCGAAATCATAGTTTTTCATGTCATACCTCATGAACTAGCTTTAGAGAAACTAGAAAGAGCCGTACAAAAACTAAATGGATTAGTAAAGTTTGATGAAAGCATGATAACCAATGTAGAAAACATAGAAAGAATAGCTGAGGAACTATGCCCTAAGTCCTTAAAAGCGTTCAAAGATTGGGTCGGTGAGAAATGGATACTGTTGTTCGAGATCATAGGCTATACGCTATACCCTAAACACGATCTCCACAAAGCCGTGATGCTACTTGGTTCAGGATCAAACGGTAAATCGACATATCTTAGACTTATACGTGATATTTTGGGGCCACAGAACGTATCCAGTATAAGTCTTCAAGATCTTTGCGATGAGAATAAGAGGTTTATAGTAGCAGAATTATACCATAAACTAGCTAACATTTATCCCGATCTTCCGAGTCATGCACTAAAGCATACTGGGAGGTTCAAAGCACTAACGGGGGAGGATGAAATAACAGCTGACCGTAAGTTTAAAGATCCTATATCATTTGTTAACTACGCTAAGCTGCTATTCTCAGCAAACGAACTACCCCCTGTCTCAGATATGACACCAGCATTTTGGAGGAGATGGATAGTAATAGAGTTCCCCAATCAGTTTCCTTTAAACCCACGTTTCTACGAAGAAACATTTACCGAACAAGAGAAAGAGGGTATAATCATAGTATCTCTGTTCGCATTTAGGAATGCATGGATTAGGAGGAGATTCAGTTTCGAGGAGACCGAGGTAGACTATAAAGAGAAGTGGCTGAGAAATGTGAACACAGTATACGCGTTCATAAAAGATCTGTTACAAGGAAAAGTTGAAGGGTACAGGGCTGAAAGAAACCCAAGTGCACGTATCGAGGCAAGCAAGTTATACAACATATACGTAAACTACTGCAATAATGAAGACATAGAACCAGTAGATAAGCGTAGATTCACCATAGAGATGGAAAGACTGGGATACAGGAAGACAGTAATAAAAGGAAAAAGATACTATCGCGGACTAAGAGTAATCAAGGAAAGAGAGGAAGTACTAGTATCCATCGTGCACTAAGTTAAGCTGTCTTCTTTATTCTCTTTATAGGTAATAGAGCTCTTGGCCGTGCACGCAATTAACTCTGGCTGATGTACTCTGTCCAGGCTTCTTCTTGCTCCTTCAGAGCTGATGAACCCCCAGTCATGCTTGGGGTTGGAATGGGTTCATCAAGTTTCCTATTATTATATATCAGAGTAGTACAGTGAAGTACTCTTATATAATAATAGGAGAGCTGATGAACCTTGATGCACCCTCATTGTCTACTCCTTTATTATCACCACTCATCAAGCACACCTCGTTAACTATAAGAACACACCCTACAGAAATACACTCTTCTCAGATAATGGGTGAACTCAATTCTTTTGTGGCTGGAAAGAGTTTGCTAGCATATCTACTTCTGTTGGCTATTCTTTACGTAGGTAACGTGAAAGAATAGTTGGCGTTCAAGCAAGAATCCTGCTACTTGCTCCTGCTTCCTCCTCCCCTTGTCCTCAGTATACCATCCCTCCATACTGCAGGTCACGTCGGGGAGAAAGAATTGGCACCTCCTACTAGTTGTACATGCACCTAACATATAATATAACCTGCTATACCATATTATAGTAGGTGTGGTGTCCTGGGTTATGGCGGTGTCTATTAGTATACCCCGCAATCTTGCTGAGCATGCTAGAAGGCTTGCCGAGCAACTCGGCCTCAGCCTAGAAGAATACGTTGTAGAACTCATCGTCAAAGAACTTGACCCGGAGAGCAGAGCAGTAGAATACATTAATGCTGCTAAAGAGCTGCTTGAAGAAGCTAAGAAGGAGCTAGAGAAGGGGGATATACGTCAGGCTGCTGAGAAAGTATGGGGTGCAGGTGCTCTAGCAGTAAAAGCATATGCTTACTGGAAGGAGGGTAAAAGGCTAACCAGTCACCGAGAACTATGGTTGTATAAGGACAAGTTAGTAGATGAGCTAGGAGAATGGATTAGCGATGTATGGGCTCACGCAAATTCCATGCACACATGCTTCTATGAAGCCTGGTGCACTAGGAGAGATGTTGAAATTGCGCTTAGACAAGTAGGGAAACTGGTCGAGGAGATAGATGCAAGAGTGAAAAAGAGCTGAGTTTAGATTAACTTGTTTCTTCTCAACCATTCAACATACAGCTTGAACAGTTTGTCCGCCCAGTCCCTCACATTCAGATAATGTGCTCCTGTAACGCTGAGTTCTCTACTCATTATCAAGTTGACTGCGTCTAGCCGTATATTGTATTGTTCAGCAAGCGATTCAAGGCGCTGGTTAACAAATTTCCTAAAAAGTTTGACCCGTATACCTAGCCGCTTGTTTAGGTAATCGCGTAGCTGACGATACGTCATCCAGGGTATCATGAGGCTATCGGATATTATTGGGAAGTATATGTAGTCTACTCTTTTACTACCCTTCCGGATACCAAGGTAGTATCTACAGTATAGTCTACTACAGTATAATCGGGGCTCAAACCTGCCAGTAGGGTGTTTAACAACCTCTTCAGGTGCATAAGATTCTAGCATTCTAACAAGGTGTTCTAGCCTCGCTCCACCTAGTAGCAGGTAGTATAGGTCTCCTAGTTCGCTACCCAGTATTATCTCCTTGTATTTAATTATAAGTGGAACAGGTACCTCTTCCTCTACCTTCCTTTCACTTCTTGGCAGCTTCAAGAAGTCTAGGTACCTCGCCTTCTCCTCCCAGCTAAGCCTACCTATACTGAACAAGTACTGGACATAGTTGCGCCAAGCCTTGACATGGCTATGCTTAATGGGAGGCCACTCTTGCTTCACAACAGCGTTAACATAGTCTCTCAACGTATCCTCGGATACCTTGTTCAACAAGTAGTTGCGGAAGCCCTCCAGAAGCTCGTTATCTATCTCTGGCATCGGTAGACCTCTTAGTTGCGTAGTTAACTCCTGTTTAACAGCGGTCGTCGTGCCTGGACTAGGACGCCGGCCTGCCACGCCGGAGGTCCCGGGTTCAAATCCCAGCCATTGCATTAAATTCTCTTTTTCTTGATCCTAATAGCCTCTCCTACCTCGCGAAGATAATGTAGTTAACCTCTTCGGAGGACAGCATGACAATATTTCTTGATGTATTCCTTGATTAGTGAACTAAGTAGGAGAAACTTATCATAAATGATATCAATTGTATCCAATGGTTTTAGGCTCAGTGGGCTCCTAAGTCTTCATCTATTCATCTGAGACCGCCACAGTCTTCATCGCCTAACTGGGCTCTATTACATAAGTGTAGGTACTAGAGTCTATATTTTCTTCCTCTTTACTTCCTCTATTTTCATTCTCTGCTCATTGAGTTCTCTTATCAGTTGTCGTGCAGCTCTTTCAATGATATCCTTGTTTTCTACTCTTTCTATGAGTAGTTTAAAGAATTTTGTTGCACATCTAGTGCTGTGGAATGTTAGTATTGTTTTCCCTACTTCTACTATGACTCCTTGGCCTTTGGGGAATTTTCTACCACATGTAATGCACGTGTATTTCTCAGTCAATTAGCTATCCCTAGTGCTGGGTACCCGTTAGGCTTTTTAAAGGGTGTGGGTGATAGGATAACGCTATGGTTGTATAGTGTCTGTAAGGTATGTGGCGGTAAACAGTATATGCTAACGGTCTAAGCGGTGGGTTTAACATGGGTAATGGTGATGAAATACTAGGTTTGCTGCATCCTAAGGTGAGGGAACTTATACGGTTACGTGGATGGAATGACCTCACTCTACCTCAGATTAAAGGCATACCTAGTATTCTCAAAGGCTATAACACGTTGATAATAGCTCCTACAGGCTATGGTAAAACAGAGGCGGCTATAATACCTGTTCTCTCAATGATGCTTAACGAAAACGTTGAACCTATAGCAGTCTTATATATAACACCACTACGGGCTCTCATCAATGATTTAATGATTAGGATTCAGTGGTGGGCTAATAAGCTAAGTTTCATAGTAGCTAGAAAGCATGGTGATGTCCCGCAAAGTGAGCGAGCACGAAGGCTTAGGAAAGTTCCACACATACTCATAATAACGCCTGAGAGCCTTGAAATAGATCTCGACTGGGCGTCAAGATTTCGTGAATATTATGTAAATGTTAGATGGGTTATAGTGGATGAAGTACATGAACTTGTAGGTACGAAACGTGGTGTACAGTTAGCAGTTCTCTTAGAGAGACTTAGAGAGATTACTGGTAAAGATTTCCAAGTAATAGGGTTATCAGCTACTATTGGTAGTCCGGAGGAGGCTGCAAATCTCATATTTGGTTCTTCCAAGAGGCCTAGAGAAATAGTTGAGGTTAAGGAGGCAAAGGATTTCGAGGTGAGAATAGACTATGTAGAGTATGGATCAAATGATGAACTTTGGAGTAATGCAGTTAAAGTGATATTAAAGCATGTGGATCCACCATCGCTAGTGTTCGTCAACTCTAGGTTTACTGCTGAACGCTTACATGAAGCTATAGAAAAAATGGGTGTAAAGGGAGTAGCAGTACACCACTCATCTGTTTCAAGGGAAGTTAGACAAGAAACAGAGGAATTATTGAGAAAAGGTATTGTTAACACAGTTGTATGTACTAAGACTCTTGAACTAGGAATAGATTTGGGAAGTGTGAAATCAGTTATACAGTTTAGACCCCCCGGATCAGTTACATCACTTATACAACGAATTGGTAGAAGTGGACATAGAATAGGAGATAAGTCTATTGGCGCTGTAATCTGCTTAGATGATGTAGACGTTCTTGAAGCCATTGCTACGGCAAGATTACTGATTAGGAGAAAACTTGAGCCAACTAAAACCCTAACTAAACCCCTCGATGTTGCAGCAAGAGAACTTATGGGAATGTGTCTTCAGTTTGGTGAAGTGGACTTAGAATATGCTTACAAGATACTCAAAGCATCATACCCGTTTAGAGACTTAACCGTTAGTGAATTCAATGAATTAATTAAGTATTTAAGTCAGATGAAGGTAATTGAGAGAAATGGTTCAAAGATAAAACTTGGCCCAGTATTCTATAAGATATGGAGATTTGATGAAGGAGTTAGAAGGTGGTGGATGAGAAGTTTTGCAGAATTCTTCTCATTTATAGGTGAACGTAGAGCGTTTACAGTCAAGTATGATGATAAAACTGTAGGTGATGTTGATGCAGTATACGTATACAAGTACCTACGTGTAGGTGATGTATTTAGACTTGCTGGTAAGACTTGGAGAGTAGTATCAATAGACGAGAACCTCATGAGAATAGATGTAGTTGAAGCTGATGTACGTGAATCAGAGGTTCCATTGTGGAGAGGTGAAGGTGTTAAAAGGGATAATATAATAGCATTAGAGTCGAGTAGAGTACTTGAAGAAGCATGGGCTAAAGGCTACATAGATGTTCCAGAAAACATTAGGATACCAAGCAATGTTGTATCAAGACTTGTTAGTTTAGTTAATGTCTATAAGAAGCTGGGTATACCGATACCAACTACTCGTAGGATTATTGTAGAAAGAATGGGAGATGAGGTATTCTTTACTGTATTCTTAGGGGAACGTATAGCTAACACCATAGCCCACATGCTAATGTATCTTGTATCATCTAAACATACACTTCAAGTAGCAATAAGATCTGCTTTCTACGGTTTTTCCGTAAGAACCAGTAGAATAGATGTAGTTGAATTGCTGAAAAGCTTAACTGAGCTTGATGTAGAGAAATTGGTCTATGAAGCTGTTAGGAGATCACCACTTTATGCTGCAATGCTTAAGGAATTACAGTTAAGCTTTGGTAAGATAGGTAAGGTAGATGAAGACAATGATGCATTATTGTCAAAAGAAGCGCTAAGACAAACTATTCAGTACTACTTTGATGTAGAAGGAGCAAAGAAGTTCGTAGAATCATTAAGGAGGGGTGAAGTGGAAATAGTTGACTTGGGGTCACCTAAGATACTTTCACCGCTTGCAGGCTATTTAAGGAGAATGCCTGAGATAAGACCATGGATTCCCGATGTTAGTGGTGTAATAGTACGTAATCTTGATGGAATGGCTTTCACTATAGACGAGTTAGCTGAGATAACAGGTTTACCTCCTAAAACCATTGAACATAAGCTCAAAGAACTTAGAAAACCTGGTAGCATTGATAGAGTATTCCAGTTCCTTGATGTAGAGTTGGGTGAATGGAGGTGGGCATTGGCTAGAGATGTTAAAGTAATTGTATCAAGCGAAATCTTTAGTGAATCCTTTACACCTAGTGACCTAAATGAAGCATTCCTACTACAAATAAAGCCTGCTAGCGGTGAGTCATATATTCCAGTGTACTTTACACCTAAGGAGGTTTTAGAAGACGTAGAGAGATTTAAGAAGAAGATACCCGTAGACGAAGCATATGAAGTTAAGGTTACACCACTATCGTCGAGCCTTCTTCAATCACTATCGCCCAAGTACTACTATGTCTCAAAAGACTTAATACCCTACATAGCACTTAATGGAGCAGCATTTCTACAGAAACTTAAAGGCTCTGTGTAATACATGTATAACTTGGATGATGAACGCCACGGAGCAGAATAAGGAAATGTTGAAGGCTCGTGTTCCTGACACATTATTTTAGTTATGACATAAGAGTATAGTGTATGCAATGATGAATTCGAGGTAGAGTGAATGGTGAACGCGTTATCCCCGGCTGAGCGCAAACTCACACTTATAGGTAGGCTAAGTATTAGGCATGATAGGATTCTTATTAGAGCAGTAAAGCTTCTACAGAAAATAAATGCTAGCATACTCGATATTGACGAGGATCAACGTAGGATAGCGTTTGTACTTGATATACTTAACTTGCAACCAAACGTAGATGAACTAAGAAATATAGTAAACGAGTACTGTACGTCATACAGCATTGAAGTCAATGGTTTAATAAGGCTAAGAAAAATAGATCAAGGCAAGTTCTTAAGATTAGTAAAAAATGTATTTAAAACAACTATAAATGATGGATCTAGAATAATAGCTTTACATAAACATAATAACTATTGGATGATAATGATTCATCCTAAGAAAAAAGTGATTAAGGCTACTATGCTTAAGAAGAAACTAAATATACTTGAACTACCCTACGTTTCTCCAAGTCACTATGTTTTCACGGATATAGATGAAATAATTAGTAAAGTTGAAAGTATTAAAGAAGACTTTAAACTATTGGAGAACAACATATTACATGTGATGAACGCCCTATCCACTGAAAATATTTGATGATGAATAGTAATCCCAGCTGAACAACTAGTATAATGAATAGAGGATTATTATGGGAAATGCCTTTTAGACCCCACACATACCTTCGTTCTAGGGGTATGCAATGGTAGAGCCCAATACTGTGGTTATTGGGAGAAAATCAGTATCAAACTATGTTTTAGCAGTAATAGTAATGTTTAATCAAGGAATAGATGAAGTAGAGTTGAAGGCACGTGGTGAAGCAATAAATAAGGCAGTTGAAGTATATAATGCATTGAGAGATAGGTTAGGCGATAGCATTGAATTAGCTGGTGTTGAGATAGGTAGTGAGTATAGTGGTACTAGAAGAGTATCATACATAAGAATTAAGATAAGAAGAGCATTCTAAGACCTAAAATCATGTGATGAGTTAAAGGATTAAGCATCTTCTAGACCACTTGCCTCAACTACTGGTACTGTAGGTACTTTGGCTACTAGATCTGTTATCATACTGTAAGTTGTATGTAGGACCTCAGTATAATCCTTGTATCCCTTCTCAACTAACTCTAGGATTTCCTCAAGTCTACGTGTTGTTTCTTCTGAGACTAGTTCAGGGAAGTGTGTTGTAAGGTAGTTGTATACTCTTATACCATTACTTGTTGGTATTAGGTATTTTCTCCTCTTTGATTCAATTACATAACCGTGGCGTCTAATAGATTCTAATATTTTAGCATAAGTACTAGGCCGTCCCAGTCCTTTAGTCTTCATTAGCCATACTAAATCGCCATAGGTGTACAGCGTTATAGGTGAGGCCCGTACGATTTTGTATTCTTTTACCTTTAACACATAGTTATTTGTCAACGACTTAGTATTATATAAACGTAGGTTTCTATCAAGTACTATTATATGTCCTTTGTCAAGTATTTCTACTGGCAACTCTATTTCAACTAGTCCATAGCCTTCAACATTTAATCTAAGTTTAGCATAAAGTATTCTTGAAGACTTCATCTGACTGCTTATGAATCTACGGAATATGAGGTCGTATAATTTTATGTGTAATTTTGTTAACGGTATAGGTACAGTTATTTCACCGTTTGCTATCCCTTTTAATAACCCTTCGGCATCTATGGGCTTAGTGGGCCTAATGGCTTCGTGAGCGCCTTCACTACTCCATGGTCTCGGAGTAAATAATGTGCATTCCTTCATATTATTGCATATATAAGTTTTTGCTACATTAATTCCAGTATTAGAAACACGTATACTATCTGTTCTGTGGTAAGTTATTAGTCCTACTTCAAATAATTGTTGAGCAATCTTCATAGCTATAGATGTAGTTAACCCTAGCTTTAGACTAGCATCTCTTAGTAGAGTATCAGTAGTATATGGTGGTGGTGGCTGTACTTCTCGATCATAAAATTCTATTGATTCTACTCTTATACCCTTAGAAGTAGCTTTGCTTAGTACTTCCTCTAGTCTAAGCTTATCCTGTAAGAATAGTGCTAATTTAATGCCATTGTCTACTATGAGTAAGAGCTTGTAACCTCTATTTCTACGCCATTCATTATATCTGTCTATGATCCATCCTAGTACTGGTGTTTGTACTCTACCAGCACCTAGCCATCTTTGGCCAAAGACTTCCCATAAGTGGCTACTTAGTGTAAACCCTATCCATCTATCAGTTATTCTTCTAACAAGTTGTGCTTTTACTAACTGATTGTTTATTTTCCTTGGCTTCTCAAATGCTTTTTCAATGCCGTTTCTAGTTATCTCGTATATGTCTAGTCTATAGATGTTGTCTTCATTAACGTAGGCAGCTACTATGTTGAATATATCCCAGGCTATTTTCTCTCCCTCAATATCGGGATCTGTGGCAATATATACTTCATCTACTTCAACAGCTAATCTTTGAAGAGCTCTAATAATATCAATACTATCATTTATGATTGATGAACCACATCTAGGACATTTTTCGTCATTGCTTGTAAACTGATATCCACATTTTAAGCACCTCTTAATGGTATTATAAACTGGGATATACTTGTTGTTCTTAGTAATCACTCCGTGAAAGCCTATGTTATTCATAGTTAAGTCTGTTAGATGACCGTAACTAGCTGCTATTAGGAACAGATACATGTATTCTTTATTATTTATTTTCATGTATCCAGGTACTTCGTATACTACTAGTCTTCCAAGTCTACGTTTAGCTGGTTTCCCAAATAGTCTAGCTATGGTCTTGGCTTTGGTTGGAGATTCTACTATGAGTAAAGCTGTCTTTACTGGTGTATACGCATTATTGTAGTTAGTGTTTTTCTGTCTACTCTTAATGATTTTCTCACGTAGTTTGGGTAAGTCTAGGTCTTCTAGGCGAGTGATATTAAATCTCGGGAAATATTTTCTCATCTTCTTTACAAATATGTCTAGTACTTTCTCGTCATCTACGAGTATTATTGATAAACCAAAAGTCATTTGTCCCTTGTATAGTCTACTTGTCCTACCACTAGCTTGTATATAGGTCATTACGTCTGGTATGATTATCTTAACTCCTTTTCCATCGTTTTTAAGTATAAAGTTATCTGTAACTATGTCATCTATATAGGAGAGTTCTTTTATTTTCTCTTTAACGATTTTTCTTAAGGTAACAAGATTTTCAAGTATCTCACCTAGCTTACCCTTAAGTTCTTCGTTGTTTGCTAATGCTATTCTTAATGCAGTTAACTCGTTTGTCTTTAGACTACTTATTCTCTGTATTAGCTTATTCAGTAAGCTTTTGTCGATGTTAACTCCTTTATCTGCTAGTGCTAATGCTAGTTGTATTATTCTCCAGGGGCTTTTCAATGCGTTTTCGAGTGATATTATATGTTTAGGTATGCCTAGGAATATAGCGTATCTTATTTTCTCTGGTTCATCTAGTCCACGAACCATTACACCATAGTATGATGCTACACCAATTACTAAATCTGCTTCTCCTCTCTGAATTTTCTCAATGAAACTTGAACCCGAAAGAGCCTTTATACATCTTATACCTTTCTCCATCAACTTCTTGTGTAGAATCTTTACTGTTTTAACGCCTAGATCCTTAGATACGAATATTAGTCCCCCAGGCCCCAGCTCTCTATATATTTTAACTATCTGTTCAATAGGATCATAGAGTTCAGTATATGCGTCAAGTATATTACGCATATACTCACTTATACCACCGATGTCGAAGCCTAGGAGTTCTTTAAATAATTTTACCTTAAGGCCTCTTGCTCTTCCAGTTGCACTAGCTAAAACTAGTTGTCCTATGTTATTCTTGATTTTATACTCATGTATTTTATTGCTTATTTCAGCTATCTCGTCAAGGATTTTTTGGTACTCCTCATCCTTACCCAGTGCACGTATCTTAGCAGCCTGGATCTTCAAAAAGACCAGCTTTAATGTTTCACTTATTATTTCCTCGTTAAAGCCTATTAGTTCAAGCACTCTTTCAATGTTCTTAGAATTATGTAGTATAGCGTCAACGTCATCTACTACTACGAGTTTAAACCTAGTATTCTTTAATAGTTCATAGTTTCTTAAGAGGAAGTTAGCTGTTGTAACAAGTACTTGGTAATCGCCTTTAGTTATTCTATCTATAATTTCTTGTTTTTTGTTCTTAGGCAAACGTGAAGTGTATGCCAAGACTTTTACGTTACTTTTCTCACTGTATTTCTTGAACATATTGTGTACTTGTTCAACTAACGTATTAGTTGGGACTATAAAGTATACTTTTCCTCTGCTTAAAGCTACGTAAATTGAGTATACTACTAATAGTGTGGTTTTCCCTACTCCTGTAGGAGCTATTATAGCGAAGCTCTCGCCAAGTATTAGTCTTCTAGCCCAAGCTCTCTGAGCACTCCATAGGCTATGCCCAGTGATTTTCTTAAAGAATTCTGCGAATTCTCTCACTTCGTCTTCTACTTCCATAATAGTGATTATTCCTTGAGCATTGCCTTTCTTAACGAGTTCTTTATATACTTTTTCTAGCCTTAATCTATAGTCATTTAGTTCATGTGTATTTAACCTAATGTCCTCTAGACACGTCTTACAGGGTAGTCCTAGGCGCAGTCTATGAGAACTTATTGGGCCTCCACAATTATAGCATAGTCTCTCGTACACTACATCCATACTATTGGTTCCCGTTGAAGAATGCTGGCGATTAAGTCGTAGCCTTAAAAGCTACTGCACAATAATACCTACTTGAATGAACCATGGATACTGAATACTACACACGTATCTGTACTCTGTTAAGGAATAGAATGTATGATGAAGTCGACGGTATCGTTAGGAGAATTATAAGTGAAAAACACAAGGGTACCTCGTTTAGAAACTTTAGTGAACTATTAGAAATAATAGACAATATTACAGGAGGTCTTGGGTATACAAAGGAGGAGCCCTTAGATGTAGTTAGAATGGGGCTTGCAGGCTCTGTCATAGCGTGGCCTGAAGTGTTAAGAAATGGAGATAAAGTACTTGAAATAGGTACTGGCTTAGGTAGAACAGCATATGTAGTCCACTATGCTGTTAAACCATCAATATATGTAACCATAGATGTTTCTGGTGAAATATTGTTCATAGCACTATATAAGAATCCCATTAAAGTTTATCAAGACGTATTATGGAGAAGTGATGTGAAAATAATCTATGCTGACGCTACACGTATAATAAAATGTTTAAACGATGTATTCGACCACATAATACATGATGGAGGACCTAATCCTAGAAGAAACAAGAAGTTGTATTCAATGAATTTCCTTAAAGCTCTAGTTAAGTTGCTTAAACCAGGAGGGAGGTTATCAATATTTATTGGTAGTGAAAGGTTAATGCAAGAAAGAATATATACTAGTCTAATAGAGATTGGATTAAGAATAATTGAAACGAAGTCACTACCGTTTTCAAAGGCTAGAGTTATACATGCTGTTAAACCTTAAACAAGTACTACACTCTATAGGGAAATCTTTAAATACAACCACCTACTAGCCATCTACACGCTAATATACCAACGTTAGGTGAAGAAGGACATGTCAGCTAGCCAGCCAACCCCAAGTAATGTAGTCCTAGTAGGTAAGAAGCCCGTAATGAACTATGTACTAGCAACGCTAACACTACTAAACCAAGGTGTAAATGAAATAGTAGTAAAGGCTAGAGGCAGAGCTATAAGCAAAGCAGTAGACACAGTTGAAATTGTTAGAAACAGATTCCTCCCAGGAAAAATCGACGTAAAAGAAGTAAAAATAGGTAGCCAGACAGTAACAAGCCAAGACGGCCGCCAGAGCAGAGTATCAACAATAGAGATAACAATAGTCAGAAAAGAAGAGTAAATCTAGGTTAAAATAAAATCCTATAGCGCTGTCAACATATTTTTCTTATTCCTAAACCACCATTTAGGATTATACTTAGTGTTATAAACTTATTAATGCAGACATACTAAGCGTAAATAGGTGTTCTGCTTAGATGAACGAGAGTAGCGAGGAGAAGAAGAGAATAGCTATTTTCACGGGAAACGCTAGAATAGGTGAAGTTCTAGGAGAACTGTCATCAATACAGTTGAGACCTGAAGATTTCTCAAGCCCTGTAGCATTGCAAATGGCTATATCTAGGATATACAATGCTTTACTTAAATCACTTGAAAAAGGCTTTAAAAAGAAATATGTAGCTGAGGTAAAATTTACGGATGCATTAGGAAACACTATAGTATTTGCAGTAGATCTGGGTGAAGAGCCTCCTCCATTTAGTTCAAATAATGTTAAGGCTCGTATTCTTGTAGAAATATATGAGGGTGAAGACTAGGTATAAGTTTAAGATACCTATTTACATAGTTTAAGCACTCTCTATTACACTGAATAACTAGTTTACTGTTCTGTACCTGTACACTAGCATGAGGATCTAGGTTTCTAAGTCTTCTTTTAAGCCTAGAAGCCATGTACGGTAAAATCATGTGCTCTAGGAATTCTTTTAAACTCAACAACCTATACTTATCATTATACTCCTTCAATAAACCTAGCTTTCTTAACCTCCTTATTATCCTTCTTACAGTCTTTCTACTAGCAAATAAGTTTAATGTGTATATCAAATCATAGCGGTCTACTTCATTACTGTTGAATAGCTGTAGTAAGTACAAGTATACAGCCATTTCACGCCATTTCATTTCACTATTCCCGAAGCATCTTATCCCAAATCGTGTAAACATATTAAACCTTGTCATAATATACTTTATAGGTAATGATGAACCTCGTAAGATATGAGTAATTACCGATGATTTAAGCCAGGCTGCTGAACCACATACCCTTTGAAGGTGTAAGTATATGCCTAAGATAAATAGTGGTGCATATGTTATCAGTAATGAGATGTTACTGAATAAGACCAAGTTTATTGATCTATTGCTCTTCATACTTAAGCTAATTAATGAGGGCCATACCGACATATTTTTTCTTCTAGAACCAGTTGTATCAAAAGTAAGCTTATACAAGAATACTAAATACTTTTACATAACGTTAGGTTATGGTAGTATTGTTACGTATAACGAGTATCTACTGAAATATGTAATAGAGAACTTGGGAATGAAGCCCTATATAGTAGTTGAACCTTTCTGGGCAAAAATATTGATTCCTCTCAGAAAACAGCTATACGTCTATACTGATATTAACTATATTAGGAATCTACTCGAGAATAAGTATTCATTAATTATTAATGTGGAGCCTGGTACTAGTTTTTTCAAGGATCTTAGTAAGCCTTGTTTATGTATAGGTAGCTTATGTAGAAACTTAATGATAGGCTATGGTTTACAAAGCGGGGAATTAACGATTAAGCATGTTTGTGGTAAATTCTATTGTCGTGACAAGAATAATTTCATGGTATATGAGGTATGTAATGAGCTCTATGATGCGTGTATTAGTGTTTATGCAGTTAATCTGAATTCATTAGATAAGTCACCGTTTAAGTCATTACTTACTATAGATTCTTTACCTATTATCCTAAAGCATGTAGTAGAACCCGTCATAGTGATACCTTTATCAAGTTATCCTACTGGTAATCTTAAGAATGTTATGGACGTGATTGTTATTAAAAGTGTATTGTATTTAATTAGTAATGTTAAGGGATAAACTTCTTGAGCAAATGTGTTAACGCTCTTAGGAGATTATTTAGAGATCTAAGAGAAGGAGTAGTGGATGAATTATTAATTGATATTTTACTTAGCGTAAATAGTTTTGATACAAGTGTATGTTCCTTATCGTCTTGTAGTGGTAGGATATCATTTATATGTACTTCTATAGGCTATGAAGTGAAGGTTCATGCTAAGCGTTATGCTATACATAAGTTGCTTAGTTGCGATGACTTATTAGCCTTAATTGAGAATTATTGTAGGCAATGTGGTAGTGTATTATTTTTACGTATCAGAGGTTTTATACTAGACCTTTACCTTAGTAGTGTGGAGAAGTTAAGTCATATAGTTAAGTTGTTTCCTACTTTAGGTGTGAAAAATATTGCTTTAAAGTCTATTAGCGATAGTGGAGTAGTGGTAGAAATTGTTTCACCAATTAATATTGATATTCCGCTATGCAGTAGTGGTGAAAATATTATTAAACTTGACAAAAAGTTGTGCGATATAGTACTTAGTTATTTATTGAGAAGTATTCATGATCTTAATGTTTATAGGTTTGGTATATGGTATAAATTTTGGAGTAATGATGATGCTACCCTAACATGATTAATGAAGAACATCGACCTCGCTGAGCTCCGCTTCCGTGAGACCGTCTAGGCTAAGGCTCTTCCTCTTCCTTGATTGAATTTCCTCGCTAGTTCCCTTAACAATTATTTCGTAGAGTATTGCTTCTTTACCATTCTTCATTCTTAGAAGTCTTCCTAGTCTTTGTATAAATTGTCTTCGTGATCCTGTACCTGCAGCTATAATGCCCACATTGGCATCGGGTATGTCTATTCCTTCATCACCTACAGTTGTTACTACTAATACGCCTTTTCTTATTGATCTAAACTTGTTGATTACCTCGTTTCTTTCTTTAGCATCCATTTTCCCTGTTAGTAATAATCCTTGTATTTCCTTAGCTATTCTTTCTGCTTGTCCAATATATTGGGTGAATATTATTATCTTTGATCCTTTTTCTAGTTCTTTCTCAACTATATCTCTTATTGCCTTTAACTTGTTTTGAGCATTGTGTATTAGTTGTCGTATGCGGCTATGTATGCTTAAGGCTCTCTGGGCATCTTCGTCGCCGAATCTTGCGTGCTTTAATAGGTCATTAAAGCTTCTACCTTTAGCGAATAGTTTGTACAACTTAATTAATTCCCTTAACTTCTTTTTCTCATCAATGGTTAGTTCTACGTATACTGGTTTGATTCTAAATGGGGCTAAGTATCCTTCCTCAACTAGTTCATTAGCTGTTTTCCAGTACACTATTCCGCCCATTAATGGAAATAGTTCTTCATGTTTACCGTCTTCTCTTATGACTGTCGCGGAGAGACCTAATCTATGTAATGCAAAGGAGTTAAATGCTATATATCTGAACTTTTCTGCCGGTAAATGGTGTACTTCGTCTATCACTAGTAATGAGAAGAATGGTGAAAGTCTGTTTATGTGCTTGTAGGCGGTCTGATATGTTGTTATGGTTATAGGAGCTAGTTTTTTAACATCACCATAATATAATCCTATTTTATCGAGGGTTATAGTTGTATATTTGAGAAGCATTTCACGCCACTGCATCATCTGGTCTTTAGTATAGGTCACGATCAATGTTTTTTCGCGTAGTTTAGCTATTATGGCTAAAGCTATTACTGTTTTTCCAGCACCAGTTGGTAGAGCTATTATGCCCTTCCTATTTTTGAGCCAAGCATTTACAGCTTCCTCTTGGTATGGTCTTAAAGTTACCTTTAATTCTATATTGAAGCTTAATGGATACGTGTCTTTTAAATTAGTTCTATTAACCACATATACGCCTAGTTTTTCTAGTTCGCGTATTAAATCGAAGTAATACATTGGTTTTACTTTGAATAGTTTTCTCTTTGGGTCGTATTCTACCATTCCCCTTATACTATCATATATTGATCCCAAGTAGAAATTTGGTTTCATAACGACATTTACTCCATCCCAGAATAATTCTACGCTTCGCTGTCTTTTGAGTACAGCTTCTAAGTACATTAAATCTCTTTTATCTATCTCAGCGTTAACATTCTCTAATAAGGCTTTTACGTCTTGCAATGTCAAGTTGTTTCTTAGTATTTTATTCACATTTATTCTGAATACAGAATAACCATATCTTCTACCAATGTAATCGCTTATTTTAAGTAGTTCCTCATAATCTTCTTTGTCAAGCCACTTCTTAACCCTAAATACTGGTGTTTTTTCTGACATTTGCTATGATTCCTCCATTAGTATATCACAGCTTATTAAAGTGTTTGAGCACTTCTTTACCTTAGTTATAGTTCTAAGGATTTTGTCTATAACATTAATATCCTCTTTAAGATTTACCTCTATTTCAGTATACTTTAACCCAATAGTAATGGCTGAAACGCCGTTACCTAAGACGTCTTTAAATAGAAGTATTTCATCGTAAGTAAACTCATTATTTGGTAGACGTAGTATTACTGAGTTGATTCCTTCTAAGTAAGGATTAATATTAACTAATAAGGATACGGTAAGAATGTTATGTGTAATGCAATTGATATTGAACACTATAGTGGTGTAGCCGGTTTCTTTTAATAATTCCATACACCATGAACCATCAATACGAGATAAACCGTACTTGCCTAGTAAGCCTAGTAATTCATCGTAACCAGTATGTGGGTCAGTGCGTGGGTTTTTCTTCATTATGTATCAGCTCTTAAGACCTTAATCATCCCCTCGTAAAACATATTTACTTATTAAAGGGTTATAGATATTCATGGTAGCTGTGATGAAGGTACTCGGGACTGAAAGTGTTAAGCCAATGTGATGACTTTCCCGCATTACTGAAGAATGATTGCAGAGGGACAATACTGTGTCATCAATTATATTAGGGGAAGAGCGTGGTAAAATAGTTGATGTAAGATATCGTTTAGCAATAGTAGAGATTCTAAGATTCCTTAAAAACCAGTTCTCCTATAAGGAACTGTCTAAGATAACAGGAGTAAATGAGACGACGCTATGTAGATACATAAAAGGATCTATGATACCAAGTATTGAGCAGGCTAAGAGCATATGGGAGAATATATCGTCTAAAATAAGCATATTTGAATACATTGAGAAAATGTTTAAGTCAAAGCAGGATTGGCTAAGTGTTTTGCTAGAGCCTTCTCTACTTAAGGTTATTGCTAGTAAGTTGTACTTAGATATAGTTGGTAGAAGAATAACGTTAATTGTTACAAGAGATTCACCTATATTAAGCTTAGCAACAGCTCTATCATTTATTCTAGATAAACCAATAGTAATTGTTTCCGAAAATAAACCTCTAACAAGTGATTACATAGTTGAGAAAGTCCATGACGAACTAGGTGAAGTAAAGGCATTCTTTATTCCTAAAAGACATGGAAGAAAGAGAGAAGATGCCATAATTATATGGGATGTAGTCAAAAGTGTTGGTGAGGTGAAAGCTTTAGTAGTAGGGTTAGAAAAGGCTAAAATAAATGCAAGTGTTTACATAACATTGTTTTCTAAAATAGATGCAAATGAGGTTAACAACATAGTTGATTTCAGGAAGCTCATACCTTAAAGTATGTGGGATGATGAGCGGACCACGATATGATCTAGATGATTATGTGATATTATGTTAATCTGACCCATAATATATTAAGACTTCTAGTAGTGTTTTTAGAAAGATTAATTAATTAGAAATCATAGTGGGAGTACGGGGGGTAGTTTGAGGATAACTGAGATTGTACGTGTTGACAGTAAGGGTAGAATAACCATACCCATGGTTATTAGGGAATCCTTGAACATAGTTGAGGGTATGTATGTGGTCTTAATTGCTGATACTAGTAGACGTGAGATAATAGTTTCACCTGTAGTATTTCCGGGTACGAAGTTATACGAAGTATACGTTGAAATAAACGATGTTCCGGGCGCGTTAGCTGAAGTCACTGATTTCATGGCTAAACATGGTGTTGACTTAATAGCTACACATTGTACTACAGTTAGGAGGGGTGAAACAGCTGAGTGTACATTGATAGCTGATATGTCAAAGTCTTCGCTAGAACCAGATAAGTTGAAGATAGAATTATCTAAGTTATCAAATGTAAAATTAGTAAATATAAGGCAGTTGCAGAGATCAGTTTAACGGAATGCCAGTAATAACAGTAAAACCGGGCGTATATGTAGTTGGGGGGCCCCAGCTTTCACATCTAGTGGACACTAACGTCTACTTGGTTCATTTAAAAAATTTTTATATACTAATAGACTCTGGTTCAGTGTTAGGTGTAAATGCTATTCTTCTTAATTTAATGGAAATGAATGTGAAGGTCAATGATATAAAGTATGTTATACTAACACACGCGCATTTTCATGCAGCTAGTGGAGCTTATCTATTCAATAGCGTTGATACATTAATAATTGCGCATGAACCAGATGCTTATTATATGCGGAGTCTTGATTATGATAAATTAGGAGTACCACGTGAATACGCTAAGTTTATTAATCCTATAATTCCCTCGGTAAGTATTCCGTATAATAGAGAAGTATATGAGGTAGAGGAGGGAGAGCTTATCTTAATACATGCTCCAGGTCATACTAAGGGATTCATGATAGTGTTAATTCCTTCTCTATCAATACTATTCGTATCAGATCTAACATCGAATATTCTATCACATAAATGGGGTAGCTGTGAAGCAGAACATCGTAAAAGTATTGAAAAAACAATTAAGATAGTTGAGGAATACAATGTCAATGTCATGTGCTCTTCATATAAGTGTATATGGTTAAAGCAAAGGATAATAGAGTTTTTAAAGCAAGTAATCCGTGAGAAACCATTATGGGTGTAGTCCTTAATGATTGTTAAAATAGGATGTTGTGGTTTTCCTATGTCTAGGCGTAAGTACTATGAAGTGTTTAATGTAGTAGAGGTTCAGCAAACATTCTATAAGTTACCGCAATTAGAGACTGTGAGGAAATGGCGTGAGGAAGCACCATCATGGTTTGAATTTACATTAAAGGCTTGGCAGGTTTTAACTCATAGCCCTAAAAGTCCTACTTGGAAGAAAGCTGGCATAAATATTAATTCAGATAAATATGGATTATTGAAGCCGACAAAGGAGAATTTCAAGGCTCTTGAAGAATTTATGCAGATAGCTAGGATACTCGAATCTAAAGTAATAATATTTCAAACGCCGCCTTCTCTAGGATACAGTGAAAGTAATTACAAGAACATATTAGAGTTCTTTAAGCAAGCAACATCAATGTATAGCGAGTATATTTTTGGATGGGAGCCTAGGGGAACGTGGAGTAAGCACTTAGATAAAGTTGAAAACATTGTTTACTCTACTGGCATTATTCATGTAGTTGACCCGTTTAAAGTGAAGCCGATAATAAACACTAGTAAAAGGGTATGTTATTTTAGACTACATGGTATAGGTAAGGGTGAAGTAAACTATAAGTATAAATACACCATTAAAGATTTTGAAACGTTGTTTAAGCTATTAGTTGAATTAAGTGAACTAGTTGATGAATGTTATGTCATGTTCAATAACATATACATGCGGGACGATGCATTAGACTTTAAAGATTTCCTTAATAAAAATAAAAGGCAAGGATTAGAGGTAAGGTAATTCATTAACTAGTGATGCGGCGCCCTCGAGTAGCCTACCATGCGGGGCTAAAAGACATGTTGTACCCCGCCGCGATTGCCACCTTTCATCGGACGCCGTTACGTATTTTATCCTTATACTTGGTAATTAATTTTTAAGGGTTTGAGAACATGGTTATTTATTGGTCAAGATGTGATATCTGTGGTAAGTATATCATAGTTAGTGAGTGCACGCTTACACCAGGTCTAAACGTATGTCCTCATTGTTGTGTGTTGATTTGTATGTATAGGGAAAACTTGTGTAGAACACCTGTCTGGTTTCCTAAGCTTAAGGCTAAAGTAAAGGCTATGGAAGCCATTTCGAGAAAGGAGGAGAGAGTTGAGAAGGTTTTAATGGATCTGCTTAAGAGGCTTGAAAAGAAATAGAACTAGTGTCTTTGGTTACGTTATGCATTGGTTCAAGCTTTTACCCCGTTCTAGGTGCTATCCAGTATGTTAGAGTACTACCTCCAGGTAAATCAAATGTTAATTTAAGTGGTAATCCTTCACCAAATTCTAGTGTTAATGCTTCAGCAGCTGTTGTAGCCTTTAGCGTTGCTTCCAAGAGCTCTAAACTGTATCTTGCTCGTGCCTTATCAACACTTGACCTAAAGGATATTAATGCCTTATCTCTTTCCATAATATTATGGTATTCGCGTTGTGGTGTTATACTCCTTATTATTAGTTTTTCTTCGCCTTCAGCTACGATTTCTACTTCCTCATCCACTATCTTAGCGTCGCGTAAGGCGTTTTTAAAGGTGTCAGTAAGCATTCTAGCAATTATAGGCAATTCTACATTTGGTTCTCCAAGGTCTTCTACTACGCCTTCCCTTAACTCTAGGTAAAACGTTCTCGTAACTCCTGTCTTTTTATCAATGAATCCTAATCTTAGTCTTCTGTTTTCTTTTTCTAGTTCTAATTCAACTAAGTCGTTTCTAGTTCCTCTCTTGCTTATTCTTGAGAACTCGTCTGCATTCACTATGAATGTCACCTTGTCTTCGTCGCATTGATATTCTTCGAATGCTGTAACAGGTATTTGAAGAATTATCATTGTTGTTTTATCACTACTTAAGGATTTAACGAATAAACCATCGGGTGTTGCTATGAATGGTATCTCGTCTACTATTTTTGATATAGTTTGTGCTATATACTTAAACTTTGTAGCTGCGGGATAAACTGCACGGAACACCATAGCTACCTCTCCTACCATACATGCTCTTTTATACCTGTATTCTTAAAAACATATAGTCTAGAGGTTGTTATCTTCTCCTGGGGAATATTATGAGTAAGGTAACGTTATTAATCGATATGGGAAAGTATAGGCATGTGAAGTTGCCAGCAGATAAGGCTAGGAAGCTCTTAAACATAATAGTTAATAAACTAGGTAAACGAACAAATGATGTTGATGAAGCACAAAGATACATAGCTAATTTTGACGTCTTCTATGAGATCATGAAGAAGAAATTCAAAGATAGTCTTGCGCCACCTAAATCAGTTGATGATATGATTAGGGGTAACATTATTGTTGATAGGGTAGTATTATCAAAGGAGGGAGATGAAAAATTAGTAACTATAGTGTTTGATAGAAGAGTTCCAGTAGACAAAATAGTTGAGTCATTGAAAGAACTAGGTTATGAGGTTGATGTAAAGAAGGAGGTTATGTATTAAGATCTTTACTAATTATTTGCTAGATTTTCTTCTCCTTCGTTTAGCAGGTTTTTCTCTTTTTATGCTAGATGATATGGATTTTATAATTGTGGATGCTTCATCTAAACTCAATTGTCCATTTAATGCCTTATTCCATACATCTGTTATCTGTAGTAATACTTCTAGGCTATTGGTGTCAAATGCTTCTTCGCTAATCAATATTTCTTCAGATTCTTCGTATTCTGCTTCCTTGCTTTGAACTTCACCTTCAGATACGGTTAGTTCTTCCTCCACGTCTATCACCAAATACTATATTCAGCGCTAAGATCTCCACGTTAGATCAACGATTAGCGGCTCCCTAATTAAACTATCCTTTACAATGCCATGGTATTGGGGTAGGTAGTATAGAGCTCTTTTTATATGATCTATTCTATCATTTGAAGAGTATCCTCCTAAAATTTTAGCAGCGTATTCTATATTTGAGGGTTCTACTAGCTTTAAGAATATTTGTAGTGATGTATTTGATACTATGTTGTTAGGTATATCTTTGGGATTTTGGGTTACTATTATTAAACCTATATTATATTTTCGGCTTTCAGCGAATAATTTAACTAATACATCTTCATTTTCTTTAATTACTCTATGTGCTTCATCAATTACTATGTACGTTAGTCTACTCGGCTTTATCCTAGGTAGATTGTAGTATATTTTCATTAGTAGTGCACTAACATAAAGTCTTTTTATGAATATGCTAGGTATGTGTGATAGATCGAGTATTGTGGGTCTACTTAATAGTTCTGATATGTTGATTTTTGATTGGGTTATTATGCTTGATGATATAGTTTTTATATATGGTTCTAAGCTCTTTAACACTCTTAGTTCTTGTTCATTTTCAGTCATTGATAGGAGTTTTCTGTAAGCCTGTATTACGTGTGAACTCTTCACGGTTTTATTCCATGTGCTGGGATCGTCTGTTATTTCTGCTAAAGCATAGGCTTCTTCAAGTACTTTTTGTAGTATTAGTCTTTGTAAGGGCCCTAAGTTAAATAGATTTTTTACTACGTCAGCTATTTCACTTGCTCTTAGATTTGGTGGCTGACCTTCAAGGTCTAATAGGTTTATAGTATTATGTAATGCATTAATATAGTTGATATACTTCAATCCTATGGTTTTTAATTTATCTAAGTATTCTCCGTGAAAGTCTATTACTAGGTATCCTATATCTAGTTCTGTATACATTTTAGCTAGCATAATTGCTGTTGTAAATGATTTTCCGCTACCACTTGTACCACTTATCATTACATGAGGGTTTACCTGCTTATAAGGGTCAAAATAATAATCTTTGTTAACTTCTACCCATTTCCACTTTGTTGTTGATGATACTATTACTCGATCTTTGAAATGTGATACGGCGTTGTACTCCTTGCCTTCACCTTGTGTAAGCAATGCTTTTATTAAACCTAAACGTACTCCTTCACGAAAGTGTAAAGGCTCTAAGTATGTAGTTTCAAAGGTTCTCCAAAAATCAAGTATGCTTGCTAAGAAAAGTATTGGAGACATCCATGAAGACATTAGAATAATTATATTTGTGATTAGGGATTTGTTTCCCAGAATAGTCAGGTAGGTAATGAATATTAAGGATAAGGGTAGAAAGGTTAATATATCAATTGTAGTATTCTTCAATCCCACCTTTACTAATACGTAACCTATTAGAAATAGTATGGATAAGAGCATGGTAATATTATGAACTATTTCAGTAACACTTATTCTCTTACCCCTGAATTTACCATGTTTTATCATTAGTTGTAATATTGTTAGCAGTTTATCTTCTATGGTTTTATCCTTAATTTTTGCAATTAATACTTTGTATGCTATACCAGCAGCTATTGCTATTGCTAAAAGTATTAGAGGAGTGACCCTTAATGCAAGACTAAGTTTATCTAATGGAATCAAATCTTTGAAAATAGTCAATATTGGTGTGCTTTGCATAATGTTATTCATAGTTGATTGCATTTGCAACCCACTTAATATTGCATAAAAGGCCATTACGACTATTGTTAAGACAGGTAATATTATGCTTTCACATATTATAGTTGCTAATGCTACAATTATGACTGCTGGTACTATTATTAAAGATAGTAGTAACGTTAAATCAATGTATTTATAGAAATTAGCTAAGCTAGTTAGATTAGGCATCAATTCTATCAAAATTAATGATAATATTAGAATAATCAGTATCGCTACTAGGTTTCTCACTTTTAGCATCCCTATATGTAGCACTTTTAATTACAGCTAATAGTTTTATCGTGTTGTCTATCTTCTTTTTACTCTCTACCCTACCTTCTCTTCTCCAACCATCATATCTCTTAAGTATGAGGCTTGCAATTAGTTTATCCACAATCAATTCAGCTATAGGGCACTCATGTATACATATTTTACAGGATATACATTTTTTGGTGTCTACCACTGGGTAATTCTCGTTGCTTATTCTTATAGCGTTTGTGGGGCACCAAAGAGTACAACTACCACATCCTACACAGTTTTGGGCTCTATATAGTATTTTTAGTACGTCTAACATGGTTTCAAAAGCTAGTGATTCCTTGGTTTCATTGATGGTGAGTTTTAACTTATTGCCTTGTATTTCTACTCTTAACTTACTGTTTTCGAGTACTTTTTCATCCTTGGCTTTTAATCGGAGAATTGATGCTTGTTTCTTAAATCTATGTGCTGAAATATGTTTGTCAAATACCAAGGTGTATACTATGCTTTTATCTTTCACTGAGATGTTAACTTTTTTTATTTTTAATGGGATAATATTTGAATACTCATGTTCCCAGCTATAGGCTATTCTGTACTTTGACATCAGCTGCTTCTTAACTGAGGCTGGGCCTATCCATCGCCACAGCCCTAATTTTATGCAGGTCTCACTACATCCAAAAGACCTAAGTACTTTTTTCCATTTTTCCCATAGCTCTGGATGTGTTTTCTCAACAACACTGAACTCGTAAAGTGAGCTAGCAGGGCATAAGTAACATCCTATTCGCTCGAAGCCTTTAAAGTATAATGAGTTTACTAGACTATCTAGCTTATTCTTAAATATGTACAGCCATACCAGGAATTGAGGCCAGTCTTGAATGGGAGCAGCTGAAAGTACATTGGGTACCCACTTATTTCTCCAAACCCTTGGACTTCTAGCCCTATCGTAGGATTCATAACTTCTTTGACCTAGTATATTCAATGCATTATACTTCCAGGTACTTTTAGCTAATCTTGCAAATGGAACTAATTTTACTACCTTACAACACCATCGATAGTTTCTAGCTGGGGGTCCAAAGGTCTTAACTGCTTTCCAGAAACGATCTCCAGCATCCGCAATGTGTAGTTTTAAATCGAATTCCTCTATAGTATTGTAGACGGTTTCAATTGTTTCCGGCAATTCTATACCAGTATTATTAAACACTACTTCGGGTTCTATGCCTGCATCAAGTGTTAAGTGGAGTACTGTTAAACTATCTTTTCCTCCAGAAAAGGATACGATTGTTTTATTAATTTTATTGTGCATCGAGTATATGAAGGCTTCACTTACAGATACATATCTTAGTAGAAACGGTTCATTTACAGTAACTACTGTTTGTAGGGTATTATTTTTGTCTATGCTTGTAAGTTTATCTAATTGTCGATCTAGAACATTTAGTGGAGACTTATCCTTAACTCTATATAAGCCTTCGTTAACCTTCATTAATACGTATACATAGCTATTAGTTATACCAATGACTACATCTCTATTATTTTCTATTCTTACTAGATCACCTATTTTATAATCATTATTTAATTTTATGGGATCAGTAATATTATTATTTATTAATAAATGTGCTAGTAATGGAGATGGTTTAAACATGTCGGTATATAAGTATGGGTTAAAATAGATAGAACCTATATTTACTCCTGAAACTATTACAACTCTCCTTTCATCTATGTAAGGCTCCTTTGATAATAATACGATATTGTTTCCCTTAAATAACTTATCTATTCTTGTATTAAAGTACCTTTCAAGAAGAGTATTTATTCTAAGTATGTCGTGTTTAAATGCTAGTCTAGCATCACCTGGTGGTGGTAATTTTAATTGTATTGTTTTTGATCCGCATTTAGGACAAGTACTCGACAGTACTGGTACATTGCAGTTGGGGCACCAGTACATGTTCACTATCTTAGGCCATTTCACTGTTCCTCACCTACTAGAGCCTTATTTACTTGTTAGTACGTGACGTTTTATAAGCTAATAACGATTTAGTGGGGGTATAGTGAGTGACATAATTGATTTAATAAGAAATATAACGTTTCAAATAGCAACAATAGCATGGGTATTATTCTTTCTTTCATGGGTTATAGGATGGGCTATTAAAGGTTCGCCAATACCATTTATGCGTGTCAAGAGGGTAGGACAGGATCTAGTTGAAGATGCGGTATTAGCAGCTTTTTGGCTTGCTATGGGCTCTACCATCTTTTCAATAGTGGCATATATTGTGTCGTTGATTGCAATGCCTTTACCAGAGCCACCCATGCCGTAAAGAGGATATCACTATGTTCATAGATACCGTACTTAATGCAGCTTTTGCACTATCAGTATTAACATATTATTTAGGTGTACTTATATACGCAATACCCATACCATGGTATGGTATTAAACGATGGGCTCCCTTATTAATATTTGATGGACTCTTAGCAGCATCTTTAACTCTATTCTTTAACAACATAATAATAATAATAAACTATGTGTATGAAATACTTGGAGCTGACTGGGAAACATTTGACTTAACCACGGGCTCATTATGGGCACTTCTACTAGTATTCATAATATTTATAGAAGTTTCTCTAACATTAATGACAAAAATACCATATATTAAAATGTATACTTTCACGTCTCTATTATTCACAATTAAAGGTTTCCTATCATATGCTCTATTAATTATAACATTAATAATTACATTAAGTATTATAGTAAGGTATACGGCAACTAAAATGATAGCACTTTCTATATTATTTTACTCTATACCCTTTAGAATAACTAGGGTTGCAGGTGCTAGTCTACTGGCATTCACTATAGTATTCTACATAGGTCTACCACTAATGCCTAATTTTATGATGTTTATGGCTATACCTACTACAATTCCAGATAAGCTCAAGCTGTTTATTGAGTATGGAGTGATGTTTCCGCGTATAGAAGTACGTTCTATAGCAGGTGATAGGATACCCTTTGTTATCTTAAGCATTTACGATGATCAAGGCAATTTGTTAGCTAGGTATCTATCTGAAAGCGATGGCTATATTTATGCTTCCTATCCTGATAAAGGATTTCCAGCTTTTCCTAAGGTAAGATTGCAAGCAGAATATTATGGATTGAATTTTGTTGTTTCGCCAAGCAGCATTAAGCCTATTGAATATTTTAAAGAATCCGAGAGAGTCATACATAACACATTTCAAGAAGCATCAATAACCCTACCTGGCATCCTAAAATATTATAAGGGCATTATAGTACTGAGTAATCCCAAAATAACATATAATGGAATACCTATAATTATGGAATACAATAACAAGATTAATGTACTATTAAATGTATCGCTAAATTATAATGGTGTATATGAGATATTACTTTTACCTAATTCTCTAGATGTACTGGATGTTAAAATCAACAATACTACGGTAAAGTATTTTGTTGAGAAGATTAATTGGTATAGCAATACAATAAGGATGGTCTATGCAGAATTAAATGAAAGTAGAGGTCTATTAAGAATAGAATTGGTGGGTTCTCCCAATCAAGTAAAACCACCTGAATCCATAGAGGTTCCATATGTTAAAACATTAACTGAAGGTAGGGACATAGATGAAGTCCTTAGACAAGCCGCCTTTATATTCATGGCATTAATGCTGATATTTCCTACATCATACATAATACTATTAACTATGATAACATATGGATTAGCCTATGTTCTGGGAGCACGAGTTCCTAGAATTATATTTAGGGTATGATATTCATGAAGCGCTATATTGATAAGACGTTTATCTTTTCCTTATTCTTTCTGCTAGTACTGGTATTTGATGTTATTTCAATTAACAAATATGAAGATACTTGGCTAGTGTTCTTACACATTATTGTTATTATAATTGGGATAGCATCAATATTCTTCTACATACGTTTAATAGAAGGTGAGAGTAATGTTACTTGAAAAAATCATTAAGTTATTTAAGCATAACATCATTAAGAAGAGCAAAAGTAATTCAGATTTCACTTCAAATGTAGTTACATTAAAAGATAACATGGTCATAGTTAAAAATACCAATGAAAATACTTGCTTCGGCTTCTCAATTCTAACATTAAAAAACATTCCTTTATCATTGCTTTCAAGTGATGACGTGTACATACTAAATTATGTGAGTAAAATATCTGAGATACTCTATCTATATCCTGATATTCATTTAATAATAATAACTGAGCGTTATCCTAAGGATAAATTAATTAAGAAAATAGAAAATGAAATCAATAGATTATCGTTTATGGTGGAGTTTAACTACAATCCTAGTCTACAAAGTAAGTTGCGCTTGCTAAGCAATATCTATGAAAACGTAACAACAAATAACTATTTACCTATGAGAGTGTCAATACTCTTTGTAATAGTTAAGAATGGGAAGTGTGATGAAATACCCAATGAAATCAATAGACTAGAACATAATTTAGCAATTGTAGTAAGACAATATCTAGGACTTAATCTAAAAAGAGTTAACATAAATGAATTAATAGGATTGCCTCTAGTCTATAATAAAAGGTATATCCTGGGTAAACGCTCAATTGTATTACTTGACAAGTCGCTAAGAGCATTTATTCCAGTAAATAAAACAAATTATAGTTCACTCGAATTAGAAAATCTCGATAATGGTATTTACATAGGAATTGACATGGATAACAAGCTACCAGTATTTATAGACTTAAGGAAACATATTATCAATCATTTCGTCATAGCAGGACCTACGGGAAGAGGCAAAACAACTCTATTAGCTTTGCTTGTTTCCCAAATGGCGTATAGGGATGTAAGTGTAGTAGTAATAGATTTTAAAGGAGATTTAATATACTTATTAAACAATATTGGGATAAAAGGTCTTAGTATAAATCTTAATGAATTGTTAAATATTAACATAGATAATCCAAAAATTATAAGTAAGTGGTTTATGGAGGTCTCAAATATAATTGCTGAAATATTTAGGCTAAGCCATACAGCAAGGTATAATATTTATAGATCTTTAATGAGTCTACATAACTTGTCAAAGCACATTAGTTTAGAGCAATTACTATCACTAATTAAAAAGTATTCTAAATTAGACAATAGTTTAATAGGAGTTGTTGACGCGTTAAGAGAATTAGATAAAGAATCAAACACAAACAGTGGTGGTATAAACATTAATAATTATACACCGTCTAATGCATTATTGATATCTCTTAGAGGTTATCCTGAGAAACTAAAGCAACTATTAGCATCATTAATCTTGGCTAAGGAATTCACCATAACCATGTATAGTAGTTTAGGCATGAAATTGGGAACAAATAAAATAATAGTAATAGACGAGGCGTGGAGAATGAGTAATGAAAGTATATTCATGTTATCTAAAATATATAGAGAGGGTAGAAGCCTCGGAATAGGTGTTATAGCATCAACACAACTATTAACAGATATGCCTCCACAAGTACTAGAGAACACAAATAACTTTGTATTATTTAGTTATAACTCTGATGAATACATAGATAAAGTTATTGAGTATGTACCAATGTCATTAAAAGAGAGGCAAAGATACAAGAATTTAGGTGTCGGTGAAGCATTAGTAAAACTCCATGATGAGGAGAACCTTATATGGGTTAAGATAGACGCGTCCCACGTTAACATAGAGAGTAAACACTTAAGAACCAGAACTAGAAATCTACAGTAATGATACCTGGATTGAGCTAACCCCGCAAATGGGGTGCAATGATATCCAGGGGCTCCACCCCCTAGGCAATAAACAAATCCTTATTTGCTACATTATTCATAAACGGAATTAATGATGAAAGGTGGGCTTAACAGAGTAACTTGATGAAGAATGTGGCCGTAACTGATATGCGTTAAAAATTTACACTTATTCTACGGGACCTTAACCTTCAGTACATCCACCTTAAAGTTAAAGTTTCTTAATCCCTCGTTGATAAGGATTTCTTCAACATCTCTTTGATCAATTGGTTTATCAAGTGTGAACTCTATCAAGTAAAAATCACTAACATTAACGCTTTCTTTGACCCTAACATTAACATTATACTTACTCATTATCTTGCTTACTATACTATCAACAATATTACGACTAGTACTAGAAAGGTATATTCTACAAGTAAATGCCTCCTTTAAACCCATATGTTATACACCTGGATAGAGATTAATAGAGATTAGACGACTATTAGACCTAAAACACTTAAGTCTAGAAGTCATTAATAAAATATACTGAATGCATATGATGAAGGGTGCAAGCACTGATAAAAACGGCACGGTATTTCAGGTGATGAAATCTTTTATATCTATGTGTGAGGTACTAAGATACTTGAATACAACACATAATCGCTTTAATAGCTGAGGTAGATGCCACATGGGTGGTAGACAAAGGACATCGTTATTTATGAATATAGAAAAAAGAAAGGAAAGCAACAAGGAAAGAAAGAAGAAATCACGATAATGTAATTAGTGTAATTACAGTATGTCCCCAATAAGTTATATAGAGTGTGGATACAAAGGTGTTCCAAGAATAACCATAGCAGTGTGCTTTTTCTATAACCAAAACTCTAAGTTAACACATATTACATTGCACACTGTAGTAGTATAGACGTTGAATTGAAATGTAGCTAATAGGGTAGGTCATAGTAATAAGTATTTTGGCATTCATGTTTATTCTTATACTTTTGGAAAACTTAGATATTAGTAGGCAAAGTAATTAATAAGTGTTATGAGGTTTTGAATTGGAAGGAAACATAAACTTATCTTAGGGCAAAGAGAAGGGTCCTGGTTCCTTATAAGCAACATATGTAATGATATAGGGTGTGTTTGCTTAGTAAAACAACATCATTTATAAGCCCCGCTAATCTATCATTGATACCGCGTAGCATGGGTGTGACTAAATGGGTGCACGGAAGAAGCGAGCACCACGTAGAGGAAGTCTAGGATTAAGGCCGCGTAAAAGAGCAAGTAGCATAGTACCTAGGATTCGTAGTTGGCCTGAAGTAGATTCAGATAAGCCAATATTGCTTGCATTTGCAGCTTACAAGGCTGGTATGACCCATGTATACTATATAGATGATAGACCAAGTTCAGGACCTTATGCAACACCTAATAGAGAAATATTTGCTCCAGTAACTATCCTTGAAGCACCACCAATGTTCATTCTTGCTGTAAGAGCCTACCGCTACAAACCTGGTTATGGCTTACTAACACTCACTGAAGCATGGACTCAGCCACCAGAAGACTTAGAAATACACAGAGCTATCCCAACATTAAAAATAGAGGATGTAGACAAGAAGATAAAGTTCATTGAGGACCATATTAACGAAGTAGCTGATATTAGAGTAATAGCTGCTACACAACCTAAGCTAACTGGAGGATTAAGTAAGAAAAAACCAGATATAATAGAGATAAAGGTAGGAGGAGGTGACAGCATAGAATCAAGATTCGAGTATGCCAAAGAAATACTAGGTAAAAACATACGTGTAAAAGAGGTGTTCAAAGAAGGACAATTCGTAGACGTAATAGCAGTAACTAAAGGTAAAGGATTCCAAGGTGTAATAAAAAGATTCGGAGTAAAAGAATTGCCGAGATGGCATAAACATAGGAAAGGTAGCAGAAAAGTAGGATCAAGGAGCCCAGGTATTGGTGCTGTGAGCCCAGTACCACAGCCAGGACAATTAGGATTCCATAGAAGAACAGAATACAATAAACGCATACTGAAAATAGGTGAGAATGGACTAGAAGTAACACCTAAAGGAGGATTCCTAGGATACGGTATAGTAAGAAGTGACTACGTAATGCTACATGGTAGTGTACCCGGGCCAAGAAAGAGAATAGTCATCTTAAGACACCCAATACGTAAAACTCCATGGGAACCTGTTGGAGCGCCGACAATAACATATATTAGTCTTGAAAGTAAACAAGGTGTATAACCTGTATGAATAATAATAATGCTACGTACTCATGAATGGTGATATGATGATAGGATCCACAATAATACTATTATCATCACAGCCGCCAACCGTGCCTTTATATGATCTTGAAGGAAACATAGTAGAGGAAATACAGCTACCACCAGTATTTGGACTAATAGTACGTAAAGACCTCATTAAGAGAGCATACCTTAGTGCGTTTACTGCAAGACTACAACCCAAAGGACGAGATCCACTAGCAGGTAAGAGGACTACAGCAAGAAGCTTTGGAGTAGGTCTAGGAATAGCTAGAGTACCTAGAATACCTGGTACAGGTAGAGCAGCACTAATAAACTCAGCTGTAGGTGGTAGACTAGCATTTCCCCCAACACCTGAGAAGAAACTTCATGAGGAGATAAACAAGAAAGAAATGAAGCTTGCAGTAGCTTCAGCATTAGCTGCTACAGCTAGACCTGAATTCGTGAAAATGAGAGGCCACCGTGTACCCGAAGATAAGAAACTACCAATAATCATAGTCGATGAGTTTGAAAAACTAAGTAAAGCTAAAGAGGTAAGAGAAGTATTGAAGAAAATAGGTCTATGGGACGATATTGAGAGAGCAAAGAAGAATACCAGAATAAGAGCTGGCAAAGGTAAAATGAGAGGACGTAGATACAAAAAACCTAAAAGTATACTAGTTATAGTTTCAAATCCTCAAGCAGAAGTAACGGATGTACTAGATAACTTCCCAGGAGTAGACGTAGCATCACCATGGAGCTTAAACATATTACACCTAGCTCCTGGAGGTGTACCGGGAAGATTAACGCTAATTACGGCACAAGCCTTAAATGAATTAGCAAAGAGATTTGAGGTGCTTATGCCATGAAGGACCCGTACAAGGTTTTAATAAGACCTCTTCATACAGAGAAAGCGTTACTACTAATAGAAAAACACAACACACTGACATTCATTGTGTCAAGAGATTCGACGAAACACGATATTAAATATGCAGTAGAAAAACTGTTCAACGTGAAGGTAGTTAAAGTAAATACCTTAATAACACCTAAGGGTGAGAAGAAAGCTTATGTAAAACTATCTAAAGAATACAAGGCATCAGATATAGCTTCAAGACTAGGAATACTGTAAAGATCAAGTACATCCTTATCCTCTTTCACCCTTATATACGCCTTGGTATAACACGGGTTTTCCTTCAACTTTAAATAAAATTAGTTGAGCAATATGAGCACCTTTAAGTATATTTAAGCCATAAGGATTGAATACAGTTAGAAGCCCTATACCTTGCCCTTCATAACCAGGATCCCATACAGCACTATATATCGTAGCACCCATTCTAAGCAAGCTAGATCTAGGCAACACTATTCCTATACAATTATCAGGTATTTTAACATACTCTTTGTATCGAATAACATATACGCCAGTAGGAAGATAGTAGTGTTTGTCTTCTCCAGGCTCTAATTCCCTATATTTAGGTAATTTTCTATGATTGATGCTAAGTACACCGTTACCTTTAAAGACATAAACCTTCCATAGATGAAGCTTAATACCACTTGTGTCCAACAACTCATCTGGTAAACCAAGGATCTGTTTAATTAGTAAAGGCGATAACGCCATACTCATTACCTCAACTGACACAATACATTGAAACAACTATATTGAAAAATAAGGTATAAGAACGTTATAGCAATTCGCGATTAAAGTATAACAATCGTTGTGTATTAGTAATACCATAAATAATAATATGGGAGACGTCGTTATCAGAACGCTCATGCTTCTTCATAGCTCTATATACTCAGTGCTCAGCTTCGCAGGCGTCATCATGTATTTATCCTTAAATTGCTATGATTAGTTAATGGTTAAGATGATATTAGCCTTTCTTTCTACCAGTTCTTCTAGCTGCTATGTGGCCAACTTTTCTTCCAGGTGGTGTTTCACGTGCTACTGTTGTGGGGAAGCTAGGACTCTGATGTCTACCACCACCATGTGGGTGTGATACAGCGTTCATAGCTACTCCTCGTACTCTTGGCCATTTTCTAGCCTTCTTCTTCCACTTATGATAAGCGTTCCCTGCCTTAAGTAATGGTTTCTCTATTCTCCCTCCACCAGCTGGTATACCTATCGTAGCTCTACTATCATTATGAACCATAGTGGTTTTACCACTTGGAAGCTGGATTATCGTCTTATTACCCGATCTACCCATTACTATGGCATAAGAGCCAGCTTGACGTGCTAATTTACCCCCATCACCAGGCCTTATCTCTACATTGTATACCTGTGTTCCCTCAGGTATTTTACCTATAGGTAATATGTTACCATTGCTTATGGGTGCTTCGGGTCCTACATATATTATTTGTCCTTGATACATGCCTTCTGCAGCAGGAATATAGAATTCTACTCCATTCTCAAGAACTATATGTGCTAGTGGCACGTATCTTCCAGGGTCGTGAATTAATTCTATTACTCTACCCCTATATGTCTCATTTAATGGTAGTTGAGGATACTTAGCAGGAGCTACATGTATATGTCCAGGACTTCTAAACGTTGATGTTCCTCTACCCATACGCTGTACTAATATACGCTTCCCCATGATTCCTCCTCCTTAGCGCTATATACTACCCTAGCTACTTGCTTAAAAGGTTTATTGATGTATACACCATATACATACTCCTACCTATGCAACATCTTGTATATTGATGTATATACATCAATATGTTGGTGTATGTGCAACATTAAAATTATTGGCGCTGATAAGGCTATGTTAAAGGAAACCTTTAATTATACATTAAGTGATACCTTGAATTAGCTATAAGGTGACTCAAATAATGTTAACCATAACGCTTACTATTATTAAATACATACCATATACACGGATACAACAAAGAAGCCTAGGTGAACACATATGAGCAAGCCTCCAGTCAAGGTAAAGGATCCAACAACTGGAAAGGAAATTGAGATTGCCCCAGTAAAGGCCTGGGTACTAGCACCAAAAGGCAGGAAAGGAGTCAAAATAGGCCTATTCAAGAGCCCAGAAACAGGCAAATACTTCAGAGCTAAGGTACCCGACGACTACCCAGTAGGCTAAGCAAGTTCAACCAAAACTATACATATTAGTTCATAAAATTTTTTCCTAAAGCTACTCCTCGGTAATGCTATGCTTTCTCTTTAATAAAATCTTACCCTTATATCTTATTTCCACAACTCTATGAAGAGGTATTAGTGTATCACCAACTATGATGTAACCATCACGCACCCCATTTATCTCATCTAGTCTAAGGCTAATCCTATTACCCTTTACACCTCTATGCACTATCACTATTTCATATAAGCTTTTCTCATTACTCCATAATCCTTTATTTATTAATTCTCTAATTAAGCTCTTCTTTTTACCCATAGACATTACCAGGAGGATATTATTAAGGGGTCTGTGGGACTGCCTCTCTTCGATCATTCCGTATATAGTCTCAGCAGGTCAGCTTCTTCATCCCCTATATTTTTCTGTGTATTTAATGTTTAAATACTTCTACAGCCTAAACCTTTTAAGCAGGCTAATATTATCATGACGTGGTAGCTGAGGCTAGGTGATAAGGCTTTGGCATCAACAGCTAAGCGAAGTATGACAACGAGTATAGATTTGGAAAAGATACTAGGTGTACCTATACCACCGGAATGGAGAAAGTTTAGGTATAGAGGCCATACACTAGAAGAATTACTATTAATGCCTATGGATGATTTAATTAAACTACTTCCTGCTAGGGCTAGAAGAAGTATAAGAAGAGGTTTTACCCCAGCTCAGCGAAGACTACTTGAAAAGATTAGGAGGGCACGTAGACTTATTTCTCAAGGCAAAAAGGTGGTAATCAAAACGCATGTAAGAGACATGGTTATATTACCAGAAATGGTTGGCTTAACAATTGCAGTATACAATGGTAAGGAGTTCATACCAGTTAAGATAACACCTGAGATGATAGGACATTATCTAGGAGAATTCAGTCCAACATGCAAGAAAGTTGAACACGGTGAACCAGGATTAAAGGCTACTAGAAGCTCTCTCTTCGTTGCATTAAAGTAAACTAAAGTGAAAAATATTGTATTAATTTTACCTTAAATACACCCTACCTGGAGAATATCCTTATCGCATAAATAATCGCTGCACCAACAAGTAAGCCTACAACTAGGTATATAATCTTCTCATAGAATGATGCTGGAACAGTCATTGTTGTTGTAACGGTTTTTGTATACTCGTTAATTGTCGTGATGGTCTCGGTTTCTGTTACGGTTTTAGTCTCAGTTTCCGTCTTAGTTAGTGTTTTGGTTTCTGTTACCGTTTGAGTCTCTGTTACTGTCTTTTCAATTGTTGAAGTCTCTGTTACCGTATTTGTTAGTGTAACAGTTGTAGTATTGATTAGGATCTTCGTTACAGTCTCCGTAAGATACCTAGTAGTAGTTCTTGTAGTCGTCACTGTTTCTGTTGTTGTTTGGGTCTCTGTTACTGTTTCCGTCACAGTTGTTGTCACAGTTACTGTTGTGAGAGTTGTAGGAGTGGTATTAGTTGTCGTGGTATTAGTTGATGGTACTACTAGGATGAAGGTTGATGTATTCCTAATACTAGTAGTGACAAGGTCAACGCTTCCTATTATTGTTAACGTATGTGTTCCAGGGGTAGTAAGATCAAGTTGTGGTAATACCGTAGAGAATGAGCCATTAGCATCTATGGGTAATTGTCCTATAGCTAATGCTTTGTCGTTATAGAGGACTATGAATGCCAATACTTCGTTTGCAGGTCCATTACCCGTGATCGTTATTGTATCTCCTAATGTATATGTAGGTTTATTTGTGCCTATTATTAGCTGTTGTGCTATAGTGTATATACTCGTTGAGGTAATTATTAATAGGGCTATTATTATCGCTATTTTATGGTTCTCCAAGACCTTCACCTTACCTGTAGTTATTGCTTATTCTTTACTGCTATATTAAGCTAAGTCTTAAAAGCAGTTCTCCTAAACACAAGAGGCAAGGAAGTTACTTAAGAGATCTCCATACCTGATAGAATATCATAGGCGTTTTAAGGGGGTTCTCAACTACATAAACTGGTATATTATCTCTAATCATCCTTCTATATACTACATCATTTACTGATTTGGGTGCTATTATAGCTATACTCCATCCTTTTACTAATAATGACTTAATTAGTTCTACAATATCAATATTGGTTTTAACTGTTTGTTTAAGATCAGATATTAAAATAATTCTACGTGTAGAGGTATTCTCTATAGCTTTCATCAATGCACTAACTATATCAGTATAACCTCCAAACCTCATAGATAAAAGATAATCTATCAACGTGTTCATGCTTGTTCTATTTTTCTTAAGATCTATTACCTTAGGTTCTTCACTGAAAACTACTATTCTTGAAACATTCTTTATGAAAGCTGATGCTGTTAGAAGAACCCATGTCGAGTACCTATACATGCTACCACTTACATCTACTACAAGGTTCAAATCCTTTAGCTTAACCCTACTTCTATACCTTATAGGATTGTTCTTTAACCTCACAATATTTAGTATAGTCTCCCTAACATCTATTCTACCATACTCATTACTACTCTTTACATAATTGTTTAAAATTCGTGATCGTATACTACCACGTTGTTTCATCCAGAGCCTACTCGCTATCGTTCTAATCTTCATTTTAAGTAATTGATCACTTGTAGTTAAGTAAAGAGATCTAAGCATATCCCATGCTTCCATGAAGTCCATACCACGTAATAGCTCTACTATTGCACTTAACGAGCTCTCACCTCTTGTACTAGATAGTATTTTCATTAACCTATCGGCAAATAGTTTAGCACTGTAGCCTAGACTAGTATAGTGCCTACTATTGATGATTTTAGTTAAGAGATATTCTGCATACTCTACATTAGCCTCAATATCAGTATTAGTGCTGTATGCTTTCACTAAATACTCAAATGCTTTACTTGCATTCAATGCCATATTTAAATCATGTACTAGTTTTGGATCCTTTATTTTACGTAATAATTTACGTGGAATCTTATGGAACTTAGTCAACGGCACTTTGCTTAGTATCCTTTCAATGTCTTTAGCATCAAGTTCATCAGCAATGTATGGTAGAGCGTTAAGTATATCTAATATGTTTTCACTGAAATTCCTGGTTTGACTCTTTAATATTGTTAATAGTTCCTTAGAGCCATAATAGCTCTTTAGCAAACGCGGTTTATTCTTAAGAATACTTAAAGCATTATTGCTGGTTAAAAAACTAGTTCTTTTAAGGAACTCTAAGTGTTTTTCCGTAATATATTCATCTAAATTACTTCTTTGCGACAATTCCTTTAATACTAGTTGTAGTAGCTTCTTATTTCCCATCTTGTAAGCATAGTATGCTATTTCTAGTAATTGTTGAGTATTCATCTGTTTAACGTGGTCCTCAGTTAAGCCTCCATATACAATTACGTTTACGTCCTTAGAGATCAAGTAATGGGGTCTCCTAATTAACTTGTCTACTAATTCATCCATGCCAGCTTTTACTATACTATCATAACCTTTCCTAGCTAAACTTTCAGCTATTTCATGGGCTTTCCTCTTGTCAACAACTCTATAACCTCGTTTATACTTCCTTATTACGCCTATTCTCTGCAAGGTTGATAGTGCATCACGTATTATTTTCTGTTGCTTTCTATTTTTCTTCTTATCAATTATAGTGTTAATGGATTTAAAGGTTGCTCCAAAGTTTAACTTAAGCATATTAAGTTTTTTCTCTATTTGGTTTAATAGCTTATCTGCATTGATATTATTACTTAATTCATTGGTGTTATTCCATGCTTTGTCAAAGTATGGTTTAATGTAGTCTCTTTTAACAAAAACTGATTCAAGAATAAATCTTAATTCATCATCTGTTAGTTCTGAAGGATCTTTACCTAAGATATAAGAGTATGATTTGACAAGGTTTATAGCAGATACTATTTCTGAAGTCCCTATACTAATATTGTATTTCCTTAGCTCTAATGCTGTGTTCAAGATCTTTTTAACGATATCTACCAAGGTGAAGCACCAAGAAGCTCAGAAACAGTTTTAATAACAATATCTGTATCTTCCTCACGCTTGATGAGAGCTATTGGAGCACTTTCAACTACATCTCTTACATCAACCACTTTTTTACCAGCTACTAAGGCTAAGTGTTTAGCTAGGGTTGCCCAAAGAACAGTATCTGCAGGTCCAGGCTTGTGTAAAGCTTTCTCTCTAAGCATGTTAACTACTTCAAGCATTTTCGACAATAACTCATTTGGCAACTCAACATTGATATCGCTAGTTCTTATTTTAACTATTTCATATTCAAGTTCCTTAGATGGATAATAAAACCTAATACGTACTACCCTTCTTAAGAACGCATCGCTTAGTTCACCTTGACCTATATCCTCTGGGTTACTTGTAAAAATTATTTGGAATCCCTGGCCTCTTGCCTTAAATACAGCCTTTAATTCTGGTACAATTATCCTCCTCTTATCAATGATGTCTAATAAAAGGTTCTGGAATTCCTCACTACTCCTTCTTATTTCATCAACAAGTACACCAGTGTCTAGTACTAGTGCTGCTAGTATTGTTCTAGGTATGTAACTTTCTTCGTTAAAACCATATCTTAATGCCATTAAAGGATGGAAATCTCCTATAACCCTGTATTCATCATAGTTGCTACTACATGGTAATACAAATGAGGATTTACCTGCCCATAGGGTTAAAATAGCTTCACCTATTTCCGTTTTACCAGTACCTGGAGGTCCTTCATATAGTACAGGTCTATTACTTAGAAAAGCGGCAATAGTTAATGAAACTATTCTCTGTGGCACAATTAGCTTAAACCTAGACCTTAATTCCTTAACCATTAGCATTGGGTTACGTACTGGTTTATAATACTTAATAGTTTTACCATATATATCAATGATTTTCTTTGAAATAGCTTCAACTATCTCACTAGTTGTGCGGCCCTTGACTTTCCCTTCTCCGATATTCTCTTCGTTAAAAGCCATATCGATTGTACCGTGCCTCATTTATATATAGCCGTAAAGTTAATAGTGAAAACTAGCATATTAAGTATTGATGGTGTACTATACAAGGTCTTAGAATATGAACAATAGAAGAAATAATGTGGACACAATAGGAGTACTTAGAAGTGCTATAGTACCTGGAACCAGTGAGAAACACTACGACATAGAATTCAAGGTAAGCGAAATAGTAATACGATACATAGGAGAATACAAGGCAACGCGCATCAAGCAATTCCTAGGCAAGAATCAAGAACTACAGGTATATAGAATACTTAAGCAGAAACGTAGAAGTAAAGTATCTAATTCAAATGAGATAGTTATAAAAGCACAAGATGTATTTTCAATACAGCTAGAAAAACCTCGAATACCAAAAAATAATACACGTAGGCACAAGAATGTTAAAGACAAGAACCTTGTACTCCTTGAAATAAAGACTAACAAGAATGTGTTCAAGTTCTATATAAGCAGTAAAGTATACAGTATTGCTAAAAGAATAATAAATGAGTTCATCAAGCTTAACAGGAATAAAATACAGCATGCATATGAGTAAAATTAATTATCCATAACGTAATAGGTGCGCTATCAAGAAAATACTGCAGTGGAATAAGCATGTCGCAAAAGCTAGCTGAATATGCATATAAAGGAAGGAAGCTAAATGTCATCCTAGTTAGAGCTCAATTACCTAATGGTAGAATTACTGTAAGAGAAGTAATAGAGCATCAAAACATACTAGTAGTGCTACCAGTTATAAGCAGAGACGAAATAATATTACTAAAAAAGTATGAGCCATTACTAAATGAATGGATTATAGAAGTACCTTCAACACAATTAGAATTAGGTGAAAGACCTGAAAATAAGGCATTAAAACTAATTGAGAGTATTTTAGGTAGGCCTTCAAGAATAGTTAGGGTTCTTGAAACGTACTCAATAATTGAATACAGTTTATCTAAAATAATGTTCTTCATTGCTACGGACTTTAAACAACATTTGAATACTGAGGAGTTATCAAAGAATAAAGCACTAGTTAAGCTACACTTAAATGATGCTTTATCAATGATAATGACTAGGGAGATAGTAGAGCCTAAAACCATATTATCAATTCTATACTATGCCTTACTACGTGAACGCGGGTGGATATAATATCTTAATGTTACACTAACGTAATTAATAAAATCTAAGTCCATATTCAAGCACTAGTATTCTTGGTATAACATTCTTACCACTACGTTCAAGATATACAAGTCCTAACTGTTCTAGCCATTTCAAATCCCTATACACATTAGCAACATTACGTCCTAAGTAGCGGGCTAACTCAGATATACTATTGAAGCTATTTGTAGCTATTGCGTTAAGAAGCCTAACTATGTTTTCAGTAAATAATCTTCCATGAACTTTAGGGTCAAATGCCACTTCAACTTCTTCAACAACTTCTATCTCCCCTTCCTCAGAAGCAAGTTTCATGACATTAGAGTACCTTTCTAGACTGCCATGAACTTCCTCGATACCATCAGATAGTAGTTCTTCATAAACTCTTATTCTCTCCTTTAATTGTTTTTCCATTAATATCCTTACTATGTATAATACGGGGGACATAGGCGTCATCTTTATCGGCATACTACAAAAATATTTAAATCTAACACTTTACTAAATCTTTTAATGAGGGTTCTACGTATGGTCCCACCTCTAAAGAGAATTGATAGGTATACGTGGATTATAGAGAAGGGCTATAAGCACTGCATGCGTGTACCAGCGATAATATTTGCTGATGACCTCTTATTGAAGAAGATGAGAGAAGACCTCACATTAGAGCAAGCATCCAATGTAGCTTGTCTACAAGGTATACAAGTAGCATCTTATGTAATGCCCGATGGCCACCAAGGCTACGGATTCCCCATTGGTGGAGTAGCAGGCATGAGTGTTGAAGAGAATGGCGTAATATCACCAGGTGGTGTAGGTTATGATATTAATTGTGGTGTTAGATTACTACGAACAAATCTAACATACGATGACATAAAACCTAAACTCAAAGCACTTGTAGACGCTATCTTTAGGAATGTGCCTAGTGGTGTAGGTAGTAGAGGTAAAATCCGGTTAAGTATAAGTGAGTTAGACAAAGTATTAGATGAAGGAGTATATTGGGCTGTAGACAAAGGATATGGGTGGCCTGAAGATCCCGAACACATAGAAGAAAAAGGCTCCATGAAAACAGCTGATTCCTCAAAAGTATCCCGTAGAGCTAAGGAAAGAGGAGCACCACAACTTGGAACACTAGGTAGCGGCAACCATTTCCTAGAGATACAGGTGGTTGACAGAATATATGATGAAAGAATAGCTAAACATCTAGGCCTAGAGGAAGGGCAAATAACAATAATGATACATACTGGGTCAAGAGGCTTAGGTCACCAAGTCGCTAGCGATTACTTGCTAATAATGGAGCGTGCTATGAGAAGATATGGAATAAGACCACCTGACAGAGAATTAGCAAGCGTCCCATGGAATACTAGGGAAGCACAAGATTATTTCGCAGCAATGAGTGCTGCAGCAAATTATGCTTGGACCAATAGACAATTAATTACTCACTGGGTTAGAGAAAGCTTTAGAGAAGTATTCCATACAGATCCAGATAAATTCGACTTACACATAATATATGACGTTGCACACAACATAGCAAAGATAGAAGAACACCTAGTAAACGGTAAACGTATGAAGCTCATAGTCCATAGGAAAGGCGCAACAAGAGCTTTCCCACCAGGTCATCCAGAAATACCCAAGGACCATAAATCAATAGGCCAAGTAGTATTAATCCCTGGATCCATGGGAACAGCTAGCTACGTCATGGTGGGTATTCCAGAGAGTGCACGAACATGGTATTCTGCTCCACATGGAGCAGGTAGATGGATGTCTCGTGAAGCAGCAGTTAGGAGATTTAGTGCTTCAGAAATACTATCATCACTAAGCAATAGAGGTATATACGTTAGAGCAGCTACTAGGAGAGTAGTCTCAGAGGAAGCTCCGCAAGCATACAAGGATGTCGATAGAGTAGCCCAGGTCGCACATGAAGTCAAGATAGCGAAACTGGTAGCAAGACTTAGACCTATAGGCGTGGCAAAAGGCTAACCATGCCCGCATAACACATTTTTCAAGTCTATTTGAAATCTCATCTCCAGTTTAGTATCCTTAAAGTATGATTTAGGTTTGCGTTACAGTAATAAACTTACTAAAACCAGTTAAATAGTAGGGAAAGTAGAGTGGACAACAACATTAAAGTAGTAGACTTAGAGTATGAGTGTAAAGCAGTTACATACATTGATTCTCTTAGGAGAATGTGTGACATCATACCAGATACTAGTAGTAAGGAAATGTGTTATCTAGTAGCCAATACAGATAAAATAGTATTCATTGATGCAAATAATTATTCCGTAATGGGTAAGGGAAAGTATAAGTCTTATGGCGAAGTATACTGTTTCGATGTACAAGAACTGTATGCTGTAATGATGCTTCCAGTAGCTTCTAAGAGAGATCTGACATATATACTGGTATCCAAAGTGTATGGTAACATGATTGAATGGAAAATACTCTTACTAAGATATAGTGATAAAACCTACGTTATATTAAAGAAGGAGGGTTCAAGAAGAATTCTTAAAAGTGATGTAGAGAAACTAGTTGAAGCTATCGATAAACTAGTAGTATCTCAGAAACCTATGTTTGAACAACGGTATGTAACATCACTCTATAAGTAGCTACTATAACATAATAGTATATTGGTTTAGGTGTATTTTCTTGGAGAAGAACACCTTTATTGGGGAAACCATATTAACATATGACATGAAAGCATATGAGATAAATGCAACATGGCTAGGATTGCCACTATTGTTGCTAATGGAGAATGCTGGTAAGAGTATAGCAGATTTTGTTAAACGTAAATTACATGGAGATGTACATGGTAAAAGGGTAGTAGTATTTGTAGGTAAGGGAGGCAATGGTGGAGATGGATTAGTTGCTGCTAGGCACTTAGCCTGTATGGGTGCTAGTGTTGATGTAATACTATTGTATTCTGAAAGAGAAATAGAACATCCAGATACGCAAATAAACTTGAACGTCATAAAAAGAATGGACAGGAGTATTAGAATACTGCATATAAAGAATGTTGAAGGCCCCGTGGAAGCTGATGTACTAGTAGACGCAATGCTAGGCGTAGGAATTAGGGGTAGTCTTAGAGAGCCAGTAAAGTCAGCAGTTAAAATATTTAATGAATCCAAAGGCTTAAAGATAGCTGTTGACGTACCTACAGGAGTTGACCCGGATACCGGAAAAGTAGCTGATATAGCTGTAAAAGCTGATGCGACAGTAACGTTTCATAAACTTAAGCCAGGTTTAATTAAGGCGCAAGAGTATGTAGGAGAAGTAATAGTAGCTGACATAGGTTTGCCTAAAGAAGCAGAACTATATGTAGGACCAGGAGACGTTAAGGTAAGAGTACCTAAAAAACCATACAATGCCCATAAAGGTGTTGGCGGTAGAGTAGTAGTCTTAGGAGGATCACATCTATATACTGGTGCACCAGCATTAGCGGCTTTAGCTAGTCTTAGGGCAGGTGCTGATTTAGCTTTTATTATAGCACCGAGTAGTGCTTCTAGAATAATATCAACATATTCTCCAAACTTGATAGTACGTAGCGTTGAGGGTGAGTTCTTTGATGAATCTCATGTAGACAAAGTCTATGATATAATAACTAGGTTAAGACCTCATGCTGTAATCATAGGTCCGGGACTAGGATTAGAGGAGTCAACAAGGACTTTCACTATAGGAGTAATAGATAAGCTAATTGAAAATAGTAATATTAAGGGAGTAGTAGTTGATGCTGATGCTTTAAAACACATCTCTACTTTTAAACGTGGTTTAAGCAGTAAATTCGTATTAACACCTCACCTAGGAGAAGCATTAATGCTGGCAGGCTTAGAGAGATCTAACAATAGAGTTGAAGAAAGAATTAAGATATGTAGTAGTATATCTAAGAATTACAAAGCAGTTGTCTTATTAAAAGGATACATTGATGTTATTTGCCTAGAAGAGAAATATAGGTTGAATAGAACGGGCACACCAGGAATGAGTGTTGGTGGTACAGGTGATGTATTGTCGGGAATTGTAGCAGCATTAATAGCTCGCGGAATGAAGCCATACGAAGCAGCACAAGTAGCAGCATATATTAATGGTAGAGCTGGTGAAATAGCATCGCTAAGTAAAGGTGAGAGAATACTGGCATCAGATCTACTGGATGCTATACCTCAAGTATTTATTGAAGCAGAAAAATACCCTCCAGTACTAGTATCTAAGCTTAGCTAGTATACTCTTTAACGCATTCTCTAACACATTCTCTAAAAGCATCACCACTATAACCTGCATCAATACATTTCTCTCTACAAATCCTTACTATATGTTGTCTATCAATATATTCCTTCACACCCACATATTACACCATGATATTTCTCAGCATGTAGTTTTATAACCCTTAAGTGCTTCAACGAAACGCTGACTATAGTGTGGTGACAAGTATGCCGACTTGGCACTACTCGGTGAAGTTTAGGGAAGAAGAGAAAATAGCTAAGGCAGTATTGTGGGACGTGCCGGTATCTCCCAAGATAATGTATGAGGTTACAAGAGCTATAAGAGGAATGATGTTAAAAGAAGCAAAAGAGTATTTGAAAAGAGTAATAGAGTTGAAAGAGCCTGTTCCATTCTTTAGGTATAAGGGTAAGCAAGCTCATAGAAAAGGATTAGCCGATAAGTGGAAATGGCCTATAGGCAGGTATCCTGTAAAAGCTGCTAAGTACTTGTTAAGGCTCCTAGAAAACGTTGAAAACAATGCTGAAAACAAGGATTTAAACACAGATAAGCTTAAAATAATACACATAGCATCACATAAAGGCCCTATACTTAAGAGATGGATGCCTCGAGCCTTTGGTAGATCTACACCTAAATTTAGAAGGCTCTCCCACGTAGAGGTAATAGTAAAGGAGGTATCCTAAAGATGGTTAATATAAAGAAATACTTTATCAAGAAAGCTATGGTTAAAGTAGCAATAGATGAATACTTAGCTAAGAACTTCTATAGAGCTGGCTATGCTGGAGTCGATATACAAAGAACACCCTTGGGCTCAAGGATAATAATATATGCTGAAAGACCAGCCATAATAATAGGTAGAAGAGGAGCAATAATAAAGCAACTTGCACAAATATTTGAAAAATACTTTGGCTTAGAAAACCCCCAGATAACAGTAACCAACGTTGAAAACCCTGAACTAAATGCTAGGATAATGGCATTCAGACTAGCAATGGCGCTTGAAAGAGGCTACCACTTTAGAAGAGCAGCATTTGCAGCACTAAGGAGAATAATGGCGGCTGGAGCACTGGGTGCAGAAATAGTAATTAGCGGTAAGCTTACCAGTGAAAGAGCACGCTATGAGAAAATTAAAGCAGGTAGAGTCTACAAGGTAGGCCAACAAGTAGAAACAATGGTTGATAGAGCTGTAGCCCATGCACTATTAAAGCCAGGAATATATGGTGTAGAAGTAACAATAGTTAAACCGGTTAAACCCGTAGACCAGATAACATTCAAGCCTCCCGAAGCAGTAAAGGAAATACAGGCGCAAGCAAGCCAATAACGGTGATATGATATGAGTATGAAGGCTTCAGAAATAAGAGCTTTATCACCAGAAGAACGTAAGAAGAAACTTGAAGAATTGAGAATGGAACTCATAAGATTAAAGCTTCAAGCAGCTACAGGAGTACTTGATAATCCAGGTAAAATCAGGGCGATAAAGAGAACTATAGCAAGAATACTAACTATAATGCGTGAAGAGGAGCTAAAATCACTAAAGGAAGGTAAAAAGAAGAAATGAAGCATACCCCTAAGAACATATTTTACCATGAGCTAATAGGACTCCAGGTCAAGGTTCTTGACCATATATCTAAGACCTATGTAGGTTTAGAAGGCCGTATTATAGATGAAACCCGTAACACGCTTGTTATATTTAATGGAGTTAAACCCAAGAGAATACTTAAAAAGGGGGGTAAATTCCTATTTAAGCTCTCAGATAGAGTATACGTGGTAATTAAGGGGGAAGAAATACTAGGCAGGCCTGAAGATAGGATTAAGTTGAAATTGAGGTAAGATCTCATGGGGAAAGCTCAGCAGGTAAAGAATGTAGGTATACCCGGGATAAACCCACCAGATAAAATATGTAATGATCCTAAATGCCCATGGCACGGTAATGTAAGAGTTAGAGGTATGATACTCGAAGGTGTTGTAGTAAGCGATAAAATGAAGAATACAGTTGTTGTTCGCCGAGACTATTACTATTACGATAAAAAATATAGGAGATACGAGAAAAGACATAGTAAAATACATGCACATAACCCTCCATGCATAAATGCTAAAGTAGGTGATATAGTAATAATTGGTGAAACAAGACCATTAGCTAAGACAGTCTCATTCGTAGTACTAGGTATAAAGGGTAGAGCAAGTGAGGTGAAGAAGTAATGCCAAAGAAAGAAACGGGTGCAGCATTCTCACGTATTAGAATAAACGCTGGCTTACAAGTAGGATCCTACGTAAAAGTAGCTGATAACAGTGGAGCTAAAGAGGTAATGATAATAGGTGTACCCGGCTACAAGGGCAGGTTAAGGCGAATCCCGTTTGCTGGAGTAGGAGATATGGTTGTAGCATCCGTTAAGAAAGGAACACCAGAAATGCGAAGACAAGTTGTAAGAGCTGTAATAATAAGGCAAAAGAGACCCTATAGGAGACGTGATGGTACATGGGTAGCTTTTGAAGACAATGCTGTTGTAATTGTTTCAAGTGATGGTACACCTAAAGGTAGTGAAATACGTGGTCCAGTAGCTAAAGAAGCTGCAGAAAGATGGCCTAAAATAAGCCAAATAGCATCAATTATAATCTAATCTCTCCTTAGGTGATTGAGGTATGGCTCTTACACGCTCATCTCAGCCTAGGAAGCAAAGAAAAGCTTACTTTAATGCACCATTACATATACGTCAAAAATTCATGACAGCTCCTCTATCACCCGAGCTTAAAGAAAAATTAGGCATAAAGAGACTACCTGTAAGAAAAGGTGATGTTGTAAGAATTATGCGTGGTGACTGGAAGGGTCATGAGGGTAAGGTTGTAAGAGTAGATCTAAAACGTGTAAGAATATATGTTGAAGGAGTTACAATAAAACGAGCTGATGGTACTCCAAGATACTATCCTATACATCCATCAAAAGTAATGATAGTTAAACTCGATTTATCTGATAAGAAAAGACAAGAAATAATAGAACGTAAAAGAAAAGCTCGTGAAGCTATTTTAGCGAAAAAGGAAGCAGAAGGAAAGGTTGAAAAGCCTGGAGCCAGTAGTCAAGAGACCGCGGAAAGTGAGAAGCAAGGGTAGACGGTGAACTAAATGGCGCGTATGGGTGGTAGAAGGCACTTAAAAACATATGCAGCTCCTGCTTGGTGGCCTATACCAGTCAAGGAGAGAGTGTGGACTGTTAAGCCTAGGCCAGGCCCACACCCAATAGAAAGAGCTATTCCACTCTTAATACTTGTCAGAGACGTATTGGGATATGCTAAGACTGCTCGTGAAGCTAGGAAAATAATAGCTGAAGGACACATAAAGGTTGATGGTAAAATTAGGAGAGACTACAAATTCCCTGTAGGGTTAATGGATGTAATCGAAATAGTTGATACGGGTGAAACGTATAGGATTATACCTTACCCAGTAAAGTTCTATACACTTCACCCTATAGATAAGGATGAAGCAGGTTTCAAGCTTTGTAGAATAGAGAATAAGACAACAGTTAAAGGTGGACACATACAATTAAACCTACATGATGGAAGAAACGTTCTCATAAGAGTCAAAGATCCTACAAACCCTGAAGAAGACATGTATTCTACTCTTGGAACAGTCAAACTCGCTATACCTAAGCAAGAACTATTAGACTATGTGCCTCTTGAGAAGGGCGTAATAGCAATTGTAAGTGGTGGAAGAAACATTGGTAGAGTTGGCAGAGTAGTAGAGATAACTAAAGGTATAAGAAGATTTAGAAGTATTGTAACACTTGAAGATGTTCGCGGAGAAAAATTCCAGACAAGCCTAGACTACATATTCGTTATCGGTAAAGAAGAGCCCATGATAAGCTTACCGGAAGGTGCATGGAAGTGAGCGAAGTGCTGCCTCCTCAACTAGTATCAGAGATAATCAAGAAATGGGAAGAAAACCCTATGAGAAAGCCTAGAATAGCTAAGGTGACTGTAAACATAGGTGTAGGAACATCAGGTGAAAGACTACAGAAGGCTGCAAAAGTACTAGAAATGCTTACGGGAAGAAAACCTGTACCACGTAGAGCAAAGAGAACTATAAAGGAGTTTGGGATTAGGAAAGGAGAGAACATAGCCGTTATAGTTACTCTTAGAAAGCAAGCAGCTATTGAGTTTCTTAAGAAAGTCTTAGAAGCCGTAGGATGGCGTATACCAGCTAAAAGTTTTGATGAATACGGTAATGTAAGCTTTGGTATAAAAGAACACATAGCTATACCCGGCGTAAAATATGATCCAGAAATAGGTATTTTCGGAATGGATATTGCAATAACTATTGAGAGACCTGGATATAGAATACTTAGAAGGAGGAGATGTAGGAAAAAGCATATACCTCGTAGACATAGAGTTACTAAGGAAGAAGCAATGGTGTTACTAGAAAAGGAGTTAGGTGTAAAAATAGTACCTTAGGGTGATATGCATGGGTAAGTATAGGCCTCCTAGGACAAGACTATACGGTAAGGGCTCTAGAAGATGTGTTCGATGCGGTTCGCGTGATGCTGTTATCCAGAAATATGGTTTAATGTTATGTAGACAATGTTTCAGGGAAATAGCTGTAAGCCTAGGCTTCCGTAAATACAATTAATTCCACGGTGATAATTCATGGTAATGCTCGATACATTAGCTAATGCACTTGCAACAATAATGAATAATGAGATGAGAGGTAAACGCGAAGCAATCATAATGCCTGCTTCAAAACTAATAATAAATGTACTAAGAATAATGCAACAAGAAGGATACATAGGCGAGTTTGAGTATATAGATGACGGTAGATGGGGTAAGGTTAGAGTACAACTACTTGGTAGAATAAATAAATGTGGTGTAATCAAGCCTAGATTCTCAGTTAAATATGTTGACCTAGAGAGAATGCCTCACTGGCTTAGAAAATACCTGCCATCACGTGATATAGGTATACTAATATTGTCAACTCCACAAGGTGTAATGACGCACAAAGAAGCATTGAAACGTAAGATTGGTGGTGTACTATTAGCTTATGTATACTAATTAAAGGTGACGCCATATGGCTAAGGCAATACATGTTGTAGAAGAAGTAGAAATTCCTGAAAACGTACAAGTTGAAGTAGATGGTATGAAGATTAGAGTAACAGGACCTAAAGGTACTATTGAAAGAGACTTCTCACATGCCCGTGGGGTACTCATAAGAAAAGAAGATAATAAGATAGTTGTAGAAACATTCTTTGCTAATAGAAGGAAGAAAGCACTTGTACCAACCATAGCATCACATATAGAGAACATGATATTAGGTGTAACAAAGGGGTTTAGATATAAGTTAAAGATCGTATACTCACACTTCCCCGTAACAGTTAAAGTAGATAAAGAAAAGAAGCTTGTACTAATTGAGAACTTCCTTGGCGAAAAAGCACCCAGGGTAGCAAAAATAGTAGGTAATGTAAACGTAACAGTTAAAGGCGACGACGTAATTGTTGAGGGAATAGACATAGAAGAAGTAGGTCAGACAGCAGCAAACATTGAGCATGCTACCAAGGTTAAAAACTATGATAGAAGAGTATTCATGGATGGAATATACATATATGAGAAAGGGGTGATTGAGCAATGAAACCTACACTAGACTCTGAAACCCGTAGACTACTTAAACTTAAAAAACTCATGAAAAAGAAGAAACCAGAATTCTTAAGGTATCTATGGTGGAAGTTCCCCAAGTTCATAAATCAGTATGCATGGCGTAGACCTAAAGGAAATGATAATAAAATGAGATTGCATATCAAAGGCTACCCTCCGTCAGTAAATGTAGGTTACCGTATGCCTAAGGAAGTTAGAGGCTTGCATCCATCAGGACTAGAACCAGTAATTGTAAGTAATGTTAAGGAACTCTACAACCTTGATCCAAGTAAACATATAGTTTATATAGCTCATACTGTTGGATTAAGAAAAAGACTGGAGATTCAAAGAGAGGCGGAAAGACTAGGACTAAAGATAGCAAATAGGGTGTAATACTGTGGATTTAAGTATTCAGAAAAGACTTGCAGCAGAAGTATTAGGTGTAGGCGAAAGTAGAATATGGATAGATCCTACTAGAATAGAAGATGTAGAAGGTGCTGTTACTAAAGAAGAAATTAGGAAGCTAATAAAGGAAGGAGTTATTAGAGTTAAACCAGTTAAAGGTAATAGCAGAGCACGTTGGAGAGAACGACATGAAAAGAGGAAGAAAGGGAGACGTAGAGGGCCTGGTAAGAGGAAGGGTGCTAAAACAGCAAGATTATCTAAGAAAGAGGCTTGGATGAATACTATACGTAAGATTAGAAGATATCTTAGATATCTTAGAGATCATGGAGTAATAGATAGAAGAACTTATAGAAGACTATACATGTTAGCTAAGGGAGGTACGTTTAGAAGTTTGTCATCGCTTAAAACATACATGAAGGAACAAGGATTGCTTAAAAAGTAAAGAAAAGTAATACAATGGTGGTATAGATGGGTCATGGTCCTCGATATAAGGTGCCTAAGAGGAGAAGACGTGAAGGCAAAACCAATTACTATAAACGCTATAAAATGATACTATCAGGTAAGCCACGCTTCGTAGTAAGACGTACACTTAACTACGTTATAGTACAAGTAGTTAAGGCGTTCCCTCAAGGAGACGTCACGATAGCAGCTGCGCACAGTAGGGAGTTGATGAAGAAGTATGGCTGGAAAGCACCAGGCGATAATACACCTGCAGCATATCTAACGGGCTTACTAGCTGGTCTTAGAGCACTCAAAGCTGGTATAAAGTATGCTGTACCAGATATAGGCTTACATAGACCTGTTAAAGGTTCAAGAGTTTTCGCTGCAATAAAAGGAGGTATTGATGCTGGATTAGAGATACCGCATAGTGAGGAAGTACTACCTTCCGAGGACAGGATTAGAGGTGAGCATATAGCATTATATGCTACGAAATTAGCAAGTGAAGACCCATTACTCTATGAGAGAAGGTTTTCGAGATATCTTAAAGCTGGCTTAAATCCTGAAAAACTTCCAGAACACTTTGAGGAGGTAAAGAATCGTATACTTGAGGATTATAAGGAGGTGTTTAATAAATGAGCACTCAAACTACGAGTCTTGAAGAATGGGTTCCAAGAACTAAGGTTGGGAAACTAGTTAAGGAAGGAAAAATCACATCTCTAAAAGAAATATTTGATAGGAATCTACCTATTCGCGAACCCGAAATAATAGACTATTTACTACCAGACTTAAAGCACGAAATACTTGATATAGGTATTGTCCAGAAAATGACCGATGCGGGTAGAATAACTCGCTTTAGAGTTGTTGTAGTAGTAGGAAACTTCGATGGCTATGTAGGAGTAGGCCATGGGAAAGCTAGGCAACTGCGTTTTGCAATAGAGAAGGCCTTAGTTGACGCTAAGCTAAACATAATACCAGTACGTAGGGGTTGTGGTAGCTGGGAGTGTAGTTGTAGTGACCCACATAGTGTGCCTTTTGTCGTGACAGGTAAGTCGGGTAGTGTAAGAGTAGTGATAAAGCCTGCACCAAGAGGTACAGGACTTGTAGCTGGGGATGTAGCTAAAGTAGTATTAAAATATGCTGGCATAAGTGATGCATGGACTCAGACCTTTGGAGAAACAAGAACTACAATAAACTTTGCTAAAGCCGTATACGACGCCTTAAGAAGAACCTATAACTTCGTTGCACCTAACGACTGGCTTAGACAGAGATAAAGTTATTGCAATACTATTGAGGTGTAGGAGATTATGAGCCTCTATGCTATAATTAGGTTACGTGGAAGAGTAGATGTACCACCCAACGTAAAATACACATTAAGGCTACTTAGATTACATAAAAAGTTCCACTGCGTACTATATCCATCAACACTACCAGGCATAGATGGAATGCTACATGTAGTTAAAGACTGGGTTACATGGGGTGAAATAGACTACGACACACTTGTCGAACTCCTATATAAGCGTGGAAGAATTCCAGGTAACAAACCACTAACTGATGATTATGTTGAAAAGGTTTTAGGAATAAGTGGAGGCATAAAGGAGCTAGCAAAGAAATTATTGCAAGGAGAAATAATGCTTCACAAACTAGAGGATAAAATTAAACCTGTCTTTAGACTACATCCTCCGAGAGGAGGTTTCAAGGGAAGTATAAAGAAACCTTATGGAGATGGTGGTGAACTAGGATACCGTGGACCAGCAATAAACGAGCTAATAAAGCGTATGCTATAAAACCCCTAATAGATAGCCTTATATGAGTGAGGTTAAAATCATGGTTGTACGTAGGAGAAAAAAGAGTAGAAAACTAAGAGGAGCAACTAGAACCCACGGCTATGGTAGAATAGGCCAGCATAGAAAATCTGGATCACGTGGAGGTAAAGGAGCTGCTGGTATGCACAAGCACATGTGGACATGGGTAGTAAAATACGCTCCAACATGGTTCGGTAAACATGGGTTTAATAGACCTCCTGAACTAGTTCCGGAAATAAACGGCATTAATGTAGGTGAATTAGACGAAATAGCTGCAGAACTTGAAGCAAGATCTGAAGCAGTAAAAGAAAACGGTAAAATAGTTATAGATGTTAGAACCCTAGGCTTTAACAAGGTATTAGGTAGGGGTAAAATAACTAGGCCGTTAAAGGTAATAACACCATATATTACATCAAAAGCTAAGGAAAAAATAGAAGCTGCAGGCGGCGAAGTAGTTGTCTTAGAATCAGTAACCTAAAAACATAGCTTTATACATTATGTTAGGCATTTAACTACTTCTTACACAAAGATTCGCTGAGTCTACTGGGACTAAGATTTAAGTAGTCGTACTACTACTCTTCGGTTAGCCTCTAGGTAAGTGTAATTAGCTAATGGGTGTAGCTATTGGGGATACTTGACCTATTAGCGAAGATTGGTGGACGCCTACCAACAGTTGTAAGACCTAAACAAACACAGCCTCTTGGAAGACGCTTAATATGGACTGGTATTGTACTAGTAGTATATCTCGTTATGGCCCAGACACCATTGTATGGTGTCCAACCCGGACAAGCAGCTACAAGTATACTTGCCCGTCTATACATAATGCAAATAATATTTGCTAGCAACATAGGAACACTAATGGAACTAGGCATAGGGCCAATTGTAACAGCAGGTCTAATAATGCAGATACTTGTAGGTGCAAAACTCCTCAAACTAGATCTATCAAACATAGAGGATAGAAAGAAGTTTACTGAAGCACAGAAAGTATTAGCATTACTAGTAGGTCTTCTTGAAGCAACACTCCTTACCATATCGTGGCATTGGAACCCAGCTGTAAGGCTCATAGTGCCCTGGTATGTGAAATTAATAGTAATACTACAACTAGTATTTGCAACATACATAGTAATGTTACTAGACGAATTAATTCAGAAAGGTTGGGGTCTTGGTAGTGGTGTAAGCTTATTCATACTTGCTGGTGTAGCTTCCAGAGTATTCTGGCTAATATTTACTCCGTTACCATTAAGCGCTATTGGAGCTGAGTCAGGATTACAGTTCATGAACGTGAATCTCGCTGCACCCTTAGGCTTCATACCATACATTATATGGGGAGCATTTAATGGTGTAACATTTAACGACATTATACTAAGATATGCCCAATACCGTACAGCTCAGGGAACAATACAGGTAATGCAATTACCGGATCTCGTAGGCTTTGTGTCAACCCTAGGTATAATAGCAATACTAGTATACCTTGAAGGAATGAAAGTAGAGATACCTGTAACTTCGCAGAGAATGCGAGGCATAAGGACACGGGTACCACTTAAATTCCTATATGTAACAAACATACCAATACTGTTAGTTGGCATACTGTATTCAGATTTACAGCTATTCCTATATATAGCTAGTAGTGTTGGTGGTGGAGCACTAGCGGAACCCCTTAACATAATAATAACGTATATGAGAACACCATTGGGTCCATTAGAACTAGTATATGATCCACTACGTGTACTAATATATGCAATAATATGGGGAGGTCTCGCAGTACTATTCGGCCTACTATGGGTTGAAATAGCAGGTTTAAGTCCTGCTCAACAAGCTGAAAATCTAATAAAGTCGGGTCTAGAAGTACCCGGAATACGTAGAAATGTAAAGATACTTGAACGCATGTTGGCTAAATACATATATCCGTTGACAATATTAAGTTCAATTATAGTTGCAGCAATAGCAATAGTAGCAAACATACTAGGAGCATATGGTAGTGGTACTGGCCTACTGCTTGCAGTAGGAATAATATACCAGTACTATATGATGATAGCATACGAGAGAACATTAGAAGCATATCCTATGCTAAAGAGACTCTTAGGAGAGGAGTAGCCATGAAGAATGGTATTAGACACCCATTTATAGTAATTATAGCTCTAGGTGTTCCTGGAGTAGGTAAAACTACAGTATTAAAGAGAACAGTAGAATTAGCCAAAGAAAAGAATATAAAAATAGTAATAAAGAATATGGGCGACTACATGTTAAGTGAAGCATTAAGACACGGCATGGTTAAAAACCGTGATGAACTAAGATACCTTAAGATTAGACAACAACTAGAACTACAACTCTATGCAGCAAAAGCGATAATAGAGGATGCTTCTAAGGAATTAGGAGAAGGCGATGTATTAATAGTAGATACGCATGCAGTAATCAAGACCAAATATGGGTATTGGACGGGTATACCTAAACAATTAGTTGAAGTATTTAAACCTGATGCATTTATAATAGTTGAAGCAAGCATTGACGAGATAATTTCAAGGCAACTACGAGATACATCGAGGTATAGAGTTGATTTCGCTAAACCCGAAATAGTTAAAGAGCTAATGGATTTAACTAGACGTAACGCCTATTCAGCAGCGCTCTTCACTTCAAGTCTAGTAAAAATAGTAGTAAATCGTGAGGGAGAAGTTGATAGAGCAGCAAGGGAAGTACTTAGTGTAATAGAGGGAATTAGATGATCGATCTAAGTATTCCCATAATTTTAGGCTTAACAGTATCAATAGGAGTATCTACGGGTAAACTCTTATCGTATATGCTAAACCCTAGAGTAGTAAATCAAGCAATAGATAAGATACATGAACTCAATAAGCAGGCTAAGAGGATAAAGGAATTACGTGATAAGGAGAAAGCTGAAAAGAAGCTACGTGTACTTCAAGCAGAGTACAAAATGTATAGAAAAATAGTATCAAGAGCATATCTTCTTAGAGCACTAGTAGTCTTCATAGCCTTCATGTTAACGGCAACACTAGTTCTCTCTAAAGTCATAGTAGTGTACTCTCCTGTATTCATGCCATTTTCTGTGTACGTATATGAAGGTGAAATAGGAGGTAAGACTATAAGGGTAGGCTTAACACCTTCTACATACATAGTCTTCCTGTCATTTCTAATAACCTTGCCTTTAATCCATAGGTTATCGGGTCTAAAAAGTATTGAGCGTTAACCAAATAAAACCCATATAGTTAACACTTATGCGTGAAGCAAGGTAATGCTGTAAAGGTGTAGTATTCATGGTGAGACCTGCTTATAGGTCAAGGTCACTTAGAAGAGTTTATAGGCGAACACCTGGTGGTAGAACAGTACTTAGATTTGAGAAGAGAAGGCCTGGTCCAGCTAGATGTGCTAGATGTGGTAGGATTCTTCATGGTGTACCTAGGCTAAGACCAGTAGAGTTGAGAAAACTGCCTAAGAGAGCTAGAAGGCCGGAAAGACCCTATGGAGGATATCTATGCCCGTCATGTCTATCTAAGTTAATAAAAGAGGCTGTAAGAAAACAAGGCTAACTTGGTGATAACGCGTCATTGACAAGTAATAGATTAGTAATAGCTATAGGTGGGCCTGCAGGTAGTGGTAAAACAACATATGCTAAGGCAATAGCTAGAAGATATGGTCTTAGATATTTTTCAGCAGGTCAAGTATTCCGCAGAATAGCTAAAGAGAAGGGTGTTAGCTTAGAAGAGCTTAGTAAGCTAGCTGAGCAAGACCCATCTATAGACTTGTTAATTGATAAAACAACCTTAGAGGAGTCATTGAAAGGCAATGTTGTTGTAGAAGGACATCTAGTTCCATGGATAGTAAAGGATATTGCTGACATAAAAATATATGTTACAGCCCCATTGTATATAAGAGTTCGTAGAATAGCCAATCGCGAGAAGAGGCCAATAGCAGAGGTCTTAAAGGAAACCATAGTTAGAGAACATAGTCAAAGGAAAAGATTTATCCAGTTCTATGGGATAGACATACTTGACTTATCAATTTTTGACCTAGTAATAGATACTAGTAAACTAGCAATAGAGGACGTAATAAGAATTATCTACTTATTCATAGAAACAAGACTACCTGAATTAAGGAAAAGGGTAATAAACGAGTAAAACTTATCTACCAACTCCTACATCTAATCCCAACACGACTAATACTCTTAAGGTAACTGGGGTGAGCAAGGCCTTGCCAGCCATAGAAATAGGTAGAATATGTGTTATAACAGCAGGTAGACGTGCAGGTAGGAAGTGTGTTATAGTAGATATAATTGATGAGAACTTCGTACTAGTAACAGGCCCCCAAAGCATAACTGGTGTTAAGAGAAGGAGAATGAATATTAAACACTTAGAACCCTTAGATAAAACTATAAAGATATCCAAGGGGGCTAGTGACGAAGAAGTAGAAAAAGCTTTGAAAGAAGCAGGATTAATAGAGTTTATGAAGCAAGTAGTTAAACCAGAACTCAAAATAGTCTAAGAAACAATAATGAATAACAAGTAAACAGTGAATTATTTTAACATGGAATCCTAGTATTTGTCTCCAACTCATACTTATATCCAACTGTAAACAAGTTATTCTAGTGGTGTAGCCTAGATATGGGTTTAGCACGTAAAGGACTAGAATTCATAGAAAAACTCGACAAGTATGGCGAAGTGAATGCAAAGTGGCTTGTTAGAGGTGAAGAAGAAACAAATCCACAATACGGTGTCCTACCATATGAGAGAAACATAAACGAGTATATTAGGAACGGAGTGATAAACCTCGATAAACCACCAGGACCAACAAGTCACGAAGTAGTTGCATGGATAAAACGAATGCTAGGCTTAAGTAAAGCTGGACATGGGGGTACCCTAGAACCCCACCCTTCTCGCATATGGGGTGGGGTGGGGATACCCCAAAGTTACTGGCGTATTACCAGTAGCATTAGAGAATGCAACAAAGGTTATAGGAAACATAGTTCATTCAGGAAAAGAATACATATGTGTTATGCAACTTCACTCGGAAGTATCTGAGGAGAAGCTACGCAAAGTATTATCGGAGTTTACGGGGAAGATCTACCAAAAACCTCCGTTAAGATCTAGTGTTAAGAGAACAATTAGGGTAAAGACAATACACTACATAGAGTTACTAGAATATACGGGTAGATACGCATTACTTCGAGTAGGCTGTGAAGCTGGAACATACATGAGAAAACTATGTCATGATATAGGAGAAGTACTTGGCGTAGGCGCACATATGAGGGAGCTTAGGAGAACTAGAACTGGGCCATTCAAAGAAGATGAAACACTAGTTACAATGCAAGAATTATCAGAAGCACTCTACCGTTGGAAGGAGGAGGGTAAAGAAGACTTGTTAAGAAAAGTAATACTGCCCATGGAGTACATAGTAAGCCATATGTATAAAGTAGTGATAAGAGACTCAGCAGTAGACTCAATAGCACATGGAGCAGATCTAGCTGTACCAGGTATACTCAGACTCCACGATAAAATAAAGAAAGGCGATAAAGTAGCAGTAATGACCCTAAAGGGAGAATTAGTAGCACTAGGCAAGGCTTTAATGGACGCCAAAGAAATAGTAGAGGCACAAAAAGGATTAGCAGTCAAGACAATAAGAGTTATCATGAAGCCTGGAGTATATCCCAAGGTATGGAAGAAGAGGGCAAAGCAAGAGTGAAATCACATTACTATTCACATAAACCTGCAACGCCTAGAAGGAGAGAAATAATATCAGATGTAATAAGAGGGGTATCAGTAGAATTCATAGTTGAACCAGGAGTATTCTCACATAAAAGAGTAGACCCAGGCACAAAACTACTCCTAGAATACGCGGAAATACCTAGTGAAGGCGTAGTACTAGACTTAGGCTGTGGGTACGGTGTAATCGGGATAGTATTAGCTAAACTAAACCCCAAGCTCACAATATACATGACCGACATAAACAAGAGAGCTGTTGAGTTAGCCAAATTAAACGCTAAATTAAATAACGTTGAAAAACAAGTAATAATACTATACGGAAACCTATACGAACCAGTAAAAGACAAGACATTCGACATGATAATAACTAATCCACCATTCACAGCAGGCTTCAACATAGTTGAAAACATAATAACCGAAGCCAAGAAACACCTAAAAACCGGGGGAACACTACAACTAGTAGCAAAAAGAGCACACAACAAGATAATAGAATTAATGAAGAAAACATACGGCAACGTAGAAATACTAGCAAGTAAATCCGGATACAAAATACTAAAAAGCACCAAGTATTAAACCCCTCAAGTAAACAAACTAGAACAGCTCTGCGCCGGGGTGCCCGAGCGGACTAAGGGGCCGGCCTTGAGAGCCGGTGGGGCGTGGCCCCGCGCGGGTTCGAATCCCGCCCCCGGCGTCACTTACTCACTCATCCTTGACTAATCAATTAATAATCAATTAACAAACTAAATAAAACACTCATTACTTTAT
>WANQ01000033.1 GCA_015521735.1 Pyrodictiaceae archaeon | reverse complement strand
GAGCTAATACTATTACATTGTCTATAGTTTCAATTTTTAACGAATGAGATGCCTTATATTTAACAATAACATTTAATTCTTTTAATACAGATTTTACGGTATTCTTCAGATAGTCTTCACTGTAATAGTCTCCTCTAACAACTATCTCTACATTTACTTCACGTACATTCTTTTTATTAATTAGTTCTTTTATAGCATGCGGGACCTTGTTAGCCTCCTCTATGCAATATTCTACTGGAACTATTCTTGTTGCTCCATGCGGTATTAGGGTCATTAAGCTCCAAAAAGCTTTCCATAATTCAATGCTAGTGTAAACTAATAATACTCCAGGGTATCTTGCCTTTACTATCTTTAAGTTATTATCAATCCTAAACAAAGCATCCCCTATTTGTAGTTCTACTACGTTTTCCTTCCCAGGCTTAGTAGTAACCAATAACTTTAAATCTTGACATTTAATCATGTCGTGACTACCATTAACTATAGTGTATTCAACGTGAATTATAAATCAACTTTACACTAATAATATGACCTAATAATTTTACTACTGTACAAGTCAGTAATATGGTGTGCAGGTTAAAAGCATGGGTTTAGAGTATTTGGTTCCTCTTCCAACTCTATTGACAAGTGAGTTATCCGTAGACTATGATGCTATTATGAAACTAGTTAAAAGGATAACTGATAGTGTTGGGAAAACAGGGTTTATAGTATGTGATAGTATTGTTGGAGAACAATATACAACAACTTTTGATGAATGTCTTAATATTGCAAATAAGATCTTACAGACAGCTGACGCGGATGTTTTCCTTTCCGTAGACTTTAGATCTCTAAGGGAGAAACTCGAAGAGGTAAAGCTAGGACACAAACATGTCATTGTAGAAATAGATTCTGAGATTATTAGTAGGTATTACTCGCTAACTTCGATTATCAATACAGTGTATTCAAAAATCAATCCATTAAACACCCTGATATTCTTGAAAGACCTTGACATTTCAGAAGCATATGAGAATATACGTGAGACCTTAAACTTGGTACCTGAATTAAATAGTATAATTGTTAACTGTGAACGTGTAACAATAAATGATGCCATACTACTCTATGGTTTGCGTAAGGAGCTTAAACGTGAATTTAATGTAATTTGTTATGGTGATGAAGGATTACTCTTAAAAATCCTTGTAGGTAAACCGTTTAATGTTGTTGCTTCACCTATATTATTGATTTCACCTAAGATAAAAGAAATTGTTGAGTTAGGGAGAATTAATTTGCTATTAGATAAGTTGTCAATAGCACGGAAACTATATCGATATGGTAAGAGTATGCCTAGTATTATAAAGGCTTCATTACATGTAATAGATAACGTGTTTAAACCTTATGTTAGACCTCCTTTAACTACTGAGCCAACGTACATATACGACTATATAAAGGTGTTATTAAACGTATTAATGGGGTCTTAAATGAAGATACTAGTATTAAGTGATATACATGGATGGACAAGTAATTTATCAAGGATACTTAAGGTTGAGAAAGAATACGACTACGTATTCATTGCTGGCGATATAACTAATTTTGGATCACTGAAGTCGGCTATTAAGGTATTGGAGTTTATGGTTGAGAAAACTGGTAGAAAGATATTCTTTGTACCAGGTAATTGTGATCCACCAGAACTATTAGAATACCAGGGTTCTGAAAACATAGTAAACGTTCACGGAAAACTATATGGTATAGGTGATGCTGTAATCATGGGTATTGGTGGTAGCTTAATAACACCATTCAACACGTTAATAGAGTTTACAGAAGAGTTCTTTAAGAAAACTCTCGAAAAACTAGCTAAGCTTCTCAGCAATTATCAGGGTGGTATAGTTAAGATACTGATTACTCATACACCACCATATGGTACTAAGCTTGATATAATAAGAAGTGGTGAACATGTAGGTAGTATTAGCTTACGAGGCTTTCTTGAAAAACATCCCATAAACTTATGTGTATGTGGTCATATCCATGAGTCATATGGAGTAGATAGGGTAGGTAGTTCAATAGCAGTTAATCCAGGACCTGCTTCGTGGGGGCATTATGCGATAATATACCTTAAGCATGGTGGTGGAATAGATGTTGAGTTAAGGAAAGTTTAAGGTACCTTACCTTTAAGTTCGCTAACTACTTCTTTGAATAAGTTGATGTTATCTTCTACTCTTCTCCTTATAAACTTCTTTATACCCTCAATATATGATTCCAAATCTAGTGGATTATAACTCGATGTAGCAAAAGCCGCTAAAACTACTATATTAGTAGCTACTGGTAAACCCTTACTTCTAGCCTTATTGGTTGCATTGAACGCGTAAAGTTTATCCGAGTACATCTTTAATTCGCTTATTATATCGTTTATTGATGGATATGTTTCTTTGCCTACAAGTGTTGTAACTGTATGTATGGGTTCAGTATTGAGTATAATTAATGTATTCTTGTTAGCATAGATCCTTGCTGCACGTAATGTTTCTATGGGTTCTAGACCTAGTATCACATTTGCTCCACCATATGGTATTAGAGGTGATTTAATAGTATTACCAAATCTAACGTAACTTTGTACAACACCTCCCCTTTGAGACATACCTAATGTTTCACCTATTCTAACACTTAATCCTTTTAGCAATGCTGCATACCCTATTACTCTGGAAAGAGTTAGACCTCCCTGTCCACCTACTGATGCTATTACTATATTGAACTCCTTAATGCTATACATACGTTATCACCTTAGCGGGGCTTAGCTAATGGGTTATCACGTGGAATTATTGCATTAAATGGACATACTTGAACACACATATTACAACCATTACATAGTTCCTCTATTATTGCGACCTTGCCATCCCTTATAGTTAGAGCTGTACAGCCTAGACTCCTTATACATGCCATACAGTTTGTACACTTGTTGTAGTCTATTATTGGCGGTGTATATCTTATGCCTTTACGCATAGCTTGTAGAGAACACTCTCTTCTCGCGATGACAACCTTAACTCCTGGCTTCTTTAATGCTTCTTGTAGTACTTTAGTTGTTTCACGTAAATCATATGGGTCTACTATCCATACATTTTCAACTCCTATTCCACGTACAACATCTTCTATCATTACTGGTTTAACCTTTCTACCACTTTCTGTAACCATGAATTCTGGTGTAGATTGATGGCCCGTCATGGCTACAGATACATTGTCTAGTATTAGAACTAGTACATCTATGTTCTTATTCACTGCCTCCACTAGAGCAGGTAAGCCAGCATGAAAGAATGTGGAATCACCTATTGTCGCAACAACTGGTTTACTATATCCTGCTATCTTTAAACCTAAAGCTAACCCTATGCTAGCACCCATTGCATGTTCTGTCCATATAGCTTCAAGTGGTGGCTCTAGGCTAAGCGCGTAACATCCTATATCACCCATTACTGGGACATCCTGTTTTCTTAGACCATTTCTCCTAATAGCTCTTATTAGCGAGAAATACGATCCCCTATGAGGACATCCAGGACATAATGGAGGAGGTCTAGATGGAATCAATATTTTTGAGTTAACATGTTTTCTCATTAAGTTAGAACTATCTTCGCTAAGCCCTAAGAACCTTCTTAAAGCTTCAGCTACTACTGCTGGATTAAGTTCACCTACCTCTGGTATACCTGCCTCCTCTTTACCCCAGACCTTTATGTTAATGCCATGTTTTTGCAATAAACTCCTAACATTTTCTTCTAAGTAGGGATCTAATTCTTCTACAACGAGTATTTGCTTGCAACCCCTAATGTTCTCTAATATGAAGTTCGATGGTATAGGGAAGGTTAGTTCTAGTTTAATTATTTTCACCTTTTCTCTCACATTTAATCTTTCAATGGATTCAAGAACATAGTTATATGATACTCCAGAGGTTATGATACAATATTCTCCATCGCCTTCAACCTTATTGAATCCTAACTCCTTTACAGCGATATCTTTAACGAGTTCTAGTTGTTTTAGAAGCCATTTATGTCTATCCATATTCCATTGCATTGATGCTCTAATATACCTTTTTGGATTGAATTCAAATGAGGGAGTCCTCTCAATTACCTCTATTTCTCCTAGTACAACATCGCCAACAGTATGATTTACACGTGTAGTTGTACGAAACATTACTGGTAGCTGAGTCTTCTCGGATAACGCGTAGCTTTTCTTAATATAGTCCTTGGCTTCCTGAGGTGATGAGGGTTCTATCATGGGTATTTTAATTAGTTTGGCATACCATCTACTATCCTGTTCTGTCTGAGTTGTATGTGGCCCTGGATCATCTGCTACAAGTAGTACTAGCCCTCCATTTACTCCCGTATACGCTGATGAAACTACTGAATCTGAGGCAACATTAAGTCCTGGCGCCTTCATCGTGACTAGTGCTCGTATGCCAGCAAAAGCTGCACCTAACCCTATTTCAAAGGCTACCTTCTCATTGACAGCCCATTCAGCATACATTCCGATCTTGCTAGATATAGGCATTAATGTCATTAGAACTTCACTTGAAGGAGTACCTGGATAACCTGTAGCAACTTTCACGCTTGACTCAATTGCGCCACGAGCAATTGCTTCATTACCCATTAGTAATACTCGTTGACCAGGCTCTCCAAGTATTCTTTCATGCTCCATTACTTTAGTGCACCCTAATAATTATAATGTAAGCTGATGCTACGTATACTTACTAGGAGTATGTGAGAAATAAAAACTTTAGCTTACTTTTAGAGCAGTTAAACCATACTTGTATTCTTATTCATATTAATGATCCTTTCTACTTCGTCTAGAATTTCTTTCTCACTCCTACTAGTTTCTAGTAACTGGTACTCAGCATATCCCACTTTTCTAGCTTCTTTAGGAACTCTTTTACTAACTAATTCTATTGCTTTGCGATACGGGTGTGTACATATGTTTACATATGCTCTAAGTATAGCTGCAATAGATGCTTCTTGAAGTACTATTACTTGATCCTTAAACTCTATTAGTATTCTAACATGCATATGTCCTCTTGGTATAAAGGCTACTACCTTCTCTACATCTTCGTTTCTGTATACTTTAACGACCTTATTCATAACACCGCCTCCTTTAAATTAACTATTAATGATAACATTATAAAAGGAGAAGTCATACTACTTGGACGTATGAGGGATTTGAAGTGCCGATAACAAATGCTAAACTACTTGCTCCTGTAGACGTATTAGTTGATAGTAGGGAAGCTTCGAAAAATAAGGATTTAGTTGAAAAGATTAGAAGTAAGGGTATTAAAGTAGCTATTGTTTCATTAGAGGTAGGAGACTATTTTCTACTCGCAACTGAAGGCAAAAAACCTGTAATTGTTGAAAGAAAAACTGTGATAGATCTAGCTAATAGTATACGTGATAATAGAATATGGGATCAAGCCAAACTTTTACGTGAAGCTGCTATTAGAGAAAATGCTCAACCACTTATAGTTGTTGAAGGCAGTTTTTACTCGTTAACGAGGTTTACTAAATGGAATCTTACATCAATTTTAAGAGTAATGGATGAACTAGTATTAAAGATGAACATACCGATACTACCTACACCTAACAAGGAAGCTACAGCTGAATGGATTGCTGCTAAAGCAAGAAGTCTTGGCGCTACAGCTAAGAAGACAGTAATACGTATGCGCGTTGAGAAAAAACCTATGAGTTTAAATGATAGAATACTTTACGTAGCTGAAGGTATTGTGGGCCCCATCCTTGCTAAACGATTACTTAGCTATTTTAAAACTCTACGTAATTTAGCAAATGCCAGTATCAGTGAGCTAACAAAGATAGAGGGTATAGGTGAAAAAAGAGCAAAAGAAATATATGCTATATTTAATACACCATGGAATCCGGATTGACTATTGCTTAAAATCTAGCCTAATGTCTTATAGGCCGAAAGCCTTCCTTCTATTCCTAATCTTAACTCGCCAATAAATGTCTTTAGCTTTCTCAAAATCCATTTCAATTACTCCATTTCTTGTATACAGTAACACCTTATCTTTAATTCTCTTAGCATCTAAGACGTCATCTATACTTATATTATTTGCATTCAATAAACTCGTTAATCCCAAGGCGAGGTCCGCATTATTAAATATAGACTTTACTGGTAGATAAACTTATTGTAGAATGTATTAAATACTTCTACATAGTAATAATACCTATGGTGTTATTCTTTGAAAGGTTGGTGGGGTAAAGTTCTACGCATAAACCTTAGCGAAAACAAAGTCAGCGTCCAGAAAATTGAAGCTGAAACACTAGTGAAATTTATAGGTGGTAGAGGTCTTGCAGCAAAGATACTATGGGATGAACTTAAACCCGGAATAGATCCATTGTCTCCGGAAAACAAGCTCATAATAGCAGCAGGTCCTTTAACAGGTGTTGTTGGTCCTAGTACTGGTAAGCTTGTTGTTGCAGCTAAGAGTCCATTAACTAATGGCTACGGTGATGGGAACATAGGAACTAATGCTTCAGTACAACTACGTAAAGCAGGCTATGATGCAATAGTAGTTGAAGGTGCTTCCAAGAAACCTGTTTACATCTACATTGAAGACGATAAAGTAGATATAATTAGCGCTGAAGGGCTGTGGGGTAGAGATACCTTTGAGACAGAGCGATTATTAAAAGAGGTTCACGGCAAAGATGTAGGTGTCTTGTTAATAGGTCCTGCTGGAGAAAACCTTGTCCGATACGCTACAATAATATCACAGGAAGGTAGAAGTGGCGGTAGACCAGGCATAGGTGCTGTAATGGGTTCTAAGAAGCTAAAAGCAATAGTAATTAGAGGTACTAAGGAAATACCTGTGGCTGATAAAAATGAGGTAGTTAAGGTAGCTAGTGAAGCCTACCGTGAGATAAAGAATGCTCCAGCATATAACTTCTGGATGCGTCAGGGAACTATGGCTACTATAGAGTGGAGTAATACGAACAGTGTTCTACCAACATTCAATTTCAGAGAAGGAGTCTTCGATTTCTATAGACTAATTGATGGATACTCAATGGAGGCTATGAAGGTAACACAGCGTGGATGCCCTAACTGTAACATGATATGTGGAAATGTAGTAATAGACTATGAGAAAGAGCTTAGTGAACTAGACTATGAAAATGTCGCAATGCTTGGATCAAATATAGGATTAGGTCACCTAGGTAAAGTTGCTACACTAAATAAGTTAGCTGACAAATATGGAATAGATACCATATCATTAGGAAATGTACTAGCATTTGCTACTGAAGCTTCAGAAAAGAAGCTAATAGATGAAAAAATAGAGTGGGGAGATTTTAAGAAGTACAAAGAACTTGTAGAAGATATAGCGTTTAGGAGAGGTCTAGGGGATCTACTAGCTGAAGGAACTAAGAGAATATCAGAGAAAATAAAGGGTGATTCATGGAAGTGGGCTATGAATGTTAAGGGGCTAGAAATCTCAGCATATGACTGCCATGCAGCACCTGCTATGGCTTTAGCATATGCTACATCACCTATAGGTGCTCATCATAAAGATGCTTGGGTTATAGCATGGGAAGTAAAAGTAGGTAGAACAACCTATACTAAAGAAAAAGTTGAGAAAGTAATAGAGTTGCAGAGAATTAGAGGCGGTATATTTGAAACACTAGTAGCCTGTAGATTACCTTGGATAGAACTTGGACTAAAACTTGAATACTACATGAGGTTGTTCAAAGCAGCAACAGGTATTGATATGACGCTAAATGACTATTACAAGGTAGCTGATAGAGTATATGCACTGATTCGAGCATTCTGGGTGAGAGAATATGGAGAGAAATGGAGTAGAGAAATGGATTATCCTCCAGCTAGATGGTTTGAGGAACCATTAACTAAAGGACCTCTTAAAGGAGCTCACCTGGATAGAGAAAAATATGATACAATGCTGTCATGGTATTATGAAATACGTGGATGGGATGAACGAGGAATACCTAGGAAATCAACATTAGAGGAGTTAGGTTTAAGCGACGTAGCACGAGAACTAGAGAAATACGTGGAGCTGTCCAAGTGAGAACATGGTTATAATAAGAGCTATAGGATGGGTTAGAGAAAGACTGGGAATACATGACGTAGCACATAAGCGTATCAGCAAGCCGCAAAGAATAGCTGACCTTATACCAGAACTTAGAAGCCCGCTCTTCAACAACATAATAATATTAGTAAACGGTAGGCCTGCAACCAAGGATACAGTAGTAAATGATAATGACGAGATCCTGCTCATGCCTGTTACTAGTGGTGGATAATAGTACATGAATGAAGAGTTCATAAGAATTGTTGTCAAAACGTTGTTTTTCTTTTTATGAATGTTCCAGCCCTTAGTATAGAACCTACTTTAACTCTACTTCCAGCACCAATGAAGGCTCCTAGCTTAGCGTACTCTTGGCCCCTTCTCTTAACTATTATTGGTTTCTCTTTGCCACCTTTAATGAGCGTTAATGTTATAACATTTGGTTCTATTACTGCTTTCTCACCAACAACACTAAATCCTAAATAAGTATTTCTTCCAATAGTTACTTTTTCTTGGATGCAGCTCCAAACTATTTCTGTATTAGATGATATTACACCTCCTTTTTCAATGCTAACATACTCTCTTATTAGTGAGTAGCTACCTACATAGACACCTTTACCTAAGTAGACTGGACCTTTTATTACTGAGAAATCATCTACAACTACATCATCTTCAATTATTACAGGGCCTTTTATTACAGATGTTGGCGATATTTCTGCTTTAGGTGATATGATTGTTTTACTCATACCTTTAAGTACAAAGTATGTTGCTTTAAGTAGATCCCATGGGTATCCTATGTCTATCCACCATCCACTCCAAATAGATGCTACTACTTCACTAGTTGATGCGTATCTTGATAGTGCTTCACCCATATCTCTTGATTCTTCAAGTAAGTCGATGAACTTTCTTGACAATATGTATAGGCCTCCTACAGCATAAGCTCCAGGTATACTTTCTTCGGGTTTCTCTACTACTTTGCTAACTAAGCCCTTTGTATTTATTACTACTGCACCATAACTTGTTACATCCTCTTCCGGTATTACGGCCATTACTGGCTTGTGGTATACATTGAAAGCGTCTACTGCATCACTATAGAATTGTCTAGGAGCCAGTATATCTCCATAAGCTAGCATAAAGTATTCGCTTTTAACAGCATCCTTAGCTGAAAGCACTGCTCCTCGAATTTCTGGTATGACCTGCTTTATTACATCCATTTTTGCTTGCTTACCATACTTTAACGTTATGTCTTCAAAATATGTTGGCTTATCAGTTACTATGTATATTTCGCTTATTCCAATACCTAATATGTTCTCTATCACGTACTCTACTATAGGCTTACCAGCAACTTTTAGTAGTACTTTTGGCTTAGTATCGGATATGTCTTTTATTCTTTCACCTGCTCCTCCTGCTAATACTATTACGGGTATTTTTGGCATGGTTTCCACCCCAATTCTATTCAACGGTTACGGTTTTTGCCAAGTTTCTAGGTTTATCTGGATCGTATCCTTTAATTATTGAAGTATAATATGCTATTAGCTGGTATGGTACTATGTATGGTATAGGTTCAAACCAGAATACTATCTTAGGCATTTTAAAGGTAAAGTAGGATAGTTTGACTACTTTTTCGAAGTCCTTTGGTGCTACAACTATTATCCATGCACCTCTAGCCCTCATTTCCTCAATGTTTGCTACTAATAGGTCTTTGTTATCGTCGTCGAGTACCGTAAAGAATACTGGGAAGCCTTCTTCAACTAAAGCTATTGGTCCGTGCTTACTTTCACCTGCAGGATAGGCTTCTGCATGTATGTATGCTACTTCCTTAAGCTTTAAAGCTCCTTCCATAGATACTGGTACTCCTAGACCTCTTCCTAGGTAGTACGCGTTACTCTTACTTGCTACTTCACTTGATATTTTTCTGGAGAATGGTTCAACTACTTTTATGACTGAGTCCACTATATCGGGTATCTTTTTGAGAGTATTGTACATTTGTAATGCTTCTGTGGATTTTATTTCTCCTTTCAATTCAGCAGCTTTAACGGCAATCCATGATAATAGTAATACTTGGGTAGTAAAAGTCTTGGTTGCTGCTACACCTATTTCTGGGCCAGCTCTAGTATAGACTGTTATGTCTGACTCTCTTGGAATAGCACTGTCAACTACATTTGATATTGCTGCTATGACTGCTTTCTTACTCTTAGCCTTTCTAACAGCCATTAACGTGTCTATGGTTTCACCGGATTGGCTAACAGCTATTAAGAGGTCTCCCTTTGATATTGTTTTACCGTACCTATTGTATTCTGAGGCTATGAATGCTGTAGCTTTAACACCAACTAAGTTATTTATTAGGTACTCTGCTATCAATGTAGCATGATAACTTGTTCCAGCTCCCGTTAAGTATACATACTTTGATGAAGCTATTAGTTCTGCTAGTTTCTCTGCCTCCAACCCTATTCCAGCTAAAGTACTTGATAATGCCAGAGGTTGCTCATGTATTTCTTTTAACATATAGTGTGGATAGCCAGCTTTCTTAGCCATTTCAGGTGTCCAGTCAATTACCTTAATCCTTTCACTAATGTTAACCCTACCTTTATCAATATGCTCTATGAATACCGTGTCAGGTGTTATGTATCCTACTTCTCCATCACGTAACACTATGACTTTATTAGTGTATTCTAGGAAAGCTGGAATATCGCTTGCAATAAATTTCATCTCTTTAGCTAAGCCTACTATTAAAGGAGATGTATTACGAGCAAAGAATATTTTCCCAGGTTCATCTACATCTATTAATGCTAGGGCATAGGCTCCTCTCAATTTCTTAATTGCAGCCTTAAATGCCTCGTAAGTTGACATACCTTTTTTCTTATACTCCTCTACTAGATGGACAACAACTTCAGTATCTGTTTCGCTAACAAATACATGTCCTTTTCTTATTAATTCTTCTCTAAGTTCTTGATAGTTTTCAATTATACCATTATGTACTACGGCTATTTTGAGTTTACAATCAACATGTGGGTGAGCGTTGATATCATTTGGTTTGCCGTGTGTGGCCCAACGTGTATGTGCTATCCCTGTGCTCCCATCGTAATCGTCAAAACCTAGTTTACGTGATACATCATCTATTTTCCCTTTACTTTTTCTTACAACTAATTCGCCATCCCAGCTAATTAAAGCAAAACCAACAGAGTCGTAGCCTCTATATTCTAGGTTCTTCAAGCATTGTTTTAGAACTGTGCCAAGTTTTTTCCTTAACACGCCTTTCTTTACAGTTAATCCTATTATCCCACACACGTCCTTTCTTCCTCGCTTATGTACCTTAAACTTTATTCACCAATATTTATCTTTTTTATGGTGGTTTAGAAAGGCGGTAACATGAGGCGGCTCATGGATATGGGTGAAAACGAGGTAGTTAGGCGAATATTAGGGTATGTTGACGATTCTAGTCCTGGTAAATACGATGATGCACAATTAATAGATGACTCCATGTACCTTTTAAAAATAGATGGGTTTTCAGCCCATAATTCAATGCTTCCATGGAACACGTACTATGATCTTGGATGGAAGTCTGTAGTAATGGTTGTAAGTGACCTGATAGCTAAAGGTGGGAAACCTGTATCCATGGTTACTTCCATAGGAATACCATCTAATTACAGTATAGACATTGTAGAGGAAATAATTAAAGGTGTCTCTGATTCAACACATGCACACAAAGCAAAGTTTATTGGAGGTGATACTAATGCCTCATCAAGTGATGTGTGGATCGATGTAGCTGGAGTAGGCAAACTCTACACTAAGTCCCCAATACCTAGAAAAAACCTTATACTAAAAGGATGCTATGTCGTGACTACGGGAAAGTATGGACTTACTGGTGCTGCTTTTCTAGTTTATCGTAGAAAACTTGAATGGAAAGAACTTATTGATAGATATAAAAACATTTTCATGGCCACTAAGACTCCTCGAATAAATGTTGATAGAAGACTATCACTTCTAAAAGAATTAGAAGAATACATTATTGCTTCAATGGATGTAAGTGATGGCCTAGCTTACACCCTACACACATTAGCTTCGCTAAACAACATTGCAATAAGGGTAACAAATATACCCATACCGGAAGAAGTTGTAGAATTTGCACAAGAATTCCATGTAGATGCAATAGATTTAGCCCTATATGGTGGAGAAGAATATGAAATGATACTCATAGTATCCAATGATTTAAGTAGAATTGAATTAGAAGCCTTACTTGAAGGTTATGATGCCTCTATAATAGGGGAAGTCATTAGTGGTAAAGGAGTGTTCTTCAATGATAGGAGAGTTGAGTATAAAGGGTGGAATCACTTTAAAGCATAGTTAGAATATCCTTCCGGTGATCTACTACTGTGATTAAACGCGTATTAATACTAGACGGGTATACAGATGAACCTGCAGGACTAGGGGTACCTCCATACATTGATGTTTACCCAAGATATATTGCTGGTGCTATATGGAGTGTAGATAAAAGCATCTTCATAAGATATGTTACTGTAGATGAAGTACGTAGCAATATACATGCGTTCTTAAAAGAAGCACAGGAATATGACCTACTTATCGTAATAGCTGGCGTTACCGTTCCAGGAAAATACCTTGGTGGAACTCCAATAAAGTTAAGGGAGCTAGACCAATGGTTTAGAGTCATAACTAAACCTATCAAAATACTCGTAGGACCCGCTGCTAGGTACGGTATAGGTGAAGAAGGCGGTAGAATTGCTGAATTACCAAGTAAAATTAAGGAGAACTTCGACGTACTCGTAAAAGGTGATCCCGAACTTTACGTTTATGAACTAATACGTTATGGAATAGAGAAGGCTAATCCATACGTAGTTAAAAGAGATTATACTTTAACAAATACATTTGCTAAACTTGGCGCAAAAATTATAACGCAACATCCAAACTATGGTTATAACTTAATCGTAGAAGTTGAAACATATAGGGGATGTCCCAGAAGCATTGTTGGTGGATGCAGTTTCTGTATTGAACCCTCCTATGGATTACCATTATTTCGAGAACCAAGAGATGTAGTTGAAGAAGTTGAAGCACTATATAAAATGGGTGCAAAACACATAAGAATAGGGCGTCAACCAGACATATTAGCATACAAAGCTATTGATGCTGGAGTAGAAGAATTCCCTAAACCCAACATAGAAGAATTACGTAAACTCTTCCATGGTATTAGGATGGTTGCACCAGATCTAGAAACACTACACATAGATAATGTCAATCCAGGTACAATAGCTCATCACCCCGAACTAAGTACTAAAGCACTCAAAATCATAATAGAATACCATACTCCCGGAGATGTTGCTGCACTAGGAATAGAATCAGCTGATCCAAGAGTAATCAAGTTAAATAACCTAAAAATCTATCCCGACGAAGCTTTCAAAGCAGTTGAGATTATAAACAGAGTTGGTAAAACTCGTGGATGGAATGGTCTTCCCGAACTTTTACCAGGTATAAACTTTGTCTATGGACTTATAGGTGAAACAAAGGATACTTATAGGCTAAACTATGAATTCCTAAAGAAAATTCTTGATGCAGGCTTACTAGTACGAAGAATTAATATTCGACAAGTAATAGCGTTTCCTGCTACACGTATGTGGATCTACGGAGACAGCATAATTAAGAAACATAAGGAAATATTCAAGATATACAAAGAGAAGATAAGAAGAGAAATAGACTTACCTATGCTAAGACGAGTAGTACCCAAGGGTACCATTCTACGTAAAGTATTTACTGAAAAACATGTAGGAGAACACACGCTTGCAAGACAAGTAGGTAGCTATCCTATACTCGTAGATATCCCTATAAAAGTAAAGCTTAAGCAATGGATTGACGTAATAGTAGTAGACCATGGTTATAGAAGTGTAACCGGTATACCTTACCCCATAAATGCTAATACATCACCGTATAAGATACTACAGATGGTGCCAGGTATAAGTAAGAATAAAGCTCTAGAAATATTAAAGAGGAGACCTTTTAAATCACGTAAAGAACTCTTAAAAATCATCGGAAGCGACTTAGCTAAATACTTTACAATATAACATGAACTTTCCACTTTTACCTGGAATAATGGTAAAACTATTTAAAACCTAGTAATATAGACCAAGTGATATGAGGATACCTGCTATGACTACGAAGAGTACAGCAAATATCTTACTTAAGGAAGACACTATACTAGAACCACCAGCAAGTTTCAACAAAGCATTGAAAGTTGTAAGAATTGCTGGTAGAGAAATAAAAGTAGGAGGAAAAGTACCAAGCCTACGTCCTAGTGAAAAATTAGTAAAACATACGTCAAGTCTATGCCCCTACTGTTACCGTATATTACCAGCTATAGTTTTTGAACGTGAAGGGAAGATCTACATTCGTAGAATTTGCCCTGAACATGGCGAGATAGAGGAGATTTACTGGGGTGATGCTGAACTATACTATAAGTTTGAGAAATGGCGTAAATATGAAGGTAGAGGCCCAAGATTCGTCTACACTAAGATGAGTGCACCATGCCCATTTAATTGTGGTTTATGCCCTATACATAAGAGTCATACAGCATTGGCAAACATTGTTTTAACAAATAGATGTAACCTAAGTTGTTGGTACTGCTTCTTCTATGCAGAGGCAGCAGGATATGTCTATGAGCCTTCCTTAGAACAATTACGCTTCATGATAAGAAGGCTTAAACAGCAAGGAGTAACTATGGCTGTACAATTAACTGGAGGAGAACCTACATTAAGAGACGACCTCATAGACATAGTTAAGATGTTGAAGGAGGAAGGTGTAAGACATATACAATTAAACACTAATGGCATAAAATTTGCTGAACTATACTTCCAAGATCCACAGAAAGCCGTTGAGTATACTAAAGCATTAAGAGAAGCCGGCGTTAACACCGTGTACTTAAGCTTTGATGGTGTTACAGGTAAAACTAATTGGAAGAATCATTGGGAAATACCATTCATATTCGAGGTTTTCAGAAAGAGTGGTATGACTAGTGTTGTACTTGTACCTACAGTAATTAGGAGCGTAAATGACCATGAACTAGGTTTGATAATAAAGTTTGCTGCAAAACACATGGACATTGTTAGAGGCGTAAACTTTCAACCAGTAAGTTTAACTGGCATGGTCCCTAGATCTGAAAGACAAAGACTTAGAATAACAATACCTGAAGCAATAAAGAAAATAGAAGAACAAACTGATGGGCAAATACATAAAGACGCGTGGTATCCTGTACCAGTAACAGTGCCGCTTTCAAGGTTCATAGAAGCTATTACAGGTGAACCACAATTTGAAATGACTAATCATCCACACTGTGGTGCGGCAACATATGTTTTTGTCGAGAGAAAGAATGGAGTACCAGTACGATTTATACCAGTAACAGACTTCATAGACATACAAGGTTTTCTAGAATACATAGAGGAGAAAGCTGAGGAAATAAAGAAAGGAAAGAGCAAGATTATCGCATTAGCTAAGATATTATACAACTTAAAGAAATTCATAGATGAAGAAAAAGCACCCAAAGAGTTCAATGTATGGAAACTATTATTCAATATCATAATTAAAAGAAACTATAAAGCACTTGGCGAATGGCATTATCACTTCTTATTCTTAGGAATGATGCACTTCATGGACTTGTATAACTACGACATTGCAAGAGTTATGAGATGCAATATACACTACCTAGTACCAGATGGTAGATTAATACCATTCTGTACATTCAATGTACTAAATGATGTCTATAGAGACTATATACAAAAAGAATACCAAATACCATTAGATGAATGGAAGAAGAAATATGGTGAAGTAAGTATTGGCGAAGCAATTAAGTATCGTAGACCTCCAGTAAAGAAGCTAGAAAAACATCCACTCTACATCGAGACATATAAGGATATAATTCCTCTAAACTAAACCAGCTATGCTATTGTTTTTCACACCCTAACATACCTTAAATGAACTTCCATACCACATTCACAAATCTTTACCTCTACTAGTTTGAACCTTATAGCATCTTTATCATCCCTGAATCCTTCACCATCAACTATTGATGTACCATTACCGAAAACATAGGGTGAAATAGTTATTCTCATTTCATCTACAAGTTTATCCTTAATAAAACTCCAAATAGTTTTACCTCCACCTTCAATTAATACTTTTCTAACACCTCTATGATATAAGTCTCTTAAGATATCTTTTGCCTTTAATGGTGGTTTTTCGGTTATCTCAACTACTTCAACACCTTTTGCCTTGAGCAATAACTTCTTGTGAGAATTAGCTATCTTCGACGTATATACTATTGTTGGTGCTTCATCTAACGTATTATACACTCTAGCATTAACACTAGTCCTAAGCATACCATCTATGATAACTCTTGTAGGGTTTTTCCCCTTAACATATCTTACTGTAAGTAAGGGATCATCTACTATTACAGTATTTGCTCCAACTATTACTGCATCAGATTCAGCTCTAACTGTATGCAGTCTTCTCAAATCATACATACAGCTTAACCTGCTAAATCCTGTCTTGCTAGCTATTCTACCATCTATAGTCATTGTAGAGTACACTACTACTCTAGGCCTCTCCAATACTTAGCACCAATAATCATGTTACCTTATATACTGTCCTCAATAAAACGTTACAGTAACATTGGCGTATATAGGTGTAGTTGCGTGAAAGCTAACTTAATTGTAAGCCATGAGCCATCATACTATAACTATAGGTGGACCTTAGATCAACTTAAAGACCTACTAGGTAGCGTAAAGATTGTGGACGTAGCACCATCAAGAATACTATTAAATGTTGATGACCCATATAAAGCAATAGATATTATTAGGGAGCACTTACCCGAAGATACCCCTATACTAAGGGTCATACCTATAGATGAAATAGTCGAGCCTTACGTAGAATCTGTAGCAGAGTACGTATGGAGTGTCTATGAGAGCAAGATCCCAGAAGATGCTAAATACAGGATTACTATTGAAGGACGTCATCTTTACTGGCGTAGTAATTCAATGTTAGCTCATACTAGGGATGCCATAGAGTATATAGCGTCTAAGGTTAATAGGAGAGTTAGCTTAGAAGATTACTCATGGATAATATATATTAGGGTAATGAAAACTAGGTCTTTAGGCGAAGTAGCTGCTATAGCAATTACGTCAGCAAAATATATTTTCTCAAAATCTAAGCGTTAGGATACGGGAGTTAGGTGCCTAAACTATTTGGTACAGCTGGTATTCGCGCAGAATATCCTGAAAGAGTGAACCCGTTATTTGCGTTGAAGTTGGGTCTTGCCTTAGCTATATACTTAAATAATAAGGGAACCATAACTATAGGTCATGATACACGTACCACTTCTCAGCTACTAGCATACTCATTAGCTTCTGGGGCTATGAGTGGAGGACTCAGCATAGACTTCCTAGGTCTTGCACCAACACCTATAACGGCATATGCTACGCGTAAGAGAAGGAATAGAGCAGGAGTGTCTGTTACAGCAAGCCACAATCCACCCCAATATAATGGATTCAAGGTATTTGATGAAAATGGTATGGAGTATACTGTAGACATGGAGGAAGAACTAGAAAAGAACATTGATTTTGTAGAAAGAAATACTGTATTTAATGACTGGGATAAGGTAGGGAAGTTAGTGTTAGATACCGAGGTTACGGAAAACTATGTTGAAGAACTAGTATCTAGAACTAAGCCAGAGGGAAAAAACTTTGAACTCAAAGTTATAGTTGACTGTGCTAATGGAGCCGCCTACGAGGTTACTCCAAGAGTTCTTAGAGAAATAGGTGCACGTACATTAACCATACACTGCAATCCTGATGGATTCTTTCCAGGCCGTATCCCTGAACCACGCCCAGATGTTTTAACATACATACACTCACTACTACGGGTATTGGAAGCAGATCTAGCCTTAGCACAAGATGGTGATGCTGATAGGTTAAGTGTTATTACACGTAAACAAGGATTCATTAAACAAGATCGCTTAATAGCATTGTATGCTAAAATGAAGTTACTGGATAGAAAAGGTGTAATCATAGTTTCCATAGATGTTGGACATGCCGTTGAGGAAATAGTAGATAAGTATGGTGGAAAACTTGTACGCTGGAAACTAGGTAAAACTCATGAAAAACTCAAGGAAAATCCAAATGCATTATTAGCAGCTGAGCCCTGGAAACTAATAGATCCCGCATGGGGATTCTGGGTTGATGGAATATACCAAGCTGCGCTATTGACAAAGCTGTCTATTGAAAACAAAGGCTTAGATAATTTATTTAAAGATATACCGGATTATCCTAGCAAGAGATTCTCAGTAAAAATACCTAAACATAAGATAGGTAGTGTATACAATACCATAGTAGAGGAGTTACTAGCCAAGAGTGATTCCGCCAAGATAACTACAATCGACGGCGTACGCTTAGATTACGAAGACGGGTCTTGGCTATTAGTACGTAAAAGCGGAACAGAGCCTAAGATAAGATTCTACATGGAAGCCTTAACTAAAGATAGATTAAACGAACTAATAGATTATTCTATGAAATTGTTGAGAAAAGCAGTAGAAGTTCATGGTGTTAAGTTAGGTGAAATCGAAGGACTAGGCATGTAAGAGTTTATGGTATTACTTTAAGTCCCCTAATACTAATATGTTTACCTTATTCTTCATAGACCTTCTTATATTGTCAAGTGCTAATGCTGCATACATCAACGCCTTTCTAGTATTTTTAGCTACGCCTATCCCTACCTTAACACCCTTAATTCTCTCTACTAATGACTTGATAGCGTCAAGTACATCTATGGATAGAAAGGCTACTATATTATCTCCGCCAAGATACTGCGTTATACCACCTATACGTTGGATCTCCTTAGTTAAGTGCATGTGTAGTTCCTCTACGCTTACAAATGTATCGTAAATGCTTAGTTTACTTGTTAATTTAGTAAAGTCGTTAATATCAAAGTGTGCTACTGCTATACCAGTTGGATTACAGTCCTCTAACACGTACTTGCCGTTACTTGTACGTAACTTTAGTGATGCATTATACTGTGCTTCATAAGGTGTTTGCCCACATGCAATACTTAATCTTAATGGGACTGGTGATATTTTCTCTAGGCTATCTAATATGCTGAGTACATTGCTGTTCTCTACGCCTTCGAGTATTAGTAACATGTAGTCATATCTAAGTGAAAGCACGAATCCGTTAATCTTAGATATTTTTTCTTGGAAAACCTTGTACATGTTTGACTGTATCAGCTGTATAAGCCACTCTCTATCAGTACCTAGTTGTTCTGTCCATTCTCTATAGCCTACTAGTTCTAAGACTCCTACTTTTACCATTACTATACCCTAAGCCCGTGTCCCCATTAACGCCTTAGCTTACTCTATAATTATTGTTTCACCCTTGTACTCTACAGAAGCTAACTTCTTCAATCGTCTAGCTAGTTTTACAGCTGCTTCCACAGCACGTCTAGCATATTCTTCTACTCTTTCTAAAGCCTGCATCCTACTAGCACCTGGACCTATTATTCCTAAGGTTACTGGTTTACCATACTCTAAGCTTAAGTCTATGATTTTCCTAGATGCTTGACTAGCTACTATTTCATCGTGCTTGGTTTCACCCTGTATAACTGCACCTAGAGTTACTATAGCATCAACATCGTGTTTTTCAAGTAGGGCCTTAACTGCTATAGGTATATCATAGGCTCCTGGAACTTTAACTACAATAACTACTTTTGCTCCAAGAAATTCTGCGTGATTTAATGCTTTCTGCAGCATAAGATATGTTATATCGTAATTGAACTCTGATACTACTATTCCTAGTTTAACTTCACTCATACCGAGCCCCAGCATTAAACTCTAAGTTAGTTAATTAAGTTTTTATTGGCCCAACATCAGGTATGCCTTGCCTAATACCCATACCAGCTTTCCTACTTAGCGCTTCCTTACCTTTAAGTAAGGCAACAACGTTTAATGCATGCTTTTTCGCCCTATCAACGGCTATCTGATACAGTTTTTCTTCATCCTCAGCTTCATCTTCATGTACTGTTACATCTATTATATGCTTATTTGTTAACAATTGAGCCATGATTATACCAATACTTGCTGCAAGATAACTGTATTTGTCTATTGGACTTGCCCCAACCCATCCGAGCGTTATAACTATGTCACATCCTTCCTCATCTATTAATTTTTTAGCTGCAACTGGTATGTCCTTTATACCTGGAACAGTATAGCGTATGATTTTAGCATTAGGTAAGTACTGCTTTATAGTTTCTATAACGTATTTGGCCATATCTACTCTAGCAAATGTTGTGTCAACCACACCAATTCTATACATCCTTCAATCCCCGCGAAGCATATTCATTAACTATTTCTTCTCCTGAAACAATGATTAATCCATGCTCTTCTGCGTATCTTTTAGCCTTAGCTAAACTCAAGGAGACCCCCTTATCAAGCATTTCAGCAAGCACTATACTTGGCTCTAGCCCAGCTAGTATGGCTAAGGCTATTGATAGTTCTGTATGTCCTCTTCGTTTCCTTAGCCCTCTAGAAATAAGTATTGGTACATGACCTGGTGATATGAATTCCTCATAGAACTTCGCATAACCTTCATCAACACGACCATTCCATACCAGTGAAACTACTTCATGTAGTTTTGATATAGTTAATGCCCTATCATGATCACTTATACCAGTTCTAACATTTACGTGATTAACCCATAAACTAAATGCAGGTTTATCACCATACCCTAAAACCCTAGAGGTAAGCATTTTGTACTCATTGAATGATTCTAAAATATCTGCCATAAACCTTAATTTTAGGTGACTCGCAACTATGTGAGATGTAGCATAGCAAATTAAGCCTCCAGCATCAACACGAAGAGTATAAATTTTCTCATAATCTATTAGTCCAGCATAGAACACCATATCAACTTCTTGTTCCCTCCTTGCCGAATCGAATATGAGTACTGGCTTGCCCTTACGTAAAGCATCTATAGCTTCATCAATTGTGGTCAAGGATAAAAGCCTCCAAGTACCCTTGTATGCGACTTATACATTATTAACAAGTAAAATAAGTCTTCAAGAAAATAAGTTAGTCAGCTCATTCTACGTAACCAGTATTCTAAGAACATGTAGATAGAGAACATTAGTGCGAATAAGACAAGTAACATTAATTCTAGAAGACTTATACCTCCATTACTTCCTCTACGTGTAATAGTATCGTTATGTCTATTGTATTTAAAGGAAATGGTATTAGCTGATTCATACGAGTTTATGTAATTATTTGTTTTAGTCGATATTTTTGTGTATGGATACTCGGGACTTGACGCGCCATTACTAATAGTACTTGTAGTGTTATTAGTAGTATTATTGCTGTGTTTTTGAGGTAGGCTGATAATAAGAATGCACGTTCTATTACTATTTAATTGTATTTCTAGAATTCCATGTTCTACGTCTATAAATGGAAATCTACCTTTATCAACATTTACGTTAACTAGTATTCCTCCGTTTTCATGGTTTAGTGAAGTAATGGATAATGTATTCCAAGACCTAGTGTTATTTAAAGAATACAATATACTTTTACTAATGTTTAATGAGTTCAAACTACGTGTTCTTATGAACATACTTAATCCTGAACCCACTGCATATCTTATTATTTTCTTGTGTACTATGTCTACACTAACATTGATTAGCTGAGGAGACAAAGTTATTACAAGTACATCGTATTCTTTATTTACATTTATTTCAAGTTTATAGTCTTGTCCATAGATTCTACAATTAATGCTCCAAGGTATACTACTCATATTACTTAAAAAGCCACGTACAATTAGCTCGTCCTGATTTCCAAGTATAATGCTAGTTGACTTTCGTTCGTTAGCGTTAAGTTCTTTAATCTCTCCATTTATCTCCACTTTAATTGATGTATCCGTATTATTCACTAGCACTATATTAACTAGTGTACTTGAGCTTAGCAATATAAATGCAAATATTATGGTTGAGTAAAATATTATTGTGCTATTTATCATCTCGTTTGCCAATAACTTTCTTATACTAAACAGATTTATAAGGCTAGCTAGTCTTATTCCGCCTAGAGTAGGCTTTGATGAGGTAGATGTAAAAGTTGACGATTAGTAGGACTTTAAAGTCTTTGCTATTAAGTCAAGTGTTTGCCGTAGTGTTCTCATTGGTGGCGACATTTGCACCACAGTACTTCTGGTTACTAGTAATAGCTTTCATGCTGATAATACCGTTTACCATGGGATACAGTATGCTTAAGTCAAGGATTACTGGTAAATACCAGGAAATAGCTTCCTCAAGGAAATTACTAGAAGTGAAGGATGCTCTTGAGATAGCAATGAGGGATAGCAAACTTCAAGGTGAACTAGCGAAACAGTTTAAGGGTATGTTTTACTCATTTGCTAGTTTACCAGCAATAATAGTTGTATCAATACTCTACAATAACTATGTACGTCAACCATATTTTAGTGGAGAAGACATCGTCCTTAGGTTTATAGGAGCACTGATCATGTATGAATTATTCATATTAACAGGTAGGATCATACAGTATTTTACAGCCAGGAAGACAGGCTATACCCTACTAATACCAAACCAATACATGGTTACAACCAAGGGAATCATAGGTAAAGGTGTTACAATACCATTTCCATTAAAGGATTATGAAGTTGAAGTAAACTATAAGCGCAAGTTTATACAATTAATACCAAAGAAGTCTCAAGGAATAAAATCTATTATAAGGTTATATACGAGGGACGTAGAGCGATTACTTAATATTGTTGAAAACTATGGAGATGTTAAGGTTTCTAAAAAAGAGTCTACCTTAACTTAACCTCCATTGACGGTATTAGACCCAATACTGTTGTTTCAAATCCTAACTTCTTCTTCACAACCTTTATTAGGATCTCGCTACCGTTTCTCTTGACTATTAGTACTTCGTCATCAATTCTATAGCTACATCTTGGGCATCTGTAAAAGTATATTATAGTTCTTGAACCATCTACATATTCTGCTTCAGCCATGTACTCTAAGTTTGTGCCACATCTAGGACACAATAATCTGCTTTTCATCTTAATACCGTTTCCATGCGACACGTATACCACCATACTACGTTGATGACTATCTGCGTTGACTATTTGCTAGGTATTTGGATATCTTATCAACATCGCTAAGCCTTGTCTACCTATTTAGATTTAAATATGGGAGGGTTAATAGTTTTTAAGGCTTGAAAACACATATCAAAACATCATGAAGGAATTTGTTAGGATTGGGTGAACTTGCTGTGTCAATGTTTTCTAACAACTTTAAGAAGTTATTAGATAATCTTGGCAAGGAGAACATAGAATATTCAATTATAATTGATTCTTCCAATATATATTATTTAACAGGTTATAGGGGTGGAGGATTCTTAATCTTATATGAAGGTGGAGGAACCCTATATGTACCCCTACTTGAGTATACTAGAGCTAAGCAGGAGGTACAAAACGATTACATTGATATTAAGGCCTATGCTAAGTATCCTATAAAGAGAACCATTATTGAAAACTATGTCAATAAGGGATTCAAAGAAATAATTAAAGAGACATCAGAGAGATATAAACGCATAGGTATAGATGGAAACATTAAGAAAAACACTATAGATACTATATCTGAAGTACTGAAAAGTAAAGAAGTAGTTGATATAACCAAGCATTTAACTAAGCTAAGAAGCATTAAGTCTAGTACAGAAATAGAGTATATACAGAAAGCAGTAGAAATAACCCAGAAAGTATTAAAAAAGATCTTAGAGGAAGTAAATACGCTTAAACAGGTTAGTGAGCTTAAATTAGTAGGTATAACAGAGTATTACATGAGAAAGTATGGTGCTGAGGAACCAGCTTTTCCAACGATAATAGCATTTAACGAGAACACTGCCTATCCTCATGCTAAGCCCTCTCCTAAGAGGACTATATCGAAGGATAATCGATACATTATTTTATTGGATCTAGGTGCAAAATATAATGGTTATTGTAGCGACATGACTAGAACGTTTGTACATAAGTACAATAGTGAGCTAAAAAGCAGAATTGAAGCTGTAATTGAAGCTCAACAAGAAGCTATAGACTCTATAGCGCCAGGCATAAAGGCTGAAGAAGTAGATTCTGTTGCTAGAAGGGTTCTAAGTAAACATGGCTTAGACCAATATTTTATACACGGCTTAGGTCATGGCGTAGGCATAGATGTTCATGAAGCACCAGCACTTACACCTGGTTCGAAGGATGTGCTAGAGAAAGGAATGGTTGTTACCGTTGAACCAGGCATATACTTTGAGGGAATGTATGGTATTAGAGTAGAAGATTTAGTATTAGTTACGTCGAGTGGTGCTAGAGTACTAACCTCGTTTACGAAGTTCTTTGAGATATAGCCAACACAGCTACGTAATTAATGCTTCATGTGCTATCTTCAATACTTTTTCAAATATCTGAGTATTCTTTGCTACAAGTATTCTACCTATCTTCACTACCTTGTACACTGGTATAGAGTCTAAGTCCACTGATAATGGAAGCTTTAATTCATACGCCATACCTAGTGCTGCTGCAACGTCAACATTGCGCAGCCATCCCCTAACATCTAGGAACGCATCAGCTAACCCTAATACTACATATGCTATTTCTAGACTTGCACATCCAAGACTACGTACCTTGACATCCTTCCAGGTAGCTAGTAGTTTATCTAAAACCTTAACACCTATACCTTGATCAAAGTATCCTAATACGAGATCTCTAATCTCTTTACGTGTTCTTACTTTTGTCCTACCATAATATACACCCTTACCTTTAACAAATACTATTGGGTAACCCACGTGTATTGGAGCAATGACTCCTGCTTCAATGTCTTTAAGTGATGGTCTATTAGTAATAGATGTTACTGCTATACTAACTGAAGACCATGGTATATGGGATAAATAGTTACTGCTACCATCAAGTGGATCTACTACAAATATGTATTCAGGATTATCTCCTATCTCTATCCTACCACGTTCTTCAGTAATAATTATAGCTTTAAATCCTTCATTTCTTATTAGATCAACTATGTATTCTTCGGCAAGTAGGTCTATGCGACGTGTCTTGTCCCCTAATGGTTGAACTTCGATGATCTCTTCAAGTTTATTAGCTTCTACTTCAGCTAAGAGGTCACGTAGAAATCCCGCTGCTTGACCAGCAATTCTTAGTAATAGGTCTATTGACATGTCGTACTCGTTAACATTATTTCCCATATACTATGTCACCCATGGGTCTTCCATTAGCAAATCTCACTATATAGTCTATAGTCTTTTTTGCAGCTTCTACTACAAGTGTTGCAGGTACATTAGGTACTCCACATGATACTACAAGAACATTTCTAGTCGTATCCCTTATCATGGTGTGCTTACTATCTCTATGCGGATATAGGTGAATTATTTTTTCATCATCAGCTAATACCGGTAATCCCTGCCTTAATACCTCTCTACTTCCACCAATAGGCTCGAATATTTCGCCTTCACGTGATAGTCTAAGTTTAAGTACACCCTTTATTCTATCGAGGTCATACAAGCCTATAGGGATTAATGTTTCAACACTAGCAAAATTTCCTGCATCCACAACATTGTTTATGAGAGGAATTGATTTAGTCCTTAGAATTCTCCTAATCAATGCCTCACTACTAGGCCTAGTTTTAGTAGGATCTATGCCAAGCCGCCAATAGAAGTCTCTATAAGCTCTAATAATAGGATGCTCCTTTAACCTATCAATATTGTATTGACTGACAATTCTACTCACTACATGCCTAGCGTATTCACGTACATCAACTCTATTCTTCTCAACTTTAACATCAGCAACTATGGCATAAGCTATATGTACACCTAGCATTCTTACCTCATTAGTTAATACTATGCTAGCCTTAAAGGACAAAGCCTTAAGCACCTACTTTAACCACGTATACCAACTATATCTATACCGTAAACATTAAGGATTAATAAGCTTAAAACATAATATTATATCAGGTAATGATGAATGCACGTCAAACCGAGAGATGAGGACTACGGCCGTGAGCTGACCAGTTAGCCATGTTAGGCTACAAAACTAATTAATCCCATTATAGCTTTTAGTCTAACAGCATAAACTTAGCATTCCCTAGGTGAAACGTTCTTGAAAATAAGGATTGTTGAACCAGTAATAGAAGATGACGACATAAATAATGTTGTAGAGGTTTTAAAAAGTAAATGGTTAGTTCATGGCCCTGTTGTTGAGGAATTTGAGCGTAAGTTCGCCGACTATATTGGAGTAAAACACGCATTAGCTGTAATGAATGGTACAGTAGCGCTATACCTGATATTAAGTGCACTTGATATAGGTCAAGGCGATGAAGTAATAGTACCCGACTTCACTTTCATTGCAACCGCAAATACTGTATTAATGCGTGGCGCTAAGCCCGTCTTTGCAGACATTGAACTTGAAACATACAATATTGACCCAGATGATGTATTAGAAAAGATTACCAATAAAACTAAAGCCATAATAGCAGTACACCTATACGGACATCCAGCTAATATGAAGGATTTACTTGAAATAGCAGAAGATTACAAGCTATATGTAATAGAAGACGCTGCTCAAGCCCATGGAGCTGAAATCCACGGAGTAAAAGTAGGGTCAATAGGACATGCTGCAGCATTTAGTTTCTACGCTACTAAGAACATGACAACTGGTGAAGGAGGAATGATTACAACCAATACAGAATGGATTGCCTCAAAAATAAAATTGCTTAGAGACCATGGCCAAGAAGCAAAATACTACCATGTTACACTAGGTGGCAATTACCGTATGACCGCTATGCAAGCCGCACTCGGCATAAGTCAGCTGAAGAAACTAGATAAACTAAATAATGCTCGTATAAGAAATGCTGAGTACTTGATTAGCAATCTCAGAGATGTTACCTCAATAAAACTTCCCAAGGTTAAACCTGGCTATAAGCACGTATGGCATCAATTCGTTATATGGGTTAAAGATGAACACCCTCTAGGTAGAGATAAGCTAGCTGAAGAGCTACATAGACGTGGAATACAAACAGCAATACATTACCCACGGCCAGTTCACCTTCAACCACTCTATAGAGCCTTAGGCTATCCCAGTAATATATGCCCAAGATCCATTGAAGCATCTAAACACGTACTTAGTATACCAGTACACCCACTTCTCACTCAAAGAGAACTAGACTACATCATAGAGACTATAAGAGAGTTATCTTAACGTAAGACCTTAGAAACCTACTTAATAAGACGTGGAAGTAGGTATATAACCCCATCAACTTCCTCTATACTATAAGATGAACATTCAACATAGGCCCATGCAACACATGCTGAGATTACAGCATCTACTACATCTTTTCCTTTATTAATAAAACTCCAGTCATCAACATTTATCAAAGAAGCTATTACATCATCTACTCGATGCAAACCACTACTTTTAATAGCACTTGAAGGATGCGTTTCAATAACTTTAACACCTACTGATTCTAAGGCTCTCTTTAAACGTATTGCCCTATTAGTTAACATACGCATACCACGCCATCCTGGTGGAAGTACTTTAAAACCTTTCCTCTTCATTGCTAAATCTACTTTTCTATAAGACTTTGAAAACGATAACGGAGCATCAATTGCTACAAGACATACCCTATACTTTAACAATAAGTCTAATATCTCATTATCAAGAAACACCTTATCTGCATAGACTAGTTTACCGTTAGATACTACTGCTATACCAGTAGGTCTCCTAGGACTACCCGCTAAATCTACTCCTCCCACAATTCTACAATGCTTAAGACAATTCCTCACAAATTATACCCTCGGCTTCTGGAAGTTTCTTTAATTTATCAGCAATTGATTGGGGCACTACTAGTCTAATGTATTCCGTATATACTATAGGCAAGGCTATTTCGCCTACTCCATTAATATTTAACACTAGTACACCATTACTACTACTTAGCTTAGCTATTCTCATCGTTACATTACCATCCTTAATTATCTTTAACTCTCTTCTACTACCTTCAATATCAAGTGTTCTTCCCCAAACACTACGTCTAAGTTTTACAGTACACGTATCTATCTCATTATTTACTACTTGCCTTGCTGCTGAAGCTATTATTTTCAGTAACTCATTTACTTTAGACATCATTACACCCCGCATACATATAGTAATGCAAAGAGCTTTTAAATCTTGAAGTATTCTAACGCTTTACAGCTAACATGGTCTTAGCGGTGCCATGAGATGTTTCATTCAACATCTAGGTACAAGAGCGTAAGCCTGAATTTTAAAGTGAGATTCAAGTGCATTAGATGTGATTTATGCTGTGGTACTGGTCCTAACGTAGTTCTTACAGTATTTGATGTAATTCGTATGGCTGAGTATCTTGGAAAACATTGGCGAAGCTTTATCCATGATTATACTAAGGTTATAGTAGCTGAATTATTTGTCTACATAGTTTTAAGAGATAAAGGGAATGGTGAATGCGTTTTCATGGAACGAGACCGTGAGGGTAGGACGTATTGTCGTATCTATAAAGCTAGACCTATGAGGTGCAGACTCTACCCTCTCTATATAGTTACACCTAAATCAAAGTACCTACACTTAGATACAGAGTGCCCTGGCGTTGGCTTAGGAGAAGAAAAAAGTATACCCTTAAAACTAGTAGAGAGGTATTCCTATGAACTAGCATACCAGTATAAAGAGCTAGTAAGATTAGTTGTAGATGAAGGTATAGAGCCCTTAAAAGCCTTAGAACAAATACTTGATAGATTATGGAACGAAGCTGAACAGGGAGCTAAGTGGGCTGACTATAAATATATTGAGAGCCTAGGAACATTTTAAGTATAGATACAAGATACAGCCGATGAGGAGTATGGCGGAGAAGGCTTAACGATGGCCGGCAGGCCGGCTAAAGAGTCTCCGAGGCCTTAGTAAATATATGGGATTAGAGCTCTGATGAGGCTAGACGACGCTGACATAGTGATGAAGAGCGGAAGGGCTGAGCTTTACATCTCATCTTCTCTAGGCACATACTTTACTACTATTCCTTGAAATCTACTACTATACCAGTCAAGGTATTCCTGGATTCTTCGGCGTTCACCATCATTTATCTTAAATCTTCTCTTAGCCTTATCAATTACTTCAGGAGTGATCTTACCTTTACCTAAACTTGCTGCTAATCGAATTAATGCATCTATTTCAGCATTAGTAAACCATCTAGTAGTTTTCGCAATATAATCTACTAAGTCTTCGCTAATACTAATGGAATATTTCCTCGCTAGAGTTCTAGCAATTATCTTACGGTATTCGCGGTCAGGATAGCCTATTATTAATGCTAAGTCTATTCTACCAGGTCTTATTAATGCTGGATCTATTATATCTGGTTGATTCGATGTTAACGAGATGAAAGGTCTATCAGGACGTTGAAGTATGTTGAGCAACATTGTTATCTCAGATAAATGGACTTCATGAATAGATCTAGCTCTCATGGACAAAAACTCTGCGTCATCAACTAGCACTAATACATCAGCACGTTTCCTTAATTTTTCAAAGAGTTTAAGCAATATTTTTTCTGTTAACCCGTACCACATAGACCTATAGGATCCAGGTGATAGTTCAAGTATTTTCATATATAGTTCTCCTGCTATTGCTTCCACTAATACTGATTTACCTACACCTGGAGGACCTATTACTATAAGTCCTCGTGGAGCATACTTAGCGTTAGCCTTTAATGGTTCAATTAAAATGCTTCTCAAGTCCTCAACTAATTTTGGAGGAAACGCGTTTAGACTCCATTGAGGCTCTCTAAGAGGAAATGACACACTTACTGCCTCTACACCATCCTCTATTACTATTCTAATAACATCTTCAATAGAAGGAAACTTAACGTCCAGTATTAGTAGAGGCTTCTCGGCAATGTAGTAATAGTTATAGCCAGCTCTAGATACTAATTGTTCTATCCTAAACATATGAACGTAATTATCATCTAATGTCTCTACTCGTTTATCATAGCCTACATATCTATGCCTATGTACATTAACTAAAACCTTAATAAACGTTATAGATGATCTATTAGATTTATTTACAGGTAATATAGCAACTCCACCAATATTCTTATAGAATATTTTACCATACCTATTCCTCTCATCTACGGCCTCTCTAATCAATACAATGAATCCTGAACCATATTTTAAAGCTAAGTGAGGAAGCATTATCTGAGCTAAAGGTATGAGGGAGAACAGTATTTCTCCCAAATGAATCATTTTAGGGTAAGTAACCTTAACTCTAAGAGGTGCTTTAGCTAAAGCTTTTCTTAACTTTTCATATACTTTCCAAGCAATAATATATGAAGCCCTACTTTCTCTAGGCTTTATAGACTTGTGAATACTGATTAAGCCTACAACATTAGCTGGTAGTTTTATCCTTGTAATTCTGTAGCCTGTGAACTCACGTCTAGTCATTTTATGGTCAGCCTCGCCCTCGTTTCTTCATTACATGATATTTTCAGTCACGTCACCACTCTTCATCCCATATAGATTCACGTTTCTGGTTCTTTAGTATTAACGCCCGTTTAGAGAACATGTCTAATTGAAAAATAACTGTATTTAATTAAATGATGTAGTTATTCTATGAGTTTACCTTACTCTTACTCTAGTTTTTCTTTAGCCTTCTCTAGGAACTCGTCTACTAGTTCTTTTACACTAGGTCCTTCTACTATCTTCAATTCATAGCTAACACGTACCACTGGTTTATTTATTCTTATAAGCTTGGATATGTCTGCTGGAGTACCAAGAACTACTACATCTGCATCTATATTATTCAATGTTTTCTCTAAGTCCCTAAGTTGTTCAGGAGCGTATCCGGTACTTGGTACAACTGGACCCATGTGTGGGTATTCTTCATACATCTTCTTTATTATTCCTACAGCGTATTTCTTTGGATCAATTATTTCAGCACCATACTTCTTAGCTGCTACATATCCTGCAGCATACGGTAGTCCTCCATGAGTAACTGTAGGTGAGTCCTCTACTACGACTGCTCTCTTACCTTCAAGTAGTTCTGGCTTATCAACTGTTACCTCTAAGTCAGCTAATACTATCTTTGCCTTATCATTTACTTCTAGGGTATTCTTTTTAATTGTTTCAATTGCATCCTTGGTTGCTTGGCTTACCTTAGTTATTATCACTACATCAGCTAACCTTAAGTTAACTTCTCCAGGAAAACTCGATATTTCATGGCCTGGTCTCATAGCATCTGCAACAGTTATCATGTAGTCTGGCTTAAAGAAGGGCCAATCATTGTTTCCTCCATCCCAGTGTATTACATCTGCTTCTTTTTCTACTTCAACAAGTATTTTGTTGTAGTCTACTCCTGCATATACTGTAACACCCATTTTTAAGTAAGGCTCATACTCTTCTCTCTCCTCAATAGTTAACTCGTACTTATCAAAATCCTCGGGCTTCTCAAATCTCTCTACTGCAGCTTTTACTAGGTCACGAGCATAAGCCATTGGATGACGGACAACCACAACTTTCAAATTCCTTGACTTTAACTCGCGCACAATAGCTCTACTAACCGTACTCTTACCTGCACCAGTTCTTACAGCTGTTACAGCTATAACAGGCTTTGATGATGGAAGCATTGTTTCCCTTGGACCTAGTATTCTAAAGTCGGCTCCAGAAGCCAGTACTGTTGATAGTATTCTTCCCACGTCATTGTAGAGTAGATCACTATATGCTAAAACTACCTCGTCTACACCATGATCTTTCACGAGTTTTATTAACTCCTTCTCAGAAATTATTGGAATACCGTTGGGATAGAGCCTACCTGCTAGTTCAGGAGGATATCTACGCCCACTTATACCAGGTATTTGAGTAGCAGTAAATGCGACAACCTCGTATTCAGGATTATCTCTAAACACTACATTAAAGTTATGGAAATCCCTACCTCCAGCTCCCATTATAATGACCTTCCTTGGCCTAGGCATAAGCTATCCACCAGGGTACTAACATACAATGACCCCCTAAAATAGTTAAGCTTGAATAAGCAACAATTAATAGATATAAGTAAAGAGTTAGGAATATAGTGAATCGGTAAGAGGCGCTAATAGTAATATAGCAAAGAATCTCATTACCGAAAATAGTTAAAAACAATTACAACCAACTTATGAGGCTAAAAAGGCTCCAAGACTATTAATAAAACGTGGATAAAGGTTAATGGGATAAGAAGAAGTTGAAATGACCTATTATTAAGGGAATCCGGAAGTAAGCACTAAGTATAGAGGTTTCACTTATAAGCAGTAACCGAGTAGTTTTTGCCCAGTATAGGTGTGCATAAACGTGAAATTCAAAGGCATAGTAGTACTTGAATTCAACCGTAAAGTACCCGATGATCTCATAAAAGAGTTACCGAAAATAATAGACTACTTAAACAGCAAACTACTAACTAAGGGTGTACGAGACCTCAAAGAAGCTGGCAGGGTAATAGACTACCAGGCTAGTGAGAATAAAATAGAGTTCACATTAGAAACTGGAAGACACGTCCGCATACATAACGCTGCACTTAGAATAAAGAACTATTTTATAAACAATATAAGCCCTAAGTATAAGATCGGTGTAAGAAACCTCATAATAAGGAATGCATTAATAGAGCTTGAAGGGAAATATACTGTTTCACTAAAACTACCATTCATTAAGTCAATAGAGGCTAAAGACGATAAAACCATAATATTATTGCAAGATATAAGTGAAAGTGAGATAAAGAAGCCATACATAGATAGACTACTTAAACTACTCCAAGAAAAAGAAGCAAGAGCAAAATGGGGTGGAAAAGCAGAACACTGGGAACTAATTAAGCAAAGCCAAGTAAAGTTTCCTAAACCAAAATTTGATAAAGACCCAAACAAGATACTAGAAGAAATAGGATGGATAAAGAGATTCAGCATAGGCCAATGGTTCTTTACACCACCATTCACATACCTAATAAACATGTTAAAACACTTCTTCATTGAAGAAGTTGTTAAACCATTAGGATTCCACGAAGCCATATTCCCAAAAATGTATCCACTAGAAGTAGGCTTGAGAACAGGGCATTTGAAGGGTACTATAAACTCAATGATCTTTGCATCATTTCCCATATCATATGATATCAGCGTGTATGAAGAACTAATAGACTACATGTACGTAACCGATACCGCACCACCAGAAGAACTACAAAAATACGTGAAACCCCCAACACACTTCCTATGCTATGCCCAATGCGAACCCTTCTACCAGTTCTTCTCAAGAGAAGTACTCGACGACAAAAACCTACCAGTAAAAATGTATGATCATAGTGGACCATCATTTAGATGGGAGGCTGGAGGACTACATGGTGTTGAAAGAGTCATAGAGTTCCATAGAGTAGAAGTTGTATGGCTAGGCAAACCCGAACAAGTAGTAGACATAAGAAACAAGCTACTAGAAAGATACGAGTACTTAATGGATAAAGTACTAGACCTTGAATGGAGATGGGCTTGGGTAACACCTTGGTACTACGAACAAGCAGGTATAGTAGAAGAGAAAAGAGAAAAAGACATCAATAAACCGGGAACCATAGACTTTGAAGCATGGCTACCATATAAAGGTCCTAGAGAAGATAAGAAAGCATGGCTTGAAATAGGAAATATCTCAATACACGGAACAAAGTTTACATCACCATTCAAAATCAAGCACAATAAAGGAATAATCCTATGGACAGGGTGCTCAGGATTTGGTTCAGAACGATGGACTATAGCCTTCCTAGCACAACATGGATTTGACCCAAGAAACTGGCCTAGAAAACCTAGAGAATACGTTGAAAGCAATCCTATACCTGAACCAATTAGAGCAGTAACATACCCTAAGACTGAAACAGGTAAGAAACTATTAGAGGAAATCATGAACTACTTTAAGAGCCTAAAGAAGTAAAACTACTATTTAATTAACGAAAATATTTTTACTTTTACACAATACAACTTTACAATGTTCACCAACCATTTAACATTATATAAGGTGTTGTACATGGAGAAAAGAATAGTGGTTATAGGGTATGGCACTGGCGGCATGACTGCAGCTGCATATGCTAAAAACTATTGTAAAGAATGCAATGTAGTAGTATTAGAAAAAAGACCATACCCCATATATCATCCATGTGCTTTACCGGACGTCATTTCAGGATACTTGAAACCCAACGATGTAATTGAGAAGGAGCCACTAACACCTGGTATCAAATTAGAGCTAAATGCTGAAGCACTAAGTATTAACACGGGAAATAAAACTATAAAGTACAAGTCAAATGGCGATGTAAAGACTATTGAATATGATAAGTTAATACTAGCTATGGGCTCTACACCTACAGCTCCCGGGCCATTACGTAGAGCCTTAGAATTAAAGAATGTGTTTACGCTTAAGACACCAGAAGACGCCATAGCTATTAGAGAAAAAGCTCTTTCGTCGAAGAATGTGGCTGTTATAGGTGCTGGGCCTATAGGAATAGAAGTAGCCATAGCATTAAAAGAACTTGGATTAAACGTGTACTTAATTGAAGCATTACAAGAAGTATTACCAACTACTCTAGACAAGGACATGGGCTCCTTGGTTAGAAGGAACCTAAGTGGTAGAGAGATAAAAGTTTACGTGAACTCACCAGTATCTGAGATCACTGAGGTAAATGGAAAACTATCTATTAGAGTACAAGATACTAGCATAAACGTAGACTTCGTAGTCATGGCAACAGGTATGAAGCCTAATACTGGCATAGCAGTTAACGCTGGTATAAAGACAAATGAAAAAGGATTCATACTAGTAGATGACCACATGAAAACTAGTATTGAGGACATTTATGCTGTAGGCGATATCGTTCAAACAATAGACTATATAACAAAGAAGCCCACAATAAGCATGTTGGCAACAACAGCTTTCCATCAAGGAAGAGTAGCAGGGCTAAACTCTATCGGTATAGAAGCCAGGTATCCTGGAACACTTTCACCATTCATTATGCGTACAAGTGGATTAGCTGTAGGTAGTACAGGGTTAACAAAAACTAAAGCTCAAAACCTAGGTGTAAGTGTTCAAACACTAAGAGTAGTAGGCTTAGATAAACCCCACTACATGCCAGGTAGCGATAGAGTATACATTAAGCTAGTATATGATCATAAAGGCAGAGTTCTTGGAGGCCAAGTAGTCTGCAAAGAATGCAATATATCAAAATACATTGACATAATATCATTGGCAATAAAGCTTAATGCATCCATAGACACCTTACTAGAACTTGAAACCTCATACATGCCCCGGGAAAGCGAAGTCTACACACCACTATATGTTGCAGCCGAGTCAGCCTTAAGGAGGTTAAAGAAAGTCAAATAGACTTAAAAATCACAGGATAATACGCTTATACAGCACATGCAAAATAAACCTCCACGGTGAAGGCATTGTCACTAGCCGAGATAAGATTCATTCAAAAGAAACTCAAGGAGAAGTATGGAAACATAGGTGTCGTAGCAGGTAAATACGTTGAAGCAGGCTATTCTGTTAACGTTAAAAGAATAAAAACCTCGAAAGGCGTAATAGACATAGTAGCCGTAAAAGGGGGAGAAAAACTAGCAATAGACGTATATGATAGGACGGGAATCGTTTCACCAGACATCATAGAACAAGTTTACGAGAAAGCTAAGCAAGTAAATGCTAAACCTGTTTTAGCCATATGGGGACGTGGCGCAAAAATAAGTAATGAAGCTCTTAGTAAGGCTAAAGAACTAGGCGTCAAAATAAAAAGATTCTAAAACAATAACATATTACAAGCTTTTAGCCACCATTATTAACCTAACAACAGTGCTAGTATAGCTTTCTGCGTATGCAATCTATTCTCAGCTTGATCCCATACAACACTCCAAGGACCATCAATTACCTCGTCTACAACCTCTTCTCCTCTATGAGCTGGTAGACAATGCATAAATAATGCATCCTTTTTAGCATGTCTCATCAAGTCTACTGTAACCCTATATGGTTCAAGTAGCTTAACCTTCCTCTCCCTCTCTTTCTCCTGACCCATACTAACCCATACATCCGTGTATACAACATCTGCTCCACGAACAGCTTCATAAGGATCCTCATAGAACTCTATTATGCTTCCAGAACTCTCAGCAGCTTCTTCAGCATACTTCAATATCTCTTTATTAGGTCTAAGCTCTTTAGGTGAACCTATACTAATGTTAACACCCAACTTCGCTGAAGCAAGCAGTAAACTATGAAGTACATTGTCTGAGCCATCACCTACAAATGCTATCTTTAAACCACTAAGTCTACCCTTCTTCTCCCATATAGTAAACATATCGCTAAGTGCTTGAACAGGGTGAACTAGATCACTTAACCCATTTATTACCGGTACATCAGCATACTTCGCCAGCTCCACAATATCGTTCTGCGAGTAAACCCTAGCCATTATCCCATCAACATACCTGCTCAAAACCCTTGCAGTATCTGCAATAGTTTCACCACGGCCCAGTTGCAGTTCATTCCATCCCAAATACATAGCGTAACCTCCAAGCTGGTACATAGCTACTTCAAAGCTTACACGAGTCCTAGTACTAGGTTTCTGAAATATCATTGCAAGAACCTTACCGTTAAGTACAGGTATAATGCGCTCTCCAGAGTAGAATCTCTGCTTAAACATCTTAGCAGTTTCAAGTATAGCCCATATTTCTTCAACAGAATAGTCTACAAGCCATAGTAAATCCTTACCTTTCAAACTCCTAATAGAAGCCTGCACCATACAATAACCCACCAAAGTAATAGCTTAGTCACACACTAAAATAAAATAACTATCGTAACCAAGTTAAAATAAATACTATGACAACTACATTAATCTAACGGATACAATATGGCTGAAGAAAACATATCAATACTCATCGATTTACTAAGAAGAGTAGCCGGAGAACGTAGAGGTATAAAACCCAAGTTTACTTCTGCTGACGTATACATAACGTTATATCACATATATTCTAATGGACCACTGGGAAGACTAAAGATAGCATCAATCCTTGGACTAGGAGAAGCAAGTGTTAAAACCATGATTAGAAGACTAAAAGAACAAGGAATAGTTGAAACAGATGTTGCTGCCGGGGTATACCTTACAAGTAAAGGAGAAGAAATAGTTAGGAAGCTTATCAAGGCAATATCGCCACCTATTGAAATAGACCTAAAAGAAATAGCAACATGGAGAAACGCTTATGCATCGAAAATAAACCTCGGGCTAAACACTTTAGAAAACATCAACGCATTAAACATAAGAGATGAACTGGTCAGATATGGTGCAGAAGCCGCATTAATAATAGCCTACAAGGAGAAACCAGTACTAATGGGAGCAGAAGAATACTACCATAGAGAACTAGAGGAAATAGCCAATAAGCTAAACGCAAGGAAAGGAGACCTAATAATCGTAGCCTGGAGCACTAACCCCAAGAAAGCATTAAGAGCATTAATCGAAGAGCTTTTCGACATAACACTACGCTATAAGGTGTAAGATTTGAGTAAAGCAATAGCACTGTATACAGGTGGTAAGGATTCACACTACGCCATACTCAAGGCCGAAGAAGAGGGCTACGAAATACCCATAATAGTAATAGTTTACCCCAAAAACCCTGAATCATGGATGTTCCATACAGTAAACATTAAATGGACACACCTACACGTAGAAGCCATGAACAAGAAACCAGTAATAATACATACAAGTGGGATTAAAGAAAAAGAAGTAGAAGAACTACTAGTAGAGCTCATAAAGCTCAAGGAAAAAGAGGAATTCAACACCATAGTAACAGGAGCTGTTGCAAGCAAATATCAGAAGAAGAGAGTAGACTACATAGCAAACAAACTAGGAATAAAACACTACGCACCACTCTGGGGCAGTAATCCAGAAGAACTACTACTTAAGGAAGCTGAAACACTAGATTTCATTATAACAGCAGTTCAAGCATATGGTTTAACGGAGAAATGGCTAGGAGTTAAGCTAACCAAAGACAACATAGAAGAATTCCTTAGAATTTGCAGAAAATACCAGATAAGCCCCGTAGGGGAAGGAGGAGAATTCGAAACATTTGTAGTAGACTCACCACTAATGTCTAAGAGAATAAGAATAAGGAAAGCACAAAAAATATGGTACCCCCAAGGATACGGCTACTACATAATAGAGGATGCGGTACTAGAACCTAAGGGACAACACCCTTGACACACCGCATAGGATTCCTAGTAAACCCCATAGCAGGAATGGGCGGTAGAGTAGGACTAAAAGGCACAGATGGAGAAGCATACAAAATAGCCTTAAAACTAGGTGCTAAACCTGTAGCACCACAAAGAGCTAAAAGATTTCTACTTGAACTTAAGAGGCTAAAACTACAAGAAAACATAGAGTTCATAACACCCCCACACGTCATGGGCGAGAAATATCTACGTGAAACAAGTATAACAAACTATAAAGTAGTTGACATGAAGCTAGGAGAAGAGACAACAGCCAAGGACACAAAAGAATTTGTAAAAAAGGTTCTAGAAGAAGTAGAGCTCATAGTATTTGTTGGAGGAGATGGAACAGCAAGAGATATAGTAGAAGTAGTTGGCGAAAACAAGCCCTTACTAGGAGTTCCTAGTGGCGTAAAGGTATATAGCTCGGTATTCGCGACGACACCTGAAAAAGCTGCTCATGTACTAAGATACTACTTGGAAGGGCTAGCTGAGATAACGAAAGCAGAAATTCTCGACATAGATGAGGAAGCGTTTAGAAAAGATAAGCTCATAGTAAAGAAATATGGTACAGCCTTAACCATATATGTTCAAGGACTAGTACAGCCAAGCAAGGAACCCAGCATGGAGAACCCATTAGAGGAGGAGAATAAGAAGGCCATTGCCAGGTATATAGTGGAAAACATGGACAAAAACACATTATACATACTAGGACCAGGAACAACAGTAAAGGCTATCGCCGATGAATTAGGAGTAGAAAAAACAACACTAGGAGTAGACGCGGTATACAATGGAGAACTAGTAGGCAAGGACTTAAACGAGCAGAAAATAATGGATTTAATCAAAAAATACCGTAAAGTAAAGATAATCGTAACCCCCATAGGAGGACAAGGCTTCATTTTCGGTAGAGGAAACCAACAGATATCACCGACAATAATAAGACTTGTAGGTAAGGAAAACATAATCGTTGTTGCAACACGTAGTAAAATGCGTAAACTTGGATTCTTAAGAGTAGATACGGGTGACCCTGAAGTCGATGAAATACTTAAAGGATACATGAGAGTAATAGTAGACTACAATGAAGAAGTAGTTGTTAAGGTAGTATAGCCACAGTTAAACACCAATTACTTAATTAACTCCCCCAACACTATAGTTACACTTGGGTTCAGCGGAATGAACACGACTTCTAGAACCAAACAAGAACTACTAGACCTAATCATCAATGGAGGACTACTAGAAGACTTCATAGAATGGGCTAGGAGAAAAGGTGTATCAATAGACTTCGCCGTAAAACCCGATGAAATAGCACCTGCAATAATAAAGGAGTATGCAATGGAAAAAGGCCTACTATCAGATACACCAACACAACTAGACGATGACGAGGACAAATTCAACATCGAAAACCTAGAACCCAGGGAAATAAGGCCAAGAACACCACCTAAGAGGGCTTAAAACAAGTAATAGAAGTTACTAGGTAATACCATATATACCTGTATTCTAGGGTATTACACATAACATAGTATAACTCACCTTTTATCTAGGAATAACAATATATCTCATAGACTAGGCAGGTTAGGGCACTGTAACCTATTTTTACATATCTCTACTAGCCTTCACGGTGATATTAGAAATGATTTTACAAGATAGGGAGATAGCTGAAGTAGTAGAAAAGGTTAGTAAACAACTAAAAGGCCAAGGACCTCGATCAAAGATTGTTGAAGCCATACTAGTACTCCTACATGCTAGGCCTATGAAGTCTGCTGAAATAGCAAGTTATCTAGGATACACAACACGCTATGTAAGCAGTTATCTAAGTTACTGGAAAACACGTGGACTCGTAGAATACGTGGGTGGATACTGGCAACTAACACCACTAGGTGAAAACATAGCACAACAAATAATAGATAAATACAAGAACGCGCAGACAAAAGAATACATACTTTTAGCACAACAAATAATCTCAGAACAGGTTAAACCAGCAATGAACAACAATAATATCTCAGTAACACCCGGACACTCTAGTCATTTCTTGTCGTTCATTGCCGCTAAAACTGGTCAAACGAGCCCACAACAAGTCCGCGAGCAACAAGTAGACTGTATTAAACAAGCAATAAAATACGATAAACTATCAGATGAGGAAAAAGAGATAGTGAACATACTACTTGAACACTACATTACGTGGGGTTCAACATACTTGTACGTCGATCAACTAATGGAGGCTCTTCACGCAAATGAAGTATGGCTTATGCAAGTACTCAAGAAACTACAGGTAAAACACATAGTATACTTATACCAGGATCCTCGTCTTGGCACACGTGTAGGATTCTCTAAGACTCTAAGAAAAATATTCAACACTTGTAAACAATAATGTTGAAGTCACATGCATATACATGTTTCTTAGCAACAAAGTATAAGATAAAAGAATACTACTACAGTCTTGCCTGACATACTTTCTTCTCATATTTTCTTGTTTTGTATAAACTAGTGGTTATTTCTTGACTAGTACTACTGTAGGCTTCACCTACACTATGGCTCTGACTAGATGTAGTCATATATTATGCTAGGAATATAGTGTCTAGCATATAGTGGTGTGGTGGAGGATCATGAAGTGGCCTAGCAATCTTAGGATTGAACGTAGGGGTAAGTGGGTGATGTTCTATGGCCCAGCAGTTAATCCTAAGGATGTAGCCGGTTATTGCCAAGATTGCAGGTCTAGTGTACTTAATAGTAAGAGGCCTAGTAGTCATGCACTGAATTGTTGGAAAATTGTAGTAGAACTTGAAGACGAGAAGAGAAATAAAGTAATTGAATGGCTTGGTAGAGCAGCGGAATTTTATAATGAATTAACGGGCCAGTTATCTGATGATAACATCTTAATACTGTACTTTCAGAAAGGGTGGAAGTATATGTGGAGTTTTAGGGAGTTTATGATTAAGGAGTGGTGTTCGCTTAAAATCCTGCCCTTAAAGTCGAGGTATTTTATACCGTATAGGAGGGGTGGCTCGTATTATGATAGCATACTTGGTTCATGGAGGTATTGGTACGTAAATTACGTTGATAGCAGACTTAGGGAAAAAGCGAGTAGACTGAAAGCAGAATGCCCATTTGATGGCGCGATTCTTGAGTGGAGCAATAGTAAGTTATTATGTCCCTTATGTGGTTTACTTGTTCCTTTAGGTGTACTATTTGAGGTATTAGAAAATGGTGTAGCTGAGTATGAAGTTAAAAGTGGGCCTAGAAAGGGAAGTATTCTTAGAGTACAGTTACATGGAAATGTATTGGAGATAAGAGAAGTTAGACCTTGCGGATTGTAGGGATGATGAGAATAGGGGCGCAGAATACTTAATGTTGAATGGAGACCTCTCTGACCATGTAGTTGAAAACATATAATGATGCTGGAAGACTAGACTATACTCTTTAATCTGTCTTCTATGATTTTACGGGCATCCTCTACGGGTATCTCGTTAACGCTGTGTTTAAGTATGAATTCTATTATTTTATTGGGCTTATCTTTTACTTCGTCTAGCTTTAGAGGAGTCTTAGGCACATATACTCTATAAGCTTTACCTTCACTTACTATTACGGCATCTATAACCGTTGTACCAGCTTTTTCCTCAATAGTTGCAAGGCCTACATTGTCTCCTTTCTCATTTTGTAAAGCTGCTACATAGCCTCCGTACGATAGCTCGCCTAGTATAACTGCTTCAGAAATTTGGACAGGAAGTTTACTTATAGCTTCAACTTCTTTTCTTTCTTCAACTCTTACCTCTTCTTTTTCCTCTACCCTAACCTCTTCGGCTTTTACAGCTTTTTCTTCAGGGACTTTTTCTTCTACTTCCGCTTCTTCCACAAACTTCTTCACTGCTTCCGGTAATGACTCTTTTAATGTTTTATCTACTTCTTCGTCGGGTACACGCTTAAATGCCTCTATTCTCAACGTCTTATAGTTCCATACTACTTTTCCATTTTCTACCTCATAGTCTACTCTAACACGTACTACATCTCCCTTGTCAATTCTTAATTTGTTTACAAGTACCTCGTATATAATCCGGTTTAGTTCTCCTGCTGCTTTTGCTATTTCTTGTGGTGTTATTTCTCCTTGTTTTATCTTGTCTCTTAGTTGTGCAAAGAGTGTACGTCTAACCTTATCAGCATAAGCACCAGCAATAATCAAACCAGTACTAAGAGTAGGCAAGGCGCATTACACCGAGAGACGTGTTTTTACTGTGTACTAGTATTTTGCTTGTACTCTGATTTAAGTTTAAGTACTTAGGGGATGTTTCTCTGATCATTATCATTTATATACAATTTGCTTTTGATTATATCGCGGCACGTTTATAGGGTGACCTGCTTTGGCATTGCAAGACGTTAGCGTTATGGAGAATATTGTTGAACGTATACTGGAGGAGGCTAAAAAGAAGGCTAAGGAGATCTTAGAGAATGCTAGAAGGAAGGCTGAAGAAATAAGGAATAGAGAAGTCGATGTTAGAGTCTTTGAACAGGAGGCGAATAAGATAGTAGAGCAGGCCATGGAGGAGGCTGAGAAGATTTTAGAGGAGTCTAGGAGGGAGGCAGATGAGATAAGATTGAAGACTGAGTCTAGGGTAAACGAGGTTTCTAAGAAGATAGCTGAAATAATAGTGAAGGCCAAGGTGGCTTGATCCTTGGTTGTATTAAAGTATCCTGAACTCATGTATGATACTCTTATATATGTTTCTAAGGATGAATTCGACTTACTTGTTAAAATGCTTCAAGATGTTGGAGCTATACATGTAGTAAAGTATGAGGAAGTTCCTAGTAGGGAATTAGAGTTCTTAAAGACAAAGATTAGTGAGATAGAGGATGTTAAAGCAAAAATCGAGAAGTTGATAACACTTCTTGGCAAGCCTAGACTCGTTGAAGTAAGAGAGGAAGTTAACGCGTACGCTCTTGATAAGCTCTACGAGGAAGTAGTTAAGAAAGTTGATGAGCTATACAATAGAGTATTGTTTAATGAGGAAAAGGTTAAGGAGATTCTAGGCCGAATAGAAAATCTAAGTAGTCTTCTATCCATCTTAGAGGTAATGTATAAAACTTATGGTGATATAAACGTATCGCTTCTACATTACACTGGTAGAACAATATGTATAAGAACTATTGTAGCTCCATTGACTATGTACCCTGACTTAAAAAAGAGTTTACTGAAAATAGCTCATATAGTCGATGAAGTAGATGCAGGTAACTGGAAGATAATAGTAGTATACGTTCACAGCAACCTTGTCACTAAATTAGAAGACCTTGTAAATAGGTTCAAAAGCAAAATTATAGATCTAAGTAGCTTCTCCGGTAAGTTCTCTAAAGTATTAAATGAGATATCAGAGACTATCAATGAACTCAAAAGGAGTGTTGATAAACTTACGCGTGAGGTAAAGGACTTAGTCGATTACAGTGTATCGGATATAGCGTTGGCGAAAGTAGTCCTTGACAACATGTATGATAGGCTTATAGCTTTACAAGTAGCCTATAAGTCTAAGTATATAGCTCTACTTAGAGGATGGGTTCCAGAGAGTACACGTGATCTATTACTAAAACGTATTTATGAAGAGACAAAAAGTGCTGTAGCGAGAATGAATAAAGTTGAGAGGTTTAGCCCTGAAACATTAAGTGAGGAATCTTCTGAAAAGCCTCCATCAAGAATAGAGAATAAGGGTATTTCGAAGTACTTTGAGATACTTACTAAGCTCTACGGCATGCCTAATTATAATGAATGGGATCCTACTGGCCTAATAACATTGTTCTTCCCCATATTCTTTGGGTTCATGATAGGTGATGCTGTTTACGGTATTCTCCTCTTATTTATAACTAGGTTTGTACTAGATAAGCTAGTAGACAATCCTGAATCAGAAGGATACAAGAGATTCAAAGGCATGCTCTATGCATCAGCTATAGCAACAATAATAGCAGGTATCCTAACTTCCACGTATCTTGGAGACTTCATGAAATACGTTCTCCACTTAAACATGGAGGAATACATGTCTCTAAGATATAGGTTAGCTGTAATCCCAGATCTTATTTCAGAGAAAATGTTCCTTGCCTTCGCATTACTATTAGGATTAGTACATGTAAATATAGCTCATGCTCTAAGCTTAATTAAAAACTTAAAACTTAAGCAGTGGTGGGATGCAGTAAACGAAATAGGATTATTCATAGCTGAAGGATTCGGTATACCCTATATCCTGGCAGGTATGTTGAGCATAGTATCCTTACCTAGTAATGTGCTAAACATGTTAATGTATGCTTCTATCGCTGGTGTAGTAGTAATAATTATCGCTAAGGTGAAGTCAGCAGGAGGTTTTGGAGCAATAATGTGGTTGTTCGACCTAACAGGCATACTAGGTGACGTATTATCCTACGCTAGAATAGCAGGTGTAGGTTTAGCAACATACTACTTAGCAATGAGCTTCAATCAGATATCAGACCTAGTATATGGTGGAATAAGCGGGCTCATACCAGGAGTAGGAGGCGTAATAGCTGGAATCATACTATGCATACCAGTGTTCATAATAGGACATGCATTAAACATAGCCTTAAGCTCTCTAGGAGCCTTCGTTCACTCACTAAGACTATTCTATGTTGAATTCCTACCAAAGTTCTACAGTGGTGATGGTGTTGAGTTTAAGCCTTTAAAGATTAGAATAGAACGCAAAGTACTATTAACGCCGGCTTAGGTTCAACACTAGCTTTATAGGTTAATCAGTGTGCTAATATGATAAACGTTTTCCCATATAGTTAGGCTACTAAACATTACTTTTAATCAGCGCGTTGCATTTTTATACTAGTGCCCCTTATCTGCTTAAGGGGATTCTATGGACTATAGCTGGTTAGCTGCTTTAGGCGGTGCTCTAGCTCTTGCTAGTGGAATGATAGGTTCAGCTGTAGGAATTGGTGCAGCTGCTTCAGCAGGTGCAACAGTATTAGCAGAGGATCCTAAACAATTCAGAAACGTGTTAGTATTAGCAGCAATGCCTACAACACAGACATTCTATGGACTGATAATACTAATATACATTATATTGTTCGCGTTGAAGCCCGAAATGGGTTTCTGGGATGCAATGAAAATCTTCGCGGCTGCAATGATAGGTGTAGGTTCTGAGGGCCCCTCAGCAGCTTTCCAAGGCTTTATATGTGCTGCTGGAATATCTATGTTGCCACGTACAAGAGGTAAGATATTCGTTAATGCAATGATGTTAGCAGTATATGCAGAGCTTATAGGAATTCTAGGCTTGGTATTCACGATACTAGCATTAATACTACTTCAAGTCTAAGGTGACTTTATGGGAACAACCGATAGTGCTACTAGCAGGTTACAGGAGAAGTTAATTGAAAATGCTAAGAAGGAAGCAGAAGAAATAATAAAGAAAGCTGAAGAAGAGGCACGTAAAATAATTGAAAATGCTAAGAAAGAATATGAGGAAAAAGTTGAGAAAGTAAAGGAGAAAATAATTAGTGATGCTAAGAGAAGAGCTGAAGAAATAATAGTTGACGCCAAGATAAGAGCTAGAATGATCTTAGCTGAAGAGAAAAAGAATATAGTAGAACAAGTATTTAGAAGAGTAGAAGAAATAGTTAAGTCAGGTAGGTTTAGTAGACGAGAATCACTTTATAACCTTCTAAAGGAAAGCATAAGCGAAATAGCGTTAAGTAACATTAGAGTCATAGTTAGTAGAGAAGACGAAAAACTTGTAAGGGAATTGAAGAAGCAATTGGAAAAGGAATTCAACGTTAAGATCGCTGAAATAAAGGTTACTGACAGTATAAGTGGAGGAGTAATAGTAGAGTCATTGGATGGAAGAATTAGGATAGATAACTCGTATGAGGAAAGACTAGAGAGTGCTAGGTCAAAACTAGCACCATTGATTGTAAAAGAAGTTTTAGGGCGAGGATAAGGTTCAATGGGCTTCATAATACATAAGAAGACAGCATACGCTTATGTATCAGCACTTGTTAGAAGTAGATCATCTAAAGTCATACCTTTAAGCAAGTATCTAAGTCTTCTAGGTAAAAATAAGATATATGACATGGTTTTGGAACTAGAACAATATATTATAGGCGAATACCTTTCTACAAAGCTAACTCCTGAGGCAACTATATATGACTTTGAAAGAGAGCTATGGAGTCACTTACACGACGAAGTAATGAGCTTATGGAACTTTCTTCCAAGACAAGCTAGGGAATTCATACTAGCGTATATTTCAAAATACGATGTTCTTAACATAAAGAGTATTCTAAGAGGAATAGTATTTGATAAGAAAGTAGTTACTAAGGTACCTTTTGGTGTTGCTAGAATTAAGGGTATGATAGAACAGTTTGATAATGTGGGTGGAGTTAGAGAACTAGTTGAACTAGTATACAAGCTAGGTTTTAATGATTATGCTAAAGTAATATCATCACTGATTTCCAGACTTGAATCAAAGGATACAGAAGCATTATGGCTTACCGAATGCCTACTTGATAGAGCATACGTAGACCTAGTGTATAGGAGTACTCTAAAGTATTTTAAACGAGACTACCTATTACGTAAGGCTGTTGGCGTTATTGCTGACCTGTATAGTATTGGAGTTGCCTTAAGAGGCTCTATACTGGGTATACCTAAAAACATAGTTAAACAAGCATTTTCTGAGAGAATAATGAATATCAGCGAGCAAACACTAGTGGAGCTAGTTGAAGCTGATAGCCCAGATAAGGTATCTCAAATACTATCAGCAACCCCGTACTATTATCTTTCATCCCTTGTTTCCAAGGCACTTGCTTCAGGGCTTGGTGATATAGCTTTAGAAGCTTCACTAATTAAGGCACTATACAAGGAGGTTCACGACAACTTATTATCTAACATGTTCTCTGTACAATCGGTACTAGACTACATATTGCTTAAGGAGAACGAGTTAGCAATACTTAGATTAATGGCGTGGATTACATGGAACAACATACCGTTAGATATGGTTAGAAAATACATTGAAGAATTAATTGTAAGGTAGATGGCATTGAGCAAGGATATAAAGAAGGCCCAAATAATAGTGATAGGCGATGAAGTGTTCACATTACCCTTCAAACTTACTGGAATAGGCAAGATATATACAGTAAGTAGAGGAGAAGAGAATAGAGTAAAAGAAGTAGTAGAAGATGTAAGTAAGATAACATTACCTGATACTAAGATAATACTCATCGTTGAAGAGGAGTACAGTAAGTATGTCCAAGACCTTATCCTAAAATACAGGTTTTCAACTTATCCTATAATAATCCCCATACCTGGACCCCAATTATTAAGAAAACATGATCCACGTAAATATTATCTTGATAAAGCTCGTAAGGTATTAGGTATTTCAATAGAGCTTGGATAAAATATGTAGGTCGAGGTCAGATGGTTGTAGGTAGGATTTGGCGTATATCAGGTCCCCTCGTAATTGCTGAAGGAATGTCTGGTTCAATGGTATATGAAGTAGTAGAGGTAGGAGAGGAAGCATTAATAGGAGAGATAATAGGCTTGGAAGGAGATAAAGCAATAATCCAAGTATATGAGGATACAAGTGGATTAACTGTTGGTGAAAAAGTAGTTGGAACAGGTCATCCACTTGTAGCTGAATTAGGGCCAGGTCTCGTAGGAGCCATATATGATGGCCTTCAAAGACCATTGAGGAGAATCGAGGATCTTGTAGGACCATTTATAACTAGAGGTGTTAGGGCTCCAGCTCTCCCAAGAGACAGGAAATGGCATTTTAAGCCATTGATTAAGGTAGGCGATGTCGTCGGTGAAGGCGATATAATAGGTGTTGTACCGGAAACTAGCCTTATAGAGCATAAGATAATGGTTCCTCCAGGAGTGAAAGGTGAAGTAAAATGGATTGCAAGTGAAGGCGACTATACAGTAACTGAACCCATAGTTACGTTAAGAACTGGTTCTGGAGACGTAGACTTAACCATGATGCAGAAATGGCCTGTAAGAAGACCTAGGCCATACGCTAAGAAACTTGATCCTGAAGAACTACTTGTTACTGGTCAAAGAGTACTTGACTACATGTTCCCATTAGCTAAGGGTGGAAAAGCTGCTATTCCAGGAGGATTCGGTACTGGGAAAACAGTTACACTACAGCAACTAGCAAAGTGGTCGGATACTCAGTTAAACATCTATGTTGGATGCGGTGAACGTGGTAACGAGATGGCGGACGCCCTACATAGTTTCATAAGGTTAACTGATCCTAGAACAGGTAAGCCTTTAATGGAGAAGGCTGTCTTCATAGCTAATACAAGTAACATGCCAGTAGCGGCTAGAGAGACAAGCGTATTCATAGGTGTAACCATAGGCGAGTACTTCAGGGATATGGGCTACAATGTCCTAATGGTAGCAGACTCTACATCACGCTGGGCCGAGGCTATGAGAGAGATAAGTGGTAGACTAGAAGAAATGCCTGGAGAAGAAGGCTTCCCAGCATATCTAGGCTCAAGACTAGCAGAGTTCTACGAACGTGCTGGTAGAGTTATAGCTCTAGGTAAACCCGAAAGAAAAGGCTCCTTATCAATTGCTGGAGCAGTTAGCCCCCCTGGTGCAGACTTCAGTGAACCAGTTACACAGAACACACTAAGATACATCAGAGTATTTTGGGCTTTAGACGTAGCGCTCGCTAATAGAAGACATTTCCCAGCAATTAACTGGCTAATTAGTTACAGCCTCTATATAGATATAGTGGAGAAGTGGTGGCGTGAAAATATAGCAGCTGATTGGAAAGAAGCTAGAACAGAGGCAATGAGTATTCTCCAGAAAGAAGCGGAACTAGCAGAAATAGTTAGACTTGTAGGTACAGAAGCCTTACCAGAAGAAGATAAACTAGTACTAGAAGTTGCTAGAATGATTAGAGAGGACTTCCTACAGCAAAACGCTTTCCACGAGATAGACACTTACTGTCCACCAAAGAAAGCACACTTAATGATGAAGACTATACTCAGATTCTACCATAGAGGCTTAGAAGCACTTAAGAGAGGAGTAAGTGTCGACGAAATAAAGAACTTAAAGGTTCGTGCAAGGATAGCAAGAATGAAGGAAATCCCAAACAAGGATTATGAGCCTGTGTTTAAGAAGTTATGGGATGAAATAGATAAGGAGTTTGAAAAACTATTAAGTAGGTGATAATGCATGGCAACTGGGCTAGAAAGACATCCAAGTCTGCTTGTCCGTGAAACAACTGAGCTAGCCAGTGCTAGAGGATCATTGTTATTTGTAAAAAGCATACCAGGTATAAAGTATGGTGAAATAGTTGATGTAGAACTAGAGTCTGGTGAGAGGAGACTAGGACAAGTAATAGATGTTAGCCGTGAGGTCACGGTAATCCAAGTATTTGGTGGTGTTAGTGAAGTTAACTTAACAGCTTCTAAAGTCAGATTTAAAGGTGAGACACTAAGAATCCCTGTATCAATAGACATGCTAGGTAGAATATTCGATGGCATGGGGCGTCCAATAGACGGTGGACCTGAAATAGTACCAGAAGACTACATGGATATCCATGGCTCACCCATTAATCCTGCATCCAGAATGCCTCCATCAGAGTTTATTGAGACAGGTATTTCAGCAATAGATGGAATGAACTCATTAGTTAGAGGACAAAAACTACCCATATTCAGTGGTTCAGGTTTACCCCATAACAGGATAGCAGCTCAAATAGTAAGGCAGGCTACAGTTAAAGGTAAAGAGGAGAAGTTCGCAGTAGTATTCGCTGCAATAGGTGTAACATTCGATGACGCTAGATTCTTCATAGAGAACTTCCGTAGAACAGGTGCTATGGAGCGAACTGTAGCATTCATAAACACTGCATCAGACCCCGTTATAGAAAGAATAGCTGTACCACGTGTAGCTTTAACAGCAGCCGAATTCTTAGCATGGAAATACGACATGCACGTACTAGTTATATTGACGGATATGACAAACTATTGTGAAGCACTTCGCGAACTTAGTGCTGCAAGAGAAGAAGTACCTGGAAGAAGAGGTTATCCTGGCTACATGTATACAGATCTAGCAACAATATATGAAAGAGCTGGTAGAATACATGGTAAGAAGGGTAGTATAACACAGATGCCCATTCTAACAATGCCAAACGATGACATTACCCATCCAATACCCGACCTAACAGGATATATAACTGAAGGCCAACTAGTATTATCAAGAGATCTTCATAGAAAAGGAATATACCCACCATTCGACGTACTATTATCCTTGTCAAGACTAATGAAGGACGGTATAGGTCCTGGAAAGACTAGGGAGGATCATAGAGATGTATACATGCAATTATATGCATCATATGCTGAAGGACTACATGCTAGAGAGTTATCAGTAATAGTTGGCGTTGAAGGACTAAGTGAACGTGAAAGAAAGTATCTAGAATTTGCTGATAGATTTGAAAGAGAATTCATAAATCAAGGAGAATACGAGCGTAGAACTATAGAACAAACACTAGATCTAGCATGGGATCTTCTATCAATTCTACCTGAAGAAGAATTAAAGCAGATAAGAAGCCATATAATCAAGAAGTATCATCCCAAGTACCGTGGGAAAGTCAAAGCCGGCTAATTCGGGTAGTACCATAATAATAGCATTAAAGGGAGGAGACATTGTCGCAGCAAATACTAAGAGTAAGGCCTACGAAAATAGAGTTAATAAGGCTTAAGAGAAGACTAGCATTAGCTAAGAGAATACATAGAATACTTAGAGAAAGATTAACAATACTAGTTGCAGAGTTTCTAAATAACATGAGAATTTTAGCTAATTCACGTAGAGAAATCATGGATAAGTTAGCAAGTATTTATACCAGGATATCACTTCTAAACTTCCAGCACAGCGGTGACTTCATAAAAGCGTACATAGAGTCTTCTCCCCAAATGATAGATGTTTACGCAGCATCAAAGAATATAATGGGTGTTAAGGCACCTTTTATTGATGTAAGGTTAAGAGAAGAATACAAACAGTTAAAAACAATACTTTCTCCCACGACAAGTATACTACTTGAATCAATTAGGTCAAGTTCAATAGATATTGTATCAAAACTCTTAGACCTAGCTGAAGGAGAGAAAACACTTGAAATGCTAGGAAAAGAGATACTAAGAACAAGAAGAAGAGTAAACATCTTAGAACACGTAGTAATACCGAGACTTGAAGCTACGATAAAGTACCTTGAAATGATGTTTGATGAGAGAGAACGTGAAGAAAAGACTAGGCTTAAGAGAGTAAAGGAGATATTAAAGCGTAGGAGAGGAGGGGAATAAATTAAAAATGCGGTACACTGGGGATCTCGAAAAGCTTAGTAAAATAGAGGAATACTTGGAGAAAGAACTTAGAATAGTAAATAAGCATTTACCATATAGACGCGTAGCATTGTCAGAATTACTTGAACAAGAGTTTCCACATGTTGTGTTAAGGGATGGAACGCTTCATTACTTTAAGAGAAGAGAGCTCGAGTATTTAGCAAGTATTATACCTAGAGAGGAGTGGAGCAAGCTTTATTTACCTATAATAATTGAGATAAGACCTGAACTTGGTGAAGGTGTAGGAGTTATTAGAGGAGAAGTGGAAGTAAAAATAGTTTCAAGAATACTTAATATTAATATTAATAAGAAGGCGAAACAGTTGATAATATACCGGCCTCAAATAATGTTGTTACGACAAATACTACCCACTACCACACAATACGCCTTCTACATCTCAACTTAAGATGCAATACTCGACGTCTTTTCACTAAAAATTTTCGCCACCTTAAACTTTTAAGCTCTAGGAAAATGAAAGTAGCCGGGGTTTGAGGGATGAGTATTTAGTGAGAGACTAAAAATATCTAGAAGGCAATTAAAGGAGCTACTCAAGGAATTGAAGAAATGGAGTGCTCCGGCTACCGTACTGTTAAGTCTATATATACCTCCTGGTAGACCCATAAGTGACGTAGTAAACTTGTTAAGGCAGGAACTATCTATAACTGATAACATTAAGCTTAAACGTACACGTGATGCGGTGCAGAGAGCGTTAACATCAGCTATTGACAGGTTAACAAAGATTCCTAAGACGCCAGATACAGGTTTAGTAGTATTCTGTGGAGAAGACATGAATACAGGGAAGTTTATATGCTATGTATTTGCACCACCTGATCCTGTACCAGTATTCTTCTATAGAACCGATAAATGGTTCCATACAGAATTCCTCGAAGACATGGTTGAAGAAAGAGAAACATTTGGAATAATAATAATAGAGAGAGATGCTGCAACAATAGGATTACTTAAAGGTAGTAGACTTAAGGTTCTTGAGGAACTAGAAGGCTACGTACCAGGTAAACACCATAAAGGTGGTCAAAGTCAGAGAAGATTTGATAGAATTATTGAGCAACTAGTAGAAGAGTTCTTCAAACGTGTAGGAGAGCATGCTACCAAGCACTTCTTACCATTACTTGAGAAAGGATTGCTTAAGGGTATAATAATTGGAGGACCAGGATACGCTAAACAAGATTTCGTTAAGGGAGGATACCTTGACTATAGGCTTAAGCAGAAAGTCCTACCACAACTAATTGATGTGTCCTATCAAGGAGAGGCTGGCCTTAGAGAACTAGTTATGAAGGCTTCCGATCTAATACAAGGCCAAATGTATGTTGAGGCATTGAAAGCTTTAGAAGAGTTCAAATACCATTTAGCTAAAGATGATGGACTAATAGTTTATGGTGATGAAGAAGTACTTGAAGCATTAAAAATGGGTGCATTAAAAGCTATAATAATTGATGAAGAAAGAAGTGATGCAGAACTCATAGAAGAAGAAGCTAAGAAGTATGGTACAAAAGTATACTTTATAAGTGATGATATACCTGAAGGAGAATGGATTAAGAAGACGTTTGGAGGCCTAGTAGGTATACTTAGGTACAGGATAGGCTAGTGTCAAATGTCTTTAAATACTAGTAAGGAAGCACATTCTATTCTTTCACTAAGCATACTTCGAAAATTAGTACTAGTCGTTATCGTGGTAGTAATAGTTCTAGCAATATATATGTTGATAACTAATGTTGATGTATACGTATTACTAAGTGCTGACACTAAGTACATAGCGTTATCGGTAACATTATTCGCGTTGGTAAATGTAATTGATGCGTTTAGATTAATGGTGTTAGTGAAAAGTATAGGTCATAGAATAAAATTCATAGACGCATTACGTGCAAGGCTTATGGGCAATATAGTTGCATTAGCTACACCCTCATCTATAGGTGGTGAACCAGCACGTGCACTCATACTCTCCTTTTATGGTATTAGCCTCATGAAGTCAGTAATAACTACTTTATTTGAAGACTACTGGGATATAGTGTTGGTCAACATACCCGCACTAGTATTAGCATTACATAAACTACCTCTATCGATTGTAGCAGTCTTAACCTCCACATACAATGTTGTTGCATGGAATATACTATTCCTAGCACCAAGAGTAAAGAAACTTAGGAAGCTACTAGAGAGTATTCACAAAGCTTCTAAGGGCTTCATTAGAAACGCGTTAACTACTATCTTATCAGCAGTAACATCAATAAATAATGTAGTAACAGCTGTAAAACCTCACCGAATAATTATGTCGGTACTCTCTTTAACACTAACCAAGTATTTCATCCTAACACTAGCATTTTACTATGCATCACTAAGTGTAAACAGTAAGATAACCTTATACAAAGCTTTTCAAGCACTATTATTCTATAATGCTATGGGTGTGATACCTACACCAGGTGCTAGCGGAGGACTAGAGTATGGATTAAGCCTAGTATTAAGTCCCGAAGAAGTAGTGGTCATAAGGCTACTAGTACTTAGTACAATGATTTTCCTAGGCTTACCTCTCCTACTAGTTTTCATTAAATCCCTAAGCCAGAAACTAGAACTTAGTTAAGGTTTTCCTAAGTATTTCTCTTCAACTTCTTCAGGCATAATTCATAGTATTTGCAAGTACTACATGTCTTTAAATCACCAATCATCTTAGATAGCTCGTTTACTACAAATTCTCTTCCGAGCACGCAAGCAGACCTACACTTGAATACTAGTTTCTTAGGCAAAGTAGCATCTAGTCTATCGGGGACGAATATGACTATACCTACATCACTTACATTGATGTTGTGTTCCCTTATTAAATGGCTTGCTAAGGATCTTAGAGAAGTTTCTGCTAAGACCGCTACATCGTTGTCAATGTAAAAGGGTAAGATAGCCCATAGAATAATCTTTCTATCCTTAAATAGGCTACGTGTTCTTGAATAACGTGTAAGAAATAGTACCGACTTATACATTTTCCCAACTACTTTTACTGGTAACCTAAATCCTAAATCCTTTAACATGTTATAAGAGTTCACAATAGTATTAGGATCTCCGAAAATAGTTTTTGTATAATAGATTCTAGTCTTTGGAGGATATCCCATATAGTCTATGAAAGCATAAGTTATTGTAGCAACTGTAGCTATAACAAGGTTCTCATTATCTACGAAAACAGCATTAATTGTTCCTTTACCCTGTATAAGGTTTTTGGGTAAATGAATCTTTGCCTCACTTAACTCCCTACGCGAGTACTCTAAGAGGCCTTTAACTCCTAGAATGGGGTAAAAGCCATTAATTTTAGCAATACTATCAACTATTATCGTTATAGGTTCTTCATGGCACCAATACAAGTTAACTAGTCTGCTAAAACTCATATACGTATCCCCATCCTTAGGAATTACCCTATTTTTCTTCAAGACTAAGTATGCTTAAAAAGTAAGGCCTTTATAGCCTAAATATATGGGTAATTAAAATGGATATTGTAGTATATGCTTCAATGCTTGAAGGGTTCGAGAAAGCTGAGCAAACAGCAAAAACATTAGCTTTAATACTTAGAGGTATTGCAGGAGAACCTGTTAATTACTATGTCATAGTTATTCCATCACCGTCTAGAGAGTATTTAAGTGTACCTTCAGTATTCATTAACGGTAGAATGGTCTCAACGAGTTTAAATGTACCGGAAGTAATAGACAAATACCTTAGAACAATACTTATTGACTATACAGAATATCCTATTGCATTAATTGGGCAAAGTAGTATAAGCTTAAACTCTATTTAGCTAACATCTATTTTTCAATAACCTATTGATAACTTAATAACTTACTCTTTATATCCTTGCTTAGCTATAGGGCATGAATTCCAGTACATTCCGCAAAGTTTTGCCTCATGTCGTGTAAGAATTCTACCAAGTACCTCGCAGTAGGCAATAAAGTAGCCTCCATAACTCATTAGCTTATAGAAACTACATCCTGAACGTATAGGTGTATCCAAGTAATGTATGGGAGGATAAGGTCTAAGTTCTTTAAGCTTCTCGTCATCTATTGTACTGGTTATTAAAGTAGATTGTTCTTCTTTCTCCTCAACGTAGAATTTACATGTACGGTACTTATCATCACTGAGACATCTACTCGGTACTACTATAGCATCAGTAGGTTCTGGAAGTAACGGTGATGTACACATCTTATTTTTATAGTATGGACATGGCACTGTGTATGTCTCCCTAGATAAAAAGATGTTTTGGAAGAAAGTTTATATAACGTATTCTCTATTTAGGATTAGCATCCAAGAATCCTTTTAATATTAGCTATGACTTGTTCTTTTTCTTCTAAATCCTTCCTTAACTTGTCTACCTGCTTCTCAAGTTCTCCTATCTTTTCCTCGAGTTCTTTAGCTTTTGATGCTTTTTCTTCAAGTTCTTTAAGTCTTGACCTTAATTCAGCGTTCTCTTTTTCAAGTTCTTTAAGTGTTTCCTCAAATTCCTTTATTCTCTGCTCAATATCTTTAGTAGGTACTGCTTCTTGGAGCTTCTTCTTAAGCTCAGCATTCTCCTTTTCAAGTTCTTTTATTCTCTCCCTTAGCTTTTTGACTTCTTCCTCAGCTACCTTAAGTCTTTCATACTCCTCAATTGTTAAGTGTACACCAGTAAATGGTACCACTAGTTTCAACTTACCACGTGCAAGGAGTTCATATGTTTCTCTCACGAGTTTACCAGCTTTTGTTTTACCTTGTAAGTGTGCTCTTATCATTGCTTCACTTCTACCTACTTCTTCAGCTATCTGTGATATCGTATAACCAGCCTTCTCTCTAGCGAGGGCTGCTGCAGCAACAGCTAAACTATCAACCCATGTAGCTCTTTCTAAGGGGTCACGTATTAATTCTACTACTTCAGGTCTGTAGAGTGTACCTATTATTAGAGCTGTTTCAAGTTGCTGTATCTCCTTTTTGCTAGTAGGTCTAATTGGTACATTTGTTAAGTCTAACTCTATCTTCTCTATCTGTGCACTCATATATACCACCATGTAGCACTAAATTGTACCTATACTACTTTAATAGAAGATTAGGGCTATAAAAATTTAGTTAAATAGACCATGTACTTCTAAGAGGCAACATATGATTGTAGTTCTCTACAACAACAGCAACGTGATTCACTATTGCACTTATCCTTTATCCAGGCTTTAACCATGTCCTCCATAAACGGGTACTCAAACAATATCGCACCAATTACTAGTTGCGCAGCATTGCAGCAATCCATTTTCTCAAGCTCTTTGATAAGAGGCGATATGAAGTTCTTTATAAACGTAATCCACTTAGACCATTCCGGAAGACTTTCCAGTTCTTCTTTATCATGTTTTAACTCAAACTCCTTTACTAGGTCTAAGACCTTCTTAGTCCCCATAGGATTACACTTACTAGTACGTAGTATACGTGCTATTATTTCATGTAATTCCATATTAGCCACCACTAAGCTGCTGCTTCCCTAGTGCGCCGTTGCATAAATAAGTCTAGTAACCCGGATAAATATTTCAGTAGAGGGGATGATCGACAAAGGCCTCTGCTGAAAACACTAATTGATGAAGCTTTAGGCCAGAGACCCTCCTCCAAGCCTTTTTACTAGAACTAGCTTATAGTAATCTCATTTCAATGAAGTATGGGTAAACAAATTATTTTTAACCGTAAGACTTATCTGTGGGGTTTAAAAAGTCCAGAAAAGGAGGTTAATGATATGAGTGAAGGTGGACTAGGGAGTAAGGTTAAGTTAAGAGTAGTTTACGAAGATCCTGACGTTGTAGTAATGATGGCTCCTAATGAAGAAGAACTAAGAAACATACTATTAGAGCTCTTAAAAGAAAAGCCTATGAACCTAAAGGAATTACATGAAGTGTTGTCGGGTATTGCAAGTGAGGACAAGATACGTAGAGCTCTATCAGTACTATTAGAGCAAGGACGTATACTGTCCTTGCCCGACGGCAAATACAAAGTATTAGGGCTAGACTAGATTTTATTCTAGGAAACAACCACTTTCTCTTTCCTAAATTACGTAGTAAGCTCTATAAAATCAAGTATTTATATTAGTAGGTTGTTACGTAGTTGAGCGCAACTATTATTCATAGTATTACCTTTATGTATAGACCATAAGTAATAATAGTTTCCAGAGAGTACTCCGAAACTATCATGGTTACTGTTATAAAGAGTGGAGGCTGAAACTATTCTTGGTGTTAAAGCAGTGTTTGCAAAAGTTATGAGCGAGTACCTCTTATACTTCGTGATAGTCTTTATTTATCCAATAATACATGAGTCTATCCACATAGTTATTGCTAAAACATTGGGCTTAAATTTTAGATTAAGTGTATTCAAGGTTAAGAGAATACCCATAGGTATAGGTCTTGAAATCATGGAATACCAGGATAAGAAGTCCATACTAGAGCTAAGTTATAGAGATAGAGTTAGGTATATAGTAGTGGCTTTAGCTCCGTATCTAATTTTATTAGCACCAATAGTTTTAATGATATGCTCTAATACTCCATCTGTAAAAGTAGCTGGGATAGTATTACTAATTTCTAGTATTATCAATATTCCACTAGAGCTATTTCAGCCTTGGAGATCATAGTAAACGATCTTAGCTAGTTCTTTTATGTTACTAGGTGCACCTATATGATACTTATCATCATTTATTAACATTAACGGTAAAGCACCTTTACTATACCTTTCATAGTATTCGCTTAGTCTGTGAACATCTATAACATATAGTCTCAAATTATCATCGTGGACTATCAATGGTAGTAGTAAGTGCAAAGTCTTTAGACAGGGTACTCCAGGTGTAATGAATAATTTTATCTTCTTCAATCCCTTAGATGATTTAGCCATCTTCACTATATTCTCATTTAAGCTATAATTAATTGCCTTACCAGCAACAGCAATGTATTCTTTTAAACTGTATACAAGTATATCCTCTAAATCACCAAGGAAGACTACATGTCCTTTTAGTGCGCCATGAATTATTGTTACTGGCTTATGTGGGGGAAAATCATTTACAGCTAAGTCTCTCTCTACTATCTTTACCTTGCTATTCTGTCTAGAAATTTCAATGAGCTCCTTATAAATGTTTGTTCCATTAATATTTGATACCTCGACTACAACATCGTGTCTAATTTTACGTAATGCATCGTTTAATTCCTTCGGTGAAGGCATGTCTATAAGCTTCAACAGTATCTCAGCGATCTCCTCCAATACTAGTTCACCATTGTAACTATGATACGCAAGCGAGATAATATTAGGTTAACCTAGCTTAATAGATGTAAATGGTGGTAGCCATCATGGGTGTCGACGTTAAGGAGTTTAAGAAGAGTATACGTGAAAAGATATGGAAGCTTCTTGAGGAAAAAGGTGTAGCTAGATTTCCCAAGCCAGTTCATGGCAGAATACCTAATTTTGTAGGAGCAGAAGAAGCAGCTAATAAGTTATTCAAGCTAAGTATGTGGCGTAAAGCAGAGTTGGTTAAGGTTAACCCTGATTCCCCACAAAAACCTGTTAGGTTTAGGGCCCTAGTTGAAGGTAAACTCTTGCTCATGCCTACGCCACGTATACGTGAAGGCTTTCTTATATTGAATCCACGAGATATACCTTACTCAAGGTTTTCCCAAGCATCTACTATACGTGGTGCATTCATTTATGGTCGTAAACTAGGGCTAAAGGATTTGATGAGTATCAAAGATGTAGACCTAATCGTTATTGGTAGCGTTGCAGTTGACGTCTATGGTACTAGAATAGGTAAGGGTGGTGGCTATGCTGAACTAGAATACGCTATACTAAGAGAAATAGGGAAGGTTACAGAGGATACTCCTATCGTAACTACAGTACATGATCTCCAAGTACTTAACAATGAGTTGCCAAGAGAGAAGCACGACGTCCCTGTAGACATAATAGTAACGCCCACTAGGATTATAAGAACAATAAAACCTAGACCTAAGCCTCAGGGAATATACTGGGATCTACTAGGTGAAGATAAGCTTGAATCCATACCTATTCTCAAGGAACTATTACGTTTAAAACAGTTAAGACGTTAAGATGTACCGAAACTTCTATCACCAGCATCTCCTAGACCTGGAACGATAAACCCATTCTCGTTCAATTCGTTGTCTATACTGAGTGTATAGAATATTGTTTCTGGGTAAACACTCTTTATTCTATTTATAGCATGTTCTGTAGTTATGATACTAGCTACTATCACTTTTAGAGGTTTACTCTTCTTAACATCCCATAGTATCCTTGAGATAGTTGACCCTGTAGCAACCATGGGGTCAGCTACTACTACTATGTCATTATTATCTATTGTTGGTAATTTCTGATAACTTATTTCAACGTCAAATAGCATGCCTTTTTCATCAAATCGTTTAGTCTCTTCTATTCTTCGTGCAACAATAACTCCTAGTCTAGCCTTAGGATAAGCTTTTAGTAGACCCCATATGAAGGGTAGTGAAGCCCTCATTATAGCTATCAATATGATTCTTTCATCACTGATAAGTCTTAGACCCTTAGCCTTAACTCCTAATGGTGTTTCAACTTTAACTTCGTACGTTGGAAGCGAGTGAGAGATTTCTACTCCTACAATGAATCCGAGTTCCTCTAAAATCCTACGAAATACGTGGTATGGTGTACTCTTATCACGTACTATTGTTAACAAGTTTTGAGCATACGGGTTATCAATTAAATATATGTTTTCCTCTACTTCTTTTACCAACTAGACCCAGTATTCTCACATATAATTAGGGAGATATAAATATTTGGTAGCCTAGACTTAGCTTATACATTAACTTTATTCTGCCTTAGACACTATATTGACGATAGTATTTTCTGTACTGGCTTTTTTAGTTCAATGTTTCTCTCAATCGACTTTAATATAGAATTATATGTGTTAACGAGAATACGTTCTACATCCTTAAAGCCCTGCATGTAGTATCTTTTTGCTTGAACATATGTAGCAAGCATATCAGCTATTCGGGCAATTCTTGCCTCAAGAGTTTTACCTTCTACATACTCCTTGTATAGTTCAAGTAAGTAGTCTGCTCTTATGAATTCCTTAAACGCCTTTATCTCTGCTTGTTCTTTTACTTCACCTATATAATCCTTGAGAAACTTAACGACATCTCCTACAAATGCTTCGCCTAGGTCATGTATTATTGTTAGTGCTAGGGCTTTGTCGACACTAACTTTGAAGCCTTCTCTTAACACCTCATAGGATAACACTAACGCGTAGATACTTGCTTCAAAAGTATGTTGGGCAACATCTTCTGCAATAGACTTCGGTATACCCTCTATGAGCCACCCAATTCTTGCATGATTCTTCAATGCACCTATAGCTTTAATTAACCCCTGATAGCCCAAAAAGGCATCACCTCATAGTACTAGCATTCATTGCTAGAGCTACTAGAAGATATATCTTTATATCACGTTTAAGTACTAAATAAGCTGATTATGCTTCAATGATACTCCTACGTAATGCTAAATATATCCCGGTTACGACGAATAATAGCAACAAATAATTCAACGGTGATATAAGCTCAGATAATGCTATAGCGGCTAATATTGATGCACCTATAGGCTCAACTAGTACTATTGAGATAGCTGAGGATAATTTCACGTATCTTAGCGCATAATTAATCATTGTATGGCCTCCAAGCATAGGAATAATAGCGAACATTAAGAAGTAAAACCACGTTGTAATACTGTATTCAGTTAACTTGTACCCCAGACTTATACAATAGAATAGTAGGGTTAAAGAAGCGTATCCGTAGACTAAGCCTGCATATACAGTAGTTGGATAATTCCTTCGTAGATGCCTACCAATACTAAAGTATACTGCAGCGCAAAGTGATGCAGTAAAGGCAAATACTAAGCCAAGTGGATGCACTATTCCTTCGATGCCAGTAGACAACGTGAGCAACACTATGCTCGTAAATGCGATTGTTATACCAATTACTTGTAAGGAGGATGGCTTAGTACGGAATATCTTATAGTCTATTATAACCGATATCAGTGGATATGTGTCAACAATAATAACACTTATAGCTACTGGTAATAGAAATAGTGATTCAACCCATAAAGCTAGGTGTAGTGCAAGCATAATACCTGAAACAATTATAAGGACATGGTCTTTGGTATTATTTAATGCTCTTATCAAAGTGCATCTGCCATTACTATCAGTTATGGACGAAATTAACAATATAATGGAGGATATTACTGTTCGCCATAAAGCTATTACTGGGCTTGGAGCATTAGCTAGCCTAGCAAATATTGATGCCCACGGAATACTTAACCCAGCTATAGTTAATGCTAAGTACGGCTTCACAGACTTCTTCGACAATGAAAACCCTCATATACATATGAAACATTAAGCACTAATAGGAAATTTTTCCTTAATAATAGTGGACATTACTCAACACAGCATTAAGGTTTGAGATCCTTGAGCGGTATTCCAGTTATTATTCTAGCTGCAGGACTTAGTACGAGGTTTCCCGGCAATAAGCTTCTCTACACGGTAGAGGGTAAACCTTTGATTAGACATATAGTGGAGTCAGCACTTAATTCTAAGGCTGATGAAGTAATAGTGGTAGTAGGACATGATGCTGAAAAAGTATCTCAACAAATATCTGATCTTGACGTTGTTATAGTCTATAATCCTAACTATAGGGTAGGAATGTCGGAGTCAGTCAAAAAAGGATTAAAAGCTGTCTATAGATGGGCTTCAGCTGTAATAATACATCCAGCAGATGTAGCATTTGTGCCTTCATACATATTCAATAAAGTGATAGAAAAGTACCTAGAAACAAGGGCTCCTATCGTAGTTGCATCATATAAGGGTAAGAGAGGACATCCAATATTATTTTCAGACAAGTTATTCAAGGACATATTTAGTATAAGTGAGGAGACCATGGGCTTAAAATATGTAACTAGAAAATACGCTGAAGATACAGTAGTAGTTGAAACGAATAGCATTGAGGTAATCGTTGACATAGATACAATAGATGATTTAAAAATACTTGGAAAAGCCTAATAGGTTATTTCAGTATAGTTAGATGAGGTAAGTTCTTTGCATCCCTCTCTAAACCTATTATTTCAGCCATTATACTAACAGCTATTTCTTCGGGAGTTACAGCGTTAATGTCTATTCCTACAGGAGCATATAGGATTCCTTTTAGCTTGTCAACATCAACTCCTTCCTCTCGTAGCCTCTTAAGGAATAATGTAATTTTTCTTTTACTACCTAGTAAGCCTATATACCTTGGTTTATACTCTATTACTTTGCGTAGTATAGAGTAATCTTCTTCAACACCACCATAAACTATGACTACATAGTCCTCATTAGTTACCCCCACCTTCTCAATAGCCTTAGATACTTCATCGACAACTATTTTCTCAGCGTACGGAAACCTATCTTTAGATGCAAGCTCACTTTTATCGTCTACTATTACTACTCTATAGCCTAGGAGATTTGCTAAATCAGCTACTGGCTTACCTATATGTCCTGCTCCTACTATGATTACTCGTGGTTTAGGCTTTATTACATCAATGAATACCTCGACTTCACCACCACATTCAAGATTTGTGGCTATAGCATCTTTAGGGATATGATCTCTTCTAAAAACGTATTTTACTTTTCTAGGTTTCCCTTCTTTTAAAGCTTTTAAGGCTTCCTTAACTACTAGTCTTTCAAAACTTCCACCACCTATTGTACCTACAGTTTTACCATTGCTTAGAATAAGCATTTTAGCACCAGGTTCTCGTGGTCCTGAGCCAAGTTTAGAGACTATAACAGCTAAAGCTACTGGTCTTTTCTCATTTATTTCTTTCAGTAGAGTTGAAAATATTTCACTTTCCAAAAATTAACACCATAAACTGTGTTATAGCTCTAGATCTAAGGAAGTGTGTGGAGTGGTAAAAAATGTATTGTTGAGAAAGAATACAATATATGATTTTAGACAATAGGTTCTTCTATTATTTTGAAGTCCTTCGTTTGTTCTAATTTCTCTTTCGGTACTGGTCTAATACCTTCAATCCAGTGCTTATAGTGTGGCTTAATGTAGTTCTCCCAATCGAATTTCGTGTTATAGTATACTCTTGCACCACCAAGTTCATGTTGGTATTCTGGCCAAGGCTTTTGTTGTTGTGCTAGCTTGATTGCCCATGTCTTAAAGCCTATGTAACTCTCGTATGTTGCCCACCACTCTTTTACTCCAAGGAAGTCGAAGGAGTACTCCATTTTTGCTAAATACATTATTGGTCCTACGTTTAAGCCTCTTACGAACGCCATTGTGTGTAGGCTTATTACGATATCATCATTCCATAGTCTAGCGTTTGCTATTCCTACTAGTGTTCCCTCCCTAATACCTATTAGTATAAAGTGGTCTTTGATTCTCTTCCTAAGCCACCCAAGGACTTCAGCATAGGTTCTAACCGATACGATATCATAGAAGTCTTTGTCTACTTCAAAGTATGGTTTAATGGCTTTTAATATCTTAGGTGCTTCATCTATTGTAGCCTGTCTTATTATGAGTTCACTACCATCCTTAAGCTTCATTATCTTAGGCTCATATGGTATCTTTAACTTGGGTGATTCAGGTGGTCTTAGTATACCTTCAATTTCTTGGACTCTAACCTTGTATTCTGTAGCAGATACCTTCATAGGTGGTTCATAGGGCATGTGTCTCACCCAGGAAAAGGACACTCTTATCCCTCTCTATGGCTCAGTATTAAGTTTTACTTAGATTAGGGCTACCAATAACCATAATTATTCTGCAAAGTAAGAGTAGGTTTGATGAACTGCCTTGATAGTAATAGATGCTATGCTTATAGGTTATAGACTAGTTAACTTGCTATCACTAGTTGAGAGGAAAGGTAAGGTGCACTCAGTATTTAGTAGGGTAGTTAATATTGAAGGCTTAGCCGATAACATAGTGACTATAGGCGTAGATTCTTTACACCTACCTATGCATGCGTACATGATACGTTTAAACACGTCTGATGCCAGTATTTTTACCAATGCAGGGTTAAGTGTAAGAGACGTAGTAGTAGTTAATGGGCAATCAATTAACATAAATAATAGATTGCTAATAAAGCTCAACAAAGCCAAGATATGGGCCCCCGACCTAAGCATCGCAAACACAGCTAGTATTAAATTAATTAGAGATCTAGTAAGCGAGTTACTAAGCCTAGTTGAACTATACGCCTCAGATAAAGGATTTACAAGTTTACTCAAAATGTTAGACATGGATAACGTGTTTAATTTAAATAAAAATGTGAACTTACCTGGTATCTCTAGTAAAGCATATAGTGTAATATTAGGTTTAGTTGAGAGTATAGCTCAAGGATCACGTAAAGACATGTGCAGACACGTTTGTAGCCTAATAGGTTTAGGTGAAGGAACAACTCCTAGCGGTGATGACTTCTTATCTGGATTACTAGTAACTTTCCAATGGATTAATAGAGCTATAGGGCTTAGCCCTAAGCTAAGGAAAAGCATTGAGTACATGATCGAATGCATTACTAGATGCTGGGATAAGACAACACCGATTTCAAGGCAAATGCTTTCCCGAGCAATAATAGGCGAGCTAAATAATTTCACGCATGGTTTATTAAAAGGAATTCTACAAGGAGACCCTGCTAACGCTCTTTTAGGATTAGAGAAAGTGAGTAAAATAGGAGGTACATCTGGAAAAGACACATTATTAGGCATTCTCCTAGCCTTTATATTATTCTTTAAGTATGGTCTAGAAAACAATAATACCCCTAATGCCACAATAGTTACTATGTAGCTATAATACTGAAGGGTGTCGATATTGATAAAGGTTAAACTCGGAGGTAAGCTTAAGGATTTAGCTGGCTTAGATGAAATAGTGATAGATAAAGACGTGAAAACAGTTAGAGAACTAATTAATGAATTAAAGAGTAGGAATCCCAAATTAGGTGAAATACTAGAAGAACTATTTCCTTCAGGAAAAGACACTTCTACACCTATGTCTACAGTAGTGATATTAGTGAATGGTCATCCAATAACCTTTACTGGGGGCTTAGATACAGAACTGTATCCAGGCGATGAAGTAAAGATAGACGAGATAGTTATAACACAGTTAGTAGGAGGAGGTTAGCGTCCTACATAATTATTGTAGAGTTATTTTATGTCTTGAATTCGTAGTAAGTTGTTGAAGGTAACCCTTATTTACTCCTAAAGAGTTCAAGAGAACTTGTTTCTGCGTGGGAAACAGTTGGATTTTTATGGTGAGGTGGTTTCACTGACTTTTAAGGTAGTAGGCAAGTCTATTCCACGTATAGATGGCCTCATTAAGGCTAGTGGGGAAGCCCAGTACGCTTTTGATCTAGAGATTCCAGGAATGCTATGGGCTAAGCTTGTTAGAAGCACTATAGCTCACGGTATTATAAAGAAGATAGATTATTCCGAAGCACTAAAGGTTAAAGGAGTAGTTGCAGTTGTTACAGGAAAAGACCTACCATACAAACTAGGCATCTATGTTGGTGATAGAGATGTACTAGCTGTTGACAGAGTTTTATGGTATGGCCAGCCAGTTGTAGCAGTTGTAGCAGACTCACTTGAAGCAGCTGAAGAAGCAGCTGAAAAAGTGGTAGTGGAATATGAGCCTTTACCAGCAGTCTTAGATCCCGAGGAAGCCCTAAAGCCTGATGCACCATTACTTCATCCAAAGCTAGGCGAGTATAGACGTGCTCCAGGATTCAATCCTATACCTGGTACTAACATAGCATCTAAATATGAGTTAAAGAAGGGTGATCCTGAGAAAGCGTTTAAGGAAGCAGATGTAGTGATTGAGAATAAATTCAAAGCGCCTATGGTAAGCCATGTCTATCTTGAAACAATGAACGTAATAGCATGGTATCATCGTGACGGCACCATAGAAATCTGGAGTAGTGCCCAATCTCCATTTGCTGTTAGATACCTCATGAGCGCATCACTAGGTATACCATTGCATAAGATAATAATCCATAGACCATTTATCGGTGGAGGCTTTGGAGGTAAGGCTGGCTTAAACCTTGAACCACTAGTAGCGTTGCTTTCAAAACATGCAGGTTATAGGCCAGTTAGACTACTTTTAAGCCGTGAAGAAAACTTCTACATAGCTCCTGTAAGAACTGGTATAATAGCATACATTAAGACTGGTGCTAGAAAGGATGGAAGAATAATTGCACACGACTCAACATATATATTCGATTCTGGCGGTTACGCCGATTATGCAGTAAATGTTGCAAGAGCAGCATGGTATAAGTGTACAGGGCCGTACGATATACCTAATGTCCACTGTATATCAATGGCTGTATACACGAATAAAGTCTACGCTACGGCCTTCAGAGGTTTCGGCCACATGGAGTTCCACTGGGCTGTAGAGAGACAACTAGACATCCTAGCACATGAACTAGGTATTGATCCACTAGAGATAAGATTAAAGAATGCATTGCTACCAGGAAAAGGCGTCTTACCAACTGGCGAAAAATTACGTGAAGACGCAGGTAGACTTGATCAATGCCTTATAGAGGCAGCTAAAGCCATAGATTGGGGTAAGCCTCCAGAAAAGCCTAAGGAGCCTTGGAAAGTTAGAGGCAAAGGCATAGCAGCACTATACAAGGGACCTGCTGAACCACCTAATGCAGCTGCATCAGCAATAGTAAAGTTTAATGAAGATGGATCTGTTGATGTACTAGTTGGTACAACGGATTACGGTCAGGGAACCATAACTTCACTAGCCCAAATAGTAGCAGAAGAACTTGGATTACCTATTGAGAAAGTACACGTAAGATTCTATCTAGACACAGATGCCAATGCCTACACATGGCAAACCGTTGGTAGTAGAAGCACATTCCAAGACGGCAATGCAGTATTAATGGCAGCACGTGATGCTAAGAGAAAGATACTTGAAATAGCATCACAAGTACTACATGTAAGACCCGAAAACCTTGAACTAAGAGACGAGAAAGTATGTGTAAAAGGAGAGCCATGGGAGTGCGTTTCTCTACAAGAAGTAGTATTCGGCTACACGTATCCAAATGGACACACTGTTGGTGGTCCAGTAATTGGTGTAGGATACCATATGCCAGAGCGTAGAACATACCTTGACCCTACAACTGGTAGAGCACCTGATGGAAGCCCTGGAGCACCAACAATATTCATAACATTTGGCGCTCAAGCAGTTGAAATAGAACTAGACTTACTCACAGGTAAGGTAGAAATTCTAAGATATGCTGGAGCCTTTGACATAGGTAAGGCCATAAACCCATTACTAGTAAAAGGCCAAATATATGGTGGAGCAGTAATGGCTATGAGCTTAGGATTATTCGAAGAACTAAAATATGGTAAGGATGGTCGCTTACTGAATCCCAACTTAACTGACTACAAGGTTGCGAGAGCAGGCGATATACCTAAGAAGATGATACCAATAATAATAGAGAACCCTCAAGCAGATGGGCCATACGGTGCTAGAGGTTTAGCAGAGAACGTCATGATAGCACTTCCAGCAGCAATAGCTAATGCAATATACAATGCTACTGGAGTAAACATATACGAAATGCCTATGACACCAGAAAATATTCTAAAGGCAATAAAGGAGCAGAAACCAGAACTAATTGAAAAAGCCAAGAAGGCGTTAATGGAGTATTTGGAAAAGAAGGGTTAGGGGGGATAAGGTATGTCCCTCATACTCCCCAAATTCGAATACTATAAGCCTTCAACACTTGATGAAGCATTAGAACTACTAGCGAAGTTTAAAGGCGATGCTAGAATACTTGCTGGTGGAACCGACCTAATAGTAGATTTAAGGTCAAGGATTAAGAAACCCAAAGCTGTAATTGACATAAAAGGCATTAAGGAATTACATAAGCTAGAGTACATTGAGGGTAAGGGACTTATTGTAGGAGCCACTGTAACATTAAATGAGCTCTTAGAGCACCCTATAGTTAAATCAAAATTCCACGTGCTATATGATTCTGTAAGGCAACTAGCTGATATGCAGTTAAGAAATAGGGCTACGCTAGTAGGCAATATATGTAATGCTTCTCCAGCAGCTGATTCAGCACCAGCACTACTTGTACTCGATGCTAAAGTTAAAGCTGTAAGTAAGCGTGGTGAAAGGGTAATAGAGATAAAAGACTTCTTCAAGTGGGTGAAAAAGACAGCACTTGAACCTGATGAAATGGTTACAGAAGTATTCATACCAGAGCCGCCAGAAGGGTCTAGAGGTAAATACTATAAGGCAACTAGGAATGTCGAGGATTTAGCAATTGTCGGTGTAGCAGGACTTGTAGCATACCCCAATGAGCCTAGTAAACGTATAGTGAGATTAGCATATGCATCTGTAGCACCAACACCCATACGTATATATGAGGTAGAAGAACTGTTCAAGAGGGATGAGCCTTTACCGAAGCTCATAGATGAAGCTGTAAACATAGCGCTAAGAAAAGTATCGCCAATAACCGATGTAAGAGGTAGTGATTGGTATAGACGACACCTAGTTGATGTACTAACAAGAAAACTTCTAATAGAATTATTCCTTGAGGGGTGATCACATGAAGATAACCCTAACCGTTAATGGTAAGAAATATGAAGTAGACGTAAAACCCAATGAAACACTCCTAGATGTTCTAAGAGACAAAATAGGTATAAAGAGTGTTAAAGCTGGTTGTTGGAGAGGAGAATGCGGTATATGTACAGTACTATTGGACGGAAAACCGGTAAAATCATGCCTAGTACTAGCAGCTGAAGCTGATGGCTCAGAAATAGTAACTGTGGAAGGACTTATGAAGGATGGAAGACTAGCACCACTACAAAAAGCATTCATAGAACACGGAGCAATACAATGTGGCTTCTGTACATCAGCATTCGTATTGACAGCCCATTGGCTTCTATCACGTAACCCGAATGTAACTAGGGAAGAAGTAATTGAGGCTATTAATGGACTAATATGTAGATGTACCGGATATGAACAGATAATAGAAGCTATACTAGCAGCAGCTAAATATTACAAGAAATAAACATAGGTTCTTCTTCAATAAAACTTCTGGTGTTTAGTCCTTGAGTGTTAAAAAAGTAGTTGTAAAGAAAAACACTTTTTATGATTCATCAATATTAATGAGGGCTGCAAGTGAAGCTAAGGAAAAAATAGAAGGCGTAATAGAAGTAGCAGCATTAATGGCTACGGATTTAAATAAAAAGTTCTTAGCAGATGTAGGATTACTTATAGGTGAAGCCGTTAACGCTACACCCAGTGATCTAGTTATTGTTGCTGAAGCAGAAAACGAGGAATCAGCAAACAAAGCCATTGAGTTTGTAGAAAAATATCTCGTTAAGGGAGTAGAAACTGTAAGAAAAGTAGAAGAAGTAGTTGAAACACTTGAAGACGCATTAGAGAAAATGCCTGACGCAAACATAGTAATAATATCAACCCCCGGAGAATATGCTGGATGGGAAGCACTCAAGGCACTTGAAAAAGGATTACACGTATTATTGTTTAGTAGCAATGTAGAATTAGAAGAAGAAATAATCTTAAAGAAATATGCTGCTAAGAAAGGACTACTACTAATGGGCCCAGATGCAGGTACAGCTATAATAAATGGTGTAGGATTAGGCTTCGCAAACGTTGTAAATAAGGGACCTATAGGCCTAGTAGCAGCTGCAGGTACAGGTATCCAAGAGGTAACATCCATCATAACTAGAGAAGGACTAGGAACTACATGGGCTATTGGTACTGGTAGTAGAGATCCCACAAAAGATGTTGGAGCTATAACTATGATTGAAGGATTAAAAGCATTAGCCAATGATGATGAAACAAAGGTAATAGTAATAGTATCAAAACCACCAGAAGAAGAAATTGCTAAGAAAGTAGTAGATGTAGCATCACAACTAGGTAAACCAGTAGTAGTAAACTTCCTTGGAGCGTCAAAAGAACTAGTAAACTATATAGAAAGCAAGGGTTTAACACCAGCACTTACACTTGAAGAAGCTGCATATAAAGCCATGGCCATAGTTAAAGGCGAAAAACCTCCAGAAAAAATAGTATTCACATTGAAGAAAGACGATGTAGCTAAAATCGTTGAAAAAGAAGTTGAAAAACTAGCTGAACAGCAAAAATACGTGAGAGGACTATACTCTGGAGGCACACTTGCAAGTGAGGCTGCATACATACTCAAAGATTACTTAAAGCCTTTATACGCTAATGTAAAGGTTAAAGGCGTTGAATGGCTAGAAGATCCATTCAAGAGCATATCACATAGCATAGTTGATATGGGTGCTGAGGAATTCGTAGCTGGTAGACTTCACCCTATGATTGATCCAACACTTAGAAAGAAGCGTATACTAGAAGAAGCAAGGGATCCCGAAGTAGCAGTAATATTATTAGACATAGTCTTGGGCTATGGTTCACATGAGGATCCAGCAGGAGCATTAATACCAGAAATAACTCAAGCAAAAGAACTAGCAGAACGAGAAGGAAGACACTTAGTGTTTATTGCCTCAGTTACTGGTACAGATAAAGATCCACAAAACTACTCCACGCAAAAATCTAAACTCGAGAAAGCAGGAGTAATAGTTATGCCAACAAATGCCCAAGCAGCACGTCTTGCAGCATTAATAGCTTCAAAAGACAAGTGGAGAGAAGTCCTAGATAAAATGTATAGCTAACGGTGATAACCCCATGGTAGTTGATTTAAAGAAAATAAAAGAACAAGGAGTAAAAGCCATAAACATAGGTATTAAGGATTTCTACGACTCATTGAAAGCACAGAACGTACCAGTAGTGCATGTAATGTGGAAGCCGCCTGCAGGAGGAAAAATAGAAATATTCAAGAGATTAAAGAAATTGAAGTTCAAGAAAATAGAGAAATCCCTTTAAAAATAATCATTTTTAATTATTTAAATCATCCTAGGACATAATCTTAATTCCCTTATATAATCCACCTATATCTAGGTGTACTAGCTCATGATAGATGATATGGAAAAAGCTAATCGAGAAGCAATTGAACGCGTATTAAACTCGGAGCCAATCTTGATTGGAGTAGAACTAGAAGCTTACAAAGTAATTCCCGGTATGGACGAGAAAACACTACTACATGCAGGACCACCAATAACGTGGGAACGTATGAGTGGTCCATTGAGAGGTGCAATAATAGGTGCAATAATATATGAGGGATGGGCTTCAACACCTGAAGAAGCAGAAAAACTAGCTAAATCAGGTGAAATAAAGTTCTCTCCAAACCATGAACACCAAGCAGTAGGCCCTATGGCTGGGGTTATATCGCCTCACATGCCAGTATTCATAGTTAAAAACAAAACCTATGGCAATATAGCGTATACTAACATGAATGAAGGTTTAGGAAAAGTATTAAGATATGGTGCATACGATGACGAAGTAATTAGAAGACTTAAATGGATGAAGGAGGTACTAGCACCAACACTTAGAGATGCTCTAAAAGCATCTAAGGAAGGAATAAATCTAAGAGAAATAATAAGTCAAGCCCTCCACATGGGAGATGAATGTCATAATAGGAACTTTGCTGGAACAGCTAGAATATTAATAGAGTTCACAAAACTAATGATAGATGCTGGAATAGAAAAACAGACCATGAGGAAAGTAGTAGACTTCATAGACAACAATAAACACTTCTTCCTAAACCTCTCAATGGCTGCATCAAAAGCCACTATGGATGCGGCCCACAATATAAAATACAGTACACTTGTAACAGTTATGACTAGAAATGGTACAGATTTCGGTATTAGGGTAAGTGGTTTAGGAGATAAATGGTTTACAGCACCAGCACCAGTACCAAAAGGACTATTCTTCCCAGGATATTCGCAAAAGGATGCAAACCCAGACATAGGTGATAGCAGTATAACAGAAACAGCAGGTCTAGGAGGCTTTGCTATGGCAGCAGCACCAGCAATAGTACAATTTGTTGGTGGAACAGTTGAAGACGCCATAAGATTTACAAACGAAATGAAGAAAATAACTATGGCCAGACATAAACACTACACCATACCCTACATGAACTTCGAGGGCACTCCAGTAGGCATAGACTTGTTAAAGGTTATTGAACTAAACATCCAGCCAGTAATAAACACTGGAATAGCGCATAAGAAGCCTGGTATAGGTCAAATAGGAGCAGGAATCGTTAGAGCTCCACGTGAAGCATTCGAAAAGGCATTCATAGAGTATGCAGATAAATATGGAATATAACATAATCCTTCATAGTACACCTTATTTTTCCCTATAACACAGTTTAGTTGTGTAAGGTAGTCGTTGTCATGGTAAAGACTTGTTTTATTCAAGTTGCATCACCGATTCATGACAAGAGCCTAGTAAGTAAAATAATAGAGAAATACGATACCTGGCTTAGCAAACAAATAAGTTACACTAACTTAGGATTAACTACTAGAAAAGAGGAACTAGAAGACAAACTAAAAGACTGTGATATAATACTATCCTTAGTCGTGACTGGTGGTTCAGAGCAATTAATAGTTAGGAGTGCAGCAATAGGTAAACCAATAGTTTATGTGGCTCATCCATATATGAATAGCCTACCAGCACTCCTGGAAGCAAAACCCGTAGCTGAGGAATTGAATAGTAGGGTATGGGCTTTCTTAGTTAAAAACGGAGATGATGTAAAGAGGATTGCTAAGACAGTTAAGGGCATCTATGCAGCTTTAGCTATCAAGGGTAAGAGAATAGGTGTAATTGGTGGAATAAGTCCATGGCTTGTCTACAGTATCGTGGATGAAAAATCCTTACTGAAAAAGATGGGCATAGAACTAGTAAACATCGACTTGGAAGAAGTGTTAAGAGAATACAATAATGTTAAGGAGGATGTGTCCGGTCTAACTAAACAAGTAATAGGGAGATCCATGAAAATAGAAGTTGATACAAACAGGATACCACGTGCACTGAAACTCTACTTAGCATTAAGAAATATCTTGTCCAAGTACTCTATAGATGTATTTACAATTAAATGCTTTGACATAATATTTAAGCTAGATACAACAGCATGCCTTCCACTAAGTCTGTTCAACGATCAAGGAATAGTAGCTGGATGTGAAGGTGATGTTCCTGCTACACTATCAATGCTTATACTACATAAAGTTTCAGGAAAACCTGTATTCATGGGTAATCCCTCAATAATTGATGGTAATAAAATGTTAATAGCACACTGCACATCACCAACATCGCTAGGCTATGCCTACACACTTAGGACACATTTTGAAACTGGTAGAGGAGTAGGTGTAGCTGTACACTATAGAGAGAATGAGCTAGTAACATTATTGAGAATAGACCCTAAACTTGAACTACTCAGAATAATAAGAGGGGTAATAGAGGAAGGTGAACCAGTAAGTAAAATGCATTGCAGAACACAAGTATGGGTTAAAGCAAAAAGTAGTTTAGAACCATTAATAACTAATAGCATAGGTAACCACTATGTGTTAACAATAGGTGACTATGCTGAAGAACTAATGGCGGTAGCTAAAACCTTAGGAATAAAATTTGAAGTATACTAAGAACTCATAAGCTACTAATCAATCTTTGCTAATTAAATCAATAATCTCTAATATCAATTCCTTTATTTTCCTCTTAATCTCCTCTTTCATAGGGTTTGTTCTCCTCATGAGAAATGGTATGTAGGGTACATTAGAAGTAAATCCATAAGCTAATGCGTATTCTTTTAAGTCCCTTAATAACATGTTAACCTTATTCATGTCTACATCTTTTTCGGCTAACACCTTGGCGTTAGCATTTATTTTCCTCTCCAGGTCATTCACGTTTTTAAGTAGCTCATAAGCTCTCACATCCCTATCTATTAGTTCTAGTAAATCATTTAATTTAAACTTAAGGTAACCTAGTAGGTCGTCCAAGCCTAACTATTACCTCAAAGCATTAACTCTCAATAATATGCTTAGGTCAGAGAGTTATTTATGTGGATCTGACAGTACAGATACAGTGTAGGGAAACCAGTACACTAGGTGAACGCTATGAGCCTATTTCCAACAATAGGTGACTTCATTAATCAGTTAATGAGTTATCCCTTAGAGATAAGACTACAAATTATAGCATTTATGGTACTTGGCTTCGGGATTTCATGGTACTTTGCTTCACGTGTAAAGATGGCTAAATACAAAATGAATGCCTATAAAGCAATAGAGTTATCAAAAAAGTTAGACGTTATTAAGGAGTTCATGAATAAATACAAAGGCGATGTAAAGGCAGAAGCATACTTCGATTACAGAAATAAGTTATGGATTGTTGAGTGGCTTAGAATAAGCATGGATAAAGGTTACCGAGTTCTAATAAACACGTACAATGGCGAAGTAATAGGTGTAGAGGAAATAAAGTAATACCGTCTAAGACTATCCAGCATCATATGTAAAAATTATCGTGAATATAATCCATGAATTAACTATAGTTAAGCAAACCATATATACTCCCATGATCTCATCGTAGGGACAAATATTATCCTGTTTTACTGGGTACTTATTTTCTACTCGTATTCTCGTGGGAAAAGCTAAAATATTCCACCCTTAATCATTTTATAATGTACGGGGTTTTGTCTATGAGTGCTCAAAAAGAGTTTACAGCAATAAGAATTGTCTATTATCCTGAAGACAAACCTAAGAACCCTGTAGAATGGTTTATACTATCGTTCCAGCACATCCTAATAATGTTCGGTGCTACGGTAGCGGCACCGTTAATAATTGGTGACGCATTAGGAATGGATCCATTATCCAAGGGATACTTTGTATCCTATGTATGGATGACTATGGGTATTGCGACCATACTGATGGCGACGTTTGGTTCCAAGATGCCGTTCATTGAGGGCTCCTCGTTCTCCTACATCATACCAATAACAAGTATAGGTAACCTATACAAGGCATCAGTAGGATACTTCGGTATGCCAGCAGTAGCTGTAGGATTAATCGGTGGCGGTATCTTCGAGTTCCTTGTAGGATTCTCAAGGCTTGCAGGAATAATAAGGCCATATGTTACACCAATAATTATAATGCCCGTCATCGTTACTATTGGACTCTCACTAGTATTCTATGCCGCATTATTGACAGCTAAGGCTCCATGGCTAGCAGTATTAACGATAGCAATAGTATTCTTCCTAGCACACTTTACGAAAGGATTCCCCAGCTATACATCAGTCTTCTGGGCAGCAGTTATCGGATACATTATAGGTGCTGCAGCAGGACTAGTAGACTGGACACCCGTCTTTGAAGCAGAATGGTTTAGGCCTCCAACACTCTTCCCATGGGGAGGCTACGCCGCCTGGCACCTATTTGTCCCAGCAACAATAGGCATACTTCCAGGCGTTATCGCGAGCATCATAGAAACCATAGGCGACGTATTTACACTAGCAATATTCACGGGTACAAGGTATCACAGATGGCTATGGAACCGTACCATAGCCTCTGAAGGCCTAGGCGTTATGGCGGGAGGCTTGTTAGGAGGAATAGCTCCTACCACCTACACAGAGAACATAGGAGCTGTAGCATTAACAGGTGTAGCTTCAAGATACGTAACACTAGGTGCAGGAGTAATAGCATTCTTCCTAGGAATGATACCTAAATTTGGAGCCGTTATTGCAGCTATGCCTGGAGCAGTACTAGGAGGCATAGTATTCATAACGTTTGGCTTAATAGCTATGGGTGGTATCAAGAACCTAGAAATAATACCACTAACAGCTAGAAACATGATGATAATGGGTACAGCATTAACACTAGGCCTAGGCGTACCTCAAGTCATTGACGTATATGGTCCTCAATACAAGGAAATGTTACTTAATGCTGGTACTGCTGGACAAACAGTATACATACTATTGACAACTCCAATGGCTGTAGCATTCTTCTCAGCAGCATTACTAGACTACCTAATACCAGGTACAAGGGAAGAAAGAGGTGTAGCATACATGGAGGAACTGAAGAAATTAGAAGTATATGCACCTATATCATTCTAATGGAGGGGTGAAACGTGATGTTCGAGTTAATACAAATACTCTTAGAACAAGCTAATCAAACACAAGAGTGGGGACCAGTATATACACCAGGAACAATGGCAGCTGGAATAATAATAGCAATACTATACATCCTACTAGCATTTGGTATGGAAATGTATGATAGAAGAAGAGGAATAATAGGCTGTCAATGGCATCACAAGTACATAGAGAAAGGTGAAGAAGTAAAGAAGTCTGAGGAATCCAAGAGCTAAAGTATTATTCATGAAATTTTCTTATATTATACATTGTTTTTATTCCTTCCCAATACCCCTTCTACAGCATTTATCCATGCTAAGACTATCCAAGAGATATCATCTTAAAGTTAAAGTATTTGGTTTTAAAAGTAGTACTAGGGCTAGGAAGGGGTAGTAGTTGACGCTTGGTAAAGTAATTCCAAAATTCAAGACGTTGTCAAATAAGTATTTAGGTCTTGCTCGAAGTAAATATGAAAAGTTACGTAAACAGAAGGAGTCAGCTAAGTGGTCTAATTATCTTAAGGATGCTGAAGAAAAACTTGAATCTGCTAAAAGACTTTACGAGTCAAAAATGTACACCTATGCTTTATTGCAAGCACTTAGCTCCTTAGAGTCTACTGAGACCGTTGAAGCGTTAATTAAATGGTATTCTTCTAGTAGGGAATATAGACGTAGTTACATGGATGAAGTTGTAAGGAAAACTAATTCTCAGCTAGTTTCACTTCAAAATAATATTACTCGTAGAGAACGCCTAGGTCTTAATGCAAGTCAGCTAGACATTATAGGATTTATAGGCTTTCAATTCCTATGGTTAGTTAACTCGTTTAATACTATAGTATACTTGGCCAAGAAAAGGTTTTGGAGACACAGTATGATAACTAGGCTAGAGGGGTTCAAGCACTATATTAACGCATCATACGAGTTACTATCGTTAAGCGACCAGTTAAAGGGGGAGAAAGTTATTAGCTATAATACGATTACGGAGTTTACAAGAAACATTGTAGGCAAGGAAATAATTCCTAGAGCTGCATCCATTATACAGACCAAGTATCCCTCTAGAATTGTAATGTATTTGACAAGGCGTATACCATTATTAGTTCAATACTCTTCTGCTTTAATGAATTACTTAGAGAATATTGATCGCCTACCAGTACTAGGTATTCTTATCCAAGGAGTTTTCACTAATGCTTATGCCATATATGAGGATAAGTTCAGCAATAAGTCACTGTACGAACTACGCGAATATGCTTCAAACATTGTTAGGAAATATAAGGGTGAAGTAAAGTATTTATGTTCTCTACACTTTTATGAGGTAGCAGCATATAATCTAGTAGTAGGCGATGCAGCTCTAAAGGCTCGAGACACGAAAACGCTAAAGATAGCTCTCACTAACGCGTTGATAAATGCACTAGCACTTGAAGGCACACAGAGAATACTGGATAACTTGCTGAAGAAGTGAATCCTTCATTTAAAGTGGTTTATTCAACTCTAATTTTGGAAACACTTAAAATACTTGTTAGCCAAAAGCCTACACGGTGTTTTTCTTATGTCTAAGCCAACATTTGATTGGACAAAAGTTGTTAAATGGGATAGAGTGAAGATATACGACCTCTCTCAGCCATTAAGCAATCTAACACCGCCATTTCCAACATATCCGCCATTTGAGTTCAAGTGGATAAAAGTACTACATGAACACAATGTGCAAGCACAGTATATACAAGGGCCACTACACATAGGAACACACTTAGACGGACCACTACACTTTGATCCAGCAGGGCCTGATATAGCTAGTATTCCTCTAGAACAATTGGTTGGTGAAGGAGTTATATTAGATATAAGTGATATGGTCGGAGACTTTGATATTTACACATCGGAAATGATCATGGAGAAGGCAAAACAGGTTGGACTCGAAATAAAGCCAGGTGACATATTGATAATATATACAGGATACCATAAATATGCCTGGTACCAGCCGAATGCTGATGTTATAAGATACTTCTTAAAGCATCCTGGACCCACGGTAGAATTTGCTAAATGGGTAGTGAAAATGAAGTTCAAGTGGCTTGGCGTTGATGCTGGATCACAGGATCACCCATTGAACACTGTTATAAGAAAGATTAGACCTGACATAGTAAAGGAAGCTGAAGCAAAGTGGGGTAAGCCTATAGACGAAGTACTACCTTGGCCAGAAAACTACCAAGTAATGCACATGATACCATTCAAGCATGGAGTAATACATGCTGAGAACCTCGGAGGCGAGATTGAGAAGGTGTTAAACCGCAGATGCATTATAGGTGCATTCCCATTCAAGTTCCAAGGCGGAGAATCAGCATATGCTAGAATAGTAGCATTCTGCTCTGACTAACCCAATATCCTTTATGAGACCTACCTCCGGAAACAATTTCTCAGTAGTAGCCATCTTCCATCTAGTAACATTTTTCATCATTATTTTTCAATTCTAATACTTTTAAACGTTCAGCAAGGTCTGTGTCAAGGTTTTACTGGAAATGCTTATATTTTACTGGTAATTCTATACATACTGTCTTCTAAACATAAGGTTAGGTGTTTCTACATGGAGACAGTTGTAATAGCTCTAGGTGGTAATGCATTCCTTCAAAAAGGTCAGAAGGGTACAGTAGAAGAACAATGGAATAACGTAGTTAAAGCTATGAAGCAGATTGCAGACATAATAGAACGAGGGTATAGAGTAGTTTTAACGCATGGTAACGGCCCCCAAGTAGGTAATATACTAGTATGGATGGACTCAGCTAAAGACAGGATACCTCCATTATCAATGGATATAGCAGGTGCAATGACCCAGGGATGGCTTGGCTATATGATTCAGCAAGCACTTAGAAATGAGCTTAAACGTAGAGGATTAAACAAAGTAGTAGTATCCATCGTAAACCAAGTCCTAGTAGATAAAAACGATCCAGCATTCCAGAATCCAACTAAATATGTAGGACCATACTATACAGAAGAAGAGGCAAAGAAAATAGCAGCCGAGAAAGGATGGATAATGAAGCCTGACCCCCGTGGAGGTTGGAGAAGAGTCGTTCCATCCCCTGACCCTAAGGATAACTTAGAAATAGAAGCAATAAGAACACTAGTTAATGCAGGCTTCATAGTTGTAGCTTCTGGAGGTGGAGGTATACCAGTAATATATGAGGATGGAGAGATAAGGGGTGTTGAAGCAGTAATAGACAAAGACCTAGCAGGTGAAGTACTAGCAACCAAGCTAGGAGCAGACTACTTCATAATACTAACAGATGTTGAAGGAGCAATGATAAACTTTGGGAAACCAAATCAGAAACTGCTAAGGAAAATCACGGTAAGTGAAGCTGAAAAATACTACAAGGAAGGACACTTTAAGCCAGGCTCAATGGGTCCTAAGGTACTAGCATGTATAAGATTCATAAGGCATGGTGGTAAGAAAGCAGCAATAGGACACTTATATAGAGCCCTAGACATACTAGAAGAAAAAACAGGAACAATAATAGTTCCGGACTAAGCAATCATAGAATATTTAGCAAACAAGGCCATAATCCTTTCATTCTCCTAACTTATTCTTTGCCCACCTTGTAGGCTAGTTAACTGCTATTAGAATGTTTTAAGAACCTATTTAGGATAGCTAATGGTGTAAGCGTAGCTAATGCTATACATGCTGATAGCCACATAGAGTAAGTATATCCTAATACATCTGTTAAAGGACCTAAAACAAACATCAGTGATCCTGCAACACTATTACTAGCATTAATTAGTCCCATAACTGTGCCTCGCTCATAATCCTTAGATACTTCAGAGGCTAATTTTACTAGACCAGTATCGTAGAATGGATATATGGGTATAATCCAGATTATACCTAGTAATAGACCTTTACTTACACTAGCAGTAATATAGATAATAGTGTATAGAATTGAGGCTAGAACTACTGTTTTCAGTCCACCAATCTTATCCACAATAATACCTGCTAAAGGCCTAAATAATGCACCTAGAATAGCTGGAATGGTTGTTAGAAATAACCCATACAGAACAACATCCTCATTAAGCTCATAGAATAGCTTTACTGATATTAAGTTGAAGGCATAGTCTATGCTTATAGTTAAGACTATACTCGAAATGGCTAGTAGCAGTAAGTATTTTTTAACTAGTAGCCTAATACTTATGTTCTCATAGGTGAAGTTGGTACTCCTAAGTATGATAATTGTGGACGCATAGGCTAAACCAATAAGTAAACCCGCAACTACTAGAACAACTCTTACACCAAGTATTGTGTCAAGTATACCTCCAACAACACCACCAAGTCCCCATCCACTGCTAGTCCCTATAGCAAACATACTATAGCTCCTACCGACCCTACCCGTTGGTGAAATACGTGAAATACTAGCAAGTATTATAGGCCATACAGCAGCCCAGCCAAGTGAAGCTAAACCTACCACTATAGGTATGAATACTGGATTAATATAGCCTATAAGAGATAGTGTAAAGGAAAGGAAACCTAACATTAATACTCGTTTATGCCCTATCTTATCACCTAAATACCCCCAAATGAAGGAGGTTAGGCCTGGCATCCACTCACTACTTGCAATAACAAGTATTGACGAGTATGAGAGACCTAAAAAGTCTGAATAGTACGGTCTAGATACTGTATAGTAAATGCTCCATCCAAGACTACTTACTAAGCCAGCTATTGCTAGAAGTATTATGTTTTTATTCATATCCCTAGCCGTAATCGTAGACAACAAGCTCCAGAATTTTAACCTCACTCCAGATTCTTCAATTAAAACTATTGTAGAAAACTCATTTTCAATTAAACAGGTATTAAACTTATAAGAGTTCCTAATTAGCCTTTTATTGTTCTCAGAGAAAAATTTATATACTAGAGCTAGATACCTAACTGCAGGCACTACTTCTACGCTTAAACCCATTATTGGGGTGTAATGATTATGATAAGAGTTGCAATATTAGGTCAGGGTATGGTTGCATCACATCTAGCTATAGGTATAGAGCGAATTAAACAAGGAGAAATAGAACCCTACGGTGTACCTTTAGCTAGGTATAAGTTACCTTATAGAATAGAGGATATAGAAATAGTAGTTGCCTATGATGTAGACTCATCCAAGGTTGATAGGAGTTTGTACGAAGTAGCTAGAAAGTTGGTTGGCGAAACTCTGCCTATACCAAAAACGTTAAAAGACGTATATGTTCGTGAGGGTATTCACTTAGGTAGCTTAAAGGGTTTACCTTTTAAGGCTACTGGACTTGAAGAGAAGATGAGTGTAAGAGAAGCTATTAGTAGACTAGTAGATGAATGGAAAGAACTGGATATAGATGTAGTGGTAAACGTAATAACTACTGAGTATGGTAGACCATTTAATACTGTTGAAGCATTGGAGAAAGCCATTAATGAAGATAATAGAGAGGTATTAACAGCAAGCCATGCCTATGCATACGCTCTTGCAATGTACTCTAAGGAGCATAGAAGTGCGGGTTTCGTAAATGCTATACCTACCCCACTTGCAAACGATGAAGGAGTAGTAGAATTGTACAGGAAGACTGGTAGCATAGTATTAGGTGATGACGGAGCTACTGGTGCAACCCCATTAACAGCGGACCTCCTAGAACACATGGCTGAAAGAAACAGGTATGTCAAATTCATAGTTCAGTTCAATATTGGAGGTAATACTGATTTCCTAGCATTAGCGCAACCTGAAAGAAACTTAATGAAGGAACATACTAAGAGTAGAATAGTAGAAGATATACTAGGATACGAAGCACCACACTACATAAAACCTACAGGCTACCTTGAGCCTCTTGGAGATAAGAAGTTCGTAGCAATGCATTTAGAATACATAACATTCAATGGACTACAAGACGAGGTATACGTTCTTGCAAGAATAAATGATAGCCCAGCACTAGCAGGCAAACTAGTAGACCTGATAAGACTGGCCAAAATAGCAGTAGATAGAGGGCTAAAAGGAACAGTTTACGAAATTAACGCCTTCTACATGAAGAAGCCAGGCCCCAGCAATAGTAAAGCTATATCAAAGATACAAGCATATAATTTGCTAATTAAGTGGCTAGGCCAGTAAACACATATTATATACCCAAGGCTTCTTAGCTAGTTCTAGTTGTGGAGGAGGCTCATCAAAAACACATGTAGATACCCCTCCACACTATATTTATCTAAGTCTACCTCGTTTTCTATGAGTAGGTGCTGAGAATGAGTCCAGTAGACGCAGTATTAGCTGTCATTATAGGGGTAGTACTAGCACTTATAGGATATCGTGTTGTAAGATTTATATCTTCAATACTATTTGGCGCTCTTCTAGGACTAGCTGGGTTTACGTTAATGCAAGCTCTAGTTAATAGTATGGTTTTATCAATAATAGCGGCTGCAATATTGTTTATCTTAGGTCTAATAGTGGGTTTTGTAGTATTCAAGGTGTCTTTAGCTATAGTAGGAGGCTATGTCCTAGCATCAATAATTTTAGCTATTATTAATAGTCTGGGATATAGTATAACCTTTCATCAAGGCATATTAATGTTCGTGTTAACTATAGTCTTTGCCGCAATGTTGTACGTTGTAATAGACTACATGTTAGCTGTAGGTTTAGCAATTATTGGAGGCTTACTTGTATTTCTAGGTTTAACTTACTGGCTACCGCCTATACTATCGTTACCCATTGCTATAGCGCTAATGATTGGTGGTGGAGTATACCAGGTTAAGCATTTAGAGGAGAGGAAATAAGAAGTATATTGTTAGTATCCGATAACCTATTCACTTAACTTCATGAAGTATTAGTTCAAAGTTGCACTGCGGAGTCAGTCGTGGTCTGCTCAGGTGGTTTAGAGAGGTGGCAGGAGGAGGATATACGCCTACGTGGATGTTGGAGTTTGCATTAGCTTTCGGGCTGGCTAAACTAATAGAAGCGCTCTTAATTAGGATAAGATTGCCAAGAGTTTTAAGCTATGTTGTAGCTGGGATATTGCTGGTTTCAGCTGGTTTCAGCTTATCTGAAACAATGTATGCATTCGCCATACTAGGTATAGTGACAATGTTATTTCATGCAGGCTTATCCAGCTCTACACGTGAATTCTTTAGAGGGCTTCGTATAGCTGGTATGGTAGCTGTAGGCGGTGTTTTAGGTGCTATAGCAGCAGGTTTTGCAACAATACCTTTACTTGGAGTAGACTTTCTAACAGCATTTTCAATAGGAGTAATATTATCTGCTACATCTGTTAGCTTAACTGTTCAAACCCTTGAAGAACTTGGAAGGCTTTCATCCATGGAGGCAACAGCAATCATTGGAGCAGCAGTAGTAGATGACGTGTTAGGTCTAGCACTACTTAGTACAGCGTTTGGGCTTGCAGGAGGAGTATTAAAGCTAGAATATGTTTTAGGGATCTCTGCGCTCGCGTTTGCTTTCTGGTTAATGGTATCTTATGGTTTTCAAGCAATCTCTAGGCCATTACTTAAATTCGCCATTAAAACAAATATTGAAGCACCACTGCTATCACTATCATTTATACTACTAATGGTTCTATCATATACTGCTACATACGTCAATTTAAGTGCAATATTGCTCGCATACGCTCTAGGATTAGGACTAGCCAGCTACCCTATTCTAGCGAGAAGAATTTACCGTGAAATTCAGCCCATAATATCTATCTTTACACCCTTATTCTTCGTATACTCAGGAATGCTTGTCGATATACACGTATTGTTTAGAGAAGAGATAATACAGTACCTATACACCATTGCCGTAATAGTCCTACTAGCTGTAGCCTCAAAGCTTCTTGGATGCTACTTGTCGGCAAGACTAGTAGGATTCAATCACCGTGCATCTCTAATAATAGGTATAGGTATGATGCCTAGAGCAGAAGTAATGCTAACAGCTGCAACACTAATATACAGGTTAGGGCTAATAACATCAGACATATACATGGGTATTCTCCTAGTATTACCTTTAACGACAATAATGGTTCCTCCTCTATTAAAATACGTGTACTCTAAAGGAGTAATTAGATAATAGCCTAGACATACTATTTAATCCAATAGGGTACACGTTATATCTGTCAGGAATAAATACTTATTAACGAAAATATACGTAGAGGCTTGCTGTAGTAGGTGGCATAAGCATTGACAGAAGCCGAAGTAGTTGAGCACGACCGGAAACAAGTAATAGATAAAAGCACTAACGGTGTAGACTACATTCTCTCCTGGATAACATTAAGGCTTAACAAGATGGGTTTTGAAGTAAAGAGGAAATATATAATTGAGGGTGAGGGAGGAGTACATCATACACTAGACCTACTAGCACTAGCATCACCTATACCTGGTCTAGAAATACGTATAGGCTTCGTAGTACACAGAGAGATCTTGACAATAAATGATGTTGAAAGATTTATTGCGTGGAGAAACGAGTTACCAGTAGATAAGATAGCCTTAATAGTATTATCGGATATAGATCCTGAAGCATATGAGTTAGCAAAACACTATGGGATAGACATTATAAGACCCGTGGAAGAATTAAAGCTTGATTTATCAAAAGCTAAATCATATAAATTCTTCAGTGAAGAATACTTTAAGCCTAAAATTAACGTTAACGACGCCATAGAGTTAATGAAGAAAGGGCACTCAATACTACGTAGACGTAGGAAAATATCCTCATGTGCACTCGTATATCTGCCATTAATAGTTATTGAAGCTCAGATATCAGAAACAGATCCATTTAAGACAGAGACAAGACTCGTTAACACAAAACTAGTATTTGATGGAGTTCAAGGATATCTCGTGACGAGAGAGGGAGAGACAATAGGTATTGATGAAGTTTTAGGGAAATTCTCTGACCTCTCAGAGGAGGCGATAAATATACTCAGGGTGATTTCAAAGGAAGGTACTGCTACATTAAATGATATAGAGGAAGCAGTAGGAGTGCTTGGTGAGAAACTAAGGGCTATACTAGGTAGGCTAGCTGAGAAATCATTAATAGACTTGTTCGGGGACATGGCTGAGATAAGATACAGTATACTTGCGAAAACCTTTGACCCATTAGAACTAGTACATACAATTAGAGCCGAAATACTGAAAGGAGTACCCGATAAGTCCAGAGGCATAATAGTATTAGAGCCCAAAGCATTCATAAGTAAATTCATTGAACTTGTTGAAGCATTAAATGGGCACATAGAAAAAGTAACCATAGTATACTACCCACTATACGTAGGTTTACTCGAAGAAAATAATGGTAAACAACAAAAACTAGTAATAATTGACGGCCTCACAGGAGTAGAGTCTAAATCCCTATACAAGATATTAGGAGAAATAGAGATTCTTAGGACAATAGAGAATGAAAGTATAAGCATAGGTGAATGCGGTAGATACCACCGATAACTTATAATCAAGTTATAAAGTACTACGTGAATCAATATATGGGGGTATTTTGAAGAAAATAGAAGCAATTATACGTGAAGAAGCATTAGATAGAGTTAAAGCTGAATTAGCTAAAGCAGGTTTTACACCATTAACAGTATATTATATACGGGGAAGGGGCAGGCAAGGGGGAATAAGGTATCGCTGGCCTGAAGGAATAGAACACTATGATCTTCTACCTAGAGTTAAAATTGAAATAGTAGTGGATGACAACGACGTAGATAAGGTGATTGACATAATAATTAGAGCAGCTAAGCGTGGAGTTCCAGGTGATGGGAAGATATTTGTAACCCCAGTTGAAAGGGTAATACGTATAAGAACTGGTGAAGAAGGAAAGAATGCTCTAGGATATTGAGTATTCGCTAAGAGAGGGATAAGAGTACTTGAAGCCTAAAACAATACTATTACTAACACTACATGACCCACTTTACACACCACCTTTAGAAACAGTTATGTCAGGTATATTTAATGTTAAATGCCATAGCATTATCGTAGGATTAAAACTAGGCAATAATACATTAACCTTGCAGTACGCAGATATAGAAAGACAGGTTAGTGAAGTAGTAGGAAAACACAACATAGATGCAATAATTACGTTGGATACAATTGTAGATGAATACATAGACATTTTCAAAAAACTATGTTGCAGGACTACGGTAATAGAATACAGTTCACTGGATTTAGACAGAATTGCTAGACATGTTAAAGTACTTAGATCTCTAGGATATGATAGCATAGCCGTAACAGTATTAGCACAACAAGAAAAAACAATTGACTATAGTAAAATAAGGTTACCAGTAAAAGTATTTGCGTTAATAAGTTTAGAAAAAGAATACATAACCGTATCAATCATCTTAAATAAGCAATCTACTATGAAGTTAAAGTTTGAAGGTAAAGTTAAGAACATTGATGACGTAGTCAAAGCTATAGCTACTTTAATTGCAATAGGCTTACTAAACGACTCTCTAGAGGAAACACTAAGCAAGGATGTTGAGGTTCTAGCAGATATGGCTAAATACAACTTAACTACAAGCCCTCTACTATATCTTAACGTACTAGTTGAGCGATTAAACGTGTTAGATAATATGTATAAGGCGTTAGAGTTAATTGAAAAGAACTCTTCAACTATAGGACGCTATATACCCGAAGTACAAACCAACATAGTTATGTCCCTGCCAGCTCAATACGTTAAAGAACTTAATGATATAGCAGGTGTAAAGGGTAGAATAATAAGGTATGGTAGCGAAGCTAGACCTGTAGGTCCAGTTCTCTTCGGAGCCTCAAAACATATGGCCTCTCTATTAAAAATAATAACAAACATATACCCTGATATTAGATCTGCAATAAACATAAAGTTCTCGCCTAAGATAATTAATAAAGCACAAGAATTAGGTTATGTCGTGGTTGAATGTGAGATAAAGCATTGTTCTAAGGAATCTTCGCAGTTAGAGTCTATTAATCAATCCTTTAATGAATGCCTACAAAGTATCAACGTGAAACCAGACATAGTATTTCATAAGGGCTGTTGGGGTATTGAGCCATTAATTATAGTACTAGGTAAAAGTGCTTTAGACGTAGTTAAGAAAACTCTAAAACTACTACGTGTAGTTGAGGAAGGATAGCTTTTAGGATTAAGTAGCCCTATATTTTAAGTAAACTATTTAAACCATCATATTTGCTTTGTAGATTACTCAAGCATTAATGCAGTTCTTGGTGTTAAGTATGGAGCTAATTGTACTAGCGTTTACAATAATTAGTATATCTGCTTCAGGTGCTTTAGCTCCAGGTCTACTTTCTACTTCAGCCATAGTTTATGGTGTAAGAAATGGCTGGAAAAGTGGCCTAGAATTAGCATTAGGACACACCATTGTAGAGTTGCCTTACATCGTGTTATTGTCTTTATTCCTTGGATCTATAAGCGTATTCTTAGAGAATTATTATGTTAAGGCCGTCTTCTCACTAACAGTACTGGCTATAGCATTTTTCTTCGCTTACCTATTAGTAAGAGATGCATTGGCTCAAAACAGGAGTGAAGTCTTCGATACCGCCTCACTGAGAAGAACCTTTACCAAGAACACGCCTATCATAGTAGGTATAGCATTCACAGCATTCAACCCATACTTTCTAATATGGTGGGCAACCTTAGGGTTAGAGTTAATTAAGAAGAGTATTAGTCTACTAGGTCTAATACTGGGAGTACTTTTCCTCTATCCACTACACGTATGGCTTGACTACATTTGGCTAATATTCCTAGCGTATGCAGGATCACAGGGAGTAAAGATTATGGGTTCAAGAGGCTACAAGATCCTTTTACTAGTACTAGCCTTAGTGTTAATGTTGTTCGCATTGAATATAGTATTTAAAGCTTTACTCGATCTTTAGATAATTCCATTTTAAAATGCTTAATGCTTAGTACTTCAATGCTAGTATGCGAATATAATCTGCTGCATCTTCTGCAAAATCTATAATGTTTTCTAACGCTTCTATGAAGTCTCTTAGAAGGACTATGAGTGCAGGATTCTCAACTTTTCCACCATAATCTAATAACAGTTTTCTTGAAGCCATGTTTACTTCATCACCTTTTTCTTCTATTTCTTCAACACGTATTGCTTGTGAGAGAGCTTTCTTATCATCGCCTTCTATTAATGCTTTAACGGCATTTACTAGTAGGTCTACGGATTCTGAAGCAAGTCTACTCATCTCCTCTATTCGTTCTCTAATCCTTACAGGAATCTCAAGGTACGGTATTATGGTTAAATACCTAGAGGCTTCCTTTGACTGCTCTGATATTAAGTCAAATCTACGTATAAGCCTAGCTAATGCTTCTTTAACATCTGAGTCTTTGATAGCTTCATCTATTTTGAATAGAATATTCCTTCTTACTTCATCCGCTTTTGTATCAGTTCTTATACCCTCAGATAGAGTCTTCATGGCCTCTCCTATCCGTAAATCATTTAATAACAGTATACCTTTCCTTAAATTGCTAACTATTTTCCCTATTAACTCTATGTATTCTAAAAGTTCCTTTATTAGGTTCTCTGGTATTATACTATGAGATGCAACCATGTTACTCACCCTTTATCATACTATATTGCTGGTCTACCTAGTAAAGAGTAGTGAAAAGTAATTAAACAGTATGGGTAATTACCTATAATGGGGTATATATTGGGTCATGAATCTATGAAAGGAGTTAGGTTCGGCGTATATATTCCGCCGGATCTAGCTAAGGAATTAAATGAATGTATGGGTAAGCTAGAAATAAGGAGTAAATCACAGTTAGTCCAAGAAGCTCTTAGACTATTCATAGCTGAGCATCGCTGGAAGTTATCAGGGCAAGTAGTTGGTGCTATAGGAGTGATATATAATCATGACGTTGGAGAGGTAGATGAAGAACTAACAGATATACAACATAAGTATCTTGATATAGTTGTTGGAGCTTTTCACTTACACCTTGATAGGGAAAACTGTTTACTTATGATAGTAGTGAGGGGAGAGAGTAGTAAGATAAAGGGTTTACTTAATGAACTAATAAAAGTAAAAGGAGTAAAAATAGCGAGGCCACTATTACTTGCATACTGAAGATTATTAGTAAACTTATATTGAAGCATTGCCCCCATGGTGTTTTAACTAGACAAGTACTAATATATGGGACTACGTTATCAGTACGTTGGTAGTTGTCTTTGACTTAAAATGTTAAAAATAGTTTAGTTAGTATGTATGCTATACTCATTGTTGCAGGTAAGGCTATAAACCATAGTCCAAATATTCTTACAACCAATCTCCTATTCACGCTTCTTATCCCCCTAGATAAGCCAACGCCCATTACTCCTCCAATTATAGCCATTGATGTAGAAACAGGTAATCCAAGACGCGATACTACTAACATTGTTAGTGTAGCTGCCATTTGGGCAACGTATGCCGTTGGTGGTGATAATGGTGTTATTTTTTCACCCACTGTACCTATAACCTTTGAACCCCACATTGCTATACCTGCAGACAAACCTATTGCTGCAACCATTATTGCGTACCATGCTGATGATACCGGATCTCCATAACCCAAAGCATAAAATATTGCTGCCAACGGTCCTGCAGAATTAGCGACATCATTTGCTCCAAAGGAAAAGGCCATCGCAGATGCCGCCATTATCAATAGTATCCTTGATACTTCGTATAGGGGGTCGCCCTTGGCATTTACGTGTTTCTTCCAATAGAAGTAGATAATAATTGTTGTCATAGTACTTATGGTTAATGTAATAACTAATACGAACACTATGTCTGATGCACTTACAGTCTTAATCAACGTTAATAATGTAGGTACAGACACAGTCATATAGCTTGAAGCTATTATTGAAACCTTCGCAATACTTGGGTCTTTAAATGACTTCCTAAAAACATGATACAATACATAAGCCGTGGTTGCTGAGGCTATTGGTGCTGCTATCCAAGCGATCATGATTTTAATAATAGTACCCCAACTAATAAATGAAGTACCAATAGCTAAGCCGAACCCCAGCAATCCACCAATAATGCATACGTGTACGCTCATGGGTACTTCAAGGAAAGTACTTATAAGAGTCCATGTGCCCGTAGCTAATAATACTGCTATCATACCTTTAACTACTATTAAACTAGGTATACCCATTATATTCACTATACCCCTCATAACAGTATCAGTAACATATATCCCAAGACTAACTGCCCCAACAAAACTAGCAATAGCGGCAAGCATGAGAGCCCTCTTAACACTTAATACACCAGCACCAACAGCAGTACCAATAGAATTCGGTGCATTATTAGACCCATTATTCCAGGCAACAAAGAAAGCAGCAAAGACCGCCAATACCAGCCAAAACGTTAGCACTCTCTTACACCCTAACACTCATTTCATCATAATTATCGCTATACTTTACATGACATACATTTCTGCATACAATCGTTTTCCGAAATGGACATTTAATTAATATATAAACCTTACGACAGTAAGAAACCTTGAAAACGCTAAATGCAATTAGCTTCACTTTTAAGACATTAGATATTAACATGTTTTCCAGAACTATGTCTTTAGTGCATAGAAGAATACTTAGTAACTATTTAGAAGAGTATGACTTCGTATTGCTTCGCTATACAGAGTTAAGCAACTCGTAACACCTTAGGAAACATAACTAGTTCTCCTGTAATGCTAGGACAAAAATGGCTCTATTGCGCATGGCTCAATGGAAGTTATCGCGTTTTTAATCACTTAAGGGTCTTTCTACATAATTCATTGTACAACCTTAAACAGAAGAGATTAGAATCGTTTGAGATCTAGAATTATCGAATAGCTAACCTATGTATAAGATAGTAGGTTGTATGCTAATTTAGCTTAATAATCAAATGTTTATTAGGAGATGTTATTACTATAATGGTCTTTGTATTCTCAATGCAAGTTTAATAAATTTATCATTAAGTCTCATGTCTTGAAATTAGCATTTAATTTCCTCGTAATATCGTTCTAGATTTCCCTTCCATGTAGGATCCTGATATTCGGGAAACTTTACTTTAGTATAGTAGGGTTTAGCTATTATTTCCAGTAGTTCGTATTCTTTTAAGAAATAGTAAGAATATGTTGTCTTAGCTACTATTGCCGCATCTAAACCTTTGAACGTTCCACCTAAAGAAACTACAATATCACCTCTATTAACAGCTCCAGAGTCGGTAGCCATTAATGATGCCTCTATAGCTATCTTTACTCCTTGACCAAATATACTCAAAACCTTATCTATAATCACTTCTGGCAGGGGTTGCTCCCAGCCTAGACTCCTAGAAGTAGGTGCTAAGGGTCTTGTACCTTGAACAATGATCGCTCCAAGTGATTCAAGGCATCTAAGAGCCTTAACATTACGGGGATGCCTAAGCCCTATAGGGATTTTTCCTCTAGGACCCCAAGTTTCATCGGGAGGATGAGTTACTACTACAAGCTTTAATCCAGCATTTAAGTCTCTAAGGAGCTTAGCCGCCTTGAGGGCACTCCTACCTGTTTCACTTGCAACTATTAGTGCAGACGAACCTATTTCAAGTGCTCTTCGTACAGCTACCTTTATCACATGTTCTGTATTCACCTCTCCTTTAAACTTATAGTAATACACCTCACGTGTAATGATCCCATCATTCTTTGCTTCACTCATTTACACTCCCATATCTAATAAAGAATTCTAAGCCAAATAAATAATCAATAACGTGGCTCTATCAGAGTTCAGAAACTCGAAAATCTCTAGCTCCAAAGACTCAAGACTTATAAGGAGTCATTCAGATAGAGCTTTGTTGCCGAAATAGTTGTACATGATTTAACTTCTTTTAGCGATATCTGTTTTGCATAAGTTAACATTGAAAGGAATAAGGGATAAAAGCAAGATAGGTTTAATAAATGATTAAGAATAGCTAGATGTGTTTCTTGTGTTTCTTAGTTATAGGTGCTTCCTTGTAGGGAACTTGCTTACAAGATATTTAGTGTTGGCTAAAGGCTATTATGTTTTGCGGACTCCTTCTTGATGAGTTTTTGGGCGTATGATTAAGGGGGAATGTTGACGTGTCCGGTTGCTGAGAGCATTGTAGAATCGTTTACGAGGCTTTAAAGGCTGCTATGGGAGAGGGTATTCTATGCTCTCATGATGATTAGGACGCTTCTGAGTCATTTTATACTTGAATAGAGTAACGTATGGGAGGTTCTTTTCAAAACTGTAAAATCTTATGTTTTTGATGTGGAGCATGGGAATTGTCTAGAAATAAAATAAAGAACACCTTTATATCGTTGTTTAGAATTCAGCATATGCTTTGCCTTAATCATTATAATTTTGGGCAACTAAATGTAACTAAAAATTTACCTATACGCCCTAAAAGTCTGTGTAAAAAGTTCTATGTGGTGGACTTGCCGAGATTTGAGCCGAGACCTTCCGGTTCTGTAGATCAGCGCTGTAAATTGAGAGCGTTGCAAAAATTCACGAGAAAATGTGGCATATACTCCAGCATCATGATTCAGTACGATTACTATCACTGATGGTCTCATCACATTAGCTGTGAGTTCTGTTCCAAAGGGACTTCTCGACAAGTTCATGTTGGAGGCTGAGGAGTAGTAATGCTATTCCTAGATACTAACGCTATAATCTACTACCTCCACGATGTTAAACCCTTCTCTCAAGTTGTTGAGGACATAGTCTTAAGTGAGGACGAGCTATACACTAGCATTCGCGTAATAGATGAGGCGATATTCGCCATTGTAAGGACTAAGGTGTGGCTAAAGCTAGGGATACGGCGTGTAGAAAAGTTAAAAGAGTGCATTAAGACGCACGGTTACGGCATCTTCGAGGAGGATCTAAACGAGCTAGTTACGTTTCTAAAGGATGCTAAAATGACTGTGTTAGAGGATAAAGCGACACTCCAAGAACTCATTGATGTAGTTAAGAAGTATTACCTACCACCTGCAGATGCTCTAGTAGCTTTAACTTGTAAACATTATGGCATTAAGAGGATCCTAACATTTGATGAGGGCTTCAAGCGGGTGCCCTAGTTGACAGAAGACTCCATATAAATTGCCTCATCAATTGTCTAAATTGTCTAAAGCAGAGGCGTGTTTGTATTTAAGTGTTTCATCTAGTTTAGTGCAAGATACAGGTAGGATGTAGCTACGAAACACTTCACAAGCAGAGATCCTTGGAAGCCAAATAATACCAAGAAGACAATTCATACTCGAAGACATGTTATAAGAATATGTAATGGATCGTAAAATCAATGTCGCCTCAAGGTGTCCATAGACTTGACTGCAATGTCACTACGACCAACAAAGCTAAGAAGGCCTCGACCTTATTCTATGGTCTTGGTAGCCGATATATTTTGCATCCAGATTAATGATGATTTAGATGTTTTATGGCGGGCTCGTCGGGATTTGAACCCGGAACCTCTGGTTCCAGAGATCGGAATCCATATCGCTTTGTTGCATGAAATCAAATAGAGTCTGCAACAATTTAGGAGAAATGATTAGTGATTCTGCAACGGTAGGATTATTATACTGCAATACGCCTTAATCCTTTAAAGCCATACATATAGTTAGGTGGGAGTTATATGTTTAAGGCTATTAGGGTCAGGTATGAGAATGGTGTATTAAAGCCTTTAGAGCCTATAGAGCTTAAGGAAGGTGAAGAGATTCAAGTAAGGATTGAAAGAAGCCTTAGAGAGAGGTTAAAAGACCTTATCGGCGTCTTAGGCGAATCTAACGAGGAGGAACTAGAAAGGTACTTAGAGGAGGCATGGCTTTCTTGATTTTCTTAGACACCAATATACTTTACCATATCCTCCACAATACGCCTAAGACGGATCAGATCCTAACTCTACTAGAAGAAAATCCTGAAGACTACGTTATCGACGTAGTTGTTCATAACGAGATTATCTATACATCAACAATACATTATCTAGAACATAAACATGGCGTGAAAGGAATATACTCAGTAAAGAAGTGGGTAAAGAAACATGGATATCCAGGAGAGGTTATTAATGCAGTAAGAGAATTAATTAAAAGATTAAACATAAGGCTAATACCAAGCATCTATACTGAACAGGAGCTTTATGAGACAGTATTAAGGTATAAGCTTCTGTGGTGAGGGATGAGACTTTCAGTCTTTTCTTTTTGTTTCTGGTTGTTGTTTGATGGTGTGTTTTTTTAAGGTTTTCTCCTCAGGCCTGGGAAAACCATCAAACCACATCAAGTGCCAACAATTGGGATAAGGGGGTTGTACACGAAACAATAAGAAAAGACTGAGTGTCACCCAGTACCTAGGTGTTTGCAGGCGGCTCTTAGTACTTCTCTGTCGTCTAATTCTGCTGGCTCGGCGGTGTGTTTCTTCCTCAGTCTCTTCTCTACTAGTTCCTGGAACCGCCAGATGCACTCCCAAGGGCTTAGTATCTTTAGGCTTTCTAGCAGGTCAGCCCACTCTTCGAGGGTGTAGCCCTCCCCGAATGCTATCCTCCAGGCAAGGCTGGCTATCCTCTCAGCCATCTCCCTGCCCACAAGCTCCACCATGTCCCTAAATACCTCGTCCTCGGGTCGGGAGTCAACCATGTACAGGGCCGCTGCAACCAGTGGCTTCTCCCAGTCCTCCAGCCCGATACGCACTTGAGACCATCCACACTAACATCCCTAGTAGCCCTGCTATTCTCCATGAGGGGCTCGTCAAACTGTGGAGGCTCTGCTGGAAGAGTGTAATGCTCCCTAACCACTACTACCCTGCCGGGGCCTGTAACAACGTATGTCTCCTTAAACCATTCACCCTCTTTAGGCACAATGCCGACACCGACAACCCTACCCCTACAAGCGTTACCGCCTACCCCCGGTACAACAACATCTTTCGTCATGATGCTCCACTTCTTCTTCATCCAGGTATATCCTTGCTCTATATATGCCGTCTGTTACCGTGATGTGCCGTTTGCCTTTGTAGACTCTGAGACCCCTCCTCCGGGCCTCCCCGACGACCCGCTCCACATCCCTACAAGCTAGCTGTAGGTATGGTGGATGGTAGTCTATCCTCAGTAGGTGCCCAGCCTCAATAGCCTCCTCGGTGTGCTTAACTAGCTCACAAAGCTCTAGGAGGAACCCCATGTATTCTGGGATGGCTAGCCCGGGTACGAGACGTATCATCTTAATCTTGTCCCAAACGCCTCATGAGTATTGCGTCCAGGTCATCACATGGTTATCATGGTCACTCTTGCTCTCTTCTCTACACTAGCGAGTAGCTTTGGCAGGTTCCTCCTAGGTATTAGGTACGTCCAGGGAGCTATCCTTTCACCGTCGAGCTTCTTGACTAGCCCGCCGACATTGTAGGTTCTGCCCTTGACTGTCACCCTCTTACCCTCCAACATTACTCTGAGCCTCTCCCTCTCAAGCTTATCCTTTGGGGGCTTCACCTTGACAATAACTGGCTTGTCTAAGCTCAGTATCTGCTCGGCATATACTATCCCCTTGTAGAGTATAGCCTCCCAGGCATAAGCACTATCCTCTTCTACGGCTCGTGGAATCTTGGAGGCTACTTTAGCCTCTCTAAGCGTTCTTGTCAAAAGCTCTGGCCTTAATGTGACCCTGCTTTTCACCATGTAGACATGCATGGCGGCGGCCACCCTATAGTCCAGTAGGTGCTTAGCCGCCAAGAACAAGGCCAGGTACACCTTCTCATGCTCATTAAACTTCCCTGCCCACTCAGGTAGCTGGACACATACCACGCAGTCACAGCTAGGCTCATCGATACACAGCGTCCAACCCCTAAGAGCAGGCACAAGAACGCCGAGGTCAACCCTCATTCGACACCACCTCCCCCTCCTCCACTGGAAACATTTTCCTGGTGAAGGCCTCAACCCTCCTACCCGCAACCATGTATTTTGAAGGCTCTACTTCACCAGCAACGCTTCTTAGGAGACTGCGTAGTCTCTGGACATTAACCCTAACACCCATAGCCTTAATGGCGTGGGCTAAGTGCTCGATAGGTGAGCCGAGAGCCTTAGCAACCAGTGCGGCATGCCCCTCAAGCACCCTCAACCCTCCGATCATCACCACATGTTTAAGCAGGGCTCTCGGGACAAAGAAGTCGTGTATAGGATAGACGATTTCTATCGGCTTGCCCGCTTCTATGTAGAAGCCGCCCGACTCCGACCTCCCCACACTAAGACCAAGAGCCAACATTCTCTCCTCAACCCTATCATCAAACATTACCATAGGCTCATCCACATATATGTCAACATCCTTAGTCTCATCAATGTACGATGGTGGGAGCCAGCCCTGAATAATCAACGCATAAGTACCTATAATCACTGGCCTGTAACCCAAGTGCTCAAGCTCTAAGCAAACACTCCTAATAATCCTCTCTAAACCACGCAAACTCTCACCCACCTAATGTTTTCTGCCAACCGCATATAATACTTATGCCTTCAGCTTCCTCCGAAGCTTTATAATCCTAGGGTACAAACTGAATTCAAGTTCTGTTGTTTGCAGTTAATAGTATGATGAACCTCTATTTCTATTTTCTATTTCGTCAATGACACATACATCATGATTTGAAGAAATTCGTTCTGTTGTTTCCCTTTCAAGCGGATAACCTGTTATCAATTTAGGCGACAATTTAAGGATTCTATGCCACTATAGTTTCAGGGGCGAAGGCTATGCGTAAAGGTCGTCCGAGCTATTTAGAGAATGAGTGGAGGATTAGCAGGATAATAAACGTGCTAGCTGACCTTCAGCAGAGGAAGGGCGATGTCTTAAGGTTCAGCGATATACATGAAGAGTTTGTTAAAGCCGGAATAGTCTCTACATTAAGCATAGAGGAAACACGAGGAGAATACTAAGACGGCTCATTGAGAGGGGATATTTAGAACAAGTGGAAAGAGGCAAGTATAGACTGAAGGTAGCACCTAAGCCATTCCAAGTAGCCGAGCTCATTAGAGGGATACGTGAGAAGTATGGAGACAAGATGATATACGAGTGGAGGGTTGGCGGACACCTATGGACTCTCGTTGAAGGCATCATATTCGGTCTGCCACACAATATGGAGGAAAATCCTGTCTACAAAGCGGTATTAGAGGTTTTATTGATAAGACTTGCCAATATATTCAACGCAATTGTTGAGCCGGGTATAACCGCTAAGATGTCAAAGGATATTAAGAAAGCCCCAATACCCTACACAGCAGTAGGGGGTTCATACTAAACAGCTTGCCTCATATAATCGGAGAGTACTCCGGCATCAATGGAAATGGACTACCTGCTGAGGATATAGTTGAACTATACAAGATGGTCTTAAAACACATTCCGAGGGAAATAAATGGACAGCCGATACTAATTGATATAATAAAGGAGTACGTCGATGTGGGTGAGAAGCTATTAAACAAGACTGTTAATATCTCGGGATTAGTTGATGAAGCGTTGATTGTGAGCGGCGAAGATAAGGAGGTTTGGCGTAAAATCAGAGAGCTAGAGAAGATTGTGCTTGCCGTCTACCTGCCTAGATACCTAATTGATGAAAATGAAGATGAAAGGGAGCTCTACGAGCTACTAAGACATTTCATTGAGGAGAGTTATAGTGATGCTATGTTATTAGCGCACATGAGAGTTTATGACGAGGAAGTTGTTGAGAGAGTTATGAACTATTTAGAGCCTATGCTGGGCAAGGAGAGAAAGAATAGACTTATGCAACTGTATAAGCTGGCTAGAGCAGGAATGATTCTCGACGGTATAGTAGCATCCTACTTATCATTCAAGGAAAAGAAAGGAAAACCAAGATACATAGAATATGAGGATGAGCTAGAAAAAGTTATAGAGATTAACGAGTTCACCAATAGGACCGAAGAAGAGGTTTTATCAGAGCTTAGGAAAGAGTTAGATTATGCTAGGAGGCATGGCTATACCTTAGAGGACATGATTAAAGGTATATGGTTAAGTGATTGGTCATCTAACATTGTTCCTAGATTTGCGCTCTTCTTACATCCTAGGTCTAGGGACATAGTTGGGTTTGTTGAAGAAGCAATAAAGGAGGTTCTTGAAGTCATTGATGTAAGGCTTCCATATAACTTTGACGTATTAGTAGAGGATGGCTACAAATTAGTGAAGGAATTGGATGAATTACTGAAGAAGGATTCTGAGAAAGTATTTAATCACTTAGAAAGCCGGAGGAGATGATTATCTATGCCAGGCTTTGAACATGGTTTAAATAGAGCCATAGGCTCCTTTTTATCAGGTATTCTTACCGGGTTTGTACTAAAGATATTCTCCATTACAGGTCTCCTTAATGAACACTTTATTTCAATATTGATTGTCTTGCTTGGATTAGCTTCCGTACTTGACTTTATAACTAAGATGAAATACTGGAGTACTACTTACATTCTCGGATTCATATTTGGATATTCATTAGTAGCCTATATGTTTGGCATCGATATTTTCACACTAATATTAATGCTTTTTGCAATATATTATAGCTGGAAGAGCACTCAAATAATCGTTGATTTAAGGATTAAATGGACACCACTAGCCTTTCTGTCCCTAGTAATATCTTCATAGAACTCCTGAGCTATAGTTATTCATCCCTTAACTGGTATTGCTATTATTAGGTTTAATGGCTGTATCGTTATCTTGATTAGTGTTCCTTCGGGTATTAGCTGGTTCTCTGGTGCCTGGTAATGTAAGTATGTGTGTAGCGCTCCAGCGTACTCTATTATTGTCTGGTTCATTTCTAGCCCCGTGATGTTTACGGTGTAGTTCCCGGGTGGTATCCCGAATATGTATATGTCTAGGTCTATATTCATCCTTGAAACGTAGCCGAAGACAACTATGGTCGCATTACCTACTTTAATCGTCTCGTTCACCTTGTAGACGGTGGCGTTGATTACTGTGCCGTTTGGCAGGGGCACAGGCATAGTATCCACTGGCACTAGCCCCGGTTCCACTGTCTCGTTGATTACCGGTGGCTCCGGTGTTTCGAGCCTCAGCCTATACTCTACCCCGCTGTAAGTGAAGGTTATTGTCGCTGGCAGGGTTGTCCTCTCGGTATACGCCTTTGACCCGTTAACGTATACGTTGATGCTGTACTCATCCACACCGTTGGGATAGGCAACTACTGTTACATTGGCCTGGTTAACCATAGTGGTGCCCGTGAACCTATCGAATAGGGGCATTAGACCCCAAGGAGTTTCCCCAACGGCGTAGACAGGGGTTAGCCTCACTCCCGCCTCGACCACCGCCCGTTCCTGCTCTCCTCCCGTAGAGCCTTCACCGGTCTCCAGCTTGACTACTAGTGTTAGGTAGTAGGCTTTCCCGTTGTGGACAAACGCTACCTTGAACTCCCTCGTACAGCCGGAGAATATGGGGCATGAATTGAACAAGAAGTCGTTCGCCCTCTTCCAGTAAGCCTTTTCGCCGTTAACGTACACCGTGATGTTGTATTCAACTATTCCGGTAGGCTTGTAGTGTATGGTGACAGTTATGTTGTTTCCGTCCACGATGGCTGAGCCCTTGAAGTAGGTGCCACTCCCATAGACCTCTACAGTACCCCGGACAAGGACTGAGTATCTAAGGCTCGGCGTACCCGCCTCGTACACTACTGGTAAGTTTCCAATAACCTTACTAAGAGCTAGTGCTACGCTTGGGGGTACCGTGTAGACTGGGTCACCCATAATCCTTGCAACCAGGCTCCTAAAGCTGTCGAGGCGGTTGAGCGATATGGCATAGTCAATCAGGTATGCCCTAGTCTCCGTGTATAACTCGTAGTCTTCTTTACGTAGCGGTGGAAGCTTCTCCATAACAGTCCAAGCCTTCTCCTCCAGCTCCCTGAACCTAGACTTCTCCATAGTGTAGTTGAGCCAGGGGGCCTTGAGCCAGTCGGGGAGACCCAGCACAGCGTAGACTACACCGCTGTAGAAGTACCCGTAGCGTACAGTCTCGTTCAGGAATAGTGGGCGACCGTTGACCCACTCAGTAGTGTAGACCTCTGGGTCAACATAAAGGAGTGGAGGCTCATAATCAATTCCTTCTAAGTGCTTGTTGATGAAGCTTGCTGATAGCCTGGAAGTATCCCTCAGTACTATTGCATCAGGTTTGCCATCCCTGTTGGTATCGATGGTGTTCCAGCCAGCGTACATTATGAGTGAGATGGCGTGGGGTAGTCGGAGCCCGGAGACACCTGCGTATGCTGTGTATGCTCCTAGGGCGTTGCTTGCGAATAGACTGGTTCCCGTGCTCTGTTCACCACAGACTCCTCTACCTGACTTTCTGAGGAGGAACGGGGTATGGTAGTACATGTATGGTGCGTTGTCGCCGGGATGCTTTACTCCGGTTAGTACCACGCTCCATGTGATGTGCTTTACTAGCTTACTGTACGAGGGCTTGGTGTTCGGTGGGTAGGCTAGGTGTATGGCTAGTGCTAATGTTGGGTGGCCGACCACGTCCCAGTAAGCCCACTCAGCCTCCTGCCAGTACTTCCCGTTGATAGTGTACGCTGGCATCTCTAGGAGGACTATGACCTGCTTCACGGGTAGCTTAGTGTCTCCAACGCTGAGATAGCTTCCCTCACCGCTAAGCGTGGCTCTCCATAGAACCCACTCGATGGAGGCGTTGCCAGCCTTACCCCCTACACCTCCTATGAAGGCGCCTACTCTACTAAGTAGCTCTTTCCACTCGGTCTCGTTGATTATGGTTCCGTGCACCACTACGACTAGGCCGTCACTGTCCTGATACGCTGTTACTATCAGTCCTGCACCAAACGGTAGCTTGACCACGCCCATCCTTACAAGGCCGTTCTCACCCGGCCTAGGCATGCTCCACCCATACCTGTCGTTGAACCACCAGTAGCGGTAGCGGGGGTACCAGGGCACGCTCAACGCCTTATGCGGCTCCGGCGCCAGCGCCTCCCGTAGCCACTCAACATACACGGCCACAGCAGAATCCGAAGCATTGTAGTCCCTCATCCTCATCCAGAGCTCACGGGTTACCTCGTCGCCGCCGAGGGATACTATGGTGCCGTTGAGGCTCGTGAGCCTAGAGTAGCCGGGGCCGGCAGTAGTTGAGGTACCGGCACCGGGTGGAGGCGTAGCCGAAGGCCTAGACCCGCCACCACCCGGGCCAGCGTTGAATGGGAATACGTGTATGAGCAGGGCTAGAGCTACAAGAGCCACAACGATTACGGCGACCGAAACGACAACCCAGCCCCTCCTCATCCCGACCCCCGATAAGAATTATTATTCTTCAAATAGTTAATCATTTATCCACAGGTAAAGGTAATGCTTTGTTCATTATCTCCAGCCATCGCTCAACGTATTTAGGATATATTCTGTCTGCCTCAGACAATAAGTCCATGTAGTGCCTTGCTGAGACAGTTAATTCTCCGAACTTGCCAACGATAAAGCGGTAGACATCATTGTCGCCGATAACCTTCTTCATCTCACGGAGCGCAAATATCCTAACATACTTCGGTGCTAAGCAGTTCCATTTCTTTACAATTTTCTCAATACGTCTTCTGTTTGGGAGCTTGCCAGCAAAGGTTTTCACCAGCGTCAAGATGTACCGGGGGAAGAAGATGAAGCCGACTGGTTTAATCTGGTTCTCCTTTCCTAAATAGTACCTGCAATGCTCGGCATAACATTCAAGGCGTTTGATGTTGCGGTTGAGGTACTCGATGTACAACTCCTCGTTTGGGTTCCACGTGTTTATCATTTCTAATACGTGTAGGAAGCGTGCCCCGCTTCCGAGCATGACCAAATATAGTGTCAGTATGTCTCCCCTGCCCTTCTCGTCTAGGATTCTCAGCGAGTTAACAACATCTTCTTCTCTCACCACTTTCTGACTCACCTTCCTGCCATAACGCCTACCCGGAACGACCAATAATAGGCGGGTATGGGTATCCCAATCCAATTTACCTATGCTGTACAAGTACCTAATGTAGTGTCTAAAGATTTGGCGAGCCCATCCAGTAGGATGGTACTCATTATCACTGCAGAGCATTTCCTTTCCGCTTAACTGTTTCAGTAAGTGCCAACCCAAGACCCTGCCTTCAAGACAGCGAAACCATAAATTCCTGTAATCTCGTAGCGTCCTCTCTGATATAGGCTTTGACTTCTTCTCTGTCAACCACTTCTCAAAGTCTTCGCTCCACTTCAACGTTAGTTTTGGTAGTGTCTCACTCAATCGCTCTATTAGTTGTTGCTTGTAGTATTTCAGAAGGTAGTTTAGCACCTCTTCTCTAGCTACATCGTCCTGCATTATTGCATCGATTAACGAGAGTGCTAGCGCCTTGTTTAATCTACCTTCCTCATCTAGTAAACCGTATCTGCGAAGTATTTGTTCTCCCCTCAGTATCTCCATCAGTTCGTCTTCGCTGAGGATTTCACATAACCTTGCCCGAACAATAGCAGGCGGCTCCTGCTCTCCTTTTAATATGCGGTGAATCGTGCTCTTCCCAACTCCAAGCATTTGAGCTAGCCTACGAACGCTGTATCCACGCTTCTCATGTAGAAACAGCAGGACTTCCCTTGCTTGGCCTGGGTCTAGAATGCAGTGTCCCAAGGCTCCTCATCAAATGGGACAGTCCCACAGGTATAAGAACTTATCGGGGACAGTTGAAGAAGGCTTATATAGGGGGTTTATAAGTGGCGGGCCCGCCGGGATTTGAACCCGGGACCTCCGGCTCCGGAGGCCGGCGCTCTTTCCTGGCTGAGCTACGGGCCCTGTGTTCTTTTGTTACATTCTTGGTGGGGCTTTTATTCCTAGGGTTTCTAGGGTGTTTGCTAGTATTATTTTGATTGTGTAGGTTATTGCTGCTTTTAGGTTTCTTTTGCCTGGGTTTAGTTCGTGGATTACTGGGTCTTCTTGGTACCATGAGTTGAATGTGTCGGCTAGCTTGTTTACGTATTCTACTAGGATTTCTGGTTTTAGGTCATCTGCCGCTTTGGCTATGGTTGATGGGTATTTTAGTGCTAGTTTTACTAGTTGTTTTCGTTTCCTGTTTTCTTCTACTGCCTTGTAGTCTATGGTTTCCCAGTTTATTTCGCCGTATTTTTCACGGTGTTTTCGTAGTATGTTGTTTGCTCTTGCATGTGTGTATTGTATGTAGGGTGCTGCGTTTGTTTCGAAGCTTAGGGCTTGGTCCATGTCGAATACTACTGGTTTTGTAGCTGATGTTGAGATGAGCGTGTATCTTATTGCTCCTATCGCAATTGCTTTTACTACTTCCTCTCTTTCCTCTGGTGTTGTTAGTGTTGTTCTTTTCTCTACTTCTCTTCTAGCCTTCTCTAGCATTAACTCTATTATCTCGTCAAGTGTTATCATTCTGCCAAGCCTGCTACTCATCTTCATCCCTGGTATGTTAACCATTTCGTATGAGTAGTGTACTAGGTTTACTGCTTCACGCTTGAATCCTAGAGCATATAGAGCTAGTTTTAACTGTGCTTGTGGTAGCTTTTGTTCAGCTCCTATCACGTTTATTACCATGTCTGCTTTAAAGTCATTGAACTTTACAAGCGTGTAAGCTAGGTCTCTAGTTGTGTATAGTGTTGTTCCATCACTTCTCTGAAGTATTAGTGGTGGTATCTCCATTGACAACCTTATACCGAGTTTACGGTATAGGTCCTTGTTTGCTAGCTTGGTTAGGTCTATTGCAGGAGCGTTTTTGTAGTACGTGAAGTATGGAGAATTGAATGCTATCTCTAATATCTTCTTTACGTGACTAGACCATGTTAAATCACTTTCATAGTCCCATTTATCAAAGTCTATGTCAAGTACTCTTAATGTCTCCCTTATACCCTTTAAGCATAGCTCAACTACTCTTCTAAGATCTTCCTCAAGTTTAGGGTCTTCACGGTACTCTAGCTTCTTCATCAACTCTTGTATTTCAGCTTCATTGTCTTTGCTCTTTAAGTTCTCTGCTAGGATATCAAATAGTTCTGGATTAACACTTCGAAGTTCACTTGCTACTGCAAGAAGTGTATCCAGCCTTGCTACTAGTTCACGGTATCTCTCCTCATCAGCCTCCTTAGTTTTCTCGGCTTCTCTCTTTAACTCGTATATTTCTATTAGCGTATTAGTTACTGCATATAGTTGTCCAAGCCATTTATCGGGTTTAATGTTCTCTGGCGGTTTAGGTCTACCTGCATTAATGTATCCATAAAGTAGTACAGCTACTTGCCTACCTAAATCATTTACATAAAATCTTGTTTGAACTATATGGCCTCGTTTTCTCAGCAGTCTTGCAAGAGTATCTCCTATAACACTGTTCCTACCATGACCTATGTGTAGTGGGTGAACAGGATTAGCGCTTGTGTGCTCTATTACTATACGTTTAGGCTTATCTACTGGTACATAGCCATACTTTTCACCTAGATTCCTAACGACATTAAACAATAACTTAGTTGCTTCAGGATAGTTTATGTAGAAGTTGACGTAGCCTGAAACATTTTTAACATCTATTAGGTATGCTGGCATTTTACTACTAAGATTCTCTACAATGTTTGAGGCTAGTTTAATAGGATTGACTTTGTATTTCTTAGCAATCTTAAACAATGGTAGGCTGAAGTCACCATATGCTTCAACACTAGGTTCTTCAACTAGTTCTAAGAGTGTGTTTAAGTCTACTTCATAGCCTAGTTCGCTTAGGGTCTCCTTAACTCTTTCTACTGTTTGGCTAATAATCCACTTGTATGGATCAGTTATTTCTGAGGTTTGCAATGTCTTCCCTCTAAGTTGGCTGTACGCTTATTTACCCCTTAAAACTTATAGGTTTAAGTTGTCTTCATAGTTAATTGAGTCTAAGTATGAGGGTTAATGGAGGATATGGCTGAGAGTACTATAAGGATGTTGGGTTTAGAGGATGTCTCGTGTAGAGTAAACGAGAGGATAGTTGACTGTATAAGTAGGGTATATGATTACAGTTTACTACATGTACCATTACTTGAAGAGAATAGAGTTGTAGGCCTAATAGATTTCTATAGACTAGCTGGTATACTGAGTTTAGTGAAGGATAGGTTACCGTCAATTCTATGTAGGGATATCTCATCATTTATTTCATCTCCCTTAATGATGGAATATTCTAAGCTAGATGATATCGGGTTATTATTATCAATGCTTACGTCAAGGAAATATACATCTATAGGCATTGTTGATAATGAGGAATTCAGGGGTACGCTTACAGCTAGTAGTCTTGCACGATACCTAGTTGATATGCATGTTAAAGATAAAGTAAGCGTACGTGAAGTCTATTCAAGGAGAATAGGTATAATAAGTAATAGCTTCATGTTAACAGACATACTAAGAATTATAGCTAGGAGAAGACAACCATGCCTCATAGTATTTGATGGTTTTGATGTAGCTGGTGTAGTATGTTTAAGTGATATATTGTATCTCCTAGCACAATTTGAGACAAAGCCTCCAATAGATAAAATGTATGCAGACGAGTTCATTAAAGAGCCCGTGGTAGTGGATGCTGAAACTAAGCTAAATGAATATGAAAACCTAAGAAAGTATAATGAACCACTAATAGTATTAGATGATGGAGAGATATCGGGTATGCTTTCAGCTCTAGAAGTACTTGAGTACATGCAAAAACTATTGCAGAATAGGTATGGGCTTAGAATATGAATATAGTAAAGGAGCTAGTAGATAACCCCATATACATGCTACTAGCTTCGAACATACTATTACTAATAGCATTGATAACTAGGATAACTGTTTTAAGAAAGACAAAGCAAAACCATGAAACAAAAAGCTAGCCACAAAGCCAATCATTAGTTAGCTAGGTTTAAATACTTCCATATAACTCCCTATAAATACTTTGCAGTCCTAGATTCTCTAAGCCTAGTACGTCTCATCCCATATAGCCTGAATCCTCAGTTATTTCTCGGTGAAAAATGTATTGAGAAAAAACATAGTAGTCTTAACCATAATATTATTATCAATAATACCTTTAAGTGCAAGTAGTCTAACATTCAACTATTACGATAAAACTCCTCCTCCCCCTATATCACCTATAATACCTAACACGACATTAAGTGAATGGACTCTTGAACCTCAATCAAATACAGGCTTTGAAGGATTAGCAGATGTATTATTATATAAACTATCCTTATATGCATTCATAGACTTTAGAGAACACAGTAATGAAACTCTTAAGGATATACTAATACCCACAGTGTATTCATGGAGTGTAGGTATACCTTCAAGAAGAGTCTACATTAGTGATGGAAAGCTAAATCTAGTATCATCAAGTCACTTAGTATTGAATACATCAGCATTCCGCATTGTACATGGAGGTACTCTAGCTGAACTTAACGATCTAATAAGGAATGGTAATGTTGTTATCGTAGCATACATGGAGTACATTGATAGAAAGTGTTCAAGATGCTATAGTAGAGGTGGAATAGGCTTCTACGACTACAAGGGCTTTATAGAAGGTAAGAACGTGTTAAGAGCAGGAAACTATTGGATAAGCGTATTAGGGTCATTTAATAATAGGAAAGCTTCATGGGATTTCGAGGGCCACTGGAACATTAATGGTGGTAAATGGATATTCACAGAAAAAGTTTCACGACAAATATATGAGAAGAATAAGCAATACATAGTAATTATAGGTAGAAGCAATGAGTACATATTTGGAGGTATGGCTAAAACAAGCATACCAGGGAACCTAAGATTACGTGATCTAGAGAACTTGTACTACATAAAAGACAATATGAGTAGCTTAATAGAAGTAGTATCTCATAAAGCTCATATAGCAATAAGTAGAATAGAAATCTATAAACCAAACAAGAGATTCCTTACCGAGAATGCAAGAATACCACTAATATTCCTAAGGACATATAATAGATACTTAAGAGTATTGAGGGAGAAGCCTAATAGGGAGATACAGGTAAGCATAGATAGAATAGACTTTAATACACTAACAGCTTACTATAGCTTCAATATAAAGTACGTTAGGAAACATACTAGAACACTAAACAACATATTACTAGAATCTAGTATCAACAGTATAGATAGTGTAAGTTAATGCGATTACAACAAGAGTAGTGCAAAGCAAGAGTTTCATTAAAACATAGTTTTATTTACCTTATTTCCACCAATGTTTTCTACGAGCACGATAACTTTATCAACATTGCGTTATAGGTGTGGATCATGTTGGGGTCCAGGGATGTTGAACGTGAAGGTAAAGAGGTTAAGGAGTACGTTATAGCTGATATTAACAAGATATGGTTTGAATATGATCAGCAAAATGATATTCTGTACATTAATTTCGGCTTAGAGGTAGAAGAAGCAGATGAAAGCTTCCTTACAGAAGATAATATTGTTGTAAGGATTAAGGGTAATAAGGTTATAGGGTTAACTGTTTTTGACTTTATGCGTAGAATAGGTCAAGCATAAAAACCATGCAATGATGACCCGTGTTTCAACTGAAGCCCTGCTATGTTGACTCGCCACGTGCTGAGCTTCGCCTAGGCAGGCTACTTCTATCACTATAGTTTACAACGTATTCTCTAGGTTTTAGCTCCTTAACTATATAGTTAAATGCTCTCCATGGATCACTCCTACTACCACAAGTGTATACGTCAACTGTAGCATAGTTGTATTCAACCCATGTATGTAAGGCTATGTGGCTTTCAACAACTAATGCTATAACAGATACTCCACCCTTCAAGCCACCGAACTTCCATGATCTAAGTTCTACTAATGTCATATTTGCTATCTTTGCTGCCTCCTCTACTATTCTTCTAAGCTTAGCTTCATCTCTAATTACATTAGGGTCTGGATCATATAGATTGCCATATACATGTCTACCCACAATTCTATCATTTAATGAATCCTTATCGTCGTCCACAGTATATCAACCCTTACACTACGTTGACTAAGTATTTTTCACTCTACCTAATGCTAGCAAACGCTATAAGGGGGTTTAAACGCTTTGCCCTAATAAGTAAAGCTATAGCGGGTGCTCACTCCTTTAAATGTAGTGAAATAATCATTCTTCTCCTTCTAGATCCTCCCCTTCCTATGCCTACATCCTCGTAGCTCTTATGTTCTATGAAATTACCATACTTCTTCATTAACGATACGAATTTATGTGCAGATCCCTTGGAGAAGAATAATACGTCAATTCTATTCCCATTGTCTACTACGTTAACAATGTCATGTGCTATATCATCGGTTAAGTGTTTTTCAACTACTTTTACTATTCTTCTAAGCTTACTTAATTGTTTTCTGCTAGCACGTATTTGTATTAACGCTTCATAGTCACCACTTCTACGCATAATGCATCTTGGACATATTGAGGGTCTTAGTCTAACCTCAACATCATAGCTACTGGTTAACGTTAGTTCCCGTATTTTTGCAGAAACTATTAGCTTTACAATAGTTCTCCAAGAAGGCTGTGTAACGAATTCTATGGACTCCACTTTAATAGACTCTATTATCTGTTTAGAAGGCTTAACATCCTTTGTATAAGCGTCTACTACTTTAAGGACAGCCTCACCCATATCATAAGTATTAAGCCATTTACCATGAATTCTCACGGAGCCACAGAAGCGACAGTAATCGGCTTCCAAAACCCTTGGTACATCTACTAGCTTATTCTCCTCAAGCCAGCAGCTAGGACACATACCCTCTATTAACGGCGTATTAGTGCGTCCACACTTTATACAGAATGGTGTTGTTCTTGCCATGATTTAGCTACCTTAAACTACCTAGTAGTGATTACCGCTAAAGCTATGATATAAACTTTAAAAGCATATGTGTTAGCTTTGTCTATGGGGGTATACATGGTTAGGTTGCTAATGAGCAATAAAGCTGAAGGAGTTTATGAGTATAGTTTTGAACCGTTAACTGAGGAAAACATAGAAAAAGCAGTAGCTAGGTTTCTAAGGAAGTACGGATACGCTAGGAGGATACGTGTTAATCCATGTGACTCACGTATAAGAGCGTTATCTCTAGCCCTACTTGATAAGGATAGAAGGTTGGAGTTCAAGAGCTCTTGTTGCGATAAGATAAATGCTGAATACACGGGATTTATTGTTGATAAAAACGAGTTGATTGATAAGGTAAGGGAATTGTTGATGAGGATTTATAATG